>JASJCT010000105.1 GCA_030065855.1 Myxococcota bacterium
CAATGCAAGCCACCAAGTGGCACTCCTCATCAAACGCATCAACAGACTCAAGCTTGATATCTCTAACCTACGACTGTCTTGAACTCACCTCTCAGGCACTACCTCGCCTCGGACAAATTGGCCAGTTAATTCCAAAAAAAAAACACTTTTTTCAAAAAACTGATATTCATGCTCTCTAAGACCCAGCCTTTGGGACCTAGCCTTCAGGGATTCAGAACCCAAGGAGGTCTACTGTGAATCTACTTGCACCTCTAACATGCCTTATAAAGATCATAAGCAGCCCTTTGTTGGGTGCCTCAATAGACATTATCCTCTGTGCCTCTTTCTGGTTGGAATAGTTCTGCGTTGCCGATTAGATATGACCCGTAGTAAAAGGCAAGGGTTATGACTCTAACGATTGGTTTCGCGTCGCGAATTTGAGGTGGCTATTGGTTGCATTTCACATTGCTACGATTTTCCCTGAGCTCTTTGATGCGTTTACCCGCACTAGCCTGATCGGAAAAGCCATTCAAAAAGGCCTTGTCTACATCGACACAATAAATCCAAGGAATTTTGCTCGGGATCGACATTCTAGTGTCGACGATGCACCCTATGGGGGAGGTGCTGGCATGGTAATGCGACCCGGTCCTATACTGGACCTGCTCGATGCAATCCGCTCAGACCACGCCATTCTCCTGTCACCCCAGGGACAGCCGTTTTGCCAAGCCTCGGCTCAACGACTAACCAACTACACATCAATTTTGCTGTTTTGCGGTCGATACGAAGGCGTGGACGATCGCGTTCGCTCCCGGTTCGACGAGGAAATTTCTATCGGAGATTTCGTACTATGTGGCGGAGAAGTTGCGGCCATGGCCATCGTTGAGACACTTGTCAGGCTAATTCCCGGCGTTTTAGGGAATCCCTCCTCCACGGTTGAGGAATCCTTTAGCGACGGTGCATTGGAATATCCTCACTACACACGCCCGGAGACGATCCAAGGGCTTTCTGTTCCTTCGGTACTCTTGTCCGGAGACCACGCCAGAATAGCGCGATGGCGCCGCCGCCAGTCTCTGCTAAGAACAATGCAACGGCGACCGGATCTATTCCAAAAACTTGAGCTAAACGATGAAGACAGGCAACTGCTAACTGAATTGGAAGATGATAATGACGGTCCACACAACCCATGAGGTAGCAAACTTGAACCCTGAGGTACACATTGCCCTGGTGCACTACCCGGTCCTCAACAAGGAAGGTCAAATCGTCTCGACTGCTGTTACCAATCTCGATATCCACGACAACGCGCGCAGCGCCCGCGCGTTTGATGTCACCAGCTACCATATCGTGACCCCATTAGATGCCCAGGTTGATCTGGTCACCCGGATCTTAACCCACTGGTGCGATGGATTTGGCGCCCGACGTGTGCCTAATAGGGTCGAAGCCATGCGCTTGGTGCAGGTGAGTCGCACCGTTGAAGAAGCCGTTCACACCATCATGGCAGGTCGACCAGGCCGACCTCTTGTTATCGCCACTGGCGCCAGAAAACGCGAAAATCCACTTGCCTACGAGCGAGCGCGATCTATTATATTGAACAATTCCGCTCCTGTGGTAATTTTATTCGGAACCGGATATGGTCTTGCAAATGAAATCTTTGAGATGGCAGACGCAGTGCTCGCGCCGATTGGGAATCCCGATGGTTGGAACCATTTATCGGTCCGGAGCGCCGTCGCCATTACCCTGGATCGATTGCTTTCTGGATGCATCGCTTGACATCGACGTTGTCAGATCCTTAACTAACGCCTCTTTTGTCCGTTTGTATCTATACTTCCCCTATTTGGAGTGCCAATGAGAGTCCTCATCGCAGACAACAGCAAAACCATCCGCCTCCGTTTGGGGTTTCTATTGGGAAGCATCGGCGATGTAGAAATCATCGAGGCTCAGGGCGGTCAAGACGCCCTCAAATACCTAACAAGCGACGATCCTCCAAAAATCGCGCTGCTCGCTTGGATGATGCAAGACTTAAGCGGCATAGAAATCTGCAAGGAGATTCGCAAGCGCACCTTCAGCGGCGACGGTGTCAACGTCTCGCCATATATTATCATCATGACCTCCAAATCCCGCGTGGAGGACATTGCCGAAGGCCTGGAAGCCGGCGCAGACGATTATATTGAAAAACCCTGGAACGATATTGAGCTCAAAGCGCGTCTTGAAGTGGCAAAACGCAGTGTGGCACTCCAAAACGAATTTCGTCGGCGATATTTGGAGTTGGAGAGCTTGGTACGACGATATGAAGTCGCCCACAATGTCATTGCTGCTACACCGAGAAGTGATGCGCTTGTGGCCGACCTAGTGACCGAGCCCCGCCAAACCCGATCTACGTCTATTTTGTCAACTGTTGATAGCACGCTATCTCTCGACAAGCACTTGGTTTCTGCCTTTAGCAAAATCGGCTGTGGGCCAGCCATAGTGGCCAAGTGGGGTGGGACCCATCCTGATCCAGCTCCCCACATGGTTTGGACTGCCTCTATTTTAGAGGAGGCTGGCATTTGGATGGATTTTTCAGCTGAAATTGACCCGACTGCCCTTGGGCTAGTTCATAAAAGAATTGAGGGCCAAGGGGATCAGGTGAGCTCCCTGCCCGATGACACGCTCAAAACCATGGTTGAAATCGCGCAAAACGAAATCCGACTCGCCTTGCGCAGACAAAAGCTGAATGCCTGGCCAATTGGAAACCCGGTTATTCTCACAAAACATCGGGCCAAGCTACCGCCGATTGATGCTGATTATGCAGAGCTGATCAAAATAACACTCGGCGATGCCAATATTTATATCGCCGTTACCGATCAGGAATCACCTGTTGTTTCTGCTGATGTCAAATCCCTCGAGAGCTTTGACGTGGTCGTGGAAGATCTGTATTCGCCGTGGAACGAGACGTCCGTTATTCTCAAAAAAGGCACGAGCATCCGACGGTTCCACATCAACAAGCTAATGGACATTGCCGAGCATGAAGATCCGCCCATCCGGATCAAAGTCATGAAACCAAGTCCCACAGGAATCTTTGCTGCAAAGATTGCTCTCATTGCGGGGAATATCTGAAATCCACGTCACTCCTGCGAAGGAGGGTGTCGTAAAAGGGGTAATCCACGTCACTCCTGCGAAGGCAGGAGTCCATAACCTAATGAAATTAAACGGCTTTTCAGATTCCCGCCTTTGCGGGAATGACTGTTTTGAGACTTTCGCAACACCCTCGAAAGCAGGCGTCCAGTACCAAACGAATCATAGACGGCGGGGCTTAAAGCCCCGCCCTCCAATTTTGCTTAAAGCCTAACTTGGGCTAGGCAGCATCGAGGCATGATACGTACGGCAGGGTGCTTTAGCAGCGGCTACTAGCCGGCATCAGCGTCGGTATCCGTATCAGTGTCAGTGTCAGTATCCATTTCGGTGGCCGTCTCCGTATCGGGTATTTCGGGGAACACACAGTACGGGTCGCTGCCATCTTCCGGTTCAACGCACTCACCTGTTTCATCACCGACGATCACATTGGAGCAATCTTCCCACGGACGCCATTTATAAATGCCGTCCCAATCCCTGCAGCGTTCGATGACGTCTCCATTGCAGCGAAGTGCCTCGTCCTGATCGCAGTCTTCGCCCTCGACTTCAACTTCGATTTTTTCCCACTGATCTTCTAAGCATCCCACTACCAGAATTGCCGTTAACGCGGCCAGGTAGAGGAAAACGATCATATATGGCTTTTTGGATGAATTTTTCATCGTCATTTTCCAACTCCTTTCTCTTAGAATTGGTATCCAATCTTCGCATAAACGTACCGGCCCAAAAAGTCGTAGGTATTAGCATTCGAGTTTGCATCGCCGGTCGGGATGTAGGGCGGCTCAGGCTCGAGCACGTTATCCATACCGACGATAAAATCGAGCCCCTTCCACATCAACATGGCTGAGATGTTCCAGTACATCATGGCTTTTACATCATGTGTGGGGAGGTCATCAGCTTCACCTTCGGCACCTTCCCATCCGAAAATCTCAACCGGGCCGATGTAGCGGAGCGTGTTGTTGAGCTTCCACATGGAACCGCCAATAGTGAGGTCGGCCAAGAAGCGGAACTTGGAGAGAGCGCCATTGTAATTGCTCATTGATGCAATAGTACCGAGCCGATCCTCGATTTCTCCGGAAGCTGTTTTCTCCTCCAGTTGGAGGAGGACGTTGCCATAGAAGTTGAAGTCTACTCTGAATGCAGGTGTAATCGGGATGCCGTACCCCAGAGTGAAGTCCATACCTTTTGTTTCAATTTCTGCAACGTTGAGTTGGGTGGCGACGAGTCCCATGATATCGTTTGTCGCACCCCGATTGCCAACGTATTGGCAATACTCGTGGGATTTGCCCGGACTGGCGTAGCACCTGTCCACAATAGTTTGAGCGTCCAGGCTGCTAATGGCATTGTCTACATTAATCATGTAGAAATCGAAGGTCGCGGTCAGCGTACCAGCGGATTTTGGGATAAACGTGGGTGTCAGCACTATGCCACCGTTAATCTGTGTCGCAGTCTCAGCACCCAAATCCGGGTTGGAGCCCACATTCGTACGGATCTGCGTACCAGCCTGGTTCCATTCCTCGGGCACGCCATCGTCTTGGCAGTTCTGGCGGACATTATCGTCTTCTGAGTTTTCCCATCCCACACAGGGGTCTTGCACGATGGGGTAGGAGTCTGCGGAACCGCCGTAGAGGTCGGTAATTCGCGGCGCGCGAAATGCCGTAGAATAAACCCCTCGGAGTTTGACGTCTGGCAGCGGGCCATAGGCCATACCAGCTCGATAGGTAAACTCACTGCCAAAGGTGTTGTAGTTAGAGATTCGGCCTGCGAGGTCAATGGTCAGCTCATCCGCACCTGGCATGTCTTTCAAAATTGGCACGGAAAACTCGATAAAGGCCTCCTGGACGTTGTAGTCGCCGCCGGTGTACTGGGAGATATTGCCCGCAGAGGCGCCATCGATGACCCGAGTGTCAGGCTGGTTGTACCCACGCTCCCATCTAAAGTCACCGCCGACCACACCGGTGAGGTACCCACCAGGTAGCTCGACGAGCTTGCCCGTCAGGGAGAGACCGGTTTGGGCCATATCCCACATGGACTGTGTCTGCTCTCGGCCGCGAATATAAGCCGCCACATCATCTTGCATTTGATCCCGACCAAACACGTTTGCAATGCCCGGGCAGAGGAGATCGGCTGCGCAGAGGTCCGGATCCAATGCTGTGATCGTGTTGCGGAGGTTCACTGAGTTGTGAATCGTCTCCAGCCTAAACATCCTACTGTAATTGACAAATGCATCCCAGGAGAACCGGGGACCGATCTCGCCCCTAAGGCCGGTGATCACGCGAAAGGTGTCCATGGTATTCTCGTACTGGCGCCGACCGATATCCCACATGCGCTTGTACATCCAAACCACGCCCTCGTCCGGTGGCAGAAGTTCTTCGTATGCCTCTGGCATCCAGGGGTTGGTCTGGTAGATGGGCAGGGGCCCGGGGAACAGGGCAGTACCCATGCCTAGGGGTTGGGGTGCCAACTGGTTGAAGCTCTGCCGGTGGGTGTAATCCCCTTCCATGTACGCCGTGACAAACTCGGAAATCTCGTAGTCTCCAAGGGTGGTGACGGAAACCCGCTCCATCTTTCCAACCAGGAACTGGTCGAGACCGTAGCTGTATCGCAGGCCGTCTGGATCGTTGTACTCATTAGCCGTGCTGTAGGGCTCAAAGGTACCATCCGTATTAAAATAGTGGGCGCCGGCGCTGCTGAACGCGATACCAGCAGGTGTGAAAATACTGTTGTAAAGGGTGATCACTTCGCCAGTGAGGTTCCCATCATCGTCGGTTTCATACCATTCACCGGTGGTGGGCGGCTCGGCCCAATCCCGATCTTTTTCCCAGGCTTCGTTGCGCTTGTAATAGGTCAGGTTGAGCACCATGTTGCCGTTGTCGTGGTTGCCGCCCATGGTCGCTGAAACTGTGATGTTCTCGCCGTCACCGTGGGTGGAGATACCGCCGGCCACATCTGCGCGAAAGCCATCAAAATCGTCTTTGTAAACGATATTAACAACACCCGCGACAGCGTCAGAACCGTACACAGCAGATGCGCCGTCGAGCAGAATCTCGATGCGCTCGACCATGTGCATGGGGATATTGTTCATATCCACACCGCCGCCGTAGGCACCGATGATGCGCTTGCCGTTGAGGAGCACCAGGGTTCTACCAGAACCGAGGTTTCTCAAGTCCACGCGGGCCAGACCGTCACCGCCGTTGTTGTTTTGCTTGTTGATGCCCTGCAGGGTCATGGACGGCATTTGCCGGAGCAACTCGTCCACGGTGGTGACACCTGAAATCTGAATATCCTCAGATGAGATAACAGTGATATTGGCATAGGATTCGAGATTGCTTCTACCGATACGGGTACCGGTGACGACAATTGTCTCTACGTCCTCGTCATCCTCGGCTGCAGCTGGTTCAGCAGGCGCTTCTGCCGCGCCTTCTGCCGACACACCACCCGCGCCGATCTCCAAGGACCCTTCGGCCTCGGCTTCGACGGGCTCCTCTACCTCTTCCACTTCCTCTACCTCTTCAATTTCTTCTACATCTTCAGACGCTGCTGCCTCCCCTTCTTCAGCTAGCTCTTCGGTGGCCTCTTCCCCCTCTATCGGCTCATCCTGAGCTGCGACACTGGTTGCGAAAACCAGGAGTAGCAGCACCGTGCCGATCGGCAACCCGATACATTTTCTGCGACTACGATGACTTTCAAAATGCATCACCAAGACTCCTTTCTTTTTTTTGCATCTTATTTTGCAAAAAATTTAACCCTTCGGGAGCGAAGAAATAGACTTATCAAAGTCTGTCTGTTTTCAATTTGCCCTTTTATACAACAAGGGAAAAAAATAATACAGTTTTTCGTAAGCAATCAAAAAAAACTTCTCTCCCTGTAAAAGTAGGCTATCCACCATCCATATTTTAATGGGCAACTAGGGCCCGGAAACCCCCGTCGTTAAAGCGTCTAACCCAACCTGTCGCATCTTTTTCGACTTTCCAAAGCTAACTCTCTTAACGTTCTCGCCCACTAAATAGCAAATTGGGTATGATATCAATACAAATTTTATTACACTGTACTACATTAATATAAAGGCCAATATAAAGGCCCCCCTAGCATGCCATTATTCAATGCCCTTTCTCAATCTAGCTGTTTGATCACGGACCTATCTGAGCTGCCAGTTTTTGTGCTTCTTGCACGCTCGCGGCGCATCGAAACCCGAAGTGGTGAAACGGATCATTGTCAGGAACGTGGGCCCGTCGATAGTACGTCGTTGCCATGGCGGCCTCCCAATACCACGATCCCCCGCGAACCACACGGCGCCGGTGCCCAGGACATGGGGTTTGGCCCTGGCAGGGTCCTTTGGGATCGACGCCCGTGCAGTTAGCGCCGCACTTGGCATATCCCTTTGTGTACCAGTCAAACACCCATTCCCAGCTATTGCCGACCATGTCGTAAAGATCATGAATACCAGGCGGAAAGGACCCCACTTCCCAGGGGCGGCCCTTTTCAGGACGCTTGCCCTTTTTTGGCACGCCGCAACTCCGTCCCTTGTTGTTTTTAATCACTGCCCGATCGCACGTGGCTGGCTCATTGCCCCACGAATAGATCCGCGCGTCCGTGCCGCGGGCAGCCTTTTCCCACTCAGCTTCAGTGGGCAAGTGTTTGCCCTGAACTTTGCAGTAAGTCACTGCGTCGTGCCAACTGACCCCGGTAATGGGCTGGCGCGGATGATCAAAATCGCTGTAATTTGGCCCGGCATCTCGACATTTTTTGTCTTTTACGCACGCCCGATACGCTGCATAGGTCACCTCATATTGATCCATATAAAACGTCTGTACCCACACACTGGCCGCGGGTCGGGCGTCTTTGGGTCCAATATCTGATCCCCGTACAAAGGGCCCACCAGGGATACACGTCATTTGGGCCGGCGCCACACCACACGGCATTGGTTTTGGGGCAGGAGACGTGGTTTTTTTGCCATCAAATTTGACGCCCAAACCCAATATCAGCAGCAACGCAATCCGAGTCATGGGGTTTTCGCCGCATTTGGGGGCAGGGCAGTTATCTCTGACCTGCCCGTGCGCTTATCCACACGGCGCTTTTGTACGAGGGTCCACACGGCGTATGCCTTGGGATATTTGAGCCAGGCGGAAAAGTTTTTTCCACTCTGAATGACATATTCATAAAGCCCATCAGCTGCCCATTCGGTTTTTTTGCCCACCGTGCGGATGACCACCGAGGCGTCGTCCATGGGTAGGGCGAGCATGTTTTGCCGAAAGTCCTTTGAGTATTTGAAATACTGTTCCGCGTTCGACAGATAAAGGGTGCGAATCGGCAAGCCCACCTTCAGTGCGGCAGCTGCCACATCCCGTACGGTGGTCTTTCCAGTAAGGTCGCCCCGCACGGGAAAAACACGCCCGGTTTTGAAGAGATCTGTCACAAACCGATACTGGGCCATATCGTCGAGATAGGTAGAAATCCCCCTCCGCCCGTAGCTTCGAACAACGCGTCGCAAGCGGGCGTGGACGAGCCGGCGGCTTCTTTTGAACGCGTGAAAGACGGACTTTTGAACCACTGGGTCTGGATACGCAGCCGCGATAAGCCCCTTTACTTTTTTAGTGTTTCCTTTTTCCCAGAGGGCGATGAAATCCTGCGGGGTTTGGGCATTTAAGAAGATCACCCGATAGGCAAAGTGCAGGGAAACGATCATCTGGTCGAAATCGAGGGGAATCAGGATCTCCGGACGCGACCAGCCAGCCATGAGGTAGTTCTGGTCCGTGCCCAAACCGATAAAGATGCCGCCTTGGTTTTCGATAGCGTTTCGAAAGAGATCGTGGCGCCGTTCATCCGAAATCCAATAGTGGCTGTCCCGGGTTAGTTTTTCCGGGTGGGGATCCGGTCGTATTGCGGCAAAGGCCTCGGTCCAAGACTCGGGTATCGGATCCAGGGCGTTGCCTGGAGCAGTTGCTGTTTCAGGACGGGGCAGCTCCTGGGGTTCGGGTGTGTCGTAGGGATTTTCAAACCCCACGGAGGGTAAATGGAAAACCGCAACAACCGCGGCCATACCAAATGCTTTTATCATTTTCTACCTCGCTGACCCACAAATGCCCACCGCCGGCGTGGGATGAACCCACGCCCTACAACTCACCCTGCCAATACGTAGGGCAGGGCTTTACGCCCTGCCGCCGGCGCGGGATAAACCCACGCCCTACAGCTTAGTACGGAGCCGGGGGTTTGCTCAAGACAGCTGATTCATTTTAAAATGAACCAGTGACGGCGGGGGCGAGATAGGGAGTTTTGATAAAAGATGGAAAAATATGCGTCAGATCAGCACCTCATTCGGGACTATGAAAATCCGAAACTGCCCCTTGAAAAGCGGGTTCCATCCCTGGCGCGGCGGTTCTCCTGTCTCTCGCGCGCCGACGGCCTCACGCCGTGGGCCGCGGAGACCTTCTACGCGTGGGTGACCGCACAGGCAAAGAGCTCGTCCGAGTGGCACGCGGGCCATTTCATTCTCAACCTTTGGGGCGAGGGGCCGTGGGGCCCTTTCGATGCCATTGCCGCGGTTTCCAAGTGGAGCGATCCCGACAGGACTCTCTTTGCAGCCTGGGCCCGCAGCTGGCGCTAGGGCTATCTCTTCGTGATTTTGAAAACGAGGAAGTCCACCTGGGAGCAATTTCTAATCGAGATTTCAGTGCCGAGCCTCAGGTTGCCCACTTTGTCACTGATACATTCGCCCATGAGGTCGTGATCGACCTTATCCTTGTCCCAGACCATGAAGTGAATCTTGTCCGAATTTTTTAGATTCACGACCCCCACTTCACGCCATTCACTGTAGGTCTTGTCCTGCGTCGAGGAGGTTTCCATAAAGGGATGCTCGCTCTGATATCCATTGACATAGGCGGCCACGAAGGGATCCGGCAGGGTTCCGCCACCACCGAGGAAGGGGACCTTGGTATCCCATGGTTTTCCGTTGTCTTTTTTGTCTTTGAAGTTGGCCTTTACCACCTCGATTTTGTACGCGGTTTTGCCAGGCTCGCTCGGGATAGATGGGGTGGTCTCACCTGACGGGGTGGTCTCGCTGCCTGATGGATCGGTCTCGCTGCCCGATGGATCGGTCTGCCAAATGGAGTCACCCTCTTGCTGATCCAGAAAGAGCTGGACCATAAAGACCTGCCCAAAATCCGCATCTGCGCCTGTCAGGATCACCTCGCCGGTTTTGGTCGCCTTGAGGAGCTGGACCGTGGCATCGCCTATCAGCTCGTCGTTGTCGTCGTCGTCCGCATCCCACACACTGACGGCGCAGTAATCATTCGGGTCGAGCTTGAGCGTTTCCTTTGCACCGCGCCACGTGGTGACGATGCGGTCTTCTGCAGATGATTTGGAGGTGGTGAGCGTCTGGCCAAATCCACAGTCGATGTACACGTAGAGGTCTGGCAGCGCGTCTTTGGCGCCCTTTGCGCTCAGGGCCGTGGCGAGTGCCTTGCCAGCCGAGGCAAACTGATCTCCGGACAGGGACGTCAGGGCATCGACCATGGTTTCCTTTGCCTCTGGCGTACACCTATCCCAACAGCGACCATCTTCGCTCAGGGGCAAGACATAGGCCTTGCTCAGCGAGACTGAGAATTTTATTGGGTTGCGATCTGCCGCGTTGGCGGTAGGTGGTTCCGGATAGGTAACCGGGCCTGTATCAGCTTCGGCTTCTTTCCCATCCTCACCCAGGCCCCCATCGGCCTCGGCGCCATCGGCAGTGGTTCCCTTTGGCTTCTTGCTGCCGCACCCCATCGACATCAAACTGCACATTAGACCGACCGCTATTGCGGCAAACACGCGTTGCTTCATCATCTTGGCCTCCTCATCCATTTGCTTGGCTGCTGTGTTCTGTTCGTATCACGCGACGGAATATTATGGTAGTCGTATAAAAAAAGCTATTATCAGGATCGTCGCGATGCTGTAACTTTCTCTTTAACAATCTCTACGGCTTCTGCAACTTTAATGCGTTCCTGGCGCATGTCGTCCCGATATCTAATGGTAACGGTGTCATCTGTCTTGGTCTGCCCGTCTACGGTCAGGCAAAAGGGCGTACCTGCTTCGTCCTGGCGTGCGTACCGGCGGCCAATGGCGTCTTTTTCATCGTAGAACGCGTTTATCGAAGACGACCAAAATGTCTTTACAATATCGCGCGCCTTGCCAGTGAGCTCGGTATCTTTTTTAACGAGGGGCAGCACGGCCACTTTGATGGGTGCGAGCCTAGGGTCAAGCCTGAGCACCACGCGGCCGTCCTTGCGCCCTTCTGAGGGGGGTTCTTCGTCGTAGGCGTCGAGCAGAAACATCAGCACGGCCCGCGTGGCCCCAGCAGCTGGTTCGATGACGTGGGGCAGGAACCGAAGGCCGGGCTTGCCAGTTTCGGGGTTTATTTTTTGCGGGTCAAAGTAGGCCAGCTTTTTACCCGAGGCAGCCTGGTGTCGCCCCAAATCGTAGTCCGTGCGATTGGCAACGCCCTCCAGCTCGTCCCAGCCCCAGGGGTAGCGGTACTCAATGTCGTAACAGGCTTTTGAATAATGGGCGAGCTCGTCTTTTTCGTGGGGCCGGGTTCTCAGGTTCTCCTCTCGACATCCCAAGTTGATGTACCAGTTGAGGCGCTCTGTTCTCCAGTATTCCAGCCATGTATCCGATGTTTCGGGCTCGCAGAAAAACTCCATTTCCATCTGCTCGAACTCACAGGAACGGAAGATAAAGTGCTCCACCGTGATCTCATTGCGAAACGATTTTCCCTGCTGGGCAATACCAAAGGGAAGCCGCAATCTGTAGGTTTGTTGGACATTGAGAAAATTGACGAACATGGCCTGGGCAGTTTCCGGACGCAGGTACACGATCGCGTCGTCCGATTCGATAGGCCCGTAATGGGTCTTGAACATCAGGTTGAACGCCCGTTCCTCGCTGAGATCTATGGATCCGCACTCTGGACACACGTAGCCGCGGGTAGCAATGCCTTTAATGGTTTTGCCCTGGGATCGGTACGTCACCTCAGTGCCCGGTGCCACAGCCGGGGCCTTGTCTGCGCGAAACCGGGCCTTGCAGGTCTTGCAGTCGACCAGGGGATCGGAAAAGCCGCCCACATGCCCGGACGCTTCCCAGACCCGCGGGGACATGATGATGGACGCGTCGATACCCACCACATCTTCTCGCTCGTGCACGGTGCTGCGCCACCATTCGGCCATGACATTGCGCTTGAGCTCCACGCCCAGGGGACCGTAGTCATAGGCGGACCTGAGACCGCCGTAAATCTCCGACGACGGAAACACAAAGCCGCGTCGCTTACACAGGGCGACGATTTTTTGAAGCAGCGGGAGGTCTTCGGTCCCGCGTTTTTTTTTCTTATCGCTCATCTCGCTAAGCTCCTTGTCCCGCGCAATCTACTAAACCTAGCGTGAAAGGCCAAGGCGAAATACCCCACCCCCATCAACCAGCGCCAACAGTTGCCAGCGCGTTCCAATGGCGATACACAATGGATATGACGGCCAACTTAATGATGCGAGCGGTGAAAGGTCAGGCGGTTGACCGGCCGCCGGTTTGGATGATGCGGCAGGCCGGGCGCTATCTCCCCGAGTATCACGAGGTAAAGCAGCGCGCCGGTGGATTTCTCGGGCTCTGTAAAAAGCTGGAATACGGGGTCGAAGCCACACTCCAGCCCGTACGGCGCTTTGGGTTTGACGCAGCGATTTTGTTCTCGGACATTCTGATTCCAGCCGCAGCCATGGGTATCTCCCTGGACTTCAACCCGGGTCCCATTATCGCCAACCCAATTCGCACCGATGGGGATGTGGCGGCTTTAAAAATACCTACCCCTGAAGAAGACCTCGGGTTTGTTCTGGACATCCTCAGGGCACTAAAGGGCGAGCTGCCACCTTCTGTGGCCCTGATCGGGTTTGCCGGAGCGCCCTTTACCGTGGCGAGCTACATGGTAGAGGGGGGAAGCCCGTCCCGTGGATTCGAGACGACGCGGCGTATGATCTATGCCCGCCCAGACCTCTTGCGCGCCCTGCTCGCCAAGGTTACAGAGACCACGATTCACTACCTTCGGGCCCAGATTCAGGCCGGCGCAGAGATTGTCCAGCTCTTTGATTCGTCTGTCGGGCAGTTGCCGCCCCACATCTATCGAGCGGTTGCACTGCCCTTTGTCAAAGAAGTGGTCTCTGGGCTTACGGATAGTGGGGCGCCCGTGATATATTTTGCTCCAGGGGCCATGATTTCCCTGGGGGCTATGGCTGATATCGATGTTGACGTGCTTGGGATCGATTATCGCATCGGCCTTGCAGAGGCGCGGCAACACCTGGGTCCGGACAAGGCTGTGCAGGGCAACTTAGATCCAGCTGTCCTGCTGGGATCTAAAGACTCGGTTCGGGAAAATACGCAGCGGATTCTCAGCGAAAACGCGGGTCGCCCCGGACACATTTTCAACCTGGGGCACGGCGTCTTGCCGACCACGCCCATCGAAAGCGTCGAAACCCTGGTAGAAACCGTGCATTCCGGTACACCTGATGACTAGAGATCGCATTCCTTGGGACCAGATAACAGACGCGCTGCTCGAGCGCTACGGAGCGCCTGCGCCCAGGTACACGAGCTATCCAACGGCGCCGGAGTGGACTCAGCAGTTCGGTCCAGAAGATTTCAAGGCAGCCCTTGACCAAGCAGATGGCGATCCCACGGTGCCGATTTCACTTTATGTGCACGTGCCGTATTGCGAGCGGCGGTGTTTTTACTGTGGCTGTGCCACGTGGATCGCCGGCTCCGAGGCGGCCTATGACCAGTACTTGGCGGCCATTGAGCGGGAAGTAACTGCTGTTTCGAGCTATCTGACCCAGCGAAGAACGGTCAACCAGATACATTGGGGGGGCGGGACGCCCACTACGCTAAACACCAAACGGCTGACCCGGATGTTCGAAATCCTCACTGCCAAGTTCAGCCCGACGGATGCGGCAGAGATCGCAATTGAGGTCAACCCGGCTGTCACCACGCCCGAGCAGATCGATACCTTGGCACAGCTCGGCTTTAATCGCGTGAGCCTGGGTGTTCAGGATTTTGCCGAAGACGTACAGATTGCCGTGGGCCGGTTGCAGACCGCTGACGAAACGCGTCGGCTGATTGACCGAGCTAGAACTGATGGCGTTGGGGGGATTAATATCGACCTGATGTACGGCCTGCCCAAGCAGCGGCAAGAGACCTGGCGACAGACCCTTGAAACGGTGATCCGCATGGCCCCGGACCGTCTGGCAGTATTTGGTTACGCCCATGTGCCGTGGATGCGCCCCCATCAGAAGGCCATTAACGAACATGAGTTGCCGGATACAGCGGCCAGGTTCGCCTTGTTTCGGATGGCTCACGACATGCTCGTGGACGCCGGGTATATCTATATCGGTATGGATCACTTTGCGCGCCCGGACGACCCGCTCGCAACTGCCTTAAAAAATCGAACGCTTTCGAGGAATTTTCAGGGTTACACCGTGCTGGAGGCAGGGGCTCTGGTAGGGTTTGGGGTCACGGCGATAAGCGATATCGCTGGTGTATTTGCCCAGAACCAAGCATCCCTCGATAGGTACCTGGCGCTGACAAAGACGTCGGGGCTCACCACCTATCGCGGCGCAAAGACCACCCAGGAGGATCGCCTACGAAGGCACGTTATCACTGCGTTGATGTGCAACCTCCACTTGGACGTCTCCTCGGTGGCGCGCCGATTTGACATTGATTTCTGGCAGGTTTTTGCCAATGAAAAAACCCAGCTCAATGCATTAGCGGCCGACGGCCTTATCACCTACGACGAAAATGAAATCACCGTACTGCCCAAGGGCAGGCTATTTGTGCGCCACGTGGGCATGGTTTTCGATCGATATATCCAAAAGTCAACAAACCGGAAAAACACCCCTCGCTTTTCTAGAACCGTCTAGCACTTCCCCGCCCCGGTCGCTCAAGATAGCAGCAGTCCTATAGGGATTGCATACAGTTTGTCGTCGAGCTGAGTTGGCGCTTCGATATTGCATGCGAGCAGAGCGGCCTCGCAGTTTGGCGAGAGATCGAGAAACCGGCGCAGTCCTCTTAGATCTGCTGCGCTCCAACGGGAACCGCGCTTTATTTCAATAGCCACTGTACGCTGCCCGAGTTCCACCACAAAGTCCACCTCATAGCGCCCTTGCACGTTCCAGAAAAATACCCGGGCCAAGGGCTCGAAGCAAGCCACCATGCTTCTTAAGTTTTGAGCGACGTAGGTCTCCAGAAGTTGCCCGGCAAAATGGTCGTCGCCCGACATGGCCTTGGCCCGTGGGCCGATGAGGTGATTCGCAATACCTGAGTCAGACATGAACAGCTTGGGAGATTTTACGATCCGAGACGTACGATTTCCCATGTAGGGAGGTAGGCGATAGGCGGAAAATGATGCTTCCAGCACGCCTAGCCACCGTGAGGCCGTAGCCACGGAAACCGCTGCATCTCGAGCCAACTCGGAAATATGCACCAAGTTCCCGGTGCGCAAGGCGGTCAGGTGCAAAAAGCGTTGAAACTGTGCGAGGTCTCCTACCTGGGACAAACCGCGCACATCCCTGTTCAAGTAGGTTTGCTCGAATCCCAGAAACCACATCTCCAGCTCACTGTCGTTGAGCACGATCTGCGGCATCCCTCCCAAAATTACGTCATCACCATCAAGGGGCGTCCACTCGCGATTCAAATCCAACCGCCCGGTCTGAAGAAAATCGATGAGGAACGGCTTCGCCTGGGTCCGCTTTGACTCTCGCCGCGACAGGGGCCAAAGGTCGAGGTACAGAGACCGGCCGGCCAGGGACTCGCTCACATTTTGGAGTAGCAGGAGATTGGCGGATCCGGATAGGAGAAATTGCCCAGGAGTCCTGCTCTTGTCCACTATCGATTTAATGACTGGCAATAACTCAGGCGCCTTTTGTACTTCATCAAGAGTGACCGCAGATGCCCTGTCCAGGAGAGATTCCGGCGCGTGTCGGGCTGCCTGAAGGAATGCAAAATCGTCCAGGGATATGTAGCTTCTGTTCTGGGCAATCGCTTGGGATTGGATCAACGTGGTTTTGCCCACTTGCCGCA
This sequence comes from Myxococcota bacterium, assembly GCA_030065855.1. Taxonomy (GTDB): domain Bacteria; phylum Myxococcota_A; class Polyangia; order JAAYKL01; family JAAYKL01; genus JASJCT01. Next base: position 16,165 of record JASJCT010000105.1, read on the forward strand.
TGCCGGTCACCACCACCACCGGCATGCTCCGCAATGCGTTTTGGATGCGGGTCGTCAGGTCGCGGGGCACGTAGTCCATGCATCTATAATAACTGCCAACCCACTATCTGTCAATTTTTATCATGGAAAGTTGACATTATGACACACTCGATAGTGAAAAATGATCTATCCCCCTTGAACAATATGGACCCTGTTAAACGCGAGCTACTGCCATGAACACGGCGTGAAGACTTACGACAAGAACGATAAAAGCGATGCGGGCGCCAGCGGCTTCGATGCCGAAGAACCGATACCCGATCTGGTCTTCTTTACAGCTGGCAAGGCAGTCCCCGCACAGGGTGCAGGTTAGCCCTGGGCGTCTCACTTCGATATCGCGACGTGTCAGGGCATCATAGCGACACGCTTTCGTGCAGTTGCCACACGCGGTGCAGCCGCTTCCCAGCCGGATGCGAAACGGCGATAGTTTGCCCAACCAATCGGCTATCAAGCCAATGGGGCAGTAAACAAGGCAGTGCGCCATGGTGCCGGTGCGACGGGACCAGAGAACCATTACCCCAACGCCCAGTGCGCCGAATGTCAGTCCTAAAATGCCGGCAACCAGCATGGACGCGCCCATGACCCTGAGCATCAGGGCTCCGGCAATGACAAAAAAGAAGACCCCCACCCGGGTCGGCCGGGTCCAGCTGGGCAGGGGGGCTGGCTTGCGTTGGCGCCGAGACGCAGCATGGTCCCAGGCGCCGATGTAGCACAAATGACTACACCAGGCCGGACCGACGAGCGCGGTCGTTGCTGCGAACAGGATGGGCATGAAGAACCGCTCGCCTCTAAAGACCGGCCCTGCAGCGATAACTGCCGGCACTGGCAGGTGAAGATCGCCGGTCATCAGGAATCGCCCATCCACAAGCATGCCGAGGATCAGCTGCGCAAAGAACACCCCTGAAAAAGCAAGCCAAAGGCGCCGTCGCCAGGTCGGTGCGCGCTTGGGGTCGAGCAGGTTTTCGGTCATCCACGCCGCATATACGGAAAAGCCGAGCACCTCTATCGCGCCGCCACCGGGGATAAAGCGCTCTAGTAACAGCATCGGCGGCGAGACCCGGGTCTGCACGATTGAAAGCCCAATTGCAGTCAACGCAAACGCAGCAATGCTCGGCATGGTCTTTGCGGTTGATTTTCCGTGCGCATATCGCTTTTTGAACGCCGCGGTTTGAAAGACAAGGGTCGAAGCGGCTGTGACCATGGCCACTCCCCCCAAGATGAAAGCCAAGCGCAAAAAGGGTTGGCCCAGGGCCTGTCTGACCTGGATCAACTGACCAGCTGTCTGAACCCACTCTAGGGCAGCCGCGACAAGGAGTAGCTGGATTACAACCGGTATCCACTGCCGCCGAATGAGCATCAGCAACGGCGCCAGCAGGCAGGTGATCACCAGGCCGGGGCTGCCACTTCTCAAAAAATGGGCAGCGAGAAGCACTGCCGATAAAATTGGGGGTAAGTAGAACACGACGGCCTTTGCGTCCCCTAGAGCCACTCCTCGCTCTGAATCTCACCGCGCAGGCCCACTTGCACCCGCTTGACCGGAATGCGCCGCTTTGCCCTTGCCGCGGCCTGCTGCGCCAGACTCACCAGGCCAGCACAACAGGGCACCTCCATCACCATTACTTTCAATGTGTTGATCTCGGCCTCGTCGATCATCGCGATGAGTTTTTGAAGATAGATCTCCTGACCCTGGTCGAGCTTAGGACAGGCCACGGCAAGGGAAGCCCCCTTGAGATGGGCGCTGTGAAAATCCCCCACTGCAAAAGCAACACAGTCCGCAGCGAGGAGCACGTCGGCCTTCTTGAAATACGGGGCTGTTGGCGGTACCAGGTGGAGCTGAATGGGCCACTGGCGTAAAAACGATGGCTGACGGCCGGCCTCGGGACCGGGTTGATCGCCCCCTGGGTCTCGGAACTCAATCATTCTCGCGCCCGGGCATCCACCGCCAGGGGCATGGCCGTGACCGTGGGCGTGAAGGTCGACCGGACGCACTGCAGACACACCTGTGCCCATCTCGGGACTTCCTGCCGGTGGAGACTGAATCGCCAGATGTGCTTTGACCGCATCCTCGTCAAATGCCTCTGCCTCCCGCTCCTCGATGGTAATTGCATCTTCCGGACACTCACCCAGGCAAGCGCCGAGGCCATCGCACAGATTGTCCGCGCGAAGGCGCGCCACGCCATCGACGATCTCAATAGCGCCTTCGGCACACGCCGGCACGCATTCGCCGCATCCCGTGCATTTTTCCTCATCGATATGAACCACTTTTCTTAACGCCATTTTGCTTCTCTCTTCCGAACCAGCACTATCCCTGCCGATTCATCAACTAACCATGGCTGCCACGTCTTCCTGGACCGAGCCGGTCGGCTTGATGTCAAACGTATCCACCAGCACCTTGGCCACGTTTGGCGACAAAAATGCCGGCAGGGTCGGCCCAAGTCGAATGCCTTTGACGCCCAAGTGGAGTAGGGCGAGGAGCACGGCCACGGCCTTTTGTTCATACCAAGCGATGTCGAACTCGATTGGTAGCGCATTGATGTCGTCGAGCCCGAACACCTCTTTAAGTTTGAGCGCGACAACCGCCAGAGAATAGGAGTCATTACATTGCCCGGCATCGAGCACGCGCGGGATGCCCCCGATGTCTCCTAAGGGGAGCTTGTTGTAGCGAAACTTCGCGCATCCGGCGGTGAGAATGACGGTGTCGGGGGGCAATGCCTGGGCCACATCTGTAAAATAGGACCGCGACTTTTGACGACCATCGCACCCTGCCATGACGATGAATTTCTTGACGGCACCGGATTTCACGGCCTCAACAACCGTGTCGGCCAGCGCCAGCACCTGATTGTGGGCAAATCCACCGACGATGGTGCCGGATTCAATGGCGTTGGGCGGTGCACAGGTCTTTGCATGGGCCACGATTTGATCAAACTGCTTGGCCTGTCCGGGCTCCCGGTCCGGGATATGGGTCGTTCCTGGATACCCGGCTGTCCCTGTGGTGTACACCCTATTGATATAACTCTCTCTGGGTGGCACCAGGCAGTTTGTCGTAAATAGAATCGGACCTGCAAAAGACTCAAAGTCAGCTTTCTGGTCGTACCATGCCCCGCCGTAGTGACCGGCGAAATGGTCGTACTTCTTGAACGCCGGGTAATAGTGGGCCGGCAACATCTCTCCGTGGGTATAGACGTCAACCCCGGTGCCCTTTGTCTGCTCGAGCAGCTCCTCTAAGTCTTTGAGGTCGTGGCCTGAAACCAGGATACCGGGATTGTCCCGCACCCCGAGGGGAACCTCGGTGATTTCAGGATGGCCGTAGGTCCCTGTATTGGCTGCGTCCAGCGTCGCCATGGTGGTCACGGCCACCTCTCCGGCGCGCAGCACCAACGCGACCATCTCTTCCTGGGTCAGGGTCTTTGTCGTCGAGGCCAGGGCTTCTATGAGAAAATTGTAAATGGAGGCGTCTTCCTTACCCAGCACTGCGGCGTGGTGGGCATAGGCGGCAATGCCCTTTATCCCGTAAATGAGAAGCTCTCGCAGAGAACGAACATCTTCATTACTCTCAGATAATACGCCTACCTCTCGGGCGCGATCTGCAAATGTCGCCTCATCTCCTCGCCATGTTGCTGCGCTCGGCAAATCAGCGCAGCCATCCGCACCGGCCTTTGCTGTGATCAGAGAAGAAAGCTCATCAGACAGGGACAGGGTTGCTTTGATTCTGGACTTAATGCTGTCTTCGTCGAAGTTTACATTCGTCACCGTGGCAAAGAGGGCCTCGGCTACGAGTGGCCCTGCGTCTTTGTGTTCAACACCGAGGGTAGCGGCCTTTTCAACGAGAACAGCTGCACCTCGCAGCGCGCTTAAAAGAAGATCCTGTAGACCAGCCACCTCCGGGGATTTGCCGCAGACCCCCCGATTCGTGCAGCCCTCGTTTTTTGCGGCTTCCTGACACTGAAAACAGAACATGCTCATTGAATCCTCCCTTTTCCCGGCTGCTCAAAGCCGATGGTTCATTAATATGCAAACAGGTAACACATTACCTAATTAGCATACCATTCAAAAAGGTCAAGCTATTAAAAACCTGTGTTCATCCCTCTTAAAAACCCGTAACTAGACTGTGAAAAAAAATACTGGAATTTATCAACCCACCTTATTAACAGAATAACTCACAGGCAGGCCGACTATTTTGCTTTTAATATAGGGGGAATCCGGTAAATGTCCACAAAATGACAGGCAATACTATTCTCTGTATTTAAATAAATGTAGGTCTTTGATAGAGAGAATACTGTGCACAAAAAAATGGAGGAGAGTCGAGCCAATGGAAATCGAGATTTCAAAACAATGTCTTGCTTCGGCGCTAGCCAGAACAACGGGAATCGCAGACAGAAAAAGCTCGATGCCCATACTTTCAAACGTTCTCCTGGATGCGAGCGGTGTCAACGCCGTTCATATCGCGGCGACAGACCTCAATCTATCGACTACAGGTATGTATCCAGCCGAGATTAAAGAAGGGGGGGCCATCACTGTTTCTGCCAAGACATTCTACGACATCGTACGAAATATGCCGGAAGGATCGATCGCCGTGAGGACAGAAGGGGATCAGGTGAATATTTCCGGAAACCGCACCAATTTCAAATTGCTCAGCCTGCCAGCAGAGGATTTTCCAGTAATACCGGATTTAAAGGGTGTTGAGTTTTTCGAGATGGATGTGCCACTTCTGTCGCGGATGATTGAGCAGACCGCATTTTCAATATCAAATGATGAAACGCGGCCCCATCTTAATGGCGCCCTTTTCGAAGGGGATGGGAAAAACCTGAGAATGGTCACCACCGATGGGCACCGGCTGTCAAAGGTGGAAATGCGAATAGAAGAAAGCGGCTTTTACAACTTTGCCATGGTTGTTCCCAACAAAGCCATTTTTGAAATAAAGCGGCTTGTCGAAGACGGGGATGGTGCGGTTTCCATTGCTGTGCATGACCGAACTGTATTTATTAGGCGGGAGATAGAACTCGAAAAGGAACAAGAGGGCATGCCCCCAGTAACCGCTGAAATCAGTCTTATATCAAAATTGATCGAAGCTGAATTTCCACCCTACGACCAGGTTATCCCAAAGGGAAACGACCAGGTAGTCGTTATCTCGAGACAGCAGTTTCTAGAGGCGTTGCGCCGCGTATCTGTGGTCTCATCCGATAGGACGTTGGGCGTAAAGCTAAAGTTTATCAGCGGGTCGCTGGAAATTGAATCCTCAAATCCCTCCATAGGCGAGGGCTCGGAGCAGCTGGATATTGCCTACGACGGCACCGAGATGGAGGTTGGGTTCAACGCCAAGTATTTTATGGACATACTGAGCGTTCTATCGAGCGATGAGGTGAGACTTGAATTCTCAGGACCACTGGATCCGGTCATTGTTCGCGACCCGTCAAACGTCTTTGTCGGTGTGGTCATGCCCATGCGTATCTGATGCATAGCCTGCGGTTAGAATCCCTATTACTGACCCACTTCAGGAACCTTGCACATATCAAATGCCGACCCAATCCGCGCTTCAATATCGTCTCAGGACACAATGGCGAGGGAAAGACGAACCTCATAGAGGCGATTTACTACTTTGGCGTCTTGAGATCCTTCCGCACGTCGAGAAAAAAAGCGCTTATTTCCACTGGACACCCCGAGGCGCACATGCAAGGCATCTTTTCCGGCGCTACGAGCGGCTTGAAATGCGACGTCACTATAACTGGAAAAACAAGAAAGTATAGATTAGACGGAAAGAATATAAGCCTCGATGGGGAACACTTTCGCCGACTGCCAATGGTGCTCTTTCACCCCGTGACGATGGCCCTCGTTCAAGGGGGGCCCGAGGGCAGACGACGCTTTATGGATAGGGTACTTTTTCAGGCCGTACCGCTCTACCCCGCCCTTTACAGCGATTATATCAAGGCCTTGGCCAATCGAAACACACTGTTGCGCACGTTACCTCTGGATACCCTTGCTATTAGCGCTTATGACGATGTTATCGCAGGGCTCAGCGAGCAGATTGTAGCATTGCGCCAGCGACTTATTGGACACCTCAGGCCCCATTTTGAGACCGCTTTTGAGGAGATCAGCGCGCGACCTCGGGCTTCAGTTCTGTATCGACCAAAGATCCAGGGGACAAAAGAAGATATATTAAGGGAAATTCAAAAAAAGCGCCGGGTTGACGAAGCAAGGGGCTTTACTTCGTTGGGGCCCCATGCCGATGAGCTCTGTTTAGCAATCAACGGGCAGGCAGCGCGTCAATTTGCCTCTCAGGGTCAGCAGCGGATGATCGCTCTGGCGCTCAAAGCAGCCGAAACCCAGGTCCTTGCAACAGAGACCAAACAGATTCCCATTTTATTACTCGATGATGTTTCATCAGAGCTCGATAGGGAGAGAAACAAAGCCCTATTTGGACTTTTGAACCAGATGGGCGGTCAAGTCTTCATTACGACAACACACCTGGATTACATCAAGATAGACGATGAAAGGACTGACTTTCATTTGGACAATGGAACATTACACACGTCGTAGGTGCGTTTCGGGAAACGCCCGAGGCTACGCCTCGAGATAAAAAAAATGCAGGCTGCGCATCGCGATGCGCTCCTAAACAGGAGAATTTTTTAGGCGATCGTGGCGATAGACCTCGTGGAGCGCAGCGCTGAGTTCGGCGCCAAATAAAAAAACAAGCCACGCAAAATACAGCCACACCATAAACAAGGGCAGCATTGCGAATGCCCCATAGACATAGGACAGTGTGGCACCTAAGTAGTTGGCATAGAGCGCAAATCCAATTTTAAGCAGTTCAAAAAGGACACCTGCGACAGCTGCCGATAAAAGGGAAAACCGCACCTGTACACGTGCGTGAGGCAACAGCCAGTAGCTTAGAAAAAGGGAAACAAATGTGAAAAACAAAGGAAGGACAGCGTTGGCGAACCCGGGAATGATAATCAGGTTTCTCGTAAAATAGAGCGATAAACCAAGAGCCAGCGGGGCGCCGATCAGGAGTAACAGTGCAGCCAGCACCCGCAATCCAAAGCGTCGGGATGAAGCGCTGCGGTAGATCTCGTTCATTACGTGTTCTATGTTGAAGAGGAGCGTCAGGGAAAGGATCAGCAGTGTGGCACCGCCGACCAGGCCTAGAGATTTTAGGTGGATCCCGCTGGCAATAGCGACGATATGGCTGCCAGCCGCGCTCGCTGCCTCTGGTAAAAGCTTGGATTCGATAAACTGCAGTAAGCGTTCCTGGTATGCGTTTAAAGAGAATGTCGCGGCTACAGAAAAGATAACGGCGATCAGCGGGACAAGGGACAAAATCGTCTGGAAAGACAGGGCTGCTGCTTGCCGGGGACAGTGGTCCCGCCACAGGCGTTGGCCAACGAGAAAGAACAACCGCAGGAGATAGACGAACAAGAAACGGCGTGTGGAATCCACCCTATCGATTGGGAAAACCGTCGCCCGCGCCATATCGAAAAAGCGCTGCGGTAGCATTCTGATGAGAAAGTTAAACATAGCTATCTTAGAAGAGAAATACCGCGAATTCACCGACAAGGCCATATTTGGTTAAGTGCAGGGTAAAACGACCCATCCCCAAGCCCTCCCTGCGAGGGCAGGGGGAGGCAAAACAACCCTGAATTGTTAGAATATTTAATTCTGCTTCCCCCTTCCGCACCGGAGAGGGGGTTAGGGGGCATACGCGTTCACCAAAACAAAAGGATTGGCGTATTGAGATTCCCCCTTCGACGAAGGGGGTTAGGGGGATTTCCAATCGAAGAAACCAGACATCCCGAGACGAAAATCCCCCCGGCCCCCTTTGTCCAATGGCATTCGGTTAAGGATTTTTGGGTGTTTTTATAGCGTAGGATCGCCAGAAAAGAATCCCCCTTGAAAAAGGGGGCAGGGGGATTTTCAATTGTCCAAGCAATTGTTTTCAAAGGTAAAATTCGATTGGACGTG
>JASJCT010000106.1 GCA_030065855.1 Myxococcota bacterium
TTGGACAATTGAAAATCCCCCTGCCCCCTTTTTCAAGGGGGATTCTTTTCTGGCGATCCTACGCTATAAAAACACCCAAAAATCCTTAACCGAATGCCATTGTGGCAAAGGGGGCCGGGGGGATTTCGTCATTTCCACTGGCATTGCAAGGTGACAAAATCCCCCTTCCCCCCTTTTTCAAGGGGGAATTTGCTAACTTCACCTGACAAATTTCGTTTGACATTATACTGGTACTAACCAGGAGGAACGCAGCCGGTAAACGCTGCGAATTGCAGGACGTCGTCCCCTGGGTCTGATGCTTCGACCCAGGTGGTGGCGTATGCAGCGCCAGCTAACATCATGCGCCCCGGACGCAAGGCGCCAGATTCGGTTCGAACCAGCCGCCCCCCTTGGTGGGGTATTGGGCTCAAACTGGTATCAAACACCCTAAAATCCAGGGTCTGCACGTCGTTACCCCGCTGGAGATACATCAGTCCGAAATTTTCGCCGTTGTAAACAAGGCTGGGGTTTGATTGGTCAAAGGCCGTGTCTTGGTACAGAACCGTTATTTCGCCCGGGACCCCGCTCTTTGCACTCCGAATATCTGACTCTGCTTCTGGATCCAAGGTACCTGTCGAGACGCGGATATCGGCAAATGCGGTGACCCAGGTGCTGTCGCTGGTGCGAGCAATTACCGGTTGGATAGAAGGATCCGCAACCCCATCTGTTGCAATGGAGATGGCCAAGGGGGCGGACAGGTAATCCCAAGCGCCTTCGCTCTTGAATAAGCGCGCCTCTAAGACCTCGGCGTCATCAGTCATCGCATCTTCAAACGTATATGCCACTAAACAATCGTCCGAACCAAGGGAGGCAAGGGACAGATCGTTAATATTGCCCAAAACCAACTGCCCGCGAAACGGGGGGATTGCATTGGCAAAACCATTGGCGTCGATGAGTTCAATTGCCGCGGTGCTATCGGAGAACTGGGCAGCCCATGCGGCCAGCCACTGGGACGTACCCGGGTCCCAGGCGATGCCCACTGAGAGAATGCGCTGCGCATCAAACGCAGATAAGGGGGCTGCGGCATCCCATAGGTCGGGGCTGGATGTTTCGTTCGGCTGAATGCCGATGAGCATCACACCGGGATTCTGACCGCCTTCGGCGTCAACCCAGACTGCGAAAAATGTCTCGCCACCCGCGACAATGGCCGGCAGTTGACCGGCACGTCCCGGGCTTGCCAAAGCTGTCAAATCAATAGGCGGAGATGCGGGCAGGGATCCATTCTCAGCTGTACACGTCACATCAGTCACGCACTCGCCGGTTCCTAGAGTCCTGGCGTATACAGCCGCACTGTCGCCCTTGCCCTGCTGCCAAACCACTGCATGGCGCACGCCATTGAATGCCACATCCGTTGAGACAATATCAGAGGCACTGCCAACGACCACAGGCCCGATGGATCCGGCAATGTCTGTGAGCCCATCGCAATCGTCGTCCAGGAAGTTGCAGGTTTCAACTGCCCCGGGATGCATCTTATCGTTCATATCTACGCAGTCATCTCCGCCGCAGGTAACGTCCAGATACCCGTCATTGTCATCGTCAGCACCGGGTTTCAGGATCGGTGTGCATTCGCCTAACTCGGGATCGCAGACTGCTATTTCACACGGTCCCAGATCTGTTTGATCACATATCATCTCCTGCCCGCCAATACACCCGGCTGTGGTATCGCACAACCGCTCCACGATACAAGGCACTTGTCCATCGTTACACAGGGCGTCATCTGGCGTGTTTTTGCATCTCCACAGCACACATGCATCCACGGTACAGTCAATGTTGTCGTTGCAGTGGCTATCCACGAGGCAATCCTTGCCGGTCGGGACGCACCCGTCTTCCAGATCGCACATCTCGAGAAACCCACAGAGATCGTTATCGGGAATGTGGACACAGGTGCCACTATTTCCGCAGGTGTCCTCGGTGCAGTCGTGGCCATCGTCGCATTGATCATCCGATGTGCAAGGCCCGGTATCCGTGTCTACTGGTACAACGTCGGCATCTGCGTCGCCCGTGCCTTTGTTGAGCGCATCTAAATCCAGGGCCAGTGAGCACCCGCTGAGTATGAAAGATAGCAGTGCTGCACTGCTAAAATAGACCGGCTGCAACCGCATCAGAACGTCCTCACGAACCCAACGCCGGCACTGCTAAAGAAAAGACGGGCCGCCCCCCCCTGGAGTCCCTCTTTTCGCTCGGGTTTTTTTACCGCCTTTAATATCCACCAAACAGTGCCCACGCCAGCGGCCAGGCCACCGATGCCGAATTGCAGATCTGTTGCCAATGCGAGGTGTTTCACAGGGCTGATATCTGCGGTCGTGCAATCCGGAGCACAGCTGTTTTCCAAATCTTTGTATTTCTTCTGGGTCGCGATGGCTGTAATTGCCCCGCTCGCCAGTAAAAGCCCGCCCGCACTGACGGTCACGATCGGCCAGAGAAGCCGCAATTTATTGGACGCCGGGGTATCTGCTGTAGGCGTTACGCCCCCTTTGGCCATGGGTGTTGCGGAAGTCGCAAAACTGTCATTCCCGCGCAGGCTGTCATTCCCGCGCAGGCGGAAATCCATAGAACCGTTTAATTCCGTTTGGTTCTGGACTCCTGCCTTCGCAGGAGTGACCTGCTTTACCCTCATGGGGTCAACAGTTTGTGCGGCTGGTTCGTCATCTTTAAGCAGGGCGATACGCGCCTGGACCTGCGCTGCATCTGGCGCGCCTGGTAATTTCTCTAAATACAGCTCGTAAAACGCAATTGCCCGCGTCACATCTCCCACGTGTTCGGCAGTAGTGCCCAAGTTATAGAGCAGACTGGGCCGGCCCGAGAGGTCATAGGATTTGGCAAACGCCGTCATGGCCTGCTCGTAGCGCTGGTTTTTAAAGTGTTCCTTGGCTTCGATGAAATAGGCCTTAGCGCGAGAGAGGGACGCCTGGTCTTTGTCAGCCGCAGCAGAGAAGGCCAGAGTATGAAAGAGCAAGGCCAAAGATAAATTTACCGCAAGCCACCTTGGAAATCCGACTGCCATCACCCCGTCCATTTCTACAGTAAAGATAAAAGATAATGCGGCATTTTCAAACCATTCAACACTACATATACGACCTCGGGATTTGACGAACTTGTCTTTGGTGACTAGGATCTCTACGGACAAAATAATGAAGTCTGTCTTAAAGAATCGCGCCGCTGTTACGCAGTTATATCTTCTACTAGGTCTGCTTCTCCTGCCCCTGCGCGCGGGAGCAGGGGATCCGGACCTCGTCTTTCGTACCATAAAAACCGAACATTTTGAGATTCATTACCACCAAGGCACAGAGCACATCGCGCGCGCTGCTGCGACCATCTGCGAGGAAGTGCATCAGGACCTGACCATCCTCCTTGAATGGCACGTCGATGGCCCGACCCACGTGGTGATCATGGATCACACGGACTCGGCCAACGGCGTGTCCTACGTGCTCAATCGCCCCCTCATCCGTCTCTACGCCACCGCGCCAAACATTGACTCTTCGATGCAGACCTATGACAACTGGCTCCGCACCCTGTTTGTGCACGAGTACACCCACATGATCTCCCTGCGCATCCACTCCGGCGTTGCAAGGGTGATCAACGCCATTTTCGGCACTGTCTATTTGCCAAATACCATCTCGCCGACCTGGTACCACGAAGCCATCACGATCCTCAATGAAACCTACGAGACAACAGGCGGCAGAATTCGATCAGCAAGCTATAAGATGAGCATGAGGACCGCCGCATTGGAGGGTACCCTGCTCAGCTTGGGGCAAGTATCCAATCCGTTTCGGGCCTACCCGCGGGGCTATGCCCGCTATCTCTACGGCGCCATGTTCTTTGACTACCTGAGGACCCGGTTCGGCATAGACAGTATCGTTCAGCTCTACCACGCCTACGGCAGCGATCCCATTCCCTACGGCCTGAACCGCGCCTTTAAAGCAACCTTTGGCACAGACCTGGTAACCCTTTACGACCAGTGGCTGGACCAGGTGAGGACCGAGGCGTTTGCCGAGAAGAAAAAGCTCGAGGCGTCGGGCCTTACTGCGTCTACCCGCATCACCTACGACGGCGAGACCAAAGGTCGCCCTATTTTCTCTCCGGACGGCAGGTCCGTGATGATGGCCATCGGCAATGGCATCGAGCGCTCGGGTATCTTCCGCGTGCCCCTGGATGGCTCAGAGCGGGAGTTACTGGTCCTTTCAGACTCAAGATCGCCCGTATCCATGGACAGATCAGGTCGCCTTTTCTACAATCGAACAGCGCCTTACAACACCTATTACCATTTCAGCGATGTATTTGTTCTGGATCGGCCAGGCGTGGAACCGAGGCGAGTGACCCACGGGGCCCGGTCCTGGGCTGCGGCCATTTCGCCCAAGGGCGATGTCCTGGCCCTGAACGTCAATCAGGGGGGTACGAGCAAGCTGGCTTTGGCAGATGAACAGGGGAATATACGTCGAACGTTGGTGGATTCTGCAGCGGGCGATCAGGTATACGCGCCTGCCTGGTCTCCAGATGGAGAGCGGGTCGCGGTGGTGATACGGCGCGGACCCACAGTGGATGTGGCAGTGGTGACGGTGGAGACCGGGGAGGTTCAGTTTTTGACCCAGGACCGGGCATTGGAGGATGGACCCAGCTTTGATGCGAGCGGTCGCTACTTGGTGTTTACATCGGACCGGACTGGGATCAGCAATGTCTATGCCTACGATTTTGAGGCAGGTCAGTTGTACCAGGTGACGAACGTTCTCACCGGGGCATATGCCCCTGGGGTATCTCCAGATGGCAAGACCCTGGCCTTCAACCAGTACTACTCGATTGGGTATGATTTGCACGTGATGCCGTTTAACCCGGGCCTGTGGAGAGCGGCCAAGAACATGGATACCGAGTGGCAGCCCATGCGGGCATTGCCTGCGCCCAGTGAGGCCAAAACAGAGCCGTACAATCCCCTGCCCACCCTTGCCCCCAGTTATTGGAGACTGAATCTCACGATGAATTCCGAATGGGAGGGAGTGCTCGAATTGATTACATCCCTAGAAGACGCTGTGGGGCGACACAGGATCGCCGGGCAGGTGGATTACCGCCTGGACGAATCGGTCATTTCTGGAAAGGTTGCCTATTCTTACAGCGGCTTGGGACCGAGTTTCAATATCGGCGTTTCTCATAGGCTGGATCCACGGGACAGTGGATACAACATTGATGGCAATGCAATGGAGTGGACGCAAAAGAGAACCCGGGCCAATGCCAATCTCTCGTTTTCCATCCCCCGCCTTGACGAGCGACATCGGCTCTCGATCGGCTACACCATTGTGCATACAGAGCCGGTCGAGGATATCGCACCGGTGCCAGATCCGACCGGTGATCGGCCAACAATACCAGACCAGTTTTTTCGCGCGGGCATCGATCTCAGCTGGCGCTATGACAATACAATAAACTCACCCCTTGGCATTTCTCCCCACAAGGGGCGAAAGCTGGCCGGCCAGGTATCTATGTACCATCCTGCGCTTGGCGGAGCTCAAACCCTCGCCGGGTTTTGGTATGCGTGGACCGAGTATGTGGGCATGCCATGGCTCAATCACCACGTGGTAGCGCTGAGATTAAACGGGGGCATCTACGTCAGCGACCCGCCCAAACAGGCGAGCTTTGCAGTGGGTGGGTATCGAGAACAGAATATTGTAGACACCATTTGGAACGACGCCCCTGCTGGGGTGCCCACAGTGCGTGGCTATCCGCAAAACGCATTTAGAGGAGATCAATTTCACGCATTGAAGCTCGAATATCGCTTCCCGATTTGGTTTGCAGAGGCGGCCTACGCCACCCTGCCCGTTTTTCTCAAGCGGATTCAGTGCGGTATTTTCTCAGATAACGCGGTGGTTTCATTCGAATCCCTCGATCGGGATGACTGGCACTCCAGCCTTGGGATGGAAATCGTGTGGGCGCTTACCTTTAGTTATTTTAGATCCCTCTCTCTTAGAACCGGATATGCCTATGGGTTCATGAGCCAAGGTATTCACGAGGGATTTATCGTTTTCGGCAATTCGTTTTAGAGCGCCGATTACGCTCAACATCCTGCTGTCGAGCACCTCTGACACGGGGATGCGAATTTATAACAGTGACAATAATTCTTTTACATTTAAATTAACTCTGCTAAGGTCTTGTCCGCCCTATGGAATTCCCTGAGGGGCAATGGCAATGATACAGGCATTAAGGAGGAATGGAACATGGAACAGATGAAAATTATCTTGGTGTGTTGGCTTGGCATATTGATTGGGTTTGCGTGCGGCGATGATGACGACGACGACGCAACCACTGATACAGACTCGGCCACCGATACGGATACTGACACTGACACCGACACCGATACGGATACCGACACCGATACGGACACCGACACCGATACGGACACCGACACTGACACCGACACCGATACGGACACAGATACAGATACAGATACGGACAATTGCCCAGAAGATGAGGAAGACCAGACATACATCAACGTAGCCGGCCAGGTGATCGACTTTACCGGCGGATCAACAGCCGGCCTCTGGGTCGCCGCGGTCGATCCGATCGGGTTTTTATTAGGCACCTCAGACCCCTTGGCTGAGACCACTGCCGGTGCTGACGGGACATTCAAATTTGATTGTCTAAAGGTCCAGAACGAGGGGCTCGGACTCGTTGTTCTCGTTGACGACGCCTCCCAGGACGGTGCTGATGGCACCTATTTCCCGACAGGCACCGGCATTGCCGGCTGGGGAGGTGGCGTTGCTCCGATGGACGTGCTGGATGCACAGCCTGTGGCCTTGCCTAATACGCTTGTTGCCGGTCTCGAGGCACAAACCGATATAAATCCCACCCTTGCCGGTCTTATCATGGGTTCGGTCATCGATGGCGCCACTGGACAGCCCATTGATGGGGCGGTGGTCACGAAGGGCGATGGATCAGACGCGAATGTCGTGTATCCCACGGCTGATTTTACTGGCCTGGAAACCGACAACAACACCTCTACTACCGGCGCCTTCTTGTTTAATAATTCAATCGTACTTTCCATACCTCAAGAATATACGGCTTCGGCCGAAGGCTACACATTTGCCAATGACTTGGCAGCCTCCAAGATGGGCTATTGCTACTTCATGTACATGGTGAGCCAATAGGGTCGGACCCGTCTTACAGGCGGGTTATTTGTTCATCCTTCACTGACCGCAAAGCCTCTCTACTTCCCTGACAGATTTGACCTATCGAAGCTCAGGTAATTCCGCGTCGATATCTTCGAAAAAAAGCCGATTGGTTCAAATATAGGCAATTACACATACTGCTTCGGATAGAGCTGGGATCAAATTTGGATACGGCCTCCCCATTTAAGATAAAGGCATTGACAGATATAAAGTATCGGTTATAATGATACCAGTGAAACCCAAAGAAACAATTGCAGGTTTCGATGCTTTTCTTGCGGAACGTGGACTGTCCTTTGAAGCGGTGGTTATCGGCGGCACTGCCCTTGGTCTGCTCGGCGTCGTTTCTCGTCAAACCCGCGACTGCGACATCCTCCATCCGAAGCTTCCAAAAGTCATCCAAGATGCCGCCAAAAAATTCGCAGAAATCCGCAACCGCGAAGGCGATCTCCTTGCCAGTGACTGGCTCAATAACGGACCGTCATCACTCGCCGATGTGCTACCCACTGGATGGATGGATCGGCTTCAAGCAGAGGCTCAGTCATGGCTTATAAACGAGTGACAAGGCCGTACAAGCTGGTGCGCGGTCATGACCTAACCCGGGCAATGGCAGGTATCGGTATACGCTTTGCCGCAAACCCTGCGAAAGATCCCAACATCGAAGACACCCTCCTTGCGGCATCAGTCGAGGGCATGGCGTACGATGATCTCCGCGTGCTCTCCTTACTCGTCAATTGGATACAAGTTCACCATCAATGGATCAATGCCGATAGACTGACCCGAGCAGTGCCAAGCTTACAATCGCTGCGAGTTCGGGCATTCTGGGCAGCAACAGCCATGTGGTTGCAGAGAGACAGGCGTTTCGTCCGCATGACAAAACTTCATGCAGGGCCTCGCATTGATGTCCTTAAAGTTGGTGCTGATTTTCAAATCAAGCGCAAAGGAGAAGATCCACGGTTTAAAAACACCCCCCTTCGCGTTCCAAATGATGTTTTACGCGATCGTCCGAGCGATATCATCATACCTTCGGAAATGGCCCGCATCCACCGCGCCTATCGCCAACGCATTCTCATGGGACCATCATACCGCCCCGACATGTGGGCTGCCCTAGAAAGCGAGCCGTCTCTTTCTACTTCAGAGTTGGCTCGACAAACCTACGGATCGTTCGCTACAGCATGGCAGGTTAAACACGATTTTAAAATCCTTGCGGGGTAGAAGGGGTTACGGCTATTGGCGTTCGGTTGGGTCTTAATCGAGCTCTTCGAGGTCAGCGCACGCTTGTCCCTCGCCGGGCATGGGGGTTTGGATGCCGTTGTATTGGCCGCCTGCTGTGTAGATGACACCCTTGGAAACAATCTCCGCGTCGTCTAGATCCATGGCCCAGGCCTCGATATCTGAGGTGGCCTCCCCGTTGGCATCGAAATTCAAGGGACCAGATGCCCCTTCGTAGTTAATTGTCGTCGTGGCATCAGCGGTCAGGAGTTGTATGGCCGTGCTCCACTGACTCGATCCTGCTTCGACCACAGTTCCTGACGATAGTCGCTTTAGCCCGGACAGCACTTCAGCACCAGTGAGACGATTCGTATCCTTATTGACCGCTGCGATGGCATAGGCCAGCAGGTACAAGGCATCATAGGCATTGGCAGAATAGGCGCCATCTTCTCCGAAACGCGCCCGAAAACGCAGCGCAAACCCCTGATAGATCGCCCCTGTGGGCGACGCCGGCTGGGTCCCCAATAGCCAACAGAGGGCATTGGTCGGTAGGTTTAAGTCAAACAACTTTTCACTTTTAAGGCCATCGGAGAGAACAAAGCGGTTCAGGTTTTGGCCGATTGTGGTCTTTAGAAAATTAGACCCGTCGTCGTAAAATCCAATCAACACAATGACACTAGGATTGAAAGCGATAAGCTCCTGCACGATTTGGGAGTGCTCGGTTGAATATGTATCCTCTCCATATGAGCGATTGTAAAACTTTGCCTTGTCTAAACAATCGAAACCCTGGCACAGGGGGGCTGTTATGGTGTCCCGTAACCCATTGCCATAGGCATCGTTGAGGTTGACGATGGCAATGCGTTCAAACTCCTGTTGTTCCAAAAGATACCCGGCTATGGCCGCCCCCTGAATGGCATCGCTCGGCGCGGTGCGCCACAGATAACCGTTGTCCTGAATCGACGTCAGCAAGGTGGACGTGGCCGAAGGCGTGATCATGACCACACCGGCTTCTTTGGCCGTGTTGGTAAAAACATCAATTGTTACACTGCTCGCAGCAGGCCCGATAATGGCCGGAACACCTACCACATCGATCAGGTGCCTGGCAGAGGCATTGGCCACTTCCGGATCAGTCCCAGAATCGCACGATACCACGGCGAGTTGCTTGCCAAAGATACCCCCGGCCTGGTTAATCTCGTCCACTGCCAATTGCACGCCCTGATAGATCTGAGGGCCATAGGCGCTGAGCCCACCACTAAAAGGCAAAATTGACCCCAATAAGATAGTGGTTTCAGCTAATGTTTCCTCCATCGGTACGCCGTATATTTCAGTACATTGCACGGTTAGGAGATCGTTTACCGTCAAGACCCCATCGACACAGTAGCCTTGCTGACACACGGCCTCGCTGCCACCGCAATCCTGATCCGTCTTACACTCGTCGTAGTCCAATACAAACGAGCAAGACATTGCTGACAAAATGGCGATCCCCAGACAGGGATGGGCCAAGCGCGCAATCGCTTTTTTTATCCATTCATACCACATCGCTCATTATCCTCCCGCCATCCAAACGCTGTTTGGCTTGGACTAAAAATAGACCGTTGCAGCCACGCCGCCCCCCTTGGGCGAAACGAGTGGTTTGTATTGCATCGAAACGCTCTCTGGCGGCGATGCTGTTTCTCCACCGCGAAAGATAAACAATAGAACACCGGTCACCACTGACGCAGTGCCAACCCCCAGAAAAATATCGCCCACAAGTGCCTGTTGCTTGCCTTTGGCCTCGAGATCCTCTTTTTCTTCAAAAACCCCATTGGTTTCGAAATCCTTGTGGGTGTCTAGGGCCAGACCGCTAAAGATGCCCCCAGTGACCAGTGCAGCCCCGCCCAGCGATACCAACAGCCATTCTGGTACCCGCGATGTTCTTGGGTGTTCGACGCTGGCGGTCAGGTCGACCGATTCTGACGACCCCTCACTGCTCGGTTCTACTGCTTCATCTTTCTGTTTGGGGGGTGGGTCAGGTTTGACTTCTGATTCTTTGGGTTGCTGAACCAATTTCTTTAAAGAAGCCCTTGCGCGTCCTTTTGCTGCTTCAGGCACATCTCCCCGCTCGATAAAGCGCGTATAGTAATCAATGGCAGCGGTTTTGTTACCCAGCAGATCATAGCACCGGGCAATGTTGAAGAGGATATTGGGATCGGGCATGATCAAGTACGCCTGCTCGAACTTGGCAATGGCGTCTTCGTATCGATTTGCCTTGAACAGCTGAATCGCCTCATTGACTGACGTCATCATTTCAGATTCTTCTGGTGTGGAAGAAGATGCAGGGTCCTGGGATGGCATTGGCTTGTCCGGTGCCTGGGCCCAGCTTGGTCCTGATATACCCATCATAGAAAAGACGACTAGGAAACCATACAATGCAGCCCTTGCACGCCTAAAGTGGGGTACAAAAACGCACCCAATACCGGCATTGTTTCTTTTCATTTTACCACCCCTGATGCAATGCTTGGTTGGGCGACGGTTGTTACAATTCGCCCATGTTCTTTTTCCATGGATTAAGTATACCCCCGCAAAATAAAAACTCACGTCACTGCTTAAAAAAAATCCCGATTTGCCGTTACGCTCATGTAGATGGTTAGAGGGAGACGATGAAAACTGACATTGATTTTGACAAGGCATTTGGCGCGGTAGGAAACCCGCCCATTGTCGAGGGTTCGGATCAGGAATTCTTTCAGCGCTATCAAATGTTGACGGCCATTGGGACCGGAACCACAGGCGATGTTTTTTTTGCTGTTCAGCGCGGGGCCAAAGAATTTAAACGGTTGGTGGTTGTGAAACAAATTCACACCCACCTGTGGCAGAGTACCGATGATGTGGCCTTGTTCCTAAAAAAAGTTAATTTCTTATCTGGGCTCAATCATCCTCGCATTGTCAATATTATTGAACTCACCAAAACAGATACATCGATCTACATCGCCATGGAATATATCGATGGCGAAACATTGAAGTATATTTTCTCGGGGTGCAATAAGCATCAGTTTCACATCCCATTTCCCATCTCGTGCAAATTGATGCTGACCGCGTGTGAGGCGCTGAGATTTATCCATGCAGAAGCATCGAAGAACGCATCACAACCAAAGGCCGTTCATCACAATATCGGTTTGCACAACTTAATGATCGATCGGGGTGGAAATTTAAAGATGCTAGACTATGGGCTGATACAGCCGACTAGCGATACAGACAGTGTTTCCAACGAGCTCATCAAGGGCAACCCGGAATATATGGCACCGGATTTCTTCAATTACGGCGATGCGGATAGCAGGGCTGATGTCTATGCCTTAGGCCTTTGTTTCTATGAACTGCTCACCCTTACCCGAGCGTTTAAGTTCGACCACAAGGCGGACATTCATCAGATAATCCGTGAAATTACAACGCGGGAATTTGCACCGCCATCAAAACTCGCCAAAGAAATACCATCGGATGTCGATGCGTTGGTACTCAAGGCGATTGATAAGGATCGGCTCAAGCGGTTTCAGACCGCTGATGCGTTTTATCGCGACTTAAAATCGATCTTTACAAAGCACGGCGACCAGTATGGCGAGCAGGATGTAAAATTATGGTTCAACGTCCAGTTCGAGGAAAGGGTTACCAAGCGGCAGCATTTTGAAAATCGACTTTATGAGATATCAAAGAAGTCAGATCCGCCGCGTGAGAGCGAAATGCCCCAAGCGCCGAGAGCAACGGTCACCAGTGCGCCTCCAAAGGACACCGTTTGGGGTACTGGAAACAACATCCCAAGCGCTTATCCGGACGCGGCAAGTAGTGCACCTGTATCCTTAAGTCCCATAGCGGCGGCCGCAGCACAGGTAAATGCATCGGATATACCGTCCCCACTGATCGAGACCGGGAGGCCTGTGATCGGGGTCAAACCCCGCCATATTTTGCTGTTATCAGGGACGTTGTTCGCCGTCTTTGCCATTTGCATCGCCAGTGTCTATTTCCTGATCCAGGGGGGATTCATCGAGACGCCATTTTCAAAGACAGTCGCACCCAAGGCAGAGGTTCAAGACAACCTGTTTGTCTACAGCGTGCCCGAAGATGCTGATCTTTTTTTAAACGGACAATTGGTTGGGCGGACAGGTAAAAGTGGACGGACCTTAAAGGTGGCGCCCCATCAGAAGCACACAATTGAGCTGCGAAAAGATGGATATCGCGACTATCAGATCGTCCTTGTGGGTCCTGCTGACGGACGCGAAAACGTGACAGCTAACCTACAGGAACTCCCGTCGCCGACGCCAGTTGTTGAGTCGCCACCCGATGCTATCGTTCCCCCTCCCCAGGCTGAAACCAAAGCACGCTCATCGAGCGTCCCGGCGGGTAGATCGTTCCTGCGCAAGCGCAGGCCTGTGCGACGCAGTCGCAATCTGTCGGAAGTGCAAGAGGATCCGGGTATTGAAAGCAAGCCGTCCCAGACATGGCCGGCGTGGCCGACCGACCTATTGCCCCCCAACGAGAACCAAACCGATCGCCGCATACGCGCTGAAACAGAGTCCAGTGACGTGCCCATGTTGGGTGAACAACCCGAGTCAAAAGTGCCCCTGGTGGGTGGGAATTAGTGGTTACAAACTCGGTGGGCTATACCCGACGCCGATTCTCGTCGTGTTGTCTTTGTCGATCCGCCTGACAGCTTTCTTCTTTTTTCGGGGTTCACTGAGATCCCCCCAGCTCAGTCCCTGCCTGTCGATGGGTTTATAGTCCCTGATGATTCTCTTTAATTCCTCTATTACCAGCCCCGCGTTTTGAGGACGATCTTCCGGGGTTTCACTGATCATCGATGTTGCGATCGCCTTTAAATCTATAGGAACGGACGTCAAATCGTCGAGTGATCGCTTTTTTGGAGGTGTTCGGCGCTTGCCATCGATCTCCATTGCGAGCCCTGGTTTTTTAGGTTCAAAGGGCAGCCCCCCTGTAATCATTTGATACAAAATGACGCCCAGGGAATAGACATCAGTGCTTGGGGTCAATCTCGTCCCTTTCATCTGCTCCGGCGACATATACTCGAGCGTTCCAATCAATTCCTTTACTGATTTATCCTTGAGCTGGTTGGAAAGTGGCCCATGATCGATGATGGTCGAAGTTCCAAAATCATATAGTTTCGCATACGCAACTTGGGGCTCGTCGTATGAAGCAAGGATGATGTTTGCCGGCTTCAAGTCGCCGTGAACGACGCCGTGCTCGTGGGCGTATTGCAGGGCTTGTCCGATTTGAATGGTAATATCACACGCCCGAAGCCAAGGCAGGGCCTCGTTTGTTTCTATTTCTTCGTCTAGCCGAGTGCCGTTGATGAACTCCATGGCCATATACCGCGTGCCATCTTTGGTTTGGTTGATCTCATAAACAGATACAATGTGGGAGTGGTTCAACCGACTGGCCGCGATGGCCTCATTGGCAAAATGTTCGTCGATTTTTTGATCTTCAAAATACCGGGAATGGAAGACCTTGAGGGCCACTGTGCGTTGTGGCTGCTGTTGTTCGGCGAGATACACGGTGGCCATGCCCCCATACCCCAAAACGTGCTTGATGCGATACCGGTCATCAAAAAGCGCCCCGATCATTGAGTTGGGTGCGGTGTAGCGGGCCAGCATACTCGATGCCTCTACGATGGCATCCTGAGATTGGGCATCCCACCAGATGCGCACCGTACCTTTGGGGGCAGCGCAA
This sequence comes from Myxococcota bacterium, assembly GCA_030065855.1. Taxonomy (GTDB): domain Bacteria; phylum Myxococcota_A; class Polyangia; order JAAYKL01; family JAAYKL01; genus JASJCT01. Next base: position 14,109 of record JASJCT010000106.1, read on the forward strand.
AACGGGCAGGCCAGCACACCTGGCGGCAGCATCAAGTCGCACTTTGGACATTTTTTTATCGCTTTTTCGGACATGGTCGAGCCTCTTTAACTTGGTTTTTGTTTTTGACCAAAATCGAGACAAGCAAAATCCGTGCTACGAAATCTGTCTTTGAAATCATTGGCCTTTTTAAGAAAATAGCGTCCAATTACCCCAGATCAGAGGGTCAGTGTCACCACCCGGTGGGTAAAAATCTACCTCCACCCCTGTGTTTGAAAAAAAAGGGAGTTAGGTCCTAATTGACATCTGAGAAGTGATTCGTTAGTACCTCGACTGAAAAGGGTTAACGGCTGAAGTGAACACCTACGGCCCGGACCAGTGAGCGAGGAAAAAGGACGGATAGACACCCATGATGAAAGACCTAAAAGAGCGCTTGGAAGTGGCAAGGGTCACCATCGATGACCTGAGGAGGTATCTTTGACCTGGACAGCAAGCACGCTCGCATCGCGGTCCTAAATGGGATGGCCGCATCAGAGGGGTTTTGGAATGACAACGAAAAAGCCCAAGCCGTCTTAAAGGAACGCGCATCCCTCGAAACGATCACAGAGAATTTCACCTCCCTCGAAAAAGAAATCGCTGACTTTGATGAATTGCTCGGTTTGGCCGAAGAAGACGAAGATGAGTCCATGCTCAAAGACCTCGCCTCTGGCCTCGATGCTATCGAGCAGCGCGTGGCAACCCTGGAGACCCAACGCCTCCTAGGCGGTCGCATGGATCCGATGAATGCCTTTGTCCAATTCGCTCCCGGGGCCGGCGGGGTAGATTCAGCGGACTGGGCAGCCATGCTGCTCCGCATGATCGTCCGCTATGCAGAGAAAAAAGGCTTCAAAGTCCGCGAAGTCGACATCCAAGACAACGAAGAAGGGGGCATCAAGAGCGCGATCATCAATATCATCGGCGAGTACGCCTACGGGTACATGAAGGCGGAACGGGGCATCCATCGACTCGTGAGAATCTCACCGTACGACGCGGCCGCGCGTCGACATACCTCTTTTGCCGCCATTGATGTTTATCCGGAAATCGCAGATGACATCCAGATCGAAGTAAAAGAGGACGAGCTCCGGGTCGATACCTACAGGGCAGGGGGCCACGGGGGCCAGCACGTGAACAAAACCGACTCTGCCGTTCGCCTCACCCACCTGCCCAGCGGGATTGTGGTGCAATGCCAGAACGAACGGTCTCAACACAGAAATCGCGCCCAGGCCATGAAGGTCCTTAAGGCCCGTCTGTACGAGCGGGAAATGGAAGAGCGCCGCAAAGATCAAAAGGAACGGAACGCGGAGAAAAAAGGTATCGCGTGGGGCAGCCAGATTCGATCCTATGTTCTGGCACCGTACCGATTGGTAAAAGATATCAGGACCGGTGTCGAAAAGGGAAATGTGGAGGCCGTATTGGACGGCGATCTGGATGATTTTGTCAGAGCATTTCTCCTGGCCGAGTCGACTGGGTGACAACCGACCCTGGCACCAAACAAAGCGCACGCCAGCGAAAAGGTGCCGACGTTGTGAAGTGATGTATTACAAGAGATGACATCTCCAGCCACCATTATTATCTACATTGCGGCGATGATCATCGCGGCGGTTGCCCTCAACTTGGGAGGGTGGTGGGGCACCTTGCGCATTTTCGACCGCATGGGCGTTAAAATGAGATTCGAGCCGTTCGTGGCCGTGCGTCATCTCAAGGGTCGCAAGAGCGGCTTTCTCACTGCCATTGGCGTGCTCTCGATCCTCGGGGTCTCGTTTTCCTCGTGCACACTGACGACGGTTTTATCGGTCATGGGTGGATTTTCAGGGGAACTAAAAGATAATATTTTCAATACAAAAGCTCACCTGCTCGTTGATAACTACGGTCAGGATATCGAGAATTGGCAACCCCTCTTGGCTGCCTTGGACAAGGTCGAGGGAGTGGTGGCGGCCACGCCCATCATCCATCACGACATGATGATGTCCGCGCGCACCAACAATAGCCCGATCAAGCTCATCGGCGTGGACCTCAAGAGCTTTCCATCGGTCAGCAGTGTCTTAAGCGACCTGGAAAAAGGAAGCGCAGCATATCTCAAAGCGCCGGAGAAACTCTTTGAGAAAATTCGAGAGAAGCGGCGAAATCGATACGGCAGCCCGTCAGGTGCAGCAGATGCAGGCGTGGGCAAAGGAAAAGCCACTGCCCCAAAGACAGCCGGGCTGCCAACCCCATCGGTGACACCCAGGCAGCGCGTGCTGCCAGCAGTTGTCGTGGGCCGTGAAATCGCCAAAGGATTGCGCCTCTACGAGGGGGTCGAAGTCAATATTATCAATCCCATCGGCGGCATTGGCCCCACTGGTCCCATACCCAAGATGCGACCCTTTCGCGTGGCCGGTATATTTTTTTCCGGCATGATCGATTTCGACAATTTTTTTGTCTATACCACCATGAAAGACGCGCAAACCTACTTAAACAAACCAGGAAAAATCACTGAGATTCAAATCGCCATCGAAGATCCAGATGACGCGCAAGCGGTCTCAGCGAGCGTGGCAGAGGCACTGGGAGCCAAGTGGCGCGTGAGATCCTGGATAGAGCTCAATGCCCCTTTGTTTTCCGCGCTTAAGTTGGAAAAAATTGTCATGTTTATTCTCCTCTCCCTGGCCATTTTGGTGGCCTCATTTTGTATTATCGCCACCTTGACCATGCTCGTCTTGGAGAAGGGGGCTGAAGTATCTGTGATGATGACCCTCGGTGCCTCCCCGCGCAACATTCAGTCCATTTTCCGATTCGAGGGGTTTCTCATCGGTATGGTGGGCACCATCTCGGGTCTTCTGGTGGGCTTCGGCCTATGCATGACCGTGGATAAGATAGGGCTCCCGATAGATGCTGAGGTGTGGTACATCGACACGTTGCCGGTGAGAATGGAATGGGTAGAGTTTCTTCTCGTTGGGTTGGCGTCGCTTATTATTACTCAAATTGCAACGCTCTATCCGGTTCATGTGGCAGCAAAGCTAACGCCTGTAGAAGGGTTGAAGAATGAATAGCCCGAATGATGAATACCTCGTGGATATTCAGGATCTCACCAAGACCTATTTTCACGAAGGCAAGCACATCAGTGTGCTCAAGGGGCTCGACCTCAAGGTACGCGGCGGCGAAATGTGTGCCATCGTGGGTGTATCTGGCGCTGGAAAATCGACCTTCCTCCACGTCGTTGGCACCCTGGATGCCCCCACGTCCGGGTCTATTTATATCGGGGGGCGTGACGTTACGGGTCTGTCTGAAAGATCTCTGGCCGAGTTTCGCAATCGGACCATCGGGTTTGTGTTCCAATTTCACCACCTGCTGCCAGAGTTTACAGCCCTTGAAAATGCAATGATGCCAGGGCTCATCCGTCGGCTGGACAGGGACGTGCTCGAAGCTGACGCGAGAAAGATACTAGAGGAGGTGGGGCTCGGTCATCGGCTGACCCACAAACCCAGCGAACTTTCCGGCGGGGAGCAGCAGCGGGTTGCCTTGGCCCGTGCCCTGGTGTTGAAGCCGCTCCTACTACTGGCAGATGAGCCAACCGGCAACTTGGATGGCCGCACGTCAGATGCGATACACGAAATTTTCTTTGAAATGAATCAAAAGTACGGCACCACCATGCTCCTGGTGACCCACAATCCAAATCTCGCCGGACGCATGCCGCGTACGCTTCGACTGGAAAATGGTAGAGTGTTTGATATAAATGTCAGTGGTTAATGGGGGGGTTAATGGGGTTTTGGATTCGAGGATCCTATGGCAAAATTGTACGATTACCTACTCGAAAAAATGGGCGGACAAGAAGCGGCCGTTGTTGCGTTCTTGAAAAACAAACTCCATTCTCTAGATGTGCTCGGCATGACAGCGAGCGAGCTTTTTGCAATCGCAGAGAAGGAGGGGTGGGACAGTTGGCTTAGGAATCTCACGTTGGATGAGTTTCACGAGCTGTTGGGTGGGGCAGATACGGATGAGCTCCACACGCCAGAGCCCCCTGCAACAGCGCCGACACTTGAGCGGCGGATCCGGCGAAGGAAGCCCAAAAAACAGACCCCTGATCCCCCACCTCAGCCAGAGAAAAAACCAGATGAAAAAGAGGTCATTATCGCCTTTTTGCGGACGCACCCCTGGATTCGACGATCAACAGTGGCAGATGGTACGGGTCTCCTCATGGAGCGGGTATCAGCGCTCCTCGACAGCTTGATAAATGATAACCTCGTAAAGGTGGTTGGAGAAGGAGAGGCCGCGCGATTAGCCCTTGCCTGATGGTCGAGGCTCCCTATCTTTGGTCTCGCGGCTGGAATGCCGATGCTTTGAAGGGCGCCCTGAGGGGGCGTGCTTGCGGCGGTTGGATCGCCCGCGCCGGCGTCGGGTTTCGTAGCTACCATTGCGCCTTTTTGTAAACGCGTCGATCCAATCCAACAATAACTTTTTATCCTCGTCGTCCTTGCACGTGATTTCTTTGAGCTCCAGGGCATCCACTGCGTAGTCCCGATCCAATAACTGACACGCGCGCCGGGTTTGCGGGCCACCAATCATGCGCCGCTGGGCCAGGAACGCTTGACGCACATGCATCATATGTCGCTTGGTAAACTTCATGGGCGCCAGTAGATCGGCGATCTTGGCCTCAAAAATACGGCCCACGTCTCCTGTTTGTTTGAGCAGGTGACGACAGAATGGATAGATCAGCGCACCCAGCATGGTCGTATCAGATACGCAGTTTCCCTCTGAAATCTTCGCGTCCACGCGCTGCAAGTATTGCCATACACTTCCTGCGTTACCACTATCGTTCACATGGTGGGCCATTGAGGGCATCAGCTCGGTGAGCACCCCTGTATTGTAAAGCAATTGAAAACAAGCCCCGGACGCGCCGCTGCGCAAGACCTTAAGCACCTCCTCGACCAAGCGGGCGGGCGGGCATGCCTTGAGCAGGGGTGCGTGACGGGTCATGGCAGCCATCATGTCGGATGCGATGGACAGGTTGAGCCGCTTGGAAAACTTCACGGCGCGGATAATCCGAACAGGATCTTCCTTGAACCGCCGATCAGGATCGCCGATGGTTCTTAAGGAGTGGGTGACGATATCGCCGAGGCCGCCTACGTAGTCGTAAATTTTCCGGTGCCCAATATCGTACATCAGTGCATTGATGGTAAAATCACGCCGAATCGCATCGTCGCCAGGGCCGCCAAAAAGATTCTCGGCTGCGTGTTGATGGGAGACATCATCTGCCTCGGTGGCGCTCCTCCTGAAGGTGGCGACTTCGATTATTTTTCCGTTCTTAAAGAGGAGATGGGCCAGGCGAAAGCGCCGACCGATCAGGCGGCAGTTTCGAAATAGCTTTCTGATTTCGCTGGGTAGAGCGGATGTGGCGATGTCGAAATCCTTGGGCGGCAGGCCAAATAACATGTCCCGGATACACCCACCTACCAGGTAGGCGTCATAGCCGAATCGGGTCAGCCTGCGAATCACCTTAACGGCGTCCGCATCGATGATCTTTTCAGGAATTGGATAGTGGACCGTCTTAAGGGACAGGGAGACGTCGTCTGGTTTGGGGGACTGGAGCGGGACGTCCACTGGGGTGTCTACCGCTGGGGTGTCTACCGCAATATGGGATGGAACAGGGGTTAATCGTTGCATGTGGAATTTGAAGACCTGAAGGTTGGGCCGCTATCAGTGGACGTGTCCGTGTCTACGCTGGCATCACAATCCCCGGTACCAGCGTCGGTTTCGTCGCAGGTTGGGTCGATGTCGCTTGACGTATCTACAACGGTGCCTGTATCTCCTGCATCAACGTTAATGGTGTCGACCAACACAAAGCCGAGATCTGTCTCGCGAAGACAGGACATGCACACATGCCCGACGTTAGAAATGAAAAGAATGAGCAGCGCGGATTGGACCAATCTGTTCAACATTGCAATGTATTGTCGCCCTAAGCTCGCCCAAAGACGTTCATTACCGCGCCTATTGGATAAAAACAAATCAGCTGGATTATATCACAAAACAGAGTAAAAATAGATAATTAAAAAGGAGCTTTTCCCATGGAAGCACGCAACAGCGCTATTGTCGCCGCAGAGAGGACGCGAGGCGTCAAATATGCCATTCGGGATATTGTGATGATGGCCGATGCGCTAAAAAAACAAGGCCGCGAGGTGGTGCACCTAAACATCGGGGATCCCATAACATACGACTTTGCCACACCGCCCCATATCATCGATGCTATTTACCAAGAGCTGCTCAACGGGAATACGGGATACAGTCCCTCCCACGGCATTGCGGCGGCAGTCCAAGCCATCGGTCAAGAGGCTGAACGCAAAGGCATTGTTAATATTAGTCAGATCTGCGTGACACACGGTGCGAGTGAGGGGATCGAGCTCGCCCTTACAGCCCTGGTCAATCCTGGAGAGAACGTCCTGATGCCCACGCCCGGGTACCCCCTGTACACGGCCGTGCTCAGTAAAATCGGCGCCATTGCCAATCCCTATTACCTAGACGAGGGCAATGAGTGGCAGCCCGATGTGGCTGATATTGCAAATAAGGTAAACGATAAAACGCGCGCGATCGTCGTCATCAATCCCAACAACCCCACCGGGTCAATTGCGGATGAGGCCACCTTGGGACAGATCGTAGAACTCGCGCGGCAGCATGGCCTCTTGATATTTGCCGACGAGATTTACGATAAAATTCTCTTGGAGGGAAAACCGCCCACACCGCTGGCCAAGATCGCCCAGGATCACCCTTGCATCACGTTCAACGGGCTTTCCAAGTCCTATATCGGCCCTGGTCTCAGAATGGGGTGGGCCATCATTACGGGTGATCCAAAGGCGCATGCTGACTTTACAGATGCGTTCATGAAAATGGCAAGGGCCCGCCTCTGCCCGACCACCCCGATGCAAGGCGCTATCAGCGCAGCCCTTCAGGGGGATCAATCCCATTTGGCAGACATGAGTGCCCGGCTCAAAACGAGACGGGATCTGGTGGTCTCCAGAATAAACGCCATGGACGGGTTCCAGTGTGTGGTGCCCAAGGGGGCGTTTTACGTGTTCCCGACAATTCAGGACGCAGCGTCTGACTGGGATTTTGCCGTGGACCTGCTGGAAGAGACCGGCGTGGTGACCGTCCCGGGCACTGGATTTGGACAGCGCCCCGGCACCAAGCACTTGAGAATTGTCTTACTACCTCCGGAGGATGTGCTCAATCAGGCCATGGATAAACTCGCGGCCTTTGTGGACAAGAGACGCCGAGCAGAAACGTCGTAGGGGCGCATCGCGATGCGCCCGTTTTGATTAGAGTACGCACCCGCTCGGATCGGAATAACCTTGGCGATATGGTAGGCGGTTCGCAGACTACAGCGATATGGCGGGCGGTTCGCGAACCGCCCCTACGACTTGTCAATCACATCTTGCGCGCTTTTTCAAATACGGGCAGCGCCCCTTCTATAATGTCGTCATTTACACAGTAGGAAATGCGAAAATAGCCGGGCATGCCAAATCCCGTGCCTGGCACTGCGAGCACGCGCATGCGCTGTAGTGCCTCGATAAACGCGATATCGTCCCCACCCGGTGCTTTGGGAAAAATATAGAACGCCCCCTTGGGATGGGGCACGTTGTACCCCATCCGGCTGAGCGCTGCGACAAGCCGATCCCGCTTTCGGCGATACCATTCGAGGTCGATGAGTTCTTCTTGTACCTTTGCCACGACCCGCTGCATGAGGGCCGGTGCGTTGACGAACCCGAGGGTGCGATTGGTAAATGCAGCTGCAGCGGCCACGCGCTGCCAATCCACGCACTGGGGCGAGATGGCCAAAAAGCCGATGCGCTCACCGGGAATGCCCAGGTCTTTGGAATGGCTCGTTCCCATGAGGGCGTGGGGATATGCGTGGAATACACTCGGGCACGTGTCCATGTCATAGACCAGCTTTCTGTACGGTGCGTCATCGATGAGAAAAATCGGCCTATCCCGGTGCTTGTTGTGCAGTTCAAGGCGCGCGCCCAGCTGATCGATGGTCTCCTGGGGATAGACAACGCCCGTGGGATTGTTCGGGTTGTTGATGAGCACCACCCGGGTATTTTCGGTAATTTTCCGCTCAATCGCATCGGGGTCCAGGTCAAACCCTGGGGTCGCGGCAGCCATCACAGGAACGCCCCCGTGATTCTCGATGTAGAACTTGTATTCTACGAAATACGGCACCACGATAATGACCTCGTCTCCTGGATCAATCAGGGCTTTAAGGGCCGTGTTCATGGCGCCCCCTGCCCCCACGGTCATGATGATCTGTTCCGGGACAAAGGGTAAGTGGAAGTCCTTTGAAAGGGAAGTAGCAACTGCTTGGCGCGTTTCTAGATACCCGACATTTGCCATGTATTTGTGTTGTCCAGGTCGTTGATCAAGAGCGACCTCTTTGAGGGCTTCTTTAAATTTCGGCGGTGGATCGAGGTCTGGATTCCCGATTGAAAAATCATAGACCGGGCCCTGGCCGTCTTGGCGCATTTTGTTTCCCGCTTCAAACAATTTTCGAATCCACGAGGCACTCTCGAGGTAAGTACTCACTTTTTTTGAAATCGGCATTCTCTTTAGCCCCTTTTTTCAGTGCGGATCAAAGAACCAGTTCGGTTTCCAATCGTTCCATGCTACCCAACGCGCGCACAATAAAACTGGGCAGGCGTAGGGGTTTGCCCTGTTCGTTGACTGCGACGTGCCGGGTAAAACCATGCACCAGCGCGTCCTCGTCCCGAGAAACCAAATACGAAAATGTCAGGGTCGTCTTGGTGATCTCCGAAACCCAGGTTTTAACAACGAGGATTTCATCGTACGTTGCGGGCTTGGCATATACTGCATTTGCTTCGATGACCGGCAAAAATAGCTTATCCCGCTCAATTGCCGCGTAAGGTGATCCCCTTTTGCGCATGTAATCAGCGCGGCCTGCCTCAAACCATCTGAAGTAGGTGCCGTGGTACACCACCCCCATGCGGTCTGTGTCCGCGTAGAGGACCCGCACCTTGGTGAGGGATGTATTTACAGGAGTGTCGTCTTTTTTTACCCGGGCCATGTAGCTCGCATATCAAATACAACGCGCCCCCGCAACTGGTTCGTCCCTGTCCTACAACGAGGTATTTGGCCGGCGCAGTGCTTTGGGTTAAAGACAGGTATGAGACGCCCCGCCCTCACCAAGATGACCCTGTTGCTGACCAGTATGATGACGATGATGGCCGGCGCAGTGGTGGCCCCGTCCCTGCCCCAGATCAACGCTGTGTTTCAATCCGTACCTCAGGCAGCCCTGCTCACCCGGCTGGTGATCACCCTGCCCGCGATTTTTATCGCTATTTTTTCACCTATTTATGGCTACCTGATAGACCGATCCGGGCGCAAGCGGCTGCTACTGTTTGCCCTGATGCTCTACGGCTTGGCCGGCACCTCAGGCGCCTATCTCCACGATCTTCATCTGATTTTGCTGGGGCGCGCTGTTTTGGGAATTGCTGTGGCGGGCATCATGACCATTGCCACCACTCTGGTGGGTGACTATTTTCAGGGCAAAGCGCGGAGTAGCTTTATCGGGTTTCAGTCTTCGTTCATCGGGCTCGGCGGTGTCTGCTTCATTGCGCTAGCAGGTTGGGCTGCTGATATTCACTGGCAGGCGCCGTTTTACATCTATTTGTTTTCTTTTCCCGTGTTGCTGTTGGCGATCTTTTTTCTACCCGAACCCAATCCATCCCGGCCAGCAGTCTCTTTGACGGACCAGCTGGTTGGGCAGCCAGTGGATTATCCCAAACTCAAGCTGACCGTCATTTACAGCATTATCTTTGTTTGCATTGTCTTTTTTTATATGATGCCAGTGCAGATCCCGTTTTTTCTCAAGCAGATGCCTGGCGTGTCCAACGCCATGGTCGGTTACGGCATCAGCATCTCCACCCTGGCCTCGGCTGTTGTGGCAATGAACTACCGCAGGGTCAAACAGCGTCTCTCGTTTCCGTTGATATACGCCATTGCGTTTGCGGCATTGGGCATCGGATACATCGCTGTATCGTTCAGCACTACCTACACGTTTAGCCTGCTTGCTCTGGTTATCAGCGGTGCAGGAATAGGCCTGATGATGCCCTCGGGAAACCTGTGGATCATGGAGCTCGCCCCGGCATCTTTGCGCGGCCGTCTCGTCGGCCGGGGCTCGACCGCCATGTTTCTCGGCATGTTTTTCTCCCCGATCCT
>JASJCT010000107.1 GCA_030065855.1 Myxococcota bacterium
GAACAATGGCTACGCCAGTGATTAGTGGGAGCAAGAGCAGGTATTCCCCCTTCGACGAAGGGGGTTAGGGGGATTTTTAAACGTCCAATTGTCCTTTTTGTCATGGTCTACTCTTTCTTTCATTTATGGAAATCCCCCCTTTTCAAGGGGGAGGGCTCTACCTGCACCAGCATCACTTGAGACCGCCACTTGTGGCGGAAATCAAGTTTCATCTATCAATCAGCCAGCCACAGCACAGGGGAAACTGGCATTTTCTCTGTGAGATAGTTGCGGTTTGTGGGAAATGACTGGGTACAGGCTTTACTATTCCTCCAACGGCCTTAAATTATTAGTGTAAATGGTAACTTCCCTTCAAACGTCTACTGAAAAGGTCTGGCATGGCAATACCCAATCCGTCTAAGGAAGATCTTGATTACTCAGAATTGATGGCACTTAGGCTCAAGTTGCTGGTTGGCAAGGGGCTTATTAGCCAACAAATGGCCGATGCGTTCCCACGCCTTGAAGCGGCAATGAACCAAGGCGGCCTATTGGGTGAAAATTTTCTGGCCTCCTATCAAAAGAGCGATGATTTGTACAAGCGCTACCTCGAAAAAATCACCCGTGCTTTAAAAGCCATTGGCGAGCCCCATGCTGAGGAAAAGCACCGCATCGTGGTCGAGGAACTGGCCACCATGGGCCCAGCTGTTTTTCTCACCCCATGGGAGATCACCCTGTCCTACCTGGATCGCACCTATGGAGATATGGACGATGTGATGAGGTTCTATGAGACTTGATCTGATGAAACTTGATCTAGTGAATTATGATCTGGTGAGCTTTGATCTGATGATCTTTGATCTGGTGAAACTTTATCTGATTCTTTTCTAAAAAAATCGTCCATGGCTACAAAAAATCTTATCGTCTGCTTTGTTAGTTCATCTAGCGGGGTCTTAAACCCGTCGAGAACCCATTGATTGGCAACCTGGATAATCGCGCCAGCACAAGCGGTTGGTATGATGGTGGCTCTTAATCGCTCAGGATCAATATCGGGCAAGAGAACAGATGCAATGAGCTCAATCCAGGTCGTTAGGACCACCATACCTCTCTGATATTCCTCACTTGCGCGTGGGCTGACGCCCAGCATTTCAATTAAAAGAATTTGAGACCTGCGGGGATCTTCTTTAAATCGCGCATAGAGCATTTCGGTGGTGCCGTATACGGTTGCCATCGGGGATATATCAGGCGTCTCAATGATGGTTTGGGCCTCTACCTCCAGCTGCTTGATCAATCTGCGATGCACAGCGCACAACAAGTCTTCTTTGCTTGTGAACGATTCGTAAAAATAACGCTCCGTCAATCCGGCAATCCTGCAGATTCCCTGGATTGTGGACTTGGCATATCCGGTCGTGCCAAATGCCTCTATACCAGCCTCAAGGAATTTTTCTCTTCGACCGGTGCGGCGTTCGTCGGCATCCATGCCTCCATACTGACGAGATTTCTTTGCCGGTGTATTTTCCATAGTCTTTCGGTTCTTTCAATTCTTGTTAATAATGTCAATACTTTATAACACTTTTAATGAACAATAATAATTGTCAAACCATTTGGTTACTTTTATAAAAACTGTTATAACTGACAAGGCTTATGTTCTGTTTTTACGAATAATATTCGGCTTGAGCTCATAATATTCTACTTGAATTAATAATTATATCATCGTCAAGTCGGCTAATTACTTAAATATAATGACTGCAAAACTGACAAGGTGTAAATTCAGTTTTAATAAATGATGATAATTGTCAAACCAATTGGTTGATTTTATAACATTTGCTATGATTGACAAGAAGAATATTCAGTTTTCCTCGCATGGATCGACGTGTCGAGGATGGCTGTTTCGCCCGTCTCAAACAGAAAACCCCCCTTGTATTATTCTGGCCCATGGATTTTGCGGTGTCAAAGAGATGCGCCTCGATGCCTATGCAGAACGCTTTGCCAGGGCCGGATACTGCGCTTTGGTATTTGATTATCGCCATTTTGGGGCCAGTGACGGTGAGCCCAGGCAGGTACTGGACATCAAAAAGCAACACCAGGACTGGCACGCAGCGATTGCGTGCGCCCGCGCATTGCCAATTGTAGACCCTCAAAAGATTGTTACCTGGGGCACATCCTTTAGTGGCGGCCATGTGTTTGCTGTGGCTGCAAAAGATAGAGATATTGCTGCGGTCATATCCCAAGTGCCCCACATCAACGGCTTTGCAACTGCCCGGACCGTTGGTTTGGTCCCCAATATACGGCTCGGCGCAGCAGCCCTGCGAGACCTTGTGAACAAGGTATTGGGCCGCTCCCCACACTATGTGCCTGCATTTGGCCGGCCCGGAGACCTGGCAGCCATGACCGCACCAGGTGCATACGAAGCTTCGCGAAAGTTATATCCAAACCGAGGAGGTTTTAGTGAAAATGTCGCTGCCAGAATTTTTTTGTCATTAATTCGATACTCACCCGGTAAGTTTGCTGCTAAACTAAAAGTCCCTCATCTGATTCAGGTCGCCCTAAAGGACAAGACCACACCGCCAAAGCCAGCCATAAAAGCGGCCAATAGAGCACCTAGGGGCGAGCTCATTGCATACGATGTGGATCATTTTGATGTTTATGTACAACCAGACTTTGAACAAACAGTCACTGATCAGGTGAATTTCCTTAAAAAACACATCGGCTGAGGCATCATCAGCAGTCCTTAACATAAGGAGAGTAAAGGAGCGTATAATGATATTTAAAAGGGAAAAGCTTATTATCAAAGACCGGGTGGCGCTGATCACCGGCGCTGCCAACGGCATTGGCCTTGCAACAGCAAAACAGATACAAGCCAAAGGCGGTATCCCTATTTGCGTTGATTTACCGTCGCCCGAGCTGGACGCCCTGGCAAATGACCTGGGCCAGGGGGCACTTGTGGTGCCGTGCGACGTGTCAGATGCAGCAGGGATGCAGCGGGTTGTGGCACAGGCCGTGGAGAAATTCGGCCGGCTAGATATTGTCGTGGCCAACGCAGGTATTGAAAAAGTCGGCCCGTCCTGGAAGATGCCGGCAGCAGAGTTCGAGCAGGTATTGCAGGTCAACATTCTCGGTGTATATCGCACGATCCAGCCCGCCTTGAAGCAGGTCATGAAGAACAAGGGCCATGTTGTGGCTGTATCATCCATTGCTGCGGTCATTCCCTGGCCCCTTGCCGCGGCATACGGGGGGTCAAAGGCCTTTGTGGATTCGTGGATGCGATCCTTACGCATGGAACTATCCGGCACTGGCGCCACAGCCGGTGCGGTCTATTTTGGGTTTATTGATACCAATATGATGAAGCGAGCGAAATCAAACAAAGTCGCGAAGAATCTCCTCAGGAACATACCCTCTATTGCAGACACCAAGCCAAAGACGCCGGAACGTGCTGCCAAGGTCATTATTGCGCATATTGAGCAGCGGTCTGCTCGGAGGTTCTCCCACTCTAAGGTCCGACTGTTGTTGTTTTTCCGAGGGGTTTCACAAATGACCGATAGCGTCATCTCACGCCATATGAGTATCGGCAAATCTATCACAGACCACTACGGCCAATCTTCATGAACTACTACAAAAACAAGACCATATTAATCACCGGTGCCTTTGGTGGGTTTGGCAAGCACTTCATCAATCAACTGATCGAGAGCGGTGCAAATGTCGTTCTCAGCGATGTGGCAGCACCTCCCATTTCTCAGGTTGTAAAAAAACCACACCTTGAAAAACAGATCATCGCGACGATTACGGCAGATCTCTCTACGGCCGAGGGATGTGAATATCTCTATGAAGCGTGCAAAAAAGCAAGCCCTCATTTGGACATTATCATTCATAACGCAGGCATCTTATTCACAGGTCGTTTCGTTGATATTCCTCTGAAAATTAATGAAAAGATAATGCGCATCAACCTGCTTTCGGTGATGCGGTTAAACAGCCTGTTTCTGCCAGACCTGTTGCAACGACAATCCGGGCACCTGATCTATGTTTCCTCTGTCGCAGGGTATGTGGCCACGCCATATGGCGCGGCTTATTCAACATCTAAATTCGGCATGCGCGGGTTTGCCATGGCCGTGCATGGTGAAGTTAAAAAACAGGGGATTAAGACGTCAATTGTCTATCCATTCTGGTCCAAAACCCCTATCATGAAAAAACAGGTGTTTGGGAACCCTGAGATGAGCACAATGCCGAATTTTTTTGCCAGTGAGCCGGAATATGTCATTCGCCATGCGCTTCGCAGTGCAGCCAGAGGTAAGTTACACATTCGCCCTGGCTTTTTTTCAAAGCTCATGTGGCATGCCGTGCGGTTGATGCCGGTCATTGCGAAACAGCGATTTATGAAGCAGGAGCTGATACAGGACTAGTGTTATGTCAAACGAATTTTGTCGGGCGAAGATAGCAAATTCCCCCTTGAAAAAGGGGGTTAGGGGGATTTTGTCACAGCAAGGCGGTAGGGGAATGACGAAATCCCCCCAGCCCCCTTTTTCAAAGGGGGAGATCTTTTACCCAACATTGTAGAGTGGATAGAGCACTAACAGTGAGCGCGAGCAGTGATGCCCAGCTTCGGTCCCCCCTGGGAACTCGGGCACTGACCAAGCAATTCGGAGACCTGGTCGCTGTCGATCATCTCTCCTTTACGGCTCGCCCTGGCGAGATATTGGCACTGCTAGGCCCCAATGGCGCGGGCAAAACCACCTTGATGCGCATGTTGGTCGGGCTGCTGCGCCCGACCAGTGGATCAGTGATGCTGATGGGCGCGCCCATCAGCGCAGTGCGACGGCAGCGCGCTGCACTGATCGGCTATTGCCCCCAGCGACTCGTGATCTGGCACGATTTAACGTGTCTCGAACAGTTGGTATTTGTCGCACGCATGTTCAAATTGCCCCCAAAGGCATCCCAGGAACGGGCCATGGCGTTGCTTGACGCATTTGGCTTGAGCGACAAAACCGATACGCGGGCTGCCCATTTGTCCGGTGGTATGCAGCGCCGATTGAGCATCGCCCTCTCCATGATCCACGATCCCAAGATCCTCATCTTGGACGAACCAGCTGCAGGACTGGATCCCCAAAGTCGGGTCTTAGTACGAGAACAGCTCGTCCAATTGAGCCGGCAAGGGGGGGGTAAAACCTTACTCGTATCGACCCACGATATTGCCGAGGCCGAACGCATGGCCGATAGGGTGGGTATCGTGGATCAGGGTACCCTGTTGGCCTTGGACCGCCCAGCTGCCCTCAAACAGGCCTCAGGGCCGGACAGGTTGATCGAGATCGTACTTCCCCATTTGTCTGACCACCAGTACGCTCGGGCAGAAGTGGCCTTGGGTGCGCTCGGGCCGAAGGTACGGCGGTTTGACGAGCGGGTCGTCTTGGATGTGCACGAGGGGCCGGAATTGGTGCGACCGATCCGCACTGTGCTGGGCAAACTAGGCATTTCGCCCTTGGATCTGCGGTGGCGGCACCGGTCATTAGAGGACGTGTTCATCGAGCTGACCGGAAGGAGGTTGCGCGAATGAGGAGTTGGCTCGTCCTGCAGTTAGGCGTGCGCAGGCTGTGGCGAGACCGCCTCAGCCTAGGGCTGACCGTGCTGACGGCGCCCCTGTTTGTGATCCTATATTGGGCGCTTTTCAGCGATAGCGCAGCACAGCATCACCTGGCCTTGCTCAATGAGGATCAGGCAGCAGCTGATCCAACGTCGAGAAGCGCGCAAGTGATCCAGGCCCTTGCCCAATGCAAAGGGCCAGATGGCACGCTGGTGTTTGATCTTCAGCGCGTCGAGAGCCGGGCTTCCCTGAAGCAGCACGTCATCGAGGGGCGGGTTAACAATGGACTCGTCATACCAGCGGATTTTTCGAGCACGGCGGTTTCCCAATCCCCGTTAAAACTGAGCCTCTTGGGCAATGTGGGATCACCCGAACATTTGTTCGTTTCGGCACTGGTGTCGCGGGTCGTTGGAAAAGTCGTTCGTCAGATCAACCAGCGACATCCAGCAGTGGAGATCACTGCACTGCCATTGGGCTTGTCTGCAGAGCGCACGCCATTTGAGAGATATGTTCCAGGGCTGTTGGTCTTTTCAGTCATCATGCTGATATTTTCAGCTTCTATGGCGGTTGTACGCGACGTGGAGGCCGGAACATTGGCCAGGCTGCGGCTCACGCCAGTGCGCTCTTTTGAACTGGTGCTGGGTTTTTTTGCCGTGCAGCTCTGCGTGGGGGGCGCTTCGGTGTTGTTGACCCTGGGCGTGGCCTTTGGGTTTGGCTTTCGCAGTGCTGGCTCGATCCCATTGGCCATGGCCGTAGCTGCTATGGCCAGCATGGCCAACATCGGCATTGGCATGGTGATCGCCAGTCTCTCCAAGACCCAAACCCGGGCCTTTTTGCTGGCCAGTGCGGTGATGTTTTTGCTCGTCCTTTTTTCCGGTATTGTATTCCCGCGGCCTGAGGTGTCCATGTTTCAAATTAGCGGGCGATCCATTGATCTGTTTCACCTATTGCCCACCACCCACATGAGCGAGGCGCTGACCAAGGTGCTGACCCTAGGGGCCAGGGCGTCGGATGTGACCTATGAGCTAGCAGTGCTGGCCGGTATTGCAATGGCCAACTTCGGCCTGGGGAGCGCGCTGTTTGCCTTTTTTGGACGGCCCTCGAACAGTGCCTGGGAAGGATTGCCATGACCCGGTTTGGCGCGTGGATCAAAGCATCCCGATTGCCCTCCCAGAGCTATATCTTTCTGCCGCTGCTAATGGGACAGGGGTTGGCAGTGGCCGCGGGACAGGCACTGGATTGGTTCATATTTGGGTTGGTCCAATGCAGTGGGTTGTTTTTGCAGCTCTACATCGTTTACGCCAACGACTATGCAGATGCTGAAACGGATCGCCTCAATCAGACCTACACTGTTTTTTCAGGTGGATCCCGCGTGCTGGTAGATGGGGATCTGGGGCGCGCATCCCTGGGTCGGGCTGCGATTGCCATGGCCCTTTTGGCCTTGGGTTGTGGCGCAGGGGTGTTCGGACTCGCGGGTCGTTGGCTGCCCTTGGTGGGTATTGCCGTTGGCTTGGGGTTGCTCTGGATGTATAGCTATCCCCCGATTAAACTGTCGTACCGCGGGGGAGGGGAGTTGTTGCAGATGATCGGCGTGGGGTTGATCTTACCGCTGATTGGCTATTTTGCCCAAGGCGGCCTGTTGCAGACGTTGCCCTGGTGCTGGGTACTTGCGGTGTTGCCTGCCCAGTTGGCCTCGGCCATTGCCACCTCACTGCCAGATGCGGTGTCTGATGGACAGAGCAACAAAAATACCCTGTGTGTGTGGCTGGGAACGGCCTGGGCACAAGGCGCAGTGCTCGCTCTAAACGTCAGTGCCACAGTTGCCGTATGGGTTTGTTTTAGGCTGTTAAGCCCGACCCTAGGGGCTGTACCAAGCCTTAGCCCATCCGCGTTGGCCGTCGTACTGGCAGCTGGCTTGGTGTTGAGCCGGCGGGCCGCCCGTGGTATGGGACTCTCTGCATTAGTGGCTGTTTCTGTGTTCGTACCCCTCTACTTGACAGGACTATTGACCTACACGGCATTTGTCGGCGACCTTGTCCAATGACCTATGCCTTTCTCGTCCTGTGTGGATTCTTAGCGATACCCGGCGCGGTCATATTGTTATTGCGTGCTGACTTGCGTAGGCCATTGCTGCTGATGGGCGCAGTTGCCCTGCCGTTTGCCCTGACCGAGCGGTTCTTCTACCCCGATTATTGGGAACCGGTATTTTTGTTTAATCTGGCAGCGCGCATCGGTTTTGGCATTGAAGATTTTCTGTTCGTCTTTGGGTTGGCCGTATTGACCACTGGGGTATACCCGTTTTGCCTGCGGCAGACCTATCGCGCAATTGCCTACCGGGATGTGAGATCCATTGTCCAGCGGGTTGGGATGATGATCGGCTCGGCCCTGGTCCTCAGTGTGGCCTGTGTGCTGATCGGTGTGGCGCTCATTTGGGGCAGTGCAGTCATCATGATCGGCTTTGCCATTGTTATCTGGTTCAAACGGCCGGACTTGGCCGTGCCCGGCCTGATAGGTGCTGGGCTATCGTGCCTCGCCTATGGCGGGATTTGCCTTGCATTGGATGCGACCCTACCCGAGGTGTTCGAGCTATCGTGGCACACGGATCGGTTTTCCAATGTATTTATTATCGGCATCCCATTGGAAGAATTGTTATATGCTACATCAGCGGGTATGATCGGCACGGTGTTCTACCCGTTTGTGTGGTCAAAAGAATTTGTCCCAAAGGGGTAACGAATGCAATCAAAGGCCAACACCGTAAAACAATATATCGCAGAGGTGCCAGAGGCGCGAAGGGGTTATTTTGTAAAGCTCAGGCAGACCATCCTCGATAATTTGCCCCAGGGATTTGAAGAGCAGATGAGCTACAGCATGATTGGCTACGTGGTGCCTCACCGAATCTACCCCAGCGGGTACCACTGTGATCCCAAGCTGCCCCTGCCGTTTGTCAGCATCGCTTCCCAAAAGCACTTCATCGGGTTTTACCACATGGGCATCTATGCCAACGAAACGCTGCTCCAGTGGTTCGTCAAGGAATACCCCAAGCACTGCAAAACCAAGCTCGACATGGGCAAGAGCTGCATTCGATTGAAGAAGGTCGAGCAGATTCCCTACCAGCTGATCGGCGAGACCATGCAGCAGATGTCGGTCGACGATTGGATCCGCCTGTACGAAGAAAAGATAAAAAGATAATTTCGTTTCGGCTATCCTGCTAACCGTTCTGCGGTTTCCAGCCCTTTACTTTGTAGTAGTCGTGGACCAGCTTATCAATATTGATGCGGGTCCCCTTGGCTGGGCCGTCTGCGATGGGATGATCTGTAAAACGGGTGGGTAGCGTGTCATCGGCTGGGGTGAGGCCTTCGCGCACGTTGAATTCACGCTCGATCTGGCTTATGTGGGCGCAGGCGTTCCACAGGTCGTCGCGGGTGATATCCCGTCCCAACAGTCCTGCATATGCCTGTGCGGCGATATCGAAGTCCATCGCATCCATACAGTTCGAGATGTTCTTGCAAACCGTAATGCTGTCCGAGAGAATCCCCAGCAGCTCGGCATAGTGCACGAGGGCGCCTTTGCCCTCTTCCTCTAGCCGATGGGCAGCCTTGGGATTGCCGACCCGTCGGCGCGCCAGGGCTTCGTCACCTGTCAGTTCGATCATGGGCTCGCCGCGGTAATGATCGCCGCCCCGGGAGTTGATTGCATTCATCAGGCCATATCCCTTGATGCCCCTCGGATCAGCACTGAACAGTTCAAGTCCCTTGACCTCGACCGTCAGGTCTCGGGCCTTTTTACCGAATATTTCAGCAGCCCGCTTGGACCCCTCTGCCAGAATATCACCCACGCCTTTTCGATGGGCGATTATCTCTGGAATCTTGAGGATAGCTTCAGTCGATCCCCACGACATATCGATCCCATCTACGTCCGCATCAGTTAAAACCCCCTCATGTCGGCATTCCATGAGCCAGGCGATGATCTCAGCAGTGGTGATGCAGTCCATACCCAGGCGATTGACCGCATTTGAAGCTGCGACCCCGACTTCAATATCGGCGCTGCCGCATTTGACCGTAAAGCCGGCTTGGGCCTCGTACTCTGGTCCTTCTCCCTCACTGTACTTTGTAATGTTGTACCGAGAACAACAGACATAACAGTTGTAGCAGCCCTTGGACTTGACGACGTGATCCCTGCGCAGGGCTTCGGCGTTGACTCGTTCGAGGTTTTCAAACACAGCACTGCGGTAATGGTACGCGGGCAGCACGCCCATTTCTGACAGGGCGTCCATGATGCGTGTCGTGCCGTACTTTCTGCGCGACCAGAACTGCCGATGGGTGACGATATTCTGTTGAAACGCAGCGCACGCCTTGTTAAAGCGTTCTGGATCTGCTGGCCTGACCGGGTTGGTGCCGCGAACGACAATGGCCTTGAGCTTTTTCGACCCCATAACAGCGCCCATGCCGGTCCTGCCTGCGGCGCGCGTGAGGTTACACGATATGATGGCATACCTCACGAGGTTTTCACCTGCCGGGCCGATAGCAGCGACCTGCAGATCTGGATCCCTGAGTTCCTCGCGGAGCTGGGTTGTTGTTTCGGTAATGTCGCGACCTACGAGATGGGATGCATCGCGCAGTTCAACAACATCGTCATCAATAAATAAGTAGACCCAGCGATCCGACCTGCCGGTAAAGACGATCTGATCGTGGCCAGACCACCTGAGTGAAGGCGCAAAGAACCCGCGCGCACCTGAGTCGCCGAGGAATCCCGTGAGGGGGCTCTTGGCGCTAGCAATAAAGCGACACGATGCAATGAGGCGACTGCCAGTAAGGGGGCCGACCCCAATGCACAGGATGTTATCCGGCCCCAGGGGATCGATGTTGGGTTTCAGCTCGTTGCGCAGGGTTGCGCTGTTCCAGCTGCGCGCACCAATACCATCGACGGTCGTCTGTCCCCGCTCGATGGTGCCGCTGGTCAGATCCACCTGGAGGCGGTTTCCCCGATAGATGGTCATGGGCCCATTCGCCAACCAGCCATCCATTTTTCCCGCACTGGGGCTGAGACAGATCTGGCATAGGCAGCGCGTCTGCGCGCAGGTTCGCCAGGCGCATGCGAATGCGTTGCCAAAGAAGGTGCGCTTTTATTTTCGAACGCAAGGGCTCGCGTTGGACAGCCTGCCACGCACTGAGGGTCACCGCCACATAGGTCGCAGAAGAGGGGATGGTCATCGAAGAATCCAATGGCGCCGATGGGGCAGGCGTGAACGCATGCTTCGCATCCCGTGCACAGGTCTTCAGCCACACAGATTTGCCCCTGCTCACCCACACTGAGTGCCTCGGTCGGGCATTCAAGGCAGGGCCTTTCAGCACAGGCAACGCAGGCAATTGCCAGGTCGATACCGATCTCTTCGAGCTTGGCAACGCGAATGCGCGATAGTGCAGGGGACACAGCGCCAAAGTGAAAATCAGCACAGGCAACTTCGCAGGTGCGGCAGCCGACACAGGATTGAACATCGCAGCAAATCATAGCCAATGGACCTTACAACGGGCAGGGCATGAATACAACAGAAGACAGGCGTACTTCACGGTTGCGGTTTGCCATGCCTATCGCCTTACCTCGAACCGGCAGAGGGCACGACAGATCGCAAGCCCGATCCAATGGGACAACCGCTTGTCGCCCACGCCACGCCGCATCACCAATGCAAAGGAGCCATCCCATTGCTGTTCCTTGTTGAACCAGGTTATCGCAGCGTTGATGTTGGGATCATCTGCAGCAAAGTCCATACGCCCGAGGGAATCCAAGGAGGTCAGGAGATCCGTGAACGTAAAAGGAAAGGTGAACTTGGTCCAGTACTCCCGTCCCTTGCGATCCGGGTACTTGTCGGGCTGGAACAACCTAGATTTAAGCAGGTGCGCGGCATCTTTTGCCACGCGCCTTCTCCGATAGCGGGGATGTACAACAAAGGCGCGTAGTACCATACCGGTCACCATATGGGAAAAAGGCTTGCTTCGGTCGGGCGCGATTGGATTAGCTGAAGCAGTGCCTTCCCAGTCACCGGCATACTTTATACCGTGGGTTCGGGCTGGGATTGCCCAGCCCCCGTCGTCTAGGCGCGTGTCCAGGAGCCATTGAAAAGCCCGTTCGATAGAAGGATGGTCCTTGTAGCCAGCCTCGATGAGGGTTTCCATGAGGACCGGCGTGTAGGTGTGTGCTGGCTGATTTCCGTAGATACCCCGATAGTCGCCTTCGGGTGCCTGGCAGGAGAAGACATAGTCTGCGCCTCGTTGGATAGCTGGATGTCGGCTGTTAAATCCATACTTGCCGACCAGAATGCCGAGTGTGTTCAGCGTCTCGTAGAGGTCGTAGTTATAAGGTGGTGGCTTTGCAACTGGGTAGCGCCAGGAACCATTTGACTGCTGACGCTTGACCAGCCGTCTGGCCTCTGGCAGCTCCCAGAGCTGCTCGGTGTTGACTTTTTCACCGAGCAGGTCGCGTCTGACAAATGCCGAGATAGCCGCATTCTCAGAGGAGAGAAGCCACGGCACAGGATCGTACTTAAGAAGACCGGCCACCATAGAGCTATCCTATAACGATTTCACGCCTTTAACCAATCCCCAATTTAAAAAAACATCGAGTTAATTCGACTGAATTTTTCTGGTTCTCTTTATGCGTTCTGGCGGTATTGTTCATCATGAGAACCTTGGAAGCGCAGATGCAAAAGATAGCGTCGCTTCACCGGCAATACGGCGGTGTGATCTATGATTTGTGCAAGCGCATTCTCGTTGATCGCTCTTTAGCGGAAGACGCGGTTCAGGAGACGTTCATCCGCGCGTTTCAATCGCTTTCGACCTTTACGTACGGTGAGAGTTACTTGCCTTGGCTCTATCGCATCAGCACCAATGTGTGCAGGCGGATGCTCAGTAAAAATCGTGCCAAGTGGGCGGCATCCATCGAGTATCCAGATCGTCTAAGCGCACCTGAGAGAGATCCGATTAACCAAATCCACGTGAAAAAGACGATCGAATACCTGATGGATGAGCTCGACGAGCGGGGACAAAATATCGTTATTGCCTACTACATCTGGGGCATGGATCAGAGCCAGATAGCCCGCTCCCTCGGTATCTCAAGGCGCGCTGTGGTCAAGCGTCTGAGTATGCTTCGAAAGCGCGCCAGCCACATTTTTAACGGAGGAACTCAACAATGATCGAGTGCCCATCACGGTTTTCTCTGATGCAATTTGAAACAAAGGACTTGCCGAACGATGCATTGCAACGTCTCAGCGATCATGTGGCCAGTTGTTTGAGTTGCAAACAGATGATCGCGGTCATAAAGGCCAATGTAGCCGAATATGAAGCCGGTGTGGAGCAGCAGCGCGCCAGCCTAAGGGCAAAGCTAATGGCCGCTGCCCCTCCCCAAGACCTTTTCTCAGCTGGAAGCAGGCGCGCGAGCAGCTGGTTGAACCGCAAGACCGCGATCTTGGCTGCCTCTTTAGCTGCTGCTGCGGCAGTTGCCGTATTCCTTTTACCCGATTTGTACCGAGTAGGGGATCGGGCGCGGTCGCCAGCGGCAACACATGGCATGGGGTTTAAAGGCAATGTGACTTTCGAGGTGGTAGCAAAGCGAGATGGCCGGCAGTTCAGGGTTGCGCCCGGAGCAGAGCTAATTCCCAATGATGCGCTCAGGTTTGTCGTTAATACAACCAGCAGTGGGTATCTTTCGATCTTTGCCTTGGATAATCAAAAGCGGCTCTCTCCGTTCTATCCAGAAACCCGGCCAGAGCGGGAGCCTGAGCCCATGGTACTGAACCGTCCGGGACGCCACGAGCTGCCGGGAAGCATCGTCCTGGACGACATGACCGGGGATGAATATTATGTGATTGTATTTTCAAAGCATCGGTTCGATAGGCGCGATGTTCACGCCCGGCTGAAACAGGTACATCTCGACCAGGACTTTGTGATAGAAGATAGTGAAGATCTGTACATCAGGAGCCTAAAGGTGAAAAAGAAGACGCCATGAAAGCGACAATTCTGATCAAGGTTATAATCGGTCTTTTGATGCTCGTGGCCACATTCGAGGCGAACGCTGAAACGCGAAAATTCGCCGTTGTGCTGGGCAACAACTTGGGACACGACCCTGCGAAAGAGCTCAGTTACGCAGAGCAGGATGCAATCAAAATCCACAACGTACTCACAGAGCTGGGCGGCTTTGCGCCAGGGGATGTGGAAATGGTGCTCAATGGGAATGCGGATCGCGCATGGGCTGCGATTCACGGTTTGGAAAAGCGGATTATTGAGAACAAGAAGAAAACTGGTTCCAAGGCGCTGCTGCTATTTTATTACTCAGGCCATGCCGAAGGTGATGTATTGGAGCTCGGCAAGACCTATTTGCGGTTTGGCCAGCTGCTCGATTTTCTGCAGTCCTCAGCGGCTGATGTGCGGCTCGCATTTCTGGATTCCTGCCAGAGCGGCAGGCTGATCGCTGCAAAAGGCGGACACCGCGGTCCAGAATACCAAATCAATATCACTGACGAGATGACATCAAATGGATACGCCATCATCACATCGAGCGCTCACAACGAGCTGAGCCAGGAGTCGGTGGAGATTCGCGGTGCTTTCTTTACCCATTACCTGGTCTCTGCGCTGCGGGGCGCAGCAGACAAATCACAAGACGGCAAGGTGACCCTGGCCGAGGCCTACCAATACGCGTACGCACAAACACTGGCGCGCACAAGCGCGACCATCGGGTCTCGACAACACCCCATGTACGAGTTCAAGCTTCAAGGCCGGGGTGAGATCGTCCTGACAAAGATAGGTAATACAACCACCCACATTTCAACAGTACTGCCAGAAGCCGGACGGCTGCTGATCCTCGATGCGTCTGAAAACACCATCGTGGCCGAGGCCGAGATCAGCTCGGGCAATCGCGCCTTTTTCGCAGTGCGACCCGGCAGGTACGAGGCGTACCTGCTCACGAAAATCGATACCGTGCGCGTTGCCAAGGTAGATGCACTCCAAGAAGGAAGCGTGCATCTGAACGCCGATGACTTTCAAACCATTGAGCTGGAGGAGGCCGTGCCAAAGGGCGGTTTGTTTATAAAGGCCAAGACCCACATGACCCATCGGCTCGGTAGCGGAGGCCTATGGCGCAAGTGGTCGTTAGAGGACGCCTTCTCTTCATACGGCGCGTCTCTTCAATACCGTGTTGAGATACCAAACCAGTTAGAACCCAGCATCCGCCTCACCTGGACGACGCGCCCTGACGTTGGCATCTCAGCAGGATACCACGACGTAGGAGCTGCCATAGGCATTGGCTATGTCGTTCCAGTCTCACTGGTTATCCTGCGCCCCCAAGTTTTCGTTGGCTATGAACAGCTTTTCCAGGCCAACCGGAGTGGAAAGAAACGCACAACGCCCGGCTTTAGCTACATTGGGATATTAGGCGCAGAGTTGCCCCTGGGTCACAGGTTTTTTACGAGCCTGGACGTGGCTGGCGGTGGTCGGTTCTTCGAGGTTCTGGACAAGGGCATTGTTCACCGTTTTGACCTCCAGGTGGTTCTCAGCTTGGGGCTTAAATGGATTGCTAAGGTAGGAGGTCAAAAATGAAAATACACAAGCAAGCTGGCAGTATTGGGTTGGTCATCCTGGTAGTCGTCGGCGCACACAGCTGCTACGGCGTTGAAGAAGGGGATATGGATGCGTGTACCAGTGGCTGCTGTCTCAGCAACTGTGATACTGATACCAACACGGATACGACGATTGATACTGACACTACGACTGATACTGACACATCAGTGGCTGGACCGCCGATCAAGTGGCATACGTACTATGGCCACGGACATTTTGAAGACAGAGGCTATTCTGTGGTTGCCGACAGTGTCGGCAATATCTACGTGACTGGTAGGACCGCAAGTTGGGATGGGCCAAATGGAGAAAAACCCCTCCATCAGGCGTCTTATAAGTACGAGATCGTAATACTCAAGCTGGATAGGAACGGTGCATATCAGTGGCACACGTTTTACGGATCAAATGGGTACGATATTGCCGAGTCCCTGGCCGTGGATGGGGACCAAAACATCTATATCACCGGATACTCAGACTTTTCTTGGAACGGTCCAAGCGGTCAGCGCCCGCTGAATCCGCACACAATTGATGATGATATAATTGATACAGATTCAGATACCGGCACAGGTACGGAGTATATTCCGAGTGAGTATGACCTATTCGTTCTCAAACTGGACGCCAATGGCGAATACCAATGGCACACGTTCTATGGGACAAACTATAACGATAAAGGAAATTCCATAACTGTGGATGAAGAAGGAAATCTCTATGTGATAGGCACCTCAGAGTATGGTTGGGACGGACCAGATGGCCTAGGCCCGTTAAATCCCCATTCAGGAGGCTTTGAAGACGCTGCTGAAAGCGATGCATTCACCCTTAAACTGGACACCAACGGCGCATACCAGTGGCATACTTTTTACGGGTCCAGCGATTATGATGACGGTCATTCGCTGGCTGTGGATGGGACCGGCAACATCTATACGATGGGTTTTTCATTGAATGCTTGGAACGGCCCGAGCGGTCAGAACCCACTGCATCTGCATTTGGATGATGATAATCATGGGGCTTTTGTTCAGAAGCTAGACGCAAACGGTGCATACCAATGGCACACATTTTACAAGGGTGGTGGCTCCTCGAACCAATTATCACTTGATGGGGCCGGAAACGTCTATCTAGCAAATATCTCTGACGCCTGGAATGGTCCGAATGGCGAAAGTCCTCTGAATCCATTTTCAGAAGGCGAAATGGAACCTTTTGATGGGAATGGCTATGTTCTCAAGCTGGATGGGAGTGGCGTGTATCAGTGGCACACATTCATCAATGGTTGGATCTATGCGCTTGCTTTAGATCAAGTCGGAAATATATTTGTGACAGGATATTTCGAAGAGAAGAATTATGAAGAGAGCTTGAACGGCCTAAAACCTGAATATGACCCGGAGCTCTTGGTCCTTAAGCTAGATGGGAATGGCGCACGCCAGTGGGCGGCCTTGTATGCCGGTTCGAGTGCCGGGCTTTGCACTGATGGGAGCGGCGACCTCTATGTTGCAGGCTACTCATATGGAGATTCGCAAAGCCCAACCGATCCGAGCCCATTGAATCCCTTTTCTGGGGACGATTATGGTGACTTGTATATCTTCAAGCTGGCAACCAGCGAGTACCAGGACTGATATTACTGGATACAAATCCGGTCTGATTCTCTGCACTCACGACCTGGCGGACACCAATTAGAATCACCAGTACCTGCATCGGCGTCGTAACAGGAGTAGGTGCATGTCAGGTTGTCGCATTTTCCATCAAAGGGAGAGCTCTCCATTACGCTGCAATCCGTATCAGCTCCGCTGCAAGATTCTCCAAACTTTGAAAACGCGAAACAGGTCGTCATCGGCACCCAAACCAATTGGCTGCCAGACTCCGCGGTTACCCTGTGGCCGCACTGCATGGCGTCTGTTGGTCCATCCTCTGCTGAGCAAGAACGCAAGCAGAAAGAATGATCATGAAAACCAACGCCGTCATAGTCAAGAGCGCAATAATAAGAAGTGGGACACTCCGATGTAGCAGTACATTTCCACCTCGCTGTTTGTCCCCAACACGTACAAACCTTACCGGCTGTACACACCCCAACCGGAGAGTTAAACGGCGCCCCAGCGTCGAGCTGGCGACAGTGACTATCTTGATAACATTCCACACACACGCCGCCGTTTTGCTCAAGGTCGCAGTGGGGCTGTCCTCCTGTGCAGTCCACGCAGTCCTGCCCGCATGCGTCGTCGTTGTTGCAGGGTTGACAGACTTGCTCGACACAGTGGTTGTAATCTCCGCAGGAATCTGGATCTGATCTGCAAACGCAAGTCGCCTCGGCTGGGATCGCACCGCTGCATCTTGGTGTCGTGTTGCTGCATGGCTCGCAATTAATCCCACAATGGTCGTCTACAATACAAGCGGCACACTCCCCAGCTGTGTCAGTGTCGGTATTGCAATACTTTGATGCAGGACAACTCGCCCCCGCACATCCGCACGCATTTCCCGCCACACAAATGGGTCGATCTGGATCTTCAGTGCAGTTCTCGCACGCCGCGCCACAGTGTTCATCGGTATTACACAGCGTGCATGCGTGACCGTTACACCAGTCTCCTTCTGGGCACTCAGGACACGTTAAGGTATTGCCACATCCATCATCCCCGGTCCCGCACTCCCACTGCAGATCTTCACAGGTCGGTGGGGGATCGCACGTATCAGTCTCTGTTTCTGAATCCGTGGCAGTGTCCGAATCTGCATCTGTGTCCGTGTCAGTATCGGTGTCTATATCCGTGTCTGTGTCAACGTCGGTGTCGGTGTCGGTGTCGGTGTCGGTGTCGGTGTCCGTGTCTGTATCTATGTCAGTACCAGTATCCCCATCTGTTCCAGTATCAGTCTCGGTGCCTGTATCTATGTTAGTACCAGTATCTGCATCTGTTCCAGTATCAGTCTCGGTGTCTGTGGATGTACCATCTGGTGTGCTTGGAATTTCACCAAAGGCAAAACATCCGGTAAAGAAAAGGGAATAATAGATCAACAAGAAGATTAGAATTAATTTCATTAAAAATCTCCGCACAGTGATAGACTGCGAACGGTTAGATCCACCTTCCGACTGTTGCGCTTCTTGCGTCCGAAAGGCGTTAAAAATCCCAATATAGTTGTTGTTACAGCGCCTGCAATAGCACCGACCAAGAACACCCTTTCTGTTGTGCGCAGGTCTTCTAACAATTTCTTGTCTGAACGGTCCCTCTCTTCAAACGGTGTGTCTTGCAGATCTTTCTTCATTGAATATCCAACAATCTCCAGCACACCTGTCGTCACTGTAAACGCACCGGTGATGCTTAGAGAAACCCAGAAAGACGCTGGTGACAATCCAGTAGATCTATCCATCCGCTGGATCGGCCGAGTGACAAGCTGTGGTGGTTGCGGCGGCTCTGGTTGTTCTGCTCTCTGCGGAGATAATTCGACTTGAGGCAGCAAGCTCAAAACAGTCTGGGAGATAGCGCCGAGCGCCTCAGTAAATGTGCCGTTGTTCTCCTTTGAAACTTCTGTAAATGTTGTATGTACGGTAAACTCATAATGAATCGACGTTTCTTGGACTTTGACCAACACGGCTTCGTCCACGCCTTTTGCGTTCTTAAGGCCAAGTAAATCCGCCCTGGTTTCGCATTGATTGTTGGAAAGAGAAATTACTTTCCAGTCCGTGTGCTGCGCGATCTCATGCACCACATGCTCTAAAACAAGCCGTGCCTTTTGCGGCACTTGTCTTTCAGCAAGTACGAGTTGATAACTGCTCCTGCAAATTAGAACTGTCTCTGCTGATACGGCGCATGGGAAGAGGAGCACAAGGCATATGACGCTACTTTTGAACATCGAAACCATTTTCTGCAATGCATGAAGCTGCCAGCTGTTTTGCTTTTGAGTGATCTGCGTTCAATACCTTTTTCCATTCAGCCATTGCTTCATCTTTCTTTCCAGTTCTGTGTAATGCACTGCCGAGTTCTACTCTCCAGAGCGCATTGTTGCTATAGCTCAGCGCTGTCTTAAGACGCGTGACCGCCAATGCGTGATTCCCCTGTTCAAAGGATATCTTCCCCAAACCGTGCCATGCTGCGGCTGAGGTGGGGTCCATTTTGAGAGCGTCTTCAAACAACTTTTCTGCATCCAGCAGGTTGGCATTGTCAAATGCCAGCGTGCCGGCAGATAATAACTCTTTGATCGTTTGATTTTTCTTGAGGTCAGCTGTAGAAGGCGTTTCAGCCAATCGCTCTGCCGGCTTAATCACGACCCTTGATGGCTGAGATGTTCGAGTTTGCGACTGGTTCCGGACGACTTTGGTTTCGGCAATCGGTGGAACGGCTGCTTTTTCCTTTGGGGTGTCGCCGTTAACCATCATCTCTTTCTGCTCAACTGATGGGTTCTCAGTGGTTTGCTCACCTAATTGATGCATAGTGGCTGATTCCGCTGTTGGTGGTATGTTTACGAGACCCAACAGGAATCCACAGACACCCCCCAGAAGTATTGCAGACATCAATAATGCAGCGAAAACAGGCCTGTTTTGCTTAGGCAGTTCAGACTCGGCCTCGCTATCTTCATCATGACCGATAGCAAACGTCAGGGCTCTCAGCATCTCTTGAATCGATTGGTATCTGTATTCTGGATCTCGTTCAATGGCTCTCAAACAGGCGTGATCCAGCTCGACCGGTACACACTCGTTTATCTTGCTCGGCGGCCTTATCCGATATTTATTGTTTTTAGATCGTTGGAGATTTGGATCTTCTTGTCGTTGGGGTAGCGCTCCGGTTAGCAATTCGTACAACACAACCCCGAGCGCATAGATATCGGAACGGACATCGAGTTGTCTGCCACCTTTTTGCTCAGGCGGCATATAATCTTCTGTGCCGGCGAAGTAGCGTTTATCCGTGCTGTCATCGACTGGTTTGGCAAGTCCAAAGTCGATAATTTTGACCGTAACACCTCTGTCGTCCTGGTGCAGGAAGATGTTGCTCGGTTTGAGATCTCGATGGATGATGCCTTTGTCGTGAGCTTCCTGCAGCCCCAAGCAAACGCCGCAGATATAGCCCACAGCGGCTTTCAAAAACTCAGAGTTCCTGTCCGTTAAAGGTGTTTTGCTCATCCATGTCTTAAGGGTTCGGCCAGCCAACAACTCAGATACACTGTAGTATTGACCTTCTCTGGAGATACCCGCATCCACAACGCGGAGGACATTTTCGCTCTGCAGGCTGTGTAGTGTCCGTACTTCGTTAAAAAATCTCTTTTCTGCAATCAAATCGTTTGCACCTGCATCATGTAGGATCTTCAAGGCAAAGGATTTATCAAATACGAGGTGTCGCGCCCTGTAAACGCGACCCATACCACCGGTCCCAAGCACGTCCTCTATCTGATACCGGTCGTCAATATAGGTACCGGGCTTGACCTCTTGGACTTTAGAGATATTGCCGAGGCTCTTTGTTTGCCCTCTCTGAATCATGATTTCTATTCTTTAATCCTGTTGCTAGATGCCACTCTTTCAGTATTTTCGTCAATTTGCTTGTTTGTCGGCGGCGTTCCCATTCTTGTTCCTTGTTACTTGCCTTGTCTTTACTACAGCAAGCCCCGTGCCCAGCTGAGTAAGGGAGGACGGAATTATGCCCAATGGAGGATAATTCTATAATTTCAGTATGTTAAACTCAGCTTGTACCGAGTAATGAGAGCCTTACATAGGTCGAGGTCCGATGTAAAGTATCAATTTTTGGAGCCCCTATCCGTTGTAGAGACAAAATCGACCTTCAAAAGGCCGTGTAGGGCTGGACTTTACGCCCAG
The DNA here is from genome assembly GCA_030065855.1 of Myxococcota bacterium. Lineage (GTDB taxonomy): Bacteria > Myxococcota_A > Polyangia > JAAYKL01 > JAAYKL01 > JASJCT01. The sequence goes on from JASJCT010000107.1 coordinate 20,924, forward strand.
CCATCGCCAGTAGTTGCGACAGCATGGGCGGGGAGATTGTTTTTTTGGGGCATTCCTCTCGAAGAGTTGTTATATCCCACATCAAGGGGCACGATCTGCACAACGCGTTACCCGTTCTTATGGTTACAAAAGGTTGTCCCTATCGTTTCTTAACGAACGTGGTGCTGACATGGAACTGACCTATGAAATATCGCCACACCTGGGCCGCGCAGTGATCGTTGCCCGCGGAACAGGGGCGTTTGAGGATTTTTTGGCTGCCATGCACGCGCTCACAACTGACAGTGCATTTTCAACCGAGCTCGATATCCTGGCTGACTTGCGAGATATCGACTACACACCTGCTGTGCGGGATATCCGTCTTTTTGCCAAGCGCTTTGGCCATCTTCGAGCGCTGTTTGGCCGGCGAGCTGTATTTATCGTAAAAGATAGGCAGCAGCTCAAGCTCGGACGCTTTGCCGCCCTAGTGGCCAAGGCGATGGATTTTGAGCTCGGCGTATTCGAAGACGTGCAACGTGCCACCGCATGGCTAGATCCAAAAGAGGAGAGCAATATGATGGCGTTAAAAACTAAAATAATCGATAAGCTCGCCCAGCCCCAACTGGCTGCCTTGGCCACGGTAACACAAGACGGGAAGCCCTGGGTGCGCTATGTGATGATCCGCACGGACCCTGACTTGACCATTCGCTTTGCCACTGTCAGAGGCACGCGCAAAGTGGAGCAGATTGCAGGCAATCCCGATGTTCACTTGCTGGCCGGGGTTACCACCTTGGCAGAAGCTGAAAGTTGGGTGCAAATCCAAGGACTGGCCGAGATCAGCGATGCGGCTGAGGAGCGCCACAACCATTGGAACGAAGGATTGCGGGCCTATTTTGACGGTCCAGACGATCCCAATTACGTGGTTTGCCTGGTTCGACCCACTCGGATTGAGTTCATGCAGATGAGCGCGATGAAACCCGAGGTATGGGTAAGCCAAACAATAGAAAAAGGATGACGATATGATTGATGAACATACCCTTCGTTCGTTTGGCGCGCACATCACCCGGCTCATTCAAAAGCAGTCATTAACCCGGGAGCAGGCCAAGGACTGCTGGCATCAGGTGCTCGCTGATATTCAGCCCGAGCTTCAACAGGGCGCGTTTATCGCCGCCTTGGCCGGCAAAGGAGAAGATGTAGAGGAAATTGCCGGCAGCTACGATGCGATCCTGGAGCTCGACACCAACAAGATTGAATTCGATGATCCCGACGCGCTGGTGGAAAATTGTGGCACTGGCATGGACGCGCTCAAAACGTTCAACATCAGCACGGCAGCTTCGATTGTTGCAGCAGCCGCTGGTGTAACCATGGCCAAGCACGGTGCCCGGGGGATCACCTCCCGGTGTGGCACTGTGGACGTGGCCGAACAGCTCGGGGTCGATGTGGAATGCGATGTGGCAACGGTCAAGCAGAGCATTGAACAGGCTGGCATTGGCCTGTTCAACGGTATGAGCCAGCAGGTCCACCCGCGGGCCCTGTTCCGCATTTTGTCCCAGATTCGCTTTGGATCGACATTGAACATCGCCGGGTCCCTGGCCCATCCAGCAAGGCCCAAGCGGGCCCTGCGCGGTGTGTTTGCCCCGCAAATGGTCGAAAAAACCGCTCGGGTCATGCGCACCATTGGTATGACCCGAGCGTTTGTCGTATTTGGCTGGAACGGGGACAAGACCGCAGGCATTGACGAGCTGTCCACCATGGGAGAAACCGAGATCGCGGAGCTAAAGGCCGATGGCCAGGTAGATCTATTCACTGCAGCGCCAGAGGATTTTGGATTGCAGCGGGTTGGCTTTGCGCCGCTCGCAGCGCCAGCGCATCCAGAGGAGGCAGCAGCCCTGGTGCAACAAGTGATCGCTGGTCAGGCAGAGACAGCCAAGGAAGACATCGTCTGTCTTAACGCGGCGCCCCTGCTGGTACTCGCGGAAAAAGCCCAGGACTTTGCCCAGGGCCTGACCCTAGCGCGGCAGGCCATTGCCAGTGGTCAGGCCCAAGAAACCCTAGAAAGATGGGTCGCCAATCAACGACGACACACTTTGCAAGATGAACGCCATGTTACCAATGCAACGCAAACCCCAGATTAATCCACCGCTTGCCCCTGCAATGGCACCTGGCTGGGCTGCTACTTGGTGGACAGCCTCCCGGTTTCCGTCGCTGATCAAGGTGTTGCTGCCCTTGGCCGTGGGGCTGGGCTTGGGCTTTACGCAAAACGGGGAGTTTAGGCCCGTGCGGATCGCCGCGGTTTTGCTGTTTGGGTGGCTGACCCAGCTGCTGATTATCTTCCTCAATGATTTTGCCGATGCCGAAGCAGACACACATCATCACCAGCGCTACCCCGGCTTGATCGATCCCCGAGCCATTCCTCACGGGTGGCTCAAGAGAGGGGATATCCTGATCGCCGCCCTGACAGCGATCGCGCTGCTATTACTGCTGTCCTCGGCTATGGTGATTTTTTTCGATAGGCCTTGGGCACCGGTGTTTGCAGTGGGAGCAGTGGCTCTCCTGTGGATGTACAGCTTTGCCCCGATGCGCCTCAACTATCGCGGTGGGGGAGAATGCCTAGAAACCATCGGGGTAGGGGGGGTGTTACCCTGGTTTGGATACTATTTTTACACCGGTACTCTAGACCTGCCGATTTTGATGATCGCCCCGGTCTTGTTTCTCTCATTTGCCAGCTCCGTGAGCAGTGGGCTCAAGCATCAGCCAGCGGATCTGGACAACGGCAAGCACACCGCTGCTGTCCTGCTGGGATCTCGTCCGGCCCGGCTATTGATTATGATCGGCCTCGGGGCGAGCATTGCGATTGCCACATTGCTTTGCTTTTCCGGGCATTATCATCCGATGTCGTCTATGTTCGTTGTTTTCTTGCCCTTATATTTTGGCTATCAGGCCCTGCGCGAATATCCAAGGGCCGATTACCACCACCTACATGCGTTAAAGAAGTTCAAAAGCGCGGTCCACAGGGCCATCTACAGCACTGAGCTGGGGCTATTGCTCAGCTTTGTCGTCTTCTCAAACGTTGACTAGGCGTTCATCAATTGATGTGCGACAGGCAATAAACTCCCCCTTGAAAAAGGGGGCTGGGGGGATTTCGTCAATATTTCCGTAGCTTTTGAAAATCCCCCTTACCCCCTTTTTCAATGGCATTCGGTTAAGGATTTTTGGGTGTTTTTATAGCGTAGGATCGCCAGAAAAGAATCCCCCTTTTTCAAGGGGGAGATCCTTTACCCGGCATAAAAATAGCAAAAATCGCGACATTTGCCCTTAACCGAATGCCAT
>JASJCT010000108.1 GCA_030065855.1 Myxococcota bacterium
CAAGCAATTGTTTTCAAAGGTAAAATTCGATTGGACGTGTCAAAATCCCCCTAACCCCCTTTTTCAAGGGGGAGATCCTTTACCCGGCATAAAAATAGCAAAAATCGCGACATTTGCCCTTAACCGAATGCCATTGTGGTAAAGGTGGCTGGGGGGATTTCATCACTATCCCCGCAGCTTTTGAAAATCCCCCTAACCCCCTTTTTTTAAGGGGTAAATCGGAATCTGCTCCCATCAGAGTAGACGTAAACGGACGCTAAGACACGAGAAGTGCGGCGCCCAGGACCCCGGCTGAATCACCGAGCTGGTTGGGAACAATCGGGGTGAGCAGCTCGTTGTTGAACACGTACCGCGCGACAGCTGCCCGCCCTTCATCGTACAACGGGGCGGCGTTTGAAAGGCCCCCGCCGAGCACAATTATATCTGGATCCAAAACATTAATAACATTCGCCAACGCCCGACCATAGTTATCTAACCAATTGCTGACATGCTCGGTGGCGGGCTGTTCCCGCCTGCTGTATTTCTCGATGATGGTCGCCAAAGTGCAGGACGTACTGGTGGCTTCCCGATATCGCTTCTCCACACAGGGGCCGGCCAGATAGGTTTCTACACACCCGCGTTGCCCGCAATAGCATTCCTGATCGCTGTTTGGCCAAAGGATCATATGCCCCCATTCTCCGGCCAATGACTGTCCACCTTCCCATAGGGTACCCTGGTAGACAATACCGCCGCCCACACCGGTCCCCATGATAACGCCAAACACCAATGCATACCCGTTGCCAGCCCCCATTGTGGCTTCTGCCAGGGCAAAACAATTGGCGTCGTTGGCAAAAGGTAGGGGCTGGCCCAGGACTTGGGATACGTCCTTTCGAAACTGGGTGCCGTTGAGGCAGACGGTGTTTGAGTTTTTAACCCGCCCGTCTCTGGTCAGGCTGCCTGGCATGCCCACCCCCACAGGTATGGGCGTGGCCAGCTCGAATTCATCGGCCAATTGGCGGATAAACCCCGTGACCCGATCGACGATGTGGTTGTATCCGCCTGCCGCCTCTGTTGGGACGCGCCGTCGGGCTAGAATTTCAAAGGTATCAGGAGATCCAGCGAGTATGACGCCCTCGATCTTGGTGCCACCGAGATCGATGCCCATCCGAATATTTTCGGTCACTTGAGCGATCCATTCCTAAGGCCAGGGTCGCCTCGGCAGAGGTAACAGCCTACGATATTTCCTCGGGGGTCGTATTGAATGTTGAAGCTATTCACCTCGGCCTGACAGACCGAGCAAATGACGGCTGTATTTGTATTTTCTGTCACTGGGGCCGGTCTGATTTCATCAAGGCTCTCGGGTATTGGATCTTTAAACACAGGCACGGGTTTTCTCACGGCATACACCCTTAGGCTCTCTCGCCGCACGCGCTGATGGGATTTGAGCTGTATGAGATTTGAGAGCACGCCGTCACACAGTGTTGCCATGTTACCAAATTCCCGAGACGAGCCAATTCTTTCGCCTGCAATCCAGTCTTTTCGACCCACAGGACAGAGTTCTGACCCACTGGCGCCGTCGGTCGACGCCTCGGCCTCTGCTCGAACCGCATCTCTGAGCGTCTGTTCTGCTTTTATTCCGAGAAAAAGATCAATGCTCTTCATTCGCTTAATCCCAAACTCCCCAATCGGGCAATGACGCCCACAAAACTGATAGCGAATACTGCTGCCACACGCAACCAGTTAAAAACAAATAAAATAGCTACGCTGCCACACGAGATAAAATCTGAACCAGCTTGTCCACCTCTTTTTCCAGAGAAAATTTCCTCACATGGCACCGACCCGCTTCGATAAGGCGACGCCGCTCGTCAGGGATGTCGACCCGCTCGATGGCATTGGCCCAGGGATCGATATCGCTGAAGTCTTCGATTAATACACCCCCTTCACCGACAGATTCCAGGAGGCCGCCTGTTTTGGAAGCGATGACCGGAATTTTGTTGAACATGGCTTCCAATGCCACGCGACCAAATGGCTCCTCCCACTGGGACGGAATGATCACGCAACGGGTCATCACGTAAATGCTGGCCACGTCAGGAGACCGCCGCGCATGCACCAAGTTACCGGATCGAATCAGAGAGATGCCGTGCGCTTCTGGGTCGAAAAAGCCCTCGACAAATAGAAAGGGTCGGTCCTTGAACCGCGACGTCACCAACGTATGGGCAATACCCAACCCTTTGTGGGGCGCGGGATTAAAAAAGGTTATAAAGGGCCCGTCCGAGCTTCTGGCATCTATGGGTGCCCAATTCGGCACCGGGTAGATGACCTCGCAGTCCCTGTGCCAGATCTCCCCTATCTTCTTGGCCATGAAGTGGCTGTTGGTAACCACTTGGGCCAGCTGATCCTTGACCGCCTCAAAGAGCGGCAGGGTCCCCTCAATATCGTGAACGTACAGGACCACTGGTAGGTCGAAGCGGGCAAAGGTCTCGACCATGCGGGTGATGTCGTCGCTACCACAGTTGGGTTCTGGACAGGATGTCAGCACCACGTTGGGCTTATGCTCCTCTATGTCAGCCCTCAGCTTTTGGATAAACTTGCTCCTGACCAGGCAAACCGGAACGCCCTCTGCATAATAGTCGAGCTGCTCTGTGCGGCGATTGAGGTCTGGGGGCGTGATGCCCTGCACCCGTACAGCCAGGCCTCGCTCCATCAATTTGCAGGCGATCTCGTGATTGGCAATATCTGCCCCGCTGACGGCAGTTGGAAACCACCACCTGTGATGTGCGATGAGAACTCTGAGCCCGTTGCGTCCCATGGTATTATGCGTTGCCTGGGGGTTTCCTACCACGAATTTGGGGTCCCAGCCACAAATCCCCACTGGAACAAGATAACCCGCTTGTCCCTGCTTGCCTGCAAAGAGACTTGCATAAGACCCTATACGTCTGCGTAGAAATCGATTAACGTACCTCCCGCAAGTGGCATTCGTATTTTGAGTGTGCAAGGAGGAATTGTTTTGGCTAAGAAATACCCGATCGGTGTCTATCTTTTCCTATCGGTTTTCTGTGTTTTATGGGGGGTCCGAGCCCAGCAGGAGAGTGGGGACAATACGGCGCAGCAGCGTCCCAATGACAGTGAAGGCTCTGGGGAAGACGATACAACGAGCGATACGCCCGTCTCAGACGTCGAAGATACAGCAGTAGCAGATGACGAAGACGAAGACGACGCACTAGAAGAGGATGAGGATGAAGAGGAACAGGAGGAGGAAGAACAAGATGAAGGGGAGGCTCCGCTAGAGCTCGAAGGCCCTGCGGCAGTGGATTTGGATATGAGCGCGCTCGGGGCCATTGATCCGGAAAAAGAACTGACCGCAGGGGCAGAGACCAAAACAGGCGAAACCGAGGCGGCCGCAGTGGCGGACTGGACTCAACGGGAGCTGGATCTATTGGAGATCCATGGCTATTTTCGGGTTCGCCCAGAGCTGTACGATAACTTCAATATCCGTGGGGACGACGCCATTTACGACCGCACCCAGGAATGGCAGGTAGATGATACGACCGATCCAATCGACAACGACCCCACAGATCCAGCAGACAACGCATATTACCTGGGCGAGGATTGCGGCGACGGTAGCGTGCGAAAGTCCTGCGACAACTCGACCCGGGCCGGTGCAAACATGCGGCTGCGCGTCGAGCCAACGCTCAATGTCAGCGAAGAAGTCTGGATCAAATCGCAAATCGACTTCTTGGACAACGTCATGCTCGGTGCTACCCCGCGTTTCTGGCAAAACCACGGCAACAACGTACAAGACAGCGACCTCATCGAGACCGGGCGTATCTACGGCTGGAATATGGGTCCCCCGGATCCATCCCAAATGATCGTGGTCCGACGGGCATGGGGTGAGGTCATGACCCCCTTTGGCCAGCTCCGATTCGGTCGCATGGGCGATCATTTCGGCCTCGGTATGCTCCACAACGCGGGCAATGGCCTCAACCAGGACTACGGCGATTCTGTCGACCGCATCATGTTTGCCACAAAAATCAACGATTGGATGATCGCCCCGGCGTTTGATTTTCCCAACGAGGGCGTCTCTGCTGTGGATGCTTCTGGCAGGCCCTTTGACGTGGCCCAGCTCGACGATGCCTACCAGTTGACCGGCATTATCGGATACAAACACGACCCCGAAGAGCAGGCCGCCATGCTAAAGCGGGGGGATTGGGTGATCAACGCGGGTCTGTATTTCACCTACAGGTGGCAGGTGCTTTCGTTTGAGGTGGATCCTGATGAAGATACCACCGCAGCTCCAGAAGCGGATGATAAGCTGCACTTCTTCAGACGTAGCATGTGGGCCATGACCCCTGATTTCTGGCTGCAAATCATGCGCGACACATTCCGCTTGGAGCTGGAAGTGGCAGTGGTGTATGGTGAAATCGGCAATCCAGACCGGAACCTGCCCAACTATGAAGCCGCACAAAAGCTCGACCTGCTCCAGACAGGGGCGGTGATTCAGGCTGAATATGGGCTCTTGTCCAACCAGCTCAGGTTTGGCCTGGAGTTCGCCTATGCCGGCGGCGACAAAAACGTGGAGGGGATTCGGGCCCCGGCCACCTACGATCAGCCAAACGGGGATAGCAACACCTATACCGCGTTTGCGTTCAATCCGGCGTACAACACAGATCTCATTTTGTATCGCCACATTTTGGGCTCGGTCTCCCAGAGCTATTATTTCAAATTCTGGCTGCAGTTTGATTTTCTGCAAAACGCCCTGGGTCGGCAGATGGGCATCGGGGCAAACGTGCTATACAGCCGCGCGGTCGCTGCTCAATCCACCATCAACAACCAGTCGTCAAACCTTGGAGTGGAGGTGGACATTCAGGCCATCTATCGCACCGAGGATAACTTTTTTGCAGGCGTCAAATACGGTGTGCTGTTCCCACTTGCAGGCTTTAAGGGGGATTATTTCCCACCCCCGGATCCACAAAATCCAGACGTGATAATAGAACCGCTTAACGATACTGATCTCTCCATACCCCAGACCGTTCAGGCGATGCTCGGGATATCTTTCTAAACAGGATTGATGACCCGTACCACTCCGTACATTCTCTCGTGTTGAAAGTCTTCGGAGTACAAGACCGGTAAGCCGTTATACCCACACGGCAGTGTCAAGTTGATACAGCTGTTGTCAAATAAAGGCAGTGGGAAAGGATCTAGAATGGTGGTATGTGATACCATGCCATGTGGAGATGACGTGCCATGTTGCAACATATCTGGGTTTTATTTTTAGGGACGCTAATGGGTGCGCTGTTGCTGTTTGCTTGTTCAGATGATGACCGAACCGGCGATACTGATGAAGGATCTGATGCTGATTCTGATTCGGACACCGACTCGGATTCAGACACGGATTCAGGTACCGATACCAACTCGGATTCAGACACGGATTCAGGTACCGATACCAACTCGGATTCAGACACGGATTCAGGTACCGATACCAACTCGGATACGGACACGGATTCAGATACCGATACCGACTCAGATACGGATACCGAAGCGGATGTCGTGCCTGATCCATTGGATTATCCAGCGCTTGTCGCTTATTGGGGGCAGAACGGCTACGGCGGCCTGCACCTCAACGAGCCTGAAAATTACGAACGCTCGCTCGAGGATACCTGCCTGCAAGCTCCAGAATACGATGTCCTAATGCTCGGCTTTGTCGTTGTGTTTATTGACGAACGGAATAAAGATAAGCTCCCTGCGCTGAACTATTCCTACCACTGCGAAGAACCTTATGATGCGGATAACCCCTTCTTGCTGCGCTGTGAAGGCATCGAGGCGGGCATTAAGGCGTGTCACCGTGCAGGAAAGCACGTGATATTATCCCTAGGCGGGGCAAGTGGGGCGTATGGATTTACAAGCGATAGCCAAGCCCGTACCTTTGCACAAACCGTCTGGGATATGTTTCTGGGCGGCACTCATGCATACCGACCCTTTGGCACGGCGATCCTCGACGGTGTCGACCTGGATATCGAAGGGGGCTCGACCGTCGGGTACACGGCCTTTGTAAACGAGCTGCGCCAGATCGTGGACACTCAAGGCGGTGACCGCAATTACTATATCTCTGCGGCACCCCAGTGCGTGTTTCCAGACGCGTATCTGGGCCAAACATTAAACGAGGCTGGCTCGGCCTTTGATTTTGTGATGATACAATTCTACAACAACTGGTGTGGGCTCGCCGGCGGGAATTCTAACTATCAAGAGTGGGAGCCTATCTCCAACAATGGCGCCACCAAGTTGCTCGTCGGTATGCCCGCCACAAGCGAAGCTGCCGGCAGTGGATGGGTCAGCGCCAATCAGCTGTCCGGCATCATCCAAGGCATTGTCGGCACCCCATCATTTGGCGGAGCCATGCTGTGGGACGCCTCGTTCGACCAGAATAGCGGACAGCCGACATATGGATCTCAAGTATCTGAAATCATTGGAAACAAATAACGAGGGCATCACGCGATCGATGAGTGGGCTAGACAAAATATACATTCGGGACCTTGCAGCCCGGTGCATTATCGGCTTCAAGGGATGGGAGCGGGAAAAGAAGCAAGACGTTCTCATAAACATTGCCTTGTACGCTGACCTGTCCACAGCTGGCAAGAGCGATCAGGTGGCAGACACGATTGACTACAAACAGGTGAAGCATCGCGTTCTCGACATGGTGGAAGGAACGTCCTTTTTTTTAATAGAACGCCTGGCCGAGGCCATCGCCGCCCGTTGTCTCGAAGATGCCCGTGTAAAGCGTGTGGATGTGATCGTGGACAAACCCGGCGCGCTTCGATTTGCCCGGAGCGTAGCCGTGGAGATTGCGCGCTACCAGGAAGGCACACGCCCGGGGATCAATACCTAGACGATGGCGCATTGTGATGCGGGAAACATCCAACGAGCATTCAATATCGATAACCGCCTACGTGGCTGTAGGATCAAACATCGATCCGGAAAAGAATATCCCAGCGGCGCTCACTAAACTTCTCGGTTTTGTCGATGTCTTCGATACATCTTCTTTTTATCGCACCCCCCCCCTTGGAGATCCCGGTCAACCTGCCTTTCTAAACGGCGTATTTGGTTTGCGAACGACCCTTGCCCCGCGTGTGATAAAATTCGACGTACTTCGGGGCATAGAGGCCGACCTGGGGCGCATTCGCACTGAGGATCGATATGCGCCGCGGCCCATCGATCTGGATTTGATTCTATATGGCAACTGGGTGCGGGACGAGCCCAACTTGCGACTACCGGATCCAGACATTCACACCCGGGGGTTTGTCGCTATGCCCTTGATGCAGATCGCCCCGGATCTCATACTTCCGGACACGTCTGAACCGATTGGTTCACTGCCGATAACGAAAAGAGGTGCTGCCCTCGAAGCAGTGCCCGCGCTTTCAAAAAAGTTGAAAAGGATGATCCGAAAATGAACGAGAAGCGAATTGAAGAGTTGGTAAGAGAATTGTTGTGGGAGATCGGAGAGGATCCCAATCGGGAAGGGCTCCTCAAGACCCCCAGTCGCGTGGCTAAATCCTTTGCCTTTTTAACAAAGGGCTATCGAACCGATGTGACCGAGCTCATCAACGACGCGGTCTTTGAATCCGAGGCGAACAATATGATCATCGCCCGGGACATAGAAGTCTACAGCCTGTGCGAGCACCACATGTTGCCGTTTTTTGGCAAGTGCCACATCGGATATATCGCGAGGAATAGGGTCCTGGGGGTGAGCAAGCTCGCGCGTATTGTGGACACCTTTGCCAGGAGACTGCAAATTCAAGAGCGATTGACGTCGCAGATCGCCAGAGAAATTGAACAGGCCGTGGACGCGGCAGGCGTGGGCGTGGTCATGGAATGCCGCCACCTGTGCATGATGATGCGGGGTGTGGAAAAACAGAACTCAGTGATGACCACCTCCACGGTACTCGGTCACATCCACGACGAGGCTGAAACCCGAGCCGAGTTCTTAAGTCTCATCTCTCGGCCCTAGCAGTTGGGAATTGATTGAGAACGCCGTTCTTGTATACTAGACCTCTTATTATGAATAAAGATGATAATACGCCTTCTGTTCTTCGCGAAGTAGATTCACTTGCTTCCATACCAGGTCCGCTGAGCCCTCAGGATAGCATCATTCCCGTCATGGAGGTCCCCAAGTCCTTTGCCATGTGGCAAAAGCTGCGCATTGCCATTGTCCTTTTGGGTGCCATCCTTTTCCTCGGTGGGACAGGTTTCTTGGTGCACCACCTCATCATTTCGGACAGGATCGCGAGCACCATTGCCGATGCATTAAAACTGGCCGCGGCTGGATCCCCGAAAAAGCTTCAGTCCGCTGAGACAAAGCTCGCAACCCTTGTTCGAAGGTACCCCAGCGATTCAGATGCGACAGCAGCGCTGGCTTGGCTATATGCGCAACGGGCCATCCTCGTAGGCCCTGAAGAAATGCTATCTAAAAAAGTGCGGGATGCAATGCCCAAGGCACGGGATTCAGACAACAGCATCTCCCATGCCCTGAGGGTGGCTGAGATCTTTCTCGATGGCGACTTTCGCAAGGCGCTGCTAGAAACGAACCGCGCATCATCTGAGTTTCCCCATGAGCCGCGGCTGGCGTTGGTACACGCCGTGACACTTTATGAACTCGGCCAACACACAGAAGCCGTCAGCACCCTGGAAGCAGCCATTACAAAGTGGCCCGACTACATGCCGCTCGTCATTGCCGGCATGCAGACAGCGCTCACTATTGGCGACAAAACTGCTATCTCAAGGCTGGTGCCCAAGATAGAGAAAAAAGAGGGGCTCAGTCTCTACGAATCCCTTGCCACCATCGCCCTATCCCTTCCTCTGTGGGGAGACGCGCCCCTCGCGTCAAAGACCGTATCGGATCTGAGCACCCTCATCGATGGATTGGCCCCGCTGATAGCAGATGCCCCGCCAAAACCCCATCGCATTGGGCAATATTTGACAGGGCGGGTCCACTTGGCAGCCGGTAAATTCGACGCTGCAGCCACTGCGCTCAATCATGCGGTCGATAAAAAAACCAATGATACAATACTGGTTTGGCTGGCACTCGCCACAAAACAAACCAAGGGGTGCGCCGCTACCCTCGCCCTGCTCGACGCCCATCCCAAAGTAAGCTCCCCAGGGATATTGGATCTAAGGGCCGACTGCCTCTTGTCACGCCACCAGGTCAATGCTGCCGCAGACGTCATCGAGACCCTGCGCGCTACCAATGCACTGCCAAATCAAGTGCGGCGGTTGACCTGGGTGCTCCTGGTGAGGCAGGGCAAAACATCTGAGGCGTTTGAATCCAGGCCGCCTGTTATTCTCGGGGAAGATCGGTGGCCGGCCCTGGAGCTCTACTATCAGCTGAAACGAGCGGGTCGTCGCAAGGACATCATGACCCTCGCACGATCCTTTGGCCAATCAGAAGCTGCCTGTGGTGCAGCCATGCGGCGGTGGCATATCAAGTCGCCACGGCGTGCCTTTCGAAAACTCAATCCAAATAGCAACGACCCATGCGTCGCAGCCCTTGCCGCGAGATTGCTATACGGAAGATTAGCGCCGGCGAGTTTAATGAACGCCGTGGATCAGGCCCTCCAAGCGTCCAAACAAAACCCAATGCTCGAGATCGACAAAGCCCGTTTGCAATGGCTCACCGAGGGCCGCGTCAAGGCACTTGCCCGCCTCGATGCCATCGGCGAACGCAAACCAGAGGCCCTCCACCTAAAAATCGAGCTCGCCCGGGCATATATGGAGATGGCCCAATGGCCCCAGGTGCTGGACGTGCTAGCCGATCAGACACATCCTGAAGCCCTGGCCCTGCGCTACAAAGCACACAGCGCGATGAAGCACCGTCAGGTCAAGGACTTGTCTCGAGAAGCGGATGCCGCAAACATGGATCAGCCACACCCGGCCACGGCCTATGTGGTAGCCCACAGACAGCTGGTTTCGCAGAAGTTAGAGGCGGCCATCGAGACCGTTACATCGGCGTTGCCCCAGGCAGGCCATTGGACGAGTGAACTGGCTGAAATCGGCGCAAAGGCCTTTAATTTGAACGATGGTCAAGCCGAAGCAGATCAATTACTAAAGGATGCTGCAAAGCGCGTCAGTGTCTCAGCTGGACTCGATGAGTATTGGGAGACGCAGCTGGCCCTGACAGATCTCAACCTGCGTCGCGGTGGCAAGTTTACCCGCCGCGCTGCACAAGCCCTCAACTCCCTTCGGCGCAACAGCGTCCTGGACGCGAAACTATCGCTCAACCTATCGATCGTTCGGACCCGGATGGGCGACGACGACGCGGCTGAGGATTTGATCCGGGATGCATTCAAGCGCAACCCATCCCTCAAACCGATTTATAAACAGCTAAAGAAGACCAAAGCGTTCGACCAAACTGCCATAGACACCTTAGAAATGATCTGGCCCAACTGGCATCCTTAGCGCCCATCCCCTGTCGGCGCTATACTTACTGATGATGCACCTCGGTCATGGGGTGACGTTGGGGAATGGGGTTCATGGTAACGCCGGCCAAACACCAGCCAAAGTGGCTTCTCGCCGAACCAGACAAGCGCCTGGGCATCCTGCTCGATCAAGTCAACGAAATGTGCACCATCCCGGAGAGTGCCCAACGGGTGCTAGAGTTAACCCGCTCCCACGATGCCGACATTGTTCCAGTGGTCGACGCGATCATGAAGGATCCGGTGCTGGCGGCCGAGTTGCTGCGCCTGGCAAACAGCCCGTTCTTCGGTCAGACCAGAGAGGTGGTCGACATTCGACGGGCCGTGATCATTCTCGGCATGCAGGAGCTGCACGATATTGCCGCTGCCATGTCCATGCTTGGGGCATTCAGCACCGCGAGCGAGCTATCGTCTCGGCTGCGGGCCCAGTCGGTGCTTTCAGCCACACTTGCCAGGTATCTGGCCCATGAAATACGCTCCCCAAATGAGTCAGCTGCCTTTCTGACAGGACTGCTCTGCGAACTCGGCGCCATGGCGTGTGTTGCAGTAGATCCGGACGGATACGAGGCCATTTGGCAATCAGCGGGCGACGATGTCGGCGCGCGTGCGACACTGGAGGTCGAGCGCTACACAGCGCGCAGTGAAACCATTGGCGCAGAACTCCTCTTGCGCAAAAACCTTCCCGAAATCGTTGCCACTGCGGTGGGCACGACAGACGATACAACCCAGGATGTGCTATCGCGCGTTGCACTGTTCGCTCGAAGGGCAGCACAGCTTTTGGTCATCGCATCTGAGACCGCGGATGCTGTCTCATTGGGTGCTGCTATTCCCGCCCTTGGCGAGCAGCTCGGGTTTTCGAACATTGAAGGCAGCGCACTGACGAATATGTGCATCAGCGCCGCGACCACTGCCGAGCTCAGCCTACGGGGGGAGGTAACCCTGGTAGAAGAGGAGGAAGAAGATGAAGCGGCCGGAGAGCAGGCGTCAACGCGATCGACCGATCTTTCCATCGAAATTACAGACACCCATCCAGCCAGCGCAGCTTCGGGAGAAGGTAAGGGGCAAAACAAGACCGCCGTCCGATTGGCCGCACAGTCAGAAGAGCGGTCAATTTCTCCCCTGGCCATCGCAGGGATTGCCATCGCGGGTATCGCCATTGCAACGGCCATCTACTTCTTTTTCAGCTAATCTCCAGGAAAGCAGATGAATCCATACTTCACTTACTATTTATGTAGATTTTTCCGGTAAAGCAGTTCAAATAAAAGGAATATGAACTTACAAGCAATTCCAGCGCTCTTTGCCTTTATTGCGGCCGTTTTTCTAGGGGCATTTGTATTTTTCAGGAATACTAAAAGCCTTGTAAATAAGCTCTATTTAGTACTGGTTATATTTTGTGGGGCATACGCTTTTGTCGAATTTGGCTATTGTCAATCTCGAGACTTTGCGCAAGCAGAATTTTGGTGGAAAATAGACGTCTTTTGGCCCTTCGTAATATTATCTTTGTTCTATTTCATGCTCGCATTTTCCGACAAGACTGATTTTCTTCGGCGAAAAATAGTACACATTGTTCTCATCCCTCCGGCATTGACATTTTCAATTATAGAGATCGCGACAGATCTTATGACAGGTCCGCCCGTAGAGCATTCTTGGGGCTGGCGAGCAAACAGACAGAATACGGTTGCGACCGATCTTGGCTTCCTGTGGCTTTTAATAATGTGGTCAGCCAATATTTTTATTGCATTTCGAAATTATTATACCACAGCGGTTAGTCACAGAAAAAGCCAGGCTCGCATTGCTATCTTTGTGGTTCTGTCAGCCTTTCTAATTTTTCCAGTTGAAATAATACGATATACAATTGCCCCAACTTTTGATTTTCCAACACCTTTTGGCTTAGCGTTGATAGGAGCGCTCTCGTTCATAGCATACGCCATCTGGAAATATGAAATGTTCGCGCTCACCCCCATCACCGCTGCAGAGCACATTATCGCAACAATGAGCGATGCCCTCTTACTTGTGGATCCCAATGGCCGAATCATTTCGGCCAACGACTCTGCTCATGAAATGCTCGGGTATTCTAAAAATGAAATCAAGCAATTACCGCTGGCAGCGGTGCTGGGAATGGACGAGGAGCAAGCTTTATTGAAGATACACTTTGGCCAGGACGACGATCTCGAGACAAAACGTAATAGAATCAAGTATTTGGAAATCAGATTTAGAACAAAATATGGTAAGGCAATACCTGTTTCCCTTGCCAGATCAGCGCTTTTTGACAATGCGCAAAGTCCAATGGGGTTCGTGCTCATCGGCCGTGATATCAGCGAGAAAAAGAAGGACGAAGAGGAGCTTCGTCAGCACCGGGAACATTTAGAGGAACTGGTCGAGCAACGGACACGCGAGCTTAAGCAGGAGACATCTGAGAAGCTACAGATCAAAGACACGGTGCACCGCCAACGCCAAGCCCTGGACGCATCCCAGGAGCAGCTGCGTCTCCTGGGCGAGCGGCTCACCGAGGTCAAAGAAGAGGAGAGCGCCCGTATTGCGAGGGAACTCCACGATGAGCTCGGGCAACTCCTCACCAGTCTCAAGATCGACGCATCCCTTCTAGAAAGGCAATTTGATCAAGGCACAAATGTGACTCGGGAATCAACAGAGCGCGCTAGGACCATTGCCAAAGTTGCAACAAAATCTATCAGTACTGTCCAACGAATCACCAAAGAGCTCCGCCCCTCGATGCTGGACGGTATTGGTCTGGTCCCCACTATCGAGTGGATGGTGTCCGAGTTCGCCAAGCGAACTGGAATTGAGGTCACCTTTAAAGGCAACATTCAAAATGCCGATATCAATCGTTCCTTGGCCACAGCCGTGTATCGCATCATTCAAGAATCCCTAACCAACGTAGCCCGCCATGCCAATGCTACAAAAGTCAGCATCTCACTGAGCGAACAGGAAGCTGCTATCCACGCTGTCATTGAGGACAATGGAATCGGTATCACAGAACACCAACTAGCGCACTGCGAATCCATAGGCCTTCTGGGAATGAGTGAGCGGGCCCGCCCCCTTGGAGGCACTGTGACCATCTCCGGAGAACCAGGCAGAGGTACCACCGTAACGCTCAGTGTTCCGATAACGAAACTAGCAAGATAATTCTTGATTTTATCAAATGACATGACAAAAGCACATGAGTAGCCAAATGAAAAATAGAATCGTAAATTTGTCCATTTATCTGAGAGAAAACGCACAGAAGAATCCCAATAAAAAAGCAATTGTCTACTCATCGAACCTCATTGGGATCAAACATAGGCGATATACACATATGACCTATTTGGAACTCGATCGCGCGTCTGATTGCTGTGCTTTTGGCCTTGAAGAAGCAAGTATAACAAGAGGGACAAAAACCATTCTGATGGCTAAGCCTCGTCCTAATTTTTTTGTTTTATTATTTGCTCTGTTCAAGGTCGGTGCGGTTCCAATAATTGTGGATCCTGGAATGGGCGTAAAGCGAATGCTTACCTGCTTTTCCCAAACAAAGGCAGAGGCGTTTATCGGCATTCCCATTGCCCATGCAATACGGCTGCTATATCCGAGCCTGCTCAAGACCGTAAAGAAGAATGTGACTGTTGGAAGGCGTTGGTTTTGGGGTGGGACGACGTTTAGAAGTCTATCCAAAACCCCATGGCGAGAATTCCCAATCGCACAGACAACAGGCAAAGATCTTGCTGCACTCTTCTTTACCACGGGTAGTACAGGACCGGCAAAGGGAGTCGAATATACCTATGGCATGTTTGAGGCCCAGATTAAACAATTGGCATCCACATTTGCTTTTTCCTCTGATGACGTCGACCTAGCTACTTTTCCATTATTTGTCTATATCGATATTGCCCTCGGCACAACAGCAGTATTGCCGGATATGAATCCAACAAAACCAGCCCGTATTAACCCCAAAAAGATGCTACGCGAGATAAGCGATAACCGAATTACAAGAATGTTCGCATCTCCTGCTCTTCTAAATCGACTGGGTTACTATGCGAAGTCCAAGAATATCATGATGCCTTCGCTAAAAACTATCATTTCAGGGGGCGCTCCAGTTTCAGGTCACATCGTGGAGATTATTGGATCTATGATGGATAGAAGCGCGAAGTTCTACGCCACATACGGTGCCACAGAGACGCTGCCCATCTCCTTGGTAGAGCGTAAACATATACTCACCGAGACAAAAGCGCGAAGCGAGCGCGGTGATGGCACGTGCGTTGGAAAGCCGGTAGATGGTCTCGATGTTAAAATTATAAAAATCAGTGATGACACAATAGAGTCGTGGTCTGATGAACTTTTGGTAGGTGAGGGAAAAATCGGTGAAATAGTATTAACCGGCGATCATGTCAGTAAGCGATATTACAAAAAGCCACAGAGCACTGCCCTCTCCAAAATAAGACAGGGAAATAAAATCTGGCACAGAACCGGAGATTTGGGTTGGATGGATGCAAGTGGCAGAATATGGTTTTGTGGACGAAAAAAACATCGGGTCATCACAAAAGGTGGTGAGCTCTACAGCGTGCAATGTGAGGGGATTTTCAATCGCCATCCTTATGTTTTTAGAAGTGCCCTTGTTGGTGTTGGAAGAGCGGGAATCAAGACGCCTGTCATTTGTATCGAAGTCAGAAAGAGCAAACGAACCATGGATCAGGACAACCTTCGAAAAGAGCTTCTCACGCTCGCAAAGCAACATGAATTAACGAAAGAGATAGGAATCATCCTCTTTTGCCCCAAATTTCCAGTTGATGTTCGCCATAACGCAAAAATATTCCGAGAAGAACTGGCTCTCTGGGCAGAGAAGAACCTTTGAAATAATCAGGTAAGCTCTACGGATCCGTAGATGAAGAAGAATAATAAGAGCCCTCAATCGCTCAGAAATCGCCATATAGAGAAGCGCAAATGTAATCGTCGATCTTCAAGCAGGAGAAGTTGAAATTGTTCAGTGTGGATAAAATGATTGAACAGCACCATCAAGAAGGAACCTTCGCCCAAATCGATGGCCTAAGAATTTTCTACCGAAAAGCCGGATCTGGAAAAGGTATTCCCCTCGTTCTTACTCACGGGGTCCCCCGTTCAAGCTTCCTTTATCGCAAGATGATCCCTATTCTTGCTGAAGACCATCCGGTTCGAGCATTGGACCTCTATGGTTTCGGCCTATCCGACAAACCAAGAGACAGACATAAATATTCATTCTCAAAGTTTGAAGAATTCCTAGCCAAATTTATTGATCAGCTGGGCATCGAGAAGTTTCACCTGATCTGCCATGACGTTGGCGGACCTTTTAGCATCGGTTATGCCGTAAGAAATCCAGAGCGGGTTAAGACCCTAACCATTCTCAATACCACTATATTCTTGAAGGACCATCAGATTCCACGTTTGGTTCTGTTTTCCATCTTTCTTCCCCTGGCGCTACACAGATTGGTTATGTCTGATGATCGTTTCTGCAACGCTATCTTAAAAACGATGCGCGGACAGGCCCTTAAAAACCCTAAAGCCTTGAATAGCCAGGAAAGTGTGGTCTGGAAGTACCTGCTCAGCCGAAATAACGGCCGTTTGAGCTTTACGAGAACTGTCAAAGCATACAGGTCAGCGTTGCCTTACCTGATGAACATACAAAAGGCCCTGCCCGGCTTTAAACGTCCGACCCTTGTTTTGTGGGGCAGGCATGATCCATTCTGTACACTACCTACAGCTCGTCGGTTTGAACAGCTAATCGAAAATTGTGAAGTCAAAATCATAGATGATGCGTCGCATTTTATTCAGGAGGACGCACCTGAGGAGGCCAGTAAGATAATCCTTGAATTTGTTAACCGTAAGTAAGCAGCCAATCAATGAACAAGATGAGCGAAAAAACGAGACTGACCCTTTGCCTCTCCTTTGGGGGTCTCCCCTGACAAAAAAAATAAAAAAAACACGTCCTGTTCTTAATCCGGTGGACACTGTTATGGCTAGGACGCTACTCGGGTGATTGGATGTAATGCGTACTTAAACCTTAATAAAAAAGTCCTCCTTTTTGCAGTGTTATGCCGTTAGTAAGAACCGATCTTTGCCGAACCAAAACCCGAATGAATGGACGCGCCAGCGTTCGAAAGAGTCGGATAATTAATTAGCTCCCGATTAGCGTTCTGCCATTATATATGCCGCCATTCCGCAATGGCGGCATTTTTTTTCCCGAAAATGACACGTTCGTCCATCTGTAGGATCTATATATAAGACAATGACACTTGAAAGCTCCCATGGGTGGGCTTTCACCAGAAACGGGGAAACCACCATGCATCTTGCCCATCCCTATGCAAATTCAATCGCAACGCTCGCGGTCCTCTTGTTATCCATCGGGTCCCACTCTTGTCGGGGTCCCAACGGTCGAACTCAGGGATTGCTCGCCCCAGCTGCGGCCCAAATGCCCAAGGATAAATCCCCTGAAACCGGGAGCCCCATCATCTCACAGGATATCGCCCATGGCATTGATGCCCCACTTGCCAAAAAAACCGCATCTAGTGCGTTCTGGCGCCATTGGGGAGATGGTAAAGCCGAGATATCCGGCTATGAGATTACCACGAACCGGTATGGCATGGCCCGAAAGGGAACGGTGGCGCTCATTTACGTCACCGAGCCCATGGACAGTCGCACGTGGATTAAAAATGATGCCAAACCCGTGCCCAAGGCCAACCGAGTACAGGTAATGAAACTGAACCACATGCTCCGTTTCCAAACCGGTATTTATCCGTATTCCGTAATGACCAGTGTCTTTTCTCCGGTAAACAGCACTGGTAGGGAACGGTTTGCCCCGGCCAAGATCTCCTTTTCTGCCCAGGAATGGTGCGGACATGTCTATCAGCAGATCCATCCCAAGGGAACCGGCTACCTAGATGAGCTGCACTCCTATTTTGAGAGCGAAGGCAACAGCCGCGGTTTCGTAAAGACCGCCCCATTCACCTTGTACGAGGACGCCCTGCTGATCCAGCTAAGGGAACTCGATGGTCTGTTTGCCAACGGCTCGGATTGGTCTGGATTCCTTGTCCCTTCACTGTGGTCGACTCGAAAAACCCACGTACCCCTCGGCCCGGTCAAAGCTAAAATAACCCGGAAAGACACTGGGATGAACGGACAACCCGTCACCCAATTCGACCTTGTGTGGGGTTCGGAACGTCGTACTATTTACATTGAAAAGACATTGCCTCGCCGCGTTCTCGGGTGGGACGATAATAGGGGCGAAAAAGCCCGACTCATTTCGACCGCCAGGCTTCCCTATTGGCAGTTAAACAAAAACGGAGATGAATCCCACCTAACACCCCTGGGTCTTTAACCCGGGTTGCTGTCAAGCCCAGCTCCCTTGGCGAGCGCATCCACAAGGGACAGTAGTGAGGTTTCGTCCAGCCCGCCCAGTATGTTCGGCAGGCAGATCTGGGGGACTGGGACCTGTTCTGATAAAAGCCGGATACTCTCTTGCTGTACTTTTTCCCAACTCATCGCCGCGGCAGCTGGCAATGCCCACGTCGGGATCTCAGATCTGACGGCCATTTCGCCAGCGAGCTTTTCAAAAGCTGCACTGCGACTCGGGACAGGCACCCTATTGACAACAACCCGCTCAACTGCGAGTCCAATCTTACGAATGACAGCTACAGACTCAATGGTTTCGTTGACAGGCATCTCCTCGGGCAGGGTCACTGGAACCACTTCGCAGCGCTCTGGATCTTCTAAAAGCTCACACCTCGCCATGGCTTCATCGCGCATGCGGCCCGTGGGTACTGCCGATACGATCGCCCTGGGCAATGCCAAAATGTCGAGCCCGTGGCCCGTGGCCGGCGAATCGAATATCACGATGTTGTACTCAGGCTCTGTATGGGCATGCCCAAGGGCGTGAAATGTGGCCTTACCCAGCATCGCCCATTCAGCCAATCCTGGAACCGCGTCTAGAAAGCCTCGAACGATTTTGCTGCCGAAGATGAGGCGATGAAGGGTGCGACTTTTAAGGATTTGCAGCCCGTATTCCTCTTGAGAGGCGCGGGGATCTAGATTCACCACGTCCAACTGGGGAGCGATAGGGCGAATTGCTGCATCGATGGCGATGTCTCCAACAATATCAAAATATCTGGAAGGTGCATTGTTCAGGCAGACGAGGGTGCGCTTTCTCTGAGTTGCGCAGAGCCGGCCAAGAGCCAACGCAACGGTGGTCCTGCCACATCCCCCCTTGCCCGAAATCACGACAAACTGTTTTTCAATCAGGTGTGTCATCAGCCCAATCAGCGTGCCCCAATCCAATGGGACGCCACGATTTCGCTGAGTTTTTTAGCCGCGTTGACGTTAACGCCGGAGATACGGATCGTCCAGGGGCCAAGGGCAACGATAAGCCGGGTTCGACCGCGCCCTTTTGGAAAGAAAAAGTACAGCAACAAGTCGACGAGCAACCCAAGAAGAATGAGCCCGGCACCGACCAATGCCAAATAGGGATAGCCAGCCCTTAGTCCATCGACAAACCATTGCACACCCAGCCAAACACCAATGGTTAGGGAACCGATACCCACCACTAAATAAACATATCTTCGCTGATTCTCAATGCGGACCGCGAGGATATCTGCAATTGGTGCAGTTGTCCTTGTCCGGCGAAATCCCCTTCCCAAAATTGAATACTCACTGTCCAACACCAGGATCGCGTCCTGTACAGCCAGTGTGGCACGACGTCGCAGTCCCAAGCAGAAGCGAGCAATTAGCACGAGAATGCCTCGGATAAGTAACAACCCGGTGGCCACTTCAAGGATCCGAACTGGCTGCCACGTCAGCCGGCGGGTTAGTTCACCATTGACCCTATAAACGGCATCAGTGCTGGTTCGTGTCGAACTGTTTACTGTCATGGGGGGGTATCCTAGCCTACAGGGGACGCTCCAAACAACCTAAATGTTGGGTGAAATCCACGGGTGGGGCTATCAGTAAAATAGGCACCGGATGTGATGTGCACACCCCACCATTCCTACTGAATTGAATAAAATCGGACGTTCTAAAGAGGTCGACAGCAGCAAATTCAGTGCCGGGCCAATCCAAAGAGGACTTTTTGAGGCTATGGCTCCGGCAGTGGGGGGAGTTTGGGTGGTAGTGCGCCTCGCGCTTTCTTCTTGGCGACCTTCTTTTTGGCGGCGGGCTTTTTAGCCACTTTCTTCTTCACGACCTTCTTTTTGGCCACTTTCTTCTTTTTTGCTGGCTTCTTGGCCACTTTCTTCTTCACGACTTTTTTCTTGGCGACCTTCTTCTTGGCCACTTTTTTCTTGGCGACCTTCTTTTTGGCGGCGGGCTTTTTAGCCACTTTCTTCTTCACGACCTTCTTTTTGGCCACTTTCTTCTTCACGACTTTTTTCTTGGCGACCTTCTTCTTGGGGGCAGGCTTTTTAGCCACTTTCTTCTTCACAACCTTCTTTTTGGCCACTTTCTTCTTCACGACCTTCTTTGCGACCGGCTTTTTGGCCACTTTCTTCTTTACGACCTTCTTTTTGGCGACCTTCTTCTTAGCGGCAGGCTTTTTGGCCACTTTCTTCTTTACGACCTTTTTCTTTGCGGTTGCCATTTTGAGACCCTCCCTCTTTTCTTCCCTAATAAAAATAGATTGTGGATTGAAATTAGCATAATGTCAACATAGAAGACGCAAATTTTTAGTATAATTTATATGAAATTTAACGATTCTTAAACTAATTAACATATAATTAGAGGTCAAAATCCAAAAATCATTTTTAATTTCAGATAGATACATCCTCAATAAAAACGTCAGTTAAAAATGCAAAAACTTGAGTTAAAAATGCAACCGCTCATTCTAACTCATATTTTTGCAGTCAGAAGACAAGGCGCCTCGAAAACAATAGCAGTATATATTTCAAAAATGGTATAAAAAATATTCGTTTAATATTAGAGATTTTGGGATATCATACAAATATCGTACATCACCCGGGCAGATGCTTTTTTCTATCTGAATCAGATCGGTCTGTTTTGGGTTTGGATTGATGAATATCCATAAATATTCTCGACCCATATATCTAAAAATCCGATAGATATTTCAGGTAAATAGGCTTGGTTTTAATGTATTCGTAGAATATAATCTCTAACTACAAAGGAAATCACCTACTGCGGATATGCACGGGATGATGATAGAGGTTGATAATGAACGAAAACTGGGATAGCTCCGCGAATCTGGAATCAACAGAATACGGTGCGGATAGAATAACGGTCCTACACGGCCTCGAAGCGGTTCGTAAGCGACCGGGTATGTACATCGGAGATGTGGCCTCTTCCGAGGGCCTGCACCACATGGTGTACGAAGTACTCGATAACGCGATTGACGAACACCTCGCGGGGTATTGCGATTCCATTTACGTAACGGTCCACTTCGACGGCAGTTTGTCCGTGGAGGACAACGGCCGAGGGATCCCCGTTGATATACACGAAGAAGAGGGACGCCCCGCAGCTGAGGTCGTCATGACAACACTTCACGCCGGGGCCAAGTTCAGTGACGAATCCTATAAATATTCCGGTGGGTTGCACGGTGTGGGGGTTTCATGTGTCAACGCGCTTTCCGAGTTCCTTCAAATGGAAATTTGGCGAGACGGCATGAGCTATTACCAGGAATACGAGCGTGGGAACCCCAAGGCACCGCTCGCCACTATCGGTTCCTCGAAAAAACGGGGAACTAAGATTACATTCAAACCAGATCCGGAAATCTTCCTGCATAATGAATTTTCGTTTGAAGTGCTCACCACGCGACTTCGAGAGCTGGCCTTTCTCAACGCCGGTATTCGCATTGTGGTAAGGGATGAGCGGTTTGAGGGAAAGCAGCGCGATTTTCACTACGAAGGGGGCATCCAGTCGTTTGTCGCACATCTGAGCAAAAAAAAGACACTCGTCCATGGGGATGTTATCTCTTTTGCCGATAACCGCGATGAAATCTACGTGGAGATAGCGCTGCAGTGGAACGATTCCTTTCAAGAGAATATCTATTGTTATACCAATGCCATCTATAACAGGGACGGCGGTACCCACCTGACCGGACTGCGCAGTGCGCTCACCCGAACGCTCAATCAATGGGCCATCGAAAAAAAACTCATCAAGGAAAACCAAGCGAGCCTTACCGGAGAGGATGTGCGAGAGGGACTCACAGCGGTTGTTGCAGTAAAACACCCTGACCCTTCGTTTAATAACCAGCCCAAGGAAAAGCTGATCAACAACGAGGTAAAAGGCATCGTCGAGGGCATCACAAACGATCACTTGGGTGCCTATTTTGAACAGAATCCGAAGATTGCCCGCCTTATTCTGGAAAAAGCCATTACTGCGGCCCGCGCCCGGGAAGCAGCGCGCAAAGCGCGGGAAATGGTCGCGCGTAAAGGTGCCCTCGATTCTGCCTCGCTGCCAGGCAAACTGGCGGATTGTCAGTCTAACGACCCAATTGAATGTGAATTGTACATCGTAGAGGGAGACTCGGCTGGTGGATCGGCAAAACAAGGACGGGATCGCCGGTTTCAAGCAGTCCTCCCCCTAAGGGGCAAAATACTGAATGTCGAAAAAGCCCGCCTCGAAAAAATGCTGGCCTCCCAGGAAATCGCCTGCCTGATCACCGCCCTAGGCACAGGTGTGGGCGACGAGACCTTCAGTTACGATAAGCTGAGGTACAACAAGATCATCATCATGACCGACGCAGATGTGGATGGCGCCCACATCCGGACCCTCCTATTGACGTTCTTTTTTAGAAAAATGCGGCGACTCGTGGCGTCCGAGCATATCTACATTGCCCAGCCCCCGCTCTATCGGCTTCGCAAGGGCAAGCGGGATGTGTACATCAAGGACGAAAACGGGTTCAGGGAGTTTATCATCTCCACCAGTACAGATTCGGTCTCGCTCCTCGACGAAACCGACACGCCAATCCCGTTGACGAGAACCCAGACGATGATTCGAAAGGTGCTAAAGCGCCGAGATCTCCTGGATCGGATCGGTCGCCGGACAGACGCGGATGTAGCGGCAACGTTTGCAGCTGAGGGGATGCACTTTCGCTCGCTAGCCGAGGAAGAGGTCGTCTTTAAGGCGGTTCGAAGTGTCTCGCAGCGGCTTGGCATCGCGTCCGAGGCATTTCAGGTAGAAGTAGATGAGGATCACGGCGGATATCGCATTTTGTTTAAGAGACCTGGAAATGGTGCGAACCGCCCGTATGTCCTCGATTTTGAGTTTTTCTCAGGTGCTGAATACCGAGATCTCAGGCAGCTGACCGCCGAGCTCGATCAATTTGGTCCGAGTCCCTATCAGCTGATGGTTAATGGCGAACGCATCACCCTGGATTCCCTGGATGAGGTATGGCCGCTCATTGAAAAGGTCGCGAAAAAGGGCATTACGGTTCAGCGTTACAAGGGCCTGGGCGAGATGAACCCAGACCAGCTTTGGGAGACCACGATGAATCCAGAGACACGTACCTTGCTCAAGGTTCGGCTCGACGACTTTACCGAGGCGGATGAAATTTTCACCGTGCTCATGGGGGATCAGGTGGAGCCGCGCCGGGAGTTCATCGAGGAAAACGCCCTGTTTGTGAGAAATCTGGACATTTAACTTTTTTTACATTTCGTCTCTGTCAATACGGGTGTTGAAATTCCATTCCTCATCGCCCCTGCCCTATGGTATGACATCAGGTGTTATGAATCCAAAACGCCTTCACAATCTATTACAGGGTGTCCAAAAGGGGACGGTATCAATCAAAGATGCCATGGGCGAGCTCGCCACGTTGCCCTTTGCCGATATCGGCGAGGCCGTGGTGGACCATCACCGGGCTTTGCGCACTGGATTTCCCGAAGTGGTACTGGGCGAGGGCAAGACCGCCGAACAGATCGCACTGGTGGTTCAGGAGTTGGTCAAGGGCGGCGGGAATGTCCTCGTGACCCGGGTCAGCGCAGACAAAGCCCAGACCGTCGTCGCACAGATCCCAGAGATTTCCTATGTGGCAGAAGCCCAGGCACTTGTGCTGGAACAGGAACCCGTCACACCCATTGGCACTGGTTCCATTGCCGTGGTCACGGCTGGCACGTCTGATATTCCCGTGGCCGAGGAAGCAGCCCTGGTGGCTCGGTATGCGGGCGGAGATGTCAAACGGTTTTACGACGTCGGGGTTGCCGGCATTCATCGGCTCTTCCACCACCTTGACGGACTCCGCGCATCTGCCGTGGTCATTGTGGTCGCGGGCATGGAGGGTGCACTCGCGTCGGTGGTCGGCGGCCTGGTTTCTTGTCCGGTGATCGCAGTGCCCACGTCCATCGGCTATGGCGCGAGTTTTGGCGGCGTTGCAGCACTGCTGGCCATGCTTAACAGCTGTGCTGCCGGTGTCACAGTGGTAAACATCGACAACGGTTTTGGCGCTGGATACGCCGCTGCCCTGATGATCCGAACGGGTCAGGCAAGACAAGAGGGAAAATGACTGCCGAAAACGCTGCTTTGCCATCGGGTTACCACCTCTATTTTGACTGCTTTTCTGGCGTGGCCGGCGATATGGTCTTGGGTGCGCTGATCGATCTGGGTGTGCCCCTGGGCGTAATAGAGGCGGCAGTGGGTGCCCTGCCATTGACGGGGTATCGCATTCGGGTCGAAAAAGAAAAGCGCCACCAGGTGGTTGCCACCCGTTTTTTCGTAGACGTGGAGGAATCCCACCAGCCCCATCGCCATTTCTCAGATATTCGCAAGATGATCGAAGATGCCCCCCTTGATCCAGGTGTCGCGGCCATGGCTATCGACATCTTTGCGTGCATTGCAACGGCTGAAGCCCAGATCCACGGCAGCACTGTGGATAAGGTTCATTTCCACGAGGTGGGCGCGGTAGATTCAATCGTCGACATTGTCGGCGCAGCAGCTGCGCTCGCCCACCTCGACGCGACCGTATCGAGCTCGGTCATTCCCCTTGGGCG
>JASJCT010000109.1 GCA_030065855.1 Myxococcota bacterium
TTGAAAACAATTGCTTGGACAATTGAAAATCCCCCTGCCCCCTTTTTCAAGGGGGATTCTTTTCTGGCGATCCTACGCTATAAAAACACCCAAAAATCCTTAACCGAATGCCATTGCCCTTTTTCAAGGGGGAGGGCTCTACCTGCACCAGCATCACTTGAGACCGCCACTTGTGGCGGAAATCATGCCACCGGTTTACCAGTGGTATTGACTAGATACGTCGACAATACTGTCCATCGATAATCAGTTGCGGGGTGTTTTCTACTCCATCCAGGAGTATCTCGTTGTACCCTCACTCGGATTGCGGGATCAACACCGCCCTCCCCCAACGTCCGAACATCCACCTCCCCATGCGACCAAATGCAAAAACAAACACCTCAATAGAAACCTTGTAATATATGGGTTGTTTCGCTATATTCAGGTATCAAGGGTTTTTGTGTGAATCTCAACCAAGGGACGTGCCATGGGAAGAATTACAGTTTTGTTTAATTTGTTCAGCGTGCTGTGGATCTCTTTGTGTCTAGGCACTGGCGCTTGCTCTGATGAGGGGCGACCGGACAGTGCTGGTGATGCTGATAGCGATTCTGATAGCGATTCTGATAGCGATTCTGATAGCGACTCTGACAGTGATGCCGACAGTGACTCTGATAGCGATTCAGACACTGATTCAGACAGTGATGCCGACACTGACACGGATACTGACACAGACAGCGATTCAGATACTGATACGGACACCGATACAGACAGCGATACTGATACCGATACAGACACGGATACAGATACGGATTCCGATACTGACACCGACACGGATACAGAGACCGTTGATGCAGTAGGATACGAATATATCGTACATATTGAAGATGATCAGGACATGGCCAAGCTTCAAGAATATGCAGAACGCTGGCGCCCTTACAGTAAGGCACTGTGGAAAGGGGCCGAGGGCCAGCAATACGTCAAGAAGCTCACCATCAAAGATCGCTCCCCTGAGGATTATGCCAACTCTGACGTGTTTATCTTATCGGGCGAGATCGATTCCTTTTCTACGGCGAGTTGCGGCGGTGCCACAGCCTGTGTCAAATGGGGAAGTCAGGGCATACTCATGTTTATCGGCGGTACCCTGAGCGCTGGTGTGTATGGGCATGAGCACGGTCACTATGAGTTTCGAATGGCTGAAGAATACGACCAACCCAAGTGTCTGGACTGTTTCATGGCAGATACGACCCATAAATACTGCGATGAGACCTACCACGTGGAAGGCGCACAGGAACATCAACCCAGTGGCTGGGAGGGATCCTGTTGGGAAATAATACTGAAATACTACCACAGCCCAACCGATGCGCATCCCTGGGAGCACCCGAACCCAGATTACGACGAGAACAGCAGTCCCCCGGATTTTGAGCTGGTAATCGAAGACAACTAACTTTTAAGGAGATGGTACGATGATGTATTCAATATATAAAAGACAGTTCAACGTTCTTTGGATATTGCTGGCTGCGATAGCAATCGCATGGGGGTGTGAAAAGTCAGAAACAACAATACAAAATCCCATCTCAAAAAAGGCGCTTGCATTGCCGGTTCATGTTCACCTGGCGCCGGGCGCTGCTGAACATATCCCCATGAGCGGCGTCTTGATAACACTGACGCGGATGGATGGGGAAAACACCGAAGTGGACAAAGCACCCAAGCGTCGCCAATACAGGGGCTGGGTGCGCCAAGATGGGAAATGGTACGGTCCAAAGATATTGAGAGGTCGCTATCGCGTTTCAGCTGCTGCAGAAGGCATGGCAACGAGTGTTGGCGAAGTGCTGGACTACACCCATCCCAACCAGTTGCCCCGGCTGAAGTTGAATGTGAGCAATGTGCTTAACGTCGTCGTGCGGCTCTATGACAATAGTACCAAACTTTTTATCGATGATGCGGACGTCACCCTGTCGCCAGTCAATTGCAAAACCGACTGCGATGCCCTAGCGCTGGGTATTCACCGGGGAAGCTATGTGTTGAACAATATACCCCCCGGCACCTATGCGTTGAGCATCAACTCCCCTGGCTATGTTGCCCATCCGGTCAGGCGCGTGGCCCTGAACGATGCCATCTCAGTCATAGAGCGTTCATTGGATCCTGGCACTTTTGCTCGGGGTCAGGTGGTGATGGGGGGTAACCCTCTCCCTGGCGTTAAGGTAGTTGCGTCAAAAGATCACGGTGTTGATTGGGTTGAAACCATAACCGATGAGGATGGGGCGTTCGAGCTCGGTCCAATGAATCCGGGTTCGTATTATCTGATCGCAGTCTCCAGCAACAGCGCTCCTTATTACGAACCCAAATGGCAGGTGCTGGAAGATGGCAACCAACGCAGCAAGACCATTGAACTGCTACAGGGAGCTGGCTTTGAAGGCGTGATCACAGACGATGCTGGAAACCCCTTGTCAGGAGTAAAAATCTACGCTGAACCCCAGGGGGCACCCCTAGGCGGCCTTCGCGTTCAAGAGGCTGTCTCAGGTGCGGACGGAACGTACCGCTTCGATCATCTGGGTGAAGATGTTGTTCATCTGCGCTTCTCCCACCCCAACTTCATATCGATGAAACAACACTATGCCGCCCTGCTGGATGCCATGGATCGGGGTGATTCCGAGGTTCAGCTGGGACACCAGTCAGGCGAAGTGACCATCCAGATACTCGACGAGGCATCTGGACAGCCGCTCAAGGGCGTGGCGCTCAAAGTCGATGGATTTAGACACCCGATATATGCAACTGATACGAACGAGCGCGGCGCTGCAACATTCATCGGTAGCCTGAAACAGGCCTACACCATGGTCGCAACCCTGGACGGGTTTATGGGTGAAACATTCAATGTGCACCCTCAAGAGCACCGAAGTGTTCAAACGGTTCGATTGCACAAGCTCGCCCGGCTGTCTGGCCAGGCTCGCATCAAAGGAACGAACTGGATGCCCAATGGTGCTCAGATCCTGCTGAGGCAAGGCAAGACCCGAATGTCATCGCGCGTCATAAACGGTTCTTTTGACTTGGGGCGCATCCAGCCCGGAGACTATGAAATATCTCTTCGTCTGTTCGACATGGGCCAATCCAAGTGGCAGCCGATGCACATAGAGAGCGGAGCAGACATTTCTAATTTATCATTAACCCTCCCACCGATTGATTGGTCCTCCAAGTAGGGACGTCCCTTTTCTCATACGGTCAAATTCCTCTTGCCGGCGCTACTGCCTGGATGGCATCCCTTGTTTTGGAGCCATTGCCATGAAGGGGATAGAAAATAAAATACCGATCGCTGTGATCGTCGTGTTGGGGCTTTCCAATCTGGTCGCCTCGTCCCTTGTTGGACTCGGGGATGCCGAGGCGCTCTATTATTGCTATGGCAAGCATCCCTCCTTGAGCTACCTGGATCATCCACCCCTCATCGGCTGGCTACTCTTTGTGGCCACATGGGCATTGGGAACCTCTGTGTTCTCGGTTCGCATTGTTTCATTTGCCATGTGCGCCTTGGCTGTCCTGTTCATGACCCTGCTCACCCGGACCATCTATGGTCAACGGGCTGCAAACTGGTCTTGTCTGCTGCTGCTCGGCACCCCGATTTTCTCCGTGGGCATGATCGCTGCCACCCCAGATGCACCGCTTACAGTACTTTGGATCATCTTTACTTGGCAGTTGTACTGCGCACTCAGGCATGACCGAGTGACAGCATGGACGCAACTCGGGCGCCCTACCCTGCTCGGGTGTTTGCTGGGGCTCTCTTTTCTGGCCAAATACACGGGAGCCTGCCTGATCGTTACTGTCCTTATCATTGTCTCACGACCCCAAGGCCGCATGTGGCTTCGCCGCCCTGGATTCTGGTTGGGGGTCTTAGCAGCAGCAGTTGTGGCCAGCCCGGTCTTCATCTGGAACATAGACCACGCATGGGCTGGCGCATATCACCGCCTGGTTTGGACACAAACGTCTTCAGGGCTGAGCTTACGAAATGCAGGGGCACTCTTGGGAGGGCAGGCCCTCTATATTGGCGTGCCAATGCTGGTGATCTTCTGTTGGGCAGGCATCCGTACATGGCAACAGCGGGGACGACATTCAGATCCCCTCTTGCTGCTCTATGCCAGCCTACCTGCACTTGCCGCAACATATGGCCTTGTCCTGTGGTCTCCAGTGGCCGAGCCCCACTGGCCAGCAGCTGGATACCTGCCCCTGTTTGTAGCTGCTGCAGGCGCCATCTCAGCAAGCAGTGCCAAAATTCAGCAGCTCGCGCGCGTGGCCGTTGGCTTGGGTATCATGGCCCTCTTGATACTCCAATTGCTCGTGCTCACCCCGATATTGCCGTTTGTTACCCCACAAGCCCTGTACCAGCCCAAGTACGACCTGGCCAACGAGCTTCAGGGCTGGCCTGAAGTGGCAGAGACAATCCGAAAGCTCAATGGGGATCGCAACCCTGTGGTGGCCGCGTTCTACACCCAATGCAGCCAGCTGACCTTCGCGCTCAGCAATCCAGGGGATCCACCGGTGCGCTGCGTATCAAAAGAAGTCGATGACTTTGATCTGTGGCACGGCCCCCTGGATCCCAATATCGATAGGGCCCTGTTCGTCACTGATAATCGCTTTGATCACGACCCCAAAACTGTGGTCCCAGGACTTCACCCCATGGCTGAAACGGTGGTTCCTATTCACCGCGCCGGCCGCGTGGTAAGACAGTTTCGCATTATAGAGCTCAAGCGACCGGAAAAATAGGGAGATACAGCCTACGCTCTCTCTCTTTTTATCACCACTAACGTCACGTCGTCTTCGATTGAATACCCTTCCATGGCATCTAAAATGCCCTTTTCTATCTCTTGGACAGGCTGATCTCCGCGCTGTTTAAACGCGTGAACAAGTAAGTCCATGGAGAAGAGATCCTTACTTTCCGATAATGCTTCGGTAATGCCATCGGTAAACAGCAGCATGGCATCCCCTGGGTTCAGACATAGGGTATCGATAGTCAGCATATCTCCGATTTCGTCAGTGATGCCGAGCCACATGCCGTTGGTCTCGATAGTCTCCACCTCGCCCGATGCTGATCGAAATATCAGAATGTCTTGGTGAAGGCCCGAGAAATAAAAGATGCCATCGTCATGGCAGGAAAGGAGGGTGAGGGTCATGTACTTGTTCTCACCCAATCTTAGGATGTTGTCATAAATCACTCTGTTTACGACTTTGAGAATTGCCGCCGGGGATTCGTGTTTATGGGTTTCGAGCACCGACCGAATCGAGGTCTGCACCATCATCATCACCAGCCCGGCCGCGACCCCGTGTCCTGAGACGTCTCCGATGATAATCCAGTGGGTACCCTCGATATTGATGACGTCGTGATAATCCCCGCCGACTTCATCCGCTGGCTTCGTAAAGGCGGCGATGTCATAGCCGGGAATGGCCGGTTCCTCGGGCAGCAGCACGGTCTGGATTTTTTTGGCCAATATCATCTCGCCCCACAGGGCGTCTTTGGCCTCTGTGAGCTGCTGATTGGTTTGGGATAGTTGGGCGGTTCTCTGCTTTACGATGCCTTCTAGTTTGCGCTTTGCAAGAATTTGTTGTCTGGAGTAGATGCGCGCCACGCTGACGAGCAACAGCAGTGAAGCAGCGAGATATCCAGCGTATGCCCAGCCGGTCCTGTACCACGGCGGCAATATGGAAAAGCGAAAGGCCGCGGGTCGGCTTTCATGGCCAAAGATGTTCTTGGCCTTGACTTCAAAGCGATACTTCCCTTCAGGTAAATTTGTATACTCCTTGCGCGCGCTGCTGGACCAGGAACTCCACGCCTCATCGAAGCCGTGCAATTTATACTGATACAATGTGTCAGATGCGAATTCATAAAAGCTGGCTGAGTACTCAAAGGTCAAACTATTCTGGCTGTAGGCCAACCTGGGGACCAGTCGGTCGGGCTGCTCCAGGGTCGAAGTTCGTATCCCCGCAGATTTGCCGGTGTTGGTGTCTACATAATAAGTACCCTCGAAGATTGACTGTGTGTTTTGGATGAGGACGCGACGTATCAGCGCGCTGAAGTCTGCCCAATAGGATTTGGACACGGTGGGGTCGAATCGGTACAGAACCTGGCCCAAACCGATCCAAATCACACCATCAGGGTCACTCCATAATGGAATCAAGGAGTTTGCACTGGTTTTAACTTTGCTGAACACATTGTGGATCCAGGTGAATGTGCCGTCTCGTCGCTTTTTTAAAAGCCCGAGTCCCTTTTGTGTGTTTAGAATGAGATCATCTTGGTGCTTAATGCCAAATTTGGGTTTTAGTCCGAATTTATCCAGCACCGGGTTCAACGCTGGGTGTGGTTCAAAGCGTATCCTCTCCAATGGCTGCACACGTTCATCCGGGAAAACCGCGCGAAAGATGCCGGCCTCACACGCAACGAGCAACTCTTTATTATGCCATACAGCAGTGGGCTCAGTTAAGTCGGGGAGCCCATCAGCTTGGGTATAATGCTCAAACTGGATCTGACTCGAGTCTGTTTCGCTTGGCCATAGCCGCAAAAAGCCATCTTTCCGCGTCGCGACCCATAGGTTGTCCTTGCCATCTGCTTCCATCAAGGTGACATCGGCTGTCTTCTCATCTGGTTCCATGATCTCAATCCATTTGGCCCTGGATGCCAGATTTGATCCGGTAGTTTCATCTCGGACTGAACCGTCCGGGGGCGGTGGAAGATCCACTGCGGCCAAGCCGTGGTTATACGCACCGACAAAGACACGATGGGGTAACAGTCGTTGGAATTTCCCAAAAGCCATCACAGCCACTGGCGTGGAACCGCCTGGGCACAATTTTGCCGGACCGTCATATGGAATCTCAAAAACTTTGCCACCTATGCCGGCCAGGAGGATATCGCCGTCAGAAAAAAGCGCGTAACAGGGAGCATCCGTATTTTCTACAAGCTGAAGCGCGCCATCGCTACCCGACTTGTGGGCTTGGTCTACATGAAGGTAATAGACCCCGATGTGACTACCGATATACAACCTGCCGCGATACCGGGTGAGCGAAGTGATATTAGAGGTGATGCCGTGGCGCTTATCAAACAGTGTCCACGGAGAGCTCATCTCCAGATAGGCGATCCCATCCATTGTCGCGGCCCAAACGTTTTGGTCTCGGTCGACAAAGACCGATATCACAGTCTCGCAGCTAAGCCCTCTTTGCTTGCCCACAACGCGTGTGATGCGACCAGACGGGTCCAAAAAGACAACACCGTGAGACCACGAAGCAATGACATACGAACCACTCGGCAACTGCGCCGCTGAATAATAGAAGGAAATTGGGCCGCCATGATTATAATCGGAGTTGGATATTGTTTCTAACAGGTTCTGTCCCCCTGCTTTTGCAGCACCTTGAGCACCATCAAGGGCGTACAGAAAACCGCCCTTGAGATCCGTGGCGAAAAGCAGCCTACCGCTTGAATGGGGCAGGATTACCATGCGCCCCATCGCTGCTCTGGAAAAATGCTCGGTCCCTGGAAGCATGGCCATCTTTCCAGCACAGATGCGCCAGACGCCTTTGTACAAACCCGGAATATAGAGGTCATCGCCGACCTTGAAGGCAAAGGGGCCCTCGAAATGGTTCGGCCATGTTTCCATTTGGCCGTCGATCCATCTGAAAATGAATTTTTGTGTAAAAAAATACACGCCATGGGATGTGGCTGCACATGACCATACATCTTGGAATTCCCGATGTTTTTCCGAGATCTTCGGTACCAGGGATTGATAGGTCATGCGTCCTTTGTCATCGGCGGCCAAATACCCAATTTCACCCTTTCCCCCGACATAGACGATCCCATTGTCGTCTACGGTCAAAGATCTGGTGATGTATTTGTTTTTGAGCTGGATTAAACGCCACCGAACCCCGTCAAACTCGAGCACGCCTTTGTTGTTGCCGAAATACATCACACCGCGCTTATCCTGGGTAATGGACCAGTTTTGCTCTTCAGCGCCGTAGTCAGCAGCGGTGTAGGTGTGGATAAACGGCAGACCAGGTGCCATTCTGTGTGTGCTGTTGAAATCCTGCACCGGATCAGCAAGGGCGGTTGAGATACTAAACAGATAGATTACCAAGCACCCAACGACCCAGCGGACTCGTTTGGCAGATGCTTCCATCCTTATCTGTTTATCGGTTGTGGCTGTAATTATTTAATAATTCGTCTGTTTACCTTGCGCGTGGTAAGACAGTTTTGCATTATGCCGGGAGATTAGGAGGCGCTTACATGACCCTGTTAGGCAATCTTATTTGGTTGGTGTTTGGGGGTATTTTTATTTTTTTGCACTATGCCGTGTCAGGCGTGTTGTTGCTGCTGACCATTATCGGCATTCCCTTTGCCGTGCAAATCTTCAAGCTCGCAGTGCTCAGCCTCTGGCCCTTTGGCAAGACCATCGTGGACCGCGGCGGTGGGTCTGGGTGCCTGGGGGTAATCATGAATATCCTCTGGCTCCTCCTCGGGGGCATCTGGATTTCGATCCACCACCTGGTGTGGGCCATCCTGCTGGGCATTACCATCGTGGGATTGCCCTTTGCCAAGCAACACATCAAGCTCGCCGGCCTCGCCCTGGTTCCGTTTGGAAAGGATATTGAATAAAAGCACCGTTTAGACATTGGATAATGCTGGCCAAAAAGCATTGTATTCCAAAATAGCCTTGACTGTTTTGGAGTACGGGTTATTTTGGACATATGGCGATTGTCCGCGATATCTCACCGTTTATTGTCAAAGACCTCAAAAGAAAGATGGTCTTTGTCGGTGGACCTCGCCAAGTTGGCAAAACCACCATGGCGCGGACCATCTTGCATGACCATTTTTCCGATGGCAGCTATTTCAACTGGGACTATGATGAGGATCGCCAGGCAATCCTGGGAAAAAAATGGACCGATGAAAATCCCCTGCTGGTGTTCGACGAATTACACAAACATCCAAGGTGGAAGTCTTGGCTCAAGGGTATTTACGACGTCTCAAAGGACAAGCACCGCTTTTTAGTAACCGGGTCAGCGCGTTTGGATATTTACCGTCGCGGCGGGGATTCTTTGATGGGCCGGTATCACTATTGGAGACTCCATCCATTCACGCTAGATGAAATACCCCAAGGATTCTCTGGGGCACAGGCCATGAGCAGGCTAATACGTGTCGGCGGGTTTCCCGAGCCATTTTTGGATGGGGATGAGCGAGAGGCAAGACGGTGGCGCAGGGAGCGTTTTGATCGGGTGATTCGCGAAGACATCCGAGATCTGGACTCTGTACGCAACATCGCCACTCTTAGTATCATGCTGGATCTCTTGCGCACCCGCGTCGGCGGTATGATTGTGGTCTCGAATTTGGCCCAAGATTTGGATGTGTCGCCAAAGACGGTCAAATCCTGGCTTGAAATATTTGAGAGGATGTATCTCGTCTTCTCGGTCAAGCCATACACCCGCTCACTTCCCCGCGCGGTCAAGAAGCCGCCCAAAGTCTATTTCTTTGACAATGCAGATGTACTGGGAGAAGAAGGCCCTCGGTTCGAGAACCTCGTTGCTACCACCCTACTAAGGCGTCTTCACTTTAAGGAGGACCGGGAGGGCTACCGCTACGAACTGAGATACCTTCGAGACAAAGAAGGCCGAGAGGTGGATTTTGTCATCTTGAAGGACGGCGAACTAGAGGAGTTAATCGAGGTCAAGCACGCGGATGATACACCGTCTAAGTCACTCAAATACTACGCAGAGAAGTTAAGGCCCAAACGCGCTACTCAGATAGTCGCCAATATAAAGCGCCCCTATGACCGAAACCAGCTCCGAGTGATCGATCCCATTTCGTACTTTCAGGATACGCGACACCAGTTCTTTGGTTGAAGTATGGGGCAAGTTGCCCCTCGGCCCCCACCCCGGCCCTTCCCCGATGGACGCTTGGACGCTGGGGGAGGGTGAAATTGTTGCATTTCCTTTGGGATATCTACTTGAGGTGAGCCTCGGCTCGGGCTGATGGTAGGTATATCGTCATGGTCGTGCCTTTTCCAAGAACGCTATGGGCTTTGATTTTACCGTGGTGGCTTTCAACGGTACGAGTGGCTAAGGTGAGGCCGAGCCCCTCACCTGTCCAGTTGTCTTTGGTGGTGAAAAACGGATCGAATATCCGGTTCAGGTTTTCTTTGGCGATGCCCTTGCCCGTATCACTTATTGCAATTTTAATTACCTGGTCTTCAACGATTGATGTCTGCATGGATATTGTACCGCCGTCTGGCATGGCATTGCAGGCGTTTTTGATAAGCGCTTCAAAGACCTCGTGCAAGTCTGAGGGAACGCCCATAAGATGGCGCGTTGCTGCCTCGAATTCGATTCGCAACTGAATGTCTTGTTTTGAGAACACCTCGTCAAAATCCAACGCGATTTTTTCGATCAGGTCCGACAGATCTATTTCAGTAAAGTCTTTGCCCTTGTAGGTTTGGGAAAATTTCAACACCCTGCCAACGATATCTTTAATGCGCAGGGAGTGCTTCTCGACATGCCTTAGCATATCTGTATATTCGTCCAGGGATTGGTCTTTTTGGGCCATGTTGATCATGAGTTGAATAAAGCCCAAAATTCCTGTTAGCGGATTATTGATTTCGTGGGCAATGCCAGCTCCCAGGGACGTAACAGCAGCGATCTTTTGCGAATGAACCAACTGCTCCTGTACTTCCCTGAGCTCAAGTGTCTGCTCTTCCACGCGCTGTTGGAGTTCCTGGTTCCACTGTCGAATTTCAGCATCCCTTTGGCCGATCTCCTCTCCCATTCTATTAAATGTCCCTGAGAGCGCTGCCAGCTCATCTCTACCTTCAGCCTTGAGCCGGTAGTTGAAATTTCCCTTGGCAAACTCCGATGCGCTGTGCACCAGATTTTTAATGGGGATGGTGATACTTCGTCCCAATAACAGGCCGCTAGTGGCTGCAACAATCACACTAATCACGAGCCAGAACAGGGTTTGCAGCCGCATTTTGTTTGATGACGTAAATGCCTCCTGGGCTGCTTGTTCGGCAATGACCGCCCAGTCATTTGGCATTGGGGCCACAGTGGCGAGAAGCATCGTGCCCTGGTGGTTTTCATATTTTAATTCCACGGGCTGACCGCCTGATATCCCAACTTTTAGGTGCTCGTGAATTGGCTTGAGTGGTGTTGCGTTTCCGGATCCACAAACAACCCGCTTCAAAGGATCCACCAACATTACGGTCAACCCGCTGGCATCTGATGTGTTTTCCCGTAGCTCTTTGCAGACTTGACCCATTGAAATGCCCACTGAAACGACCCACGG
The DNA here is from genome assembly GCA_030065855.1 of Myxococcota bacterium. Classification (GTDB taxonomy): domain Bacteria; phylum Myxococcota_A; class Polyangia; order JAAYKL01; family JAAYKL01; genus JASJCT01. The sequence continues at coordinate 11,273 of JASJCT010000109.1, forward strand.
GCTACTCTGATCTTGCCCGGCCACGCTGAACGCCATTGGCAGGATGGGCAATATATCAGGGGAAGGTGTAAAAATATCGCCAACGCCAATCCCATGCTTCTTTGCATCGTCAAAGGGGATTTTATTGGCAAACGCCTTTAAAGTCAGCAGGTTAACTGTCGAATGTTTATTTAGTTTTTTAACTGATGATGCGCTATCCAGATACACACTCGGCCTCAACCCTTGGCCGGTTTGATCCAGCAGGGTAACGACTGCGATTTCATTCAGCTGCTGGTAAATCAACCATAGCGCGCCATCTTTTTCTTCATCGGTGAGTTCGCCCCATGAGATGGTTTGAATGGCTTGTGTCAGGGTTTCTCTATAAGTATCGAGTTGGGCCTGCAGCAGTTTAGCGCCTGCTCCGGCGGTCATGCTGCGGATCTCTTTGACTTTCTCGTCAAACGCCCGTTGGTGCACCCCCAAGGTCGAATACGCGGAGATGGCCAGGGGGACGATGGCGACAAACACAATAATAACAACTAGTTTTGTTCTCAGGCGCATGAAATTTTGCAGTAGCTAGATTTAAATAAAGCTTAGCACGGTTTCGCTGGCTGGCTTGTCGAACAAAGCAATAAAACGGTCAGTTCTGAGTGCGGTAGATGCGTAGGCCGTTGGAACCGTTGCCCACTGCAATGTAGAGATAATTTATGCCTTTAAAATGAACTGACACAGCATCCAGGATTCGCGTGTTTTCCACAGGATCTCCCAAACCGTTTCCCCCCAGTCCCTGGCACGGGATGTCAATGCCTGGAATGCAGCCGCCCTGCCCTTCGAATTCAAAGATCTCCGTTGGTCTCACAATGCCGTTTCTGGTTCTGTAGATGGATACACCACTGTCGTTATTGAAGCCCATGTACAACCTGTCGCCGTTGACAATGAGCAGCGTGGCCTGTTCGTTTTCGTCGTTGTTGAATTGGGACAAGTAAGTAAAACTCAAGATGTTAGGCGCAACATGACGCCAATCCAATGTATCGCAGGCATCTGGGTCGCTGGTATATTCGGGATAACAAGTCCATAGTTGGGCACCCCTGGTGAATACTGAAGACGACTCGACATTTCGAATGAGATAAATGTTGTCGTTGAACACCACCATTGCCGGCCAAGCCTTGTCCCCGGGTTCGATGGCGCTGGTTTTTTCCGTGGTTACAGAGTCGAATGCGATGTATTCGAGAGAATAACGCGGCGTGATGTCCTTCCAGTGATCCGGCCAGTTTTTGTAATCCAGTGGTGTGGTGGTGGTGGCACGCACCAAGCCGCCGTTGTTTCCGATATAGAGGAGATCGTTGTAATCTCCTATAAAATCGATAAGTTGGGTGTTTGCATCGTTTTGGGGATCTCCACCGCTTCCAATGGCGGGCATTTCTTCAGCATCGAGATAACATGAAGTGTGCACCCCTAAATCGCAGGCCTCGCCTCCGTTGGAATTCTGTATCGTGTCCAGGCCTTGGCTGCTGGTAGTGGGGGTGTCCTCAACCGACACCAGGTAGGGGCGTTTCCCCCCAGTATCAGGCAGGCCCAGAAACACCCTGTCGTCAAACACATGGAGAGCAGCAAACCCTTCAGTTGCACCACCGATGTTATCTTCGTTGTCTACATATTGCATGTTAAGCGTGGTATCAGCGTCGTCAGACATGTAGACGTACTCGAGCTTGCCACTGCTGTTCGCACCGCCGATGACGAGCCATTCCGTGCCCTGGATGGTGCCTGCTGTAAAAAGACCACGGCCGTTTTCGTTGTCTGGACCGCATTCGTAGGTATCTTTGTCGCAGCCGTCCCGACCGATGGAAGGAAATGGGCCGGGCTGGTTGTTGTCACTGGTGTTGCCACCGGTTTCGTCTTTGTAGAAACTAAAGGAAATGGATTCAGGAGACGACCCATCTCCGTTCATGCGAATGGCGCCCGTGCCGTCGGCATTGGGCCCTAGGTAAACGCGATTGCGATATTCGAAGATGTAGGAGAAGGGAGTACCATCCCCGAGCGGGTCTACGGCAATGGGGCCATCGTCGAACCCAATGATGGACTCCCCAATTCCGAGGAAACTGCTGCGATCGTGGGGATTTGCCCCCAATGTAGGGCCACTGGCAGCGCGGATCGCTCCCCAGCTGGCATTGTCAAACCCATCGCCATCCAATCCATTGGCGGCAATCACCGTGTAGAGTCCGCCTTGTTGAGCATTTGTGTGTTTCAGAACTACCCAGTTATCGTATGGTGCCCCAGGGATGGCTGCTTGGTCAATCGGTCCAAGATCAGAGACACCAAGGAGCGAATATCTATTCGCGCACGCTTCTGGGGTGTTACAATCGCCACTTCCCGGCGTATCCGGACCTGCGAGCACCGGCTTGGTGAAAATGAGTTGGAGACCAGTTTCTATCAGCGCTCGTGCCTCAAGTAACCGAAACACCTCGACGCCCTGGAAATCCGCATAATCCGGATCCGTCATGCTATTGCCGAACGCGTCTGTCAGGTTAGATGCCTTGACCGTGTAGGTTTGGTCCTGTGCGTTTGCCGACAGGGCAATCTCGACAGTTCTGTCGTCAATTATCGAGACGTCGTTGATTGTAAAATCACCGGTTTGGGCGCAAATAGACGGATCTCCGTCAAAATCTTCAATGCAGTAATTGGCCTCACTGGTCACTGCTCCTTCTGACATCGCTTCGCTAAATCGAACCCTCACGTGGGTTGCATCAATTGCAAAGGCATACTTTATCCACGGATCAAGACCGTTGTCAGTTTCCGTGTCAGTATCAGTTTCCGTATCAGTGTCGGTGTTCGTATCAGTCTCGGTGTCAGTGTCGGTGTCAGTCGCTGTTTCCGAGTCAGTTTCGGTATCAGTTGCTGTTTCCGTATCAGTGTCTGTGTTCGTATCAGTTTCCGTCTCCGTATCGGTTTCGGTCTCTGTTTCGGTATCAGTATCAGTTTCCGTATCAGTGTCTGTGTTCGTATCAGTTTCCGTCTCCGTATCGGTTTCAGTCTCTGTTTCGGTATCAGTTGCTGTTTCTGTATCCGTGTCTGTGTTCGTATCCGTTTCCGTATGAGAATCAGTATCGGTCTCTGTTTCCGTATCAGAATCAGTATCGGTCTCTGTTTCCGTATCAGAATCAGTATCGGTCTCTGTTTCCGTATCAGAATCAGTATCGGTCTCTGTTTCCGTATCAGAATCAGTATCGGTCTCTGTTTCGGTATCAGTATCCGTGTCCGTATCGCTATCCGTGTCGGTATCAGAATCATCGACTACCGTTATGGCCCCTTGGAGGGTTGCTGACCGATTCCCAGGAGTAATCACAGTTAGGTCGTGGTGGCCAATGACAAAGCCCTGCGGTATTGAAATGAACAGTGTTTCAGTATCATTATACAAAACACTATCGTTGCTGAGCTCATCTGAGCCGACAATAACGCGAAACTGCCTCTTGATGGATGGATCAGCTTTGGAGTCGATTTTATTGTCGATTTCAGTATAGAAATGCCGACCCTTGATGGTCACTTGGGAAGACTGGGTGACAGGCACCTCGTTGGGTATTACTGACGTGATTTCCGGCAATGGTTTCGTGGCTTCCCAACAAGCGGTAGTGAGCACAAGTATGCTGATGACGACGAGGTGTGCTGCTCTATGCCCGATCGGGATGAAGAAATCGCTTATTTGGGGATTGGATGAAGTTGAATTACACATACTTTGTATAAATATAGTTATTTTAAATTTACATGCACGCACTTTCCCCCAATCTTTTACAGCCCCACAAACAGCTCAAAGCGGTACCCTGCTGTGATGAAGAGTCCCCCTAAATTCCCATCCACTGCCATATCTCGTAAGAATGTGCGGATATATGCAATCTCCAATACCACCCGGCCAATGCCCCAAATGAAGTCTGCGCCCACAATGCCGCTCAGCGCCCCGCCTGCCTTTCGAGCATCTGTGCTACCGGCAGTTTGGGAGGCCTCTCGGTTGCTTGAAATGACCGTCCCACCCCCGATGCCAAAGTAAAACCCAAAGGGATGAAATGACAGTTGGTAAGTGGTGCGAACCAGCAAGGGCAACGACCACAGAGAGGTTTTCACGAGCTCTTGATCGTCGTTCTTACTCGGCTGTTCGATTTTCTCCCAATAAAACCCTGTTTCCACACCAAAGGAGAGATTCCTTTCGAGTATCGGTGGGTGGTACGTAACATCAGCCATATATGCAGCAGTTGAAATCTTTCCAAAATTGGAAATATAGCCCAGCCTGGCACCGACTGCGCTTGGTGGACGCTTCGAAACCAGCGTGACCTTGGTGCGGCCCTCGATACCGCGTTGATCATCACTAACCAGAATCGTATCCCGGGTCGAGCGTCGACGTTTCGGCGCTGTGTACGTGCCTTGAAATTGCCCGTCCCCATCTGCATCGCTGAGGTCGGTCATCTCCCCGCCTGCGGATGCTTGAAGCTTCAAGTTGCGAACAGGGTTATCAAATGCATCAAACCCTTGCGCGTACAGGGTTGTTTGACTTCTACCATCTGCGTTGAGTTTATCTTGGGCAGTGTTCACTACAATTCTCGCCAAGTGGCCGGGCTTGAGCATGAGTTCTGCACGGGTCTTAATTTTGGGAGCTTGTGCTGTTTGCAGGGTTACTTCAGCCTGTTGCCTATCTGCAAACGACGTCGGCACGCGCCAGGTCGCGATAAACGCGTTTCCAACGCCTGGGCGCAACGGCGAGATCGTTCCGAAGTTGGGAGCTATCTCAACAGGCACTGGCTGAGCAGGCCCCCCTTGTTTGTCTTTAAAGTGAACCTGAATCGCCACTTCCTTGGTCTTGCCAGCAATGAATTGCGATGGGGTTACTTCTAGTTGCACTTGGTTCACCAGTCCCCCTCTGATTTTTACGCGACATGTGGATTCAGATGTGGTTTTGGATAGCCAGGTTCGAAACGCAGTGATCTCGCCGAGTTTTGCATCGTTGGAAACTGTGAACGCAGAGCGGTAGACCCCTTTTGCGGTGTGTTTTGGTTTGGACAATCGTCCCTTGTCTGCGCCAACTTCCAACGGCGCATTTTCCTCTGGATTGCCTGTCGCATCCACCGCGATTGCGACGAGCTGATCTCCCATATGGGGACAGACGGCCAGCACGCGATTGAACTGCGGCGTATTCAAAGGCAGGGGCGTCTTACTCGCATTCCCGGCCAGGTCCTTTGAAATGGTCCACCCTTGGACAATGCCCGGAGGAACGATGACATCGACGGTTGCCCTGCCCCGCTTGTTCGCGACAACTGGGCCGAATTCTGTATCCCCGATGCGAATGGAGACCGAGGCGCGAGGCTCTGTCTTGGATTCAATCTGCGCAGGGGCGTGAAGTTGAATGGATGTCCAATCGAGCAACCGATGATCTTCGCTAAGTACGGCGATGATGGCCACTTGGGGAAATAACTGGTCGGGTGGGATGTAATCAAATGCAACCCTATTGGCGCCGTTCTCAGTAACGCCTGATATCTCTCCGATGCTCGCGATGATGTTCGGCGTTGCTCCTTCGGGTTTTCTAAATGTTATGCGCGCTTTTGAATCCTGCCCTAAGACCAGCTTCGAAGGCGCGTTTAAGTCCAGCAAAGCAACTGTTTTCGCGCCATTGCCCGCAACGGCCATGGTGCTGATGAAGCTCGAAAAAAATGCTATGTAGATCCACCGCAACAAGACCATGTGATCCTATCTAGATTGATTGCCCCAACGCACCCGACTCTTAGCTTTTGGTGGCTTCGTGTCGACAGTAACGCTCGGGAAGGTTTCTTTTTCAGACCTACCAGATGCATCCTTCACCGTTACAACGACTTCGTTCCTTCCCTCCTTAAGTGGGATTTGCTCTTTAAAGGATCCATCGGCGTTCGCCAACACCCTGACACCATTGATGCTCACCATTGCCCCGGGGGACGTGGTTCCTGAGATGCCTGTCTCTTTTTTGCGAAGGATGATGGCTCTGGGCTTCTTTACTTTTAGAAAAAGTGAGCTGGGAATGGGTGCGGGATTGGACGGGGGCCTATCCTTTTCCACAACCGACTGCATGCCCTCAGTGACAACTACCTGCTCGTCCTGTGCCGACAGTACGACCCGTCCTTCCTGGGTGGCGACCGCCATTTGCCCCTGTCCATCGGCAAGAACCGAGAACGCACCTTTCTCAGCTTCGGCTACCGCGTCACTGCCCTTGGCCTCTACGATGAGCTTTGACCCTTTTTTGCCGTGAACAACGGCAGACAATCGCCCCTCATCGATCAGGACCCTAGATACGCTGGACGAAATTTCCTTTACAGTAAGCTCTGAATTGGGGGTAACCTCAACCCTGGCAGTGGTACCCAGATCCATCACTGCCCGGCTTGCGTCGCCTGTCTGTATCGCATCTTTCATTTCCAGGGTATCGCCCTCTTGAATGGGTACCCAATGGGAACCACCCTTGCGATGTCGGACCTCCCCTTCGACTGATATGACATTGATTTTTTGTTTTTTCAGCGGCTGGATTGGTCTGTCTTGGTGAGAAAGAGGTGATTTATCCTGAACTTTATCCTGCTCTAAGCCGTTGTCCATTTCACCGAGCAGCACGTCGATTAAGAGATACCCACAAATCGCCATGATCGCTGCAATACCAGCAGCGGCTGCGAGCCGTTTATGCATTAACCACTCCTTACTAATCTAATTATGAATCAATATTAGTCCAAAGCATTTTGAATTTTATGTAAAGAATGGGGTGATAACTTCACCTACATGTGCTCAGCTTTTCTTGATTGCCTTGATTTTGTAGGAGACAACACCCAACAGGATGGCGCCAAGAAACGAGAGGATGCTGGATAATATGGTTGTGTAGATGGCGATTGCAAACGCCAGAATCATCGCCTCGACCTGCGCCTCGTGGGGAACCAGCCGGATCGCATACCCGGCCTGATTGAGGCCTAATGTCGTGCCAATAGGCCCGATCAGGACCAATGACGCCAATAATCCCCACAGGATAGGTGTGAAGTCGACCTTTTTGCGCTTGGTGTACTGCACTGCTAGCAATGCAAAGAAAACGATGCCCCAAAGGGTAATTACCCACATCCAAGGGCCCCCGGCCGCGAATGCATCGGATATGGATGGTGATGCTGCTATTTTCATAGATGCCTCCATTGGTGTAAGTGCCCCCATTCCGCGTCGACCCAAACGAGCGGCATGGGAGCGGGCTGATGGTTGTTGCGGACCGGCGCCGGTCTGTCTTACATCTGCAACCATAGCTTCCCCAATGGACCCCGTCGTCCGAACGGGTACTTTCGAACCATTTTTCGATTTTTTTTTAATCTGGGCAGTCCCACTCAACGTGCAGACGTATACGATTGAACGTAACTTCTCAAAAACTAGTGGCAAGCGTCCAAATCTGACTTTTGGGGCGGTCTCTTTTTGGGTAATGCCGCCAACCGTAGTTGCACGCCCAAGGCACCTAGGACCTTCAAAATGGTTTCAAACCGAGGCTTTGCTCCTGGGGCCAACGCTTTGTAAAGGCTCTCTCTACCCAGTCCTGAAGTCGAGGCGATCTGGCTCATGCCCCTCGCTTTGGCCACGTCCCCAATAGCCGAAACCAGCAGATCGGGATCCCCCTGTTCTAGTACGGCAGAAAGGTATTCAGCGATGGTCTCCTCATTATCGAGATAATCGGCCACGTCGAACGCACTTATTTTTTCACGCATTGGGCACCTCCAAGGATTTTAATATGGACTGGGCTTTTTTAATGTCCCGTGACTGAGAAGACTTGTCGCCCCCAACCAGTAGGATCAACAGCACTTGATTTCTTTTTGTGTAGTAAACTCGATATCCTGGACCGTAGTGAATTCTCATTTCCGATATACCGTGCCCAATCGATTTGTTGTCTCCCAGGTTGCCGAGTTCGGCCATTTTTATCTTTGTCAAGATTCGCGCTTTGGCTTTCACGTCTTTAAGATTTGAAAACCACTTATCAAACCATTCTGATTTTTGAATCAGATACATACTTCTTTTGTATCCAAACGGATACAAAAGGTCAAGTTAGAACAAACCGAGCCTTAGCGAATGGCCCTGATGGGCTGGATTTTTATTCTCTTTGGTACTTTTTCCGATACTGGGAGGGGGTCATGCCAGTGGTTGTTTTGAAAAAGGTGTTAAAGGTCGACTTTGACTTGAATCCAGCATCAAAGGCAATAATGAGAATGCTGTCGTCCCTGTGGGCTGGTGCAATGAGCTTTTCTTTTACTTCTTTGACGCGATGCGTGTTGACAAAAACGTGGAAGTTCTGGCCGAGATGTCCGTTTAGGGCATAGGAGAGATGGTTTGGAGAGACGTTGAGGTGTGCGGCCAGCTTGCCGATGCTAAGGGTTTCGTCCTGGTAGATCTTTTCTCTTTCCATTAATTCGGTTGCCATTCCAGCAATGTGTTCAAGGTCGGCATCGCTGACCCCTGAGCCAGCGTATTTTTGCCGCAGCTCGTCTCGCATCTCCTCGATTTGATGGCAATGGCCAGCCACTGTTTCTTCAAGGGTTTGTTTTTCTTCAGTAACGCAGTTCGAGAGGGCAATGTGGGCGTGGATGCGCGATAACAGCTCATCCCTGGAAAAGGGCTTGGGCAGGTAATCGTTTGCACCGGCACTGAACCCTTTGACCAAGTCCTCTACCCGGTCTTTTACCGTGAGCATGATAATGGGCAGCTCGGCAGCGGCATATTGCTCCCGGACCTTTTGACAAACTTGGTATCCTGAAATACCCGGCATCATAATGTCCAACAGCATCAGGCTCGGTTTTTCATTTTGAGCCAAATAGGCAAGGGCCGCTTCTCCGCTAAATGCCTGTTCGACACTGTACCCGGTTTGGGAGAGCTGCTGCTGCAAGACCTGCTGATTGACCGCTTCGTCATCCACGGTCAGGATAACCGGCTGTTTTTTTGCAGTGGTTTCCTTGTGCGGCACAACTCGAACCTCGCCAGCAGGTCGGGGATGCAGGGCATTGCGATCTTTCAAAGTAGCTGGCACGGCATCGTCGGTAATGGGCAGGGTAAAGACAAACTCAGACCCCACATTGGGTCTGGAGGAGACGCGGATGGCCCCGCCCTGGATCTCGACCAACTTGCGGGTGATGCTCAGCCCGATGCCTGTGCCGCTGTATTGCCGTTCCGCAGTTGCATCGACCTGCTCGAATGACTCAAAAATACTGTCCAGAAATGCCTCGGGAATGCCGATCCCACTGTCTGAGACGGTAATGGTCATCTTATCCAGCGCTGGCTCAGCAGTGATGGCAATATGTCCCTCATTGGTAAACTTGATCGCATTGCCCACCAGGTTATTGAGGATTTGCAAGAGCCGGGCTTCATCTGCCAACACAGCTGGCAATGGGGCAGGCAGTCGATTCTCAAGGGACACGGGTTTTCCCCGCAAGAGTGGGCCGAGCAGATCAACAGTCGCGGTCACACATCGATTCAGATCCACTGGTCTTAACGTCAGCTCGATGGCCCGGTTTCTGAGCCGGGATAAATCCAGGATGTCGTTGATCAGCGCCAGCAATCGATGTCCGCTACTCCGAATAATGCCCAGGTTATAGCGGATATTCGGGTCGACCGGCTGGGCACTGCCCTCGATCAGGGATTCGGCAAGCCCGATAATGCCATGGATCGGGGTTCGCAGCTCATGGGAGGTGTTGGTGAGGATTTGGCTTTTCAGTGCGTCCACAGACGCCAGCCGCCGGTGGACTGCTTCGAGCTTCTTCTGCCTCTTGGTTAACACGCGCTTGCCCAATGCATACGCGCTGAAGACAATGATCAGGAAGGCAGCTGCAGCGGTGAGAAAAAATCCCGATGTTTGATACATCGATGGCCGTTTAAAAAAACCGAGTGCGATGCTGTTTTCAAACCTCGGGCTATTGCTGTTGGTCGCGGAAATCACAAGGCGGTACCTTCCTGCATCGAGTCCGGTAAAGCGAATGACCCGGTCCCGAACCGTACCGAGATCGACCCAGCTGGCATCTTTTTGGCCAAACAGGCAGTACTTGAAGCGGATATCTTCAGGTGCGGTAAAGCTGAGCCCTGTAAAATGAATCTCGATTGAGACAGCAGATGCATCGACTTCAATGTAGTGCCGCAGGTCCTGTGGCCTGCCATCGACCAAAAACGTTTCAATGTGAATCCCAGGTGGCACTTTCTTGGTGTACAGCTGCCTTGGATTCACAACCGATATACCCCGGTCCATGCCAAACCAGAGGTGGTTGCCGTCAGGTGACTGCCAAACCGAACTGTTTCCCAAGCCAGGGGTGCGCAAGGATTCGAGCCCATGGTTCAGCCCGTAGATCATATGGGGAATGACCTGGGTCTTCCCCTTGGCGCGGTCGATCAGCGCTGCAATGTCGATGCGCACAATCCCTTGGGAGGTGTTCGACCAGAGGCGGCCCATGTCGTCTGCCACAATGGTGCGGAATGTATTGTCGGGCAGTCCATCATCTCGGGTAAAGTGGTGGTATGTGCCCTCTTTTAGCAACATGAGCCCCCTGCCCTGCGTACCAATCCAGAGATTGCCGTCACTATCTTCGGCCATGCTGAGAATGCGGTTAGACGAAAGCCCGGTGTGCATCGTGAACCGGGTCATCTCAAGGCCCTGACGTCGATATAAGCCAGCGCCGTCAGTCCCTATCCAGAGGGAATCCTGCCCATCGACAAACAACAACGCAATGCCCTGGTACGGGCCAGTATCGATATCAAAAGTGCTCCACTCCCCTTGATCAAACCTTGCAAACCGGCGTGCAGAGGCGATCCACAGGCGGTTCTGACGATCTTGGGTAATGGAAATGATGCTGCTGCCCAAGAGATTAGGGGATTGTAGCGTTGAGATATTTTGGTGCTCCTGGGAATGGATCATTACGCGACCGTCTGCAAAACCAACGTATAAATCGCCATTTTTTGCTCGATGAAGTGCTGTAATCTTTGCTGGGTCCTTGCTTGACCACCAGGCCTCAGGGAAGAATCGCCCGTTTTCAAATCGATACAGCCTATTTTCCACAGCGCAGGTAACACTGCCAGATGGATCTCCGCTAACCAGGGCAATGGGGCTGCTCGGCACGCCATCGCGGTCGGTATAAGTGGCGAATCTCTCCTTGCGTATGTACCAGATGCCACTGCTGGCTGTGCCGATCCAAAGGCTATCCTCCTGGTCTGCTGCAATGACAGTGACGGCATCATCAAAAAGCGCGCGCTGTTCGGAATAGGGCGTGAATGCACTGCCCTGCTTGAGATAGAGGCCGTGAGATGCCCCGATCCATTGGTTATTTAACCGATCTATAAAAATCGCGTTAACCTGCTGGAGTCCAGGGTCCTCAAAGTGTTCAATGCCCGGGCTGCGCTCATTTACAATCCTCACCTCTCCTTGGGTGGTTGCAAGCCACAGGTGACCCGTATTGTTGACTGCGTATAGGGTCTTCACCTGAATCTCAGGGTAAAACACGGTCAATGTTTCACCTTGAAAGCGATTGAGTCCTTTGCCTGTACCCACCCAGATCTCGGCGCCCAGGCCAGCCATCTGCCGTTCTACAATCGAAGTGATGTGGTTATCTGATAGGCCATCATCGGTTGTGAAAGATCGGAGCACACCATCGCGATAGCGGTATAGGCCACTGGTGCGCGTTCCGATCCAGATGGTGTGATTTGGACCTGCGAACACGACCGAAAGCACTTCTTCCAAGGCCGGGTCCAGTGCATTAAATCGGCTAAATACACCGTCCTTCATGGTCACGAGACCAGCAGTCGTGGCTATCCACAGCACACCCCGGTCGTCTTCGCTAAGACTTAAGATGGTGTTGCTCCCCAGTGCTGAGGTGTTGTCTTTATCGAAGACAGTGAACTTCAGGCCGTCAAAGCGAATGAGCCCCGCAGCAGTGCCAAACCAGAGATAGCCATTATTGGTCTGGCAGATTGCCTGGATATTGTCACTCGGAAGTCCATCAGCGACTTGCCAGGATTTGTGCATGTACTGATGTAAAGGAACCAGCGGCGTTGCCGCATGAACCTCAAGGGCATAGCAAAGGGCCAGAATGCTCAGACATCGAGATACCACAGAGTGTTCGGACAACGATAGGGACTTAAAAGTTCCAACTCAGGTCTTGGCATTGGCTCTTCGGTCGCGGCTCGGTCTGAGGTCGATGACCACAGTGCCAGAGATTTTGTCTTGGATGCATTGTCGGTTTGGATCCCAGAAGATTTGGAGAAAACCGAGTAGCCCGGTGGCCAGGCCAGCGGCATAGCCACCGAATCTTCCGATAGCACCCCAGAGGTTCAGGTTGGAACCACTGAGGTTGATAACGCGGATTTTGAACATGGCCTTGCCCACAGTCTGGCCGTTCCACCAGGCAATGGCCAAGATGAAGTAGAGGCCCATCCAGCCAATGGCCAGTCCCAAATCCTCGGCAACTGACTCAACGATATTCATATAGCTTGGTGCGTCTATCCTTTCCTGCAGCTCGTAGTTCTTGTCTTCAAGTCGCTTGATCTTCTTGGCCCGTGCCTTGTCTCGCTTTTTAAACAGGGTCAGCTCCTCGCGGGCAACGATTTGGGAGACGTTGGACTGAAGTCGTGCCACCTCGGCCTGATTGTTTTGCTGATGGGCCTCAACCCATGCAGCGACCTGGGCCAGATCATCAGCAGTCATCTCCTTGGAATTGCTGGATTGGGCTGCGATGACCGCTTTGATCTGCCTTGATGCAGATTCTGGCATCAAGCTGTGTTTCGACATCTTTTCGAGCAGGGCGACCTCTTCAGGGGAAATGGGATCTGCGCTATGCAGAGCGTCCTCATCTTCTTCTAAGTCAATGGAAAATGGTGCATTGCCATCTCTAAACTTCTGAACAGTGACCCATCCCGTGGCGAGCAGGGCAATTACAGCAGTACTGGCCAAGGCGGTTCTGTGTACTGCCCGCCTTTTTGCCCCAGGGCCGGTTTTGCGGAAGGCAGCTCTAAAAAGTACAATGGCAGTCGCAAGCAGCAGGAATCCGCCGCCGAGCAGGGACAACACAGCGGCAATGGTCACGTCGATAAGTAACGCCGCCGCCCGCCGGATGGGCGTGGCCAATGGCTGACCAATAAGAGGCTCGGCCACCTCAAAAGCATGGGAGGTGATAATATCTCGCGGATCTTTTGACTCGATCATGGCAGATCGTTGTACCAGACACTCCTACAGACTCAAAAGCAGATTAAGACCCGTGCTGTTGGAAAGGGAATAAATGTGCGATGCACTAGTGCTCTGTCCAGTCTACAATGTCGGGTAAAAGGCCTCCCCCTTTGGCAAAGGGCAATGGCATTCGGTTAAGGATTTTTGGGTGTTTTTATAGCGTAGGATCGCCAGAAAAGAATCCCCCTTGAAAAAGGGGG
>JASJCT010000110.1 GCA_030065855.1 Myxococcota bacterium
AGTAGCAAAATCCCCTGAAAACTGGCTGCCTTGGAATTACAAAGCCGCCATCGAAGCACTCCATCGCTAGACACTACCCGAAACTAATCATCACCTGATCTTTTTTTGGTTTATGCAGCTCTGCCGAAGGCACACAGTGATTCCAGCCATAGGCTTTGTCAATGAGAACCGCCTCTATCAAGATGGTTCACTTGACGGACAACGGGTGCGACTCCTCGAACAGTGGTTGGACGCTGGTCTCGATCTCGGCAATCACACCTACTCCCACAAGGACCTACACAAGGTTCCCCTCGACGAATTCAAGGCCGATATACTGAAGGGCCACGAGGTTACCCTGGGACTTCTGGAGGCCAGGGGAAAGACGGTCCGCTACTTCAGACACCCCTATTTTCACGCAGGGAGAGATTTGGAGACCAGAAAAGACCTCAACCATTTCCTGGCAGAAAATGGCTACGAGGTGGCTCCCGCTACCATCGACAATGCGGACTACATATTTGCTAACGCATACGAGATCGCCCACTCAAAAGAAGATGAGGAACTGAAGGCCCGAATCGGAGAGACGTTTGTCTCCTACATCAGGGATAAGTTCATCTTCTTCGAACGGAATTGCGAGGAGCTTTTCGGACGGCAGATACGACAGATACTGATCCTCCACGGAAGTAGGCTCAACGCCGACTACCTTGCCTCCCTGGTCGAAATGATTCGATCATTGGGGTACGACTTCGTATCCCTCGAAACAGCCCTTGAGGATGAGGCGTATCAATCCAAAGACACCTTTGTTGGGAAGGCGGGAATCACGTGGATTCATCGATGGGCCATCACCAAGGGAATGTCAGCGGAGTTCTACGAAGGAGAACCGACCACACCCAAATTCGTATCCGAGGTAGCCAGGAGCTTTGCTCCGAACGGTGACCCAGATGGGCCTGAATCGCCTTGATAGCTGTAGAATTCAAACCGGGCTTCAGATTGAGACTTTGATGCCCAAATAATGCCCAAAATTAGTGGAAAAGCATCGGAAAGGACGGGAAAGGGAAGCAAGCGGGTAATGAAAAAAACTTTGTAATTTCAATCCTCTACGAGAAAAACCGTGTTTCGGCGCATAGTTAGCGCCGAGGCATTATCGGTTCAAATCCCGTCTCCCGCTCTGAAAGCCCTTGGGAATTCCCGAGGGCTTTCGTGCATTTAGCGCCGTAATTTTTTCTCGACCGTTTCAAACTCATCTCATGTGCTGTCAATGTGCTGTTCGCACGTCTTTTTCGATTTCCTGGAACGCCTCCAGGGTAGCCTGTTTGATGTAACTCCGAGCACCAAGCATTCAAATGATTCGCCGGTGCGGATCTCGTTCGAACGAGCTTGACCAATTACGAAAGAGTCGCCACAGGCAATACAATCGCAGGAATCCAACCGGCCTAATTTGTTAAGATTTCAGGCAAGAGACCTCCATCAGGTACCGTTGGTCCTAGACGCTCCAACACCTTCACAACCAAAACGAAAATTGATTCTTACATCATAAATGGATAAAAAACTAAAGGACGATTATCGGAGTGCTCTTCCCGGTCAAGATTGGAGGTGGCGATGGCAACTGTTCAAGAACATTATGAAAATGTGCTTTCCGAGGTGTACTCCTGGATGTACGGAGGTTTCAGCGACGCCAGTCAAAAATACCGGGAGTTCTTCGCAAGCCGGGACATCCGCCCGACGTCTTCGGGATTGGCGTTGGATCTCGGAGCTGGATCCGGCTTTCAATCCATCCCACTCGCAGAGGTGGGCTTCAGAGTGACAGCTATTGACCTGTCGGAAGAGCTGCTAAACGAATGCCGGAAGAACGCCACCAATCACGATATTCGAGTGGTTCGGGACGACTTGATGAACTTCAGCCGCCATTGCCCTGAAAACGTGGAACTGGTGGTGTGTATGACCGATACCATTCTCCATCTCGAAACCAGATCATCAGTCGAGCTACTCTTTAAGCGGGTTTTTCAATCCCTGGAACCCAACGGCCGCTTTGCCCTCAGCTTCCGGGATCTGACCTTCGAACTCAAGGATACGGACCGTTTCCTTCCGGTTCGAAGCGATGAAAACACAATCTTCACCTGTTTTCTGGAATACGAGTCCGACACCGTGAAAGTACATGATTTTGTTTATCGGAAAAGTGGCTCAAACTGGACCTTGACGAAAAGCTTCTTTCGCAAATTACGACTCTCCCCCCAATGGGTACTCGACCGGCTGACCCAGACGGGATTCGAAATTGAGGAGAATTCCACGGATGCCGGAATGACCTGCATCATCAGCCGCAAACTCGAATAGGCCGAGTCTCTATTTCATACCAGTCACATGGAACCAATCCGATCATTTTGATTTGTCTCCGTTTTCTTCATCCAACTGAGCTGACTCCTCCAATTCCCGCTCCAGGGCGTATCCCATTTTCTTCTGTGGTTCGTATCCGGTTCTCGCGAACGCCAGGGATGACACGTCGTAGGCGGTCCTCCATTGTTCTTCATGTTATCGACAAGAAATCATCATCGGTCTCCTCGTTGATAGGTAAACGTCAACGCTGGAGCAAATAAGGCTTCGTCAGGCGATAGTCAAGGTATCATCACGACAACATTTTGCCGAACAAAAATGATGTATCGCCGTTGGTATAGTAATTGGGAAATTCGTTGATCTTTTCAAATCCCTGTTTTTTGTAGAGCGCTATCCCTGCCTTGTGCAATGGGTGTGTATAAAGATAGATTCCTCTAAACTTCAGCTCTTTTGCTCTTTTGTCAATTAGGTTCAAAAGCATTGTTGCAATACCTTTTCTATGAAATTTCTCATCGACAGTCAGCCAGTGCATCTCACAATTATTAAATCCACTAAACTCTTTTCTGAGGACAGCAACGCCTTTGTCTTCAAATAAGTAGATTTCCGATGATTTGTCTTTCATTAGATTCTCAAACATCTCTCTGACCCAATCGTCAGTAATACCGATGATTGGGTCAACGGGATCGTTTGAAAGAGTGTTGATCTCCACCAATAACTCGACGTCTTTTACTGTCGCTACTCTTATCATTTTTAGTTCTCCAGGAAACAACTTCCAATTGCGTCTCAATTATCTCGACTTATGGCATGCAACATCTCGAAATTTCTAACATAATTCAACTTCTGATTTCAACTTGATAATCTCAAAGTCGCTTTAGTCAAGGTTTCAAATCTGAAGTCAGGATGCCGCTGCACAGAGGTCAATACTGCCGCACCGCCAGCACGAGAACACACCCTTTCCCACGGATTGTCACTATACTGCTCTCCCACCAGCCAGCCTGGATGACTGCGCCTTGGGATGGAAGACCCGTTGCCACCGCTGGAATGTGTTTTAGTTTGGACGTCGTGTCAATCCGATTGTCGCGAGCACCGATGTCAGAACATTTTTCTTTTGTTTAGCGCCGTTCGACTGGTATCATCGAACTGAGATGAAAAAGAAAGTCAGAATCACACGAATCGACGAACAGGATGCGTTACGTCGGAAAGACACGCTCAGCATGACGCCTGAGCAACGCGTTGCGATGCTAGTCGAAATTCTCGATCGAATGGGTCCCAATACGCCAATTGAACGGGTCGTGACCGTACGAGAGCTAGGGTGATGTTCTTCTCTGACGACATGAAAGAGCTCGTCAGATTGTTCCAGAAACACGATGTTCACTTTGCCGTTTGTGGCGGTTTCGCGGTGGCGCACTATGGCTTCGTGCGGGCAACAATGGACTTTGATTTGCTCGTTCTGCCGGACGAAAACAACGCTGTGAAAATCATGGCGGCGCTAAAAGATTTTGGATTCGGTAACGCTCCAATCGAAAAGACTGCGTTCCTTCGACTGGGGTCGGCAATCACACTCGGCGTTCAACCGAATCAAATCGACTTGCTCACATCCATGAGCTCGAGACCCACAGCCGATATCATTTCAAACGCGGAAACAACGAGCATTAAGGATATCACATTAAAAGTGGTCTCCCTCGAAGACCTACTCTTCGCCAAAAAGGAATCTGACAGACCGAAAGATCGCATCGACATCGAAGAACTCGAACGCGCACAACAGATGAATAGAGAATAAATCAGCTGTAGGGATGAGAGCGCCGACGAGCGCGTTCACCGAGGATTAATGCATGTGGGGTTCGATATCCCAGCCGACAAATAAGGAAGTGCTTGTCGACGGGAGGCCCAATTAGTATGATTTTGTTTACGCAAAGGAGGTGTCTGTTATGAAATATTTTCTATCTTTCTTCTCAATAGCAGCCACTATCTCTCTTTTTTCCTGCACTTCTTGCAGTGAAAGCAACCTTGACAATTCAACACAGGACTCGGCAACCACTAGCGATACAGGTACTGGAGATATAATTGATTTGCCGCCACCCAGACTCGAAAGCGATGTATCCCTGGAGGAGGTTCTCCAGGCACGATATTCCCTGCGCAAGTATTCGGACGAGCCGCTGCCCCTGGAAGATATCTCCCAGCTATTGTGGTCGGCCCAAGGCATCACCCACGGAGATAAGAAGAAAACCGCTCCGTCTGCAGGTCAAACCTATCCCATGGAGGTGTACCTAGCCACGCCCGATGCCTTCTACCACTACTTGCCTCAGACCCACCAGGTAGCGGTCCTATCCAAAGAGAACCTGATCGCTCCACTAGCGGATATCGGCGAGAGCTTTGTCGCCAAGGCACCGGCTGTGTTCATTTTAACCGCTGTATTCGCAAGAACAGAACAGAAGTACGGAGACCGAGCCGAAAGATACGTCAAGCTTGAAGCCGGCCACGTTGGGCAGAACATACTGCTGCAGGCCGTGGCACTAGAGATGGGGGGCTGCGTCGTGGGGGCATTTAAGGATAACGAAATTGCGACGATATTCAATCTGCCCGATGATAACGCACCCCTGTATCTCATTCCAGTGGGTCACCCAGAGGAATAGACCCATCCGCGTCAGGGTTGCTAAAGTTAT
The DNA here is from genome assembly GCA_030065855.1 of Myxococcota bacterium. Taxonomy (GTDB): domain Bacteria; phylum Myxococcota_A; class Polyangia; order JAAYKL01; family JAAYKL01; genus JASJCT01. Next base: position 4,968 of record JASJCT010000110.1, read on the forward strand.
TGACGCTCCTTCGCAATCAATGCTTAATGGACCGATGTGTCACCCCATCAGCTCATACTGCTCGATGTGGGTTCCAAATGTTTTGTGCAGAATGAAATCACCATGAAAAAAACAGCATTATTGTCTCGACGGGAGGCCAGTTGGCTGATGTCCGTGGCCTCTGTGTACATGCTGGCCGGCAGCTGCTGCCCAGCCGCGGTCACTGACAGCGCTAAATCCGCACCGCCGGTTCTGACACACGCGCCAGGGCCTGTCGCCCCAATACCGATCACCCCGAAGCCAGCCGACCTGGTGCTCCTCAATGGCAAGGTCTACTCGCTCAATTGGGGTGAGCCAGACCTAGAGGGAAATCCGGCCCAGGACGCGCCCCACGACAGGTCAGGGTGGAAGCCAGATGCTGAGGCGGTGGCCATCCGCGGCGGTCAGATAGCGTTCGTGGGCGATCGGGAGGGGGCGCAGCGCTTCGTCGGTACGGGGACCCGGACCATCGATTTGCAGGGTCACGTGGTGCTGCCCGGCCTGATCGACAGCCACGCCCACGTGGCAGCGTACGGACTAACCCTGCGCAAAGTGAATCTGGTCGGCGTGGAAACTGAAGCGCAAGCTATCGCCATGATTGAGGAGCGCGCCAAAACCGTGCCCCAAGGCCAGTGGATTCTAGCTTGGGGATTTGACGAGGGCGCATGGGCCAACAAAATGCCCGATAACAAACTGTTGTCCAAACGGGTACCCCATCATCCGGTTCACGTAACAGGGCTTCACGGCTTTGCCAGCTGGAACAATAAACTGGCCATGAAACAGGCCCGTATCACTGCCAAAACCAAAGCCCCGGTGGGGGGAGAGATCGTATTGGACCAACGCAACCGCCCCACGGGTGTCCTGCTCAACAACGCCACAGATTTGTTTGACAAGGTGATTCCCGATCCCACCCCTGCCGAACGGGTCGAAGCGACCCTGGTCGGACTGCAGGATTTAGCACAAAAAGGGTTTGTGACAATCCACGAGGCCGGTGCAAGCCGGGCAGCGCTGACGTCGTTTCAGACCCTGGCTGAGCAGGGTCGATTGCCGATCCGCGTCTATGCCATGCTGCGGGTCACGGACGTGGATCTCATGCACGAATGGATCGCCAAAGGGCCCCAGCAGGATCGGGAGGCCATGCTACTCATCCGCTCGGTCAAGGCGTATTACGACGCCTCGCTAGGAGCTCGGGGCGCTCGGCTTCTGGCTGACTACAGCGACAAACCCGGGCACCGCGGCGTTAGTGGAGACAACTATGGTTTTGACGAGGCGCTCGCGACCAAGGCCATGAGTGCCGGCTTCCAAATTGGGGTTCATGCAATTGGCGACGCTGGCAACCGGGAGACATTGGATTTTATCACCCGCGTCTACGAAACCGCGCCCCAGGCCAAGGACAACCGCAATCGCATCGAGCACGCCCAGATCGTTCATCCCGATGACCAGCGTAGGTTCGCACCACTGGAAGTGATCGCGGCGATGCAACCGCCCCATTGCGTTGAAGATATGGCGTGGGCCGAAGAGCGGCTTGGACCCGATCGGGTGAAATACGGGTATGCCTGGCGCTCCCTCCGAAGACTCGGCGCACGGTTGGCCTTAAGCTCAGATCTCGCGGGGTCAGATCCAGATATCTTCTACGGTCTGCACGCAGCGATTACGAGGCGCAACAAGCAACAAGAACCAGCCGGAGGTTGGTTTCCCGAAGAAGCGCTAAGCCCGGAGGAGGCCGTACGCGGCTATACCTCGTGGAACGCTTACGCCGGTTTCGTGGATGACCGCACTGGAACCCTAGCGACTGGGAAATGGGCCGATATCACGGTGATGGACATCGACCCGTTTCAAGTCGGCGACAAGGAGCCTGGCAAGCTGCTCGACGGCAACATCGTCATGACCATTGTCAACGGCCGAATCGTCCATGACGCGCGCACCGACAACTAGCTGGGGTAAATGATATCGGGGGGACGTTGCGCTTCCATTTCAAGCTATTCATCTTATAGGCTTGCCTTCTGAGCCGATTGGAATATAGACTCTCGCGAAAAAAACGTTCGAATGAACTAACAGTAGGAGCAAACATGAACCGAGGCTTTCTAATCTTTATTTGTACTGCGGTTATTGTCGCCTGCCTGCCGAGCACCGATGATCGAAAAGGAGCGGACATCAAAAACTTTAGCGAAGACGATCGGGGCAAACTGAGTCCAGAACTAAAAAGGTATGTCCTTTCGAAGGCGCCTGAAAAAATTCAGCATCGGCTCAATGCCAAGATGGGTGAATATGCCACCATTTTGGGGTACGACATTGCGAAAAATGAATTTGCGCCTGGGGAAACAATTGAGGTTACTTGGTACTGGCAATGCCATCGTCCCCTTGATTCAGGATGGCAGTTATTCACCCACTTACTGGAGGCAGACGGCACATTGTTCACCAATCGGGATGACGTCGGCACCATTCGCAATAATTTACTTCCATCGCAATGGAAACCGGGCATGATCATCAAAGATGTCCAACCCATTGAAACTCCAGAAGATTGGACATCGGACACCATGGAAATAAGGGTTGGCATATGGTTGGGCAATGATCGCATATCCGTTGTCTCCGGGCCGTCAGACAATGAAAACAGGGTAAACGGTCCAGTATTGAAACGGAGAGAAGTTATTTTAGTTCCGGAGATATCGATCCCCAAAATAAAGGGTTCCGTTAAAATAGACGGCAAGCTGCAAAGAGAAGCCATGTGGGACCGAGCGATTAAAATAGCCGAGTTCAAGAAAAACATGGATGGCTCTCCAGCGCGAAGTAAGACAGAGCTGCGTCTGATGTGGGACGATAGGTTCCTGTATTTGGCTATGATTGCCGAAGACACTGATATCGTCAATAAAATCAAGAAAAAAGATGTCGAGCTGTGGCGGGAAGATGCATTCGGCATGCTGCTTAAGCCAAATGAAACGAAAACAACATATTACGATATTCAGGTGAGTTCAAAAGGTATTGTCTACGACGCAAGACTACCCGAATACAGGGCTGCAGATGAAAAGTGGAATAGCCGGATAAAATCGAAAGTCTCTATTGAGAGATCGACCGGTGATAATAGTGGTGATGGGGGCAAATGGATTTTAGAATTGGCCATGCCATTTTCCAGTATTGAAATAAGTCCCCCCAAGCCGGGAGATGTCTGGAGAGCGAACTTTTTTCGCACAAACGTAGAAGGACAAAAAACCGATTATTATGCTTGGTCTCCTCCAATGAAAGGGGACTTCCACGCAATGAATCGCTTGGGAAAAATCATCTTTTCGGAGTGACTGGTCTCGATGTCGGATCAACCGCGTTCATCGATTCAGCCGAAGAAGCAGAAATGGCAGCGTAATTGCTGCTAGCTAAATATTGTGGCAGACAGACCAGTGAATGGGTCTTGGGAGAATCAGATAACCATTTTTGAAGTAAGACTCATTGCATTTCAGCACCATTGGGAATCTATTATGACACCTATTGATACAGCGCTTATAGAGGAATGGGATGTCAGAGATTCCTTCGCATGAGTCGAGGCAGCGATTTAGGCCTTCCTCGTCCACTTCGTGTGGCGTATACTCCATCTGGAACTCGATTCTATCAGCCCACATACCAGCGTAGAAACTAGCAGCATCGTAGCCGGCACACTTACTTGGAAAGCTCCACGTCGTCCCTCTTGACCAGGTGTGACTGACAGTCCAGCTATAGGAATTGGTTATTGAATAGTTGGCAAAATCCTTAATGATCCACTTATCGGTAAAGCTCATGCCAATGGTTCGGCTGAGTGTGAAGGAGTAGGTTTGCGTGATCGATTCACCGTCGGCAACGGTCTCGACAAATCGCGTGTTCGTAATGTCGCCCCAGCCGTAATTTACAATCTTTGCCCAAAGCACCTTAATGCGATAGGTGCGCCCGCCAATCGTTACGTGCTTGCTTTTCCCTTGATTCGAGCAAGGCGCATACGGCCCGACCACGTACCCCCTTGAATCAGGCGTCGCATTTTCAATGTCGATATCCTCGCCAAAAAAGTCGATTAATTCATCTAGGCTTCCAAATGTTGGCAATGCCTCTGCATTGACCTCACTTTGAAGGGCCGGCAAACCATCGCCACTGGGTTCGCCTTGGGCGATGTCCATAGGTTCCTCATAATCTACCTCTGTCATTTCTTCACATGCAACCATGAATAATGAGATCAGCAATACCATTGGCATAACAGCCTTTAAACAGCTCATTGATTCCCTCTTTCTTCCTAATGCCGTAGTTACAACTACGAACTGGTTCGTGCTTACCAAGCTATCTACTTGGAAATTATTTGTGAAGACATGCATCGTATTTCGGCCAAGATGCGATTATCACCCCCTCTCATCATCCGAGCTGCCTTTGAACAACTCTGCTGCAGAGCGCAGATCTCCCTTGTCAGTGGAACGTTGAGATATTCAATTTTCCACCTTTAATAAAATCTACCGCACTGTTTTGACCGACCGACTAAGAGCCTATCTCAGTCGGCACTCCCGTTGCATGACATCCGATCCAAATCGATTTGGCGTCCCCTCCCCACAGCAGCAAAATTCGCCTTGTATTACAGCTGTAATCGTTAAAATATTACGCCTGTAAACAACCCTGTCAAGCACTTTTTTTTATTTGTTGATTTTGGCGTATGTTAGCTAATTGGTGGGCATTCCCAGCGTCTATGAATCTCTTGAAATTTCAATCCTGCTCAACAACAAAGCTCGATAAGTGTTCGGTATAGTTCAGTTTCGTCAGGGCAAACCCCCGGCGTTCATCGTAAGCAAGCACCGAGATGGAGGCATTATCGAGATGGAAGCGCCAGTAGTAGTTTTCCTTTAGACCAATGGCTGCGGCGATGATGGTTTTTAGCACGCCGCGGTGGGAGACCACTGCTGCGCTGGTGAAGTCAATAGATTCGAGCCAAGTAAGGAAGGTGCGGGCGCGTCGATATACGTCAGACAGCGATTCACCCTTGGGGAATTTCAGGGTTTCCGGTGCTGTGACCCATTTTTGCCATAGGTCGGGATGGCGCTCCCGAAACAGTTGCTTTGGCTGTCCTGACCAGTCCCCCATATCGAGATTTTCGAGCAGGGGCTCGATGCGGATTTCCTGTTGCGGAAAAATAATCCGCGCTGTTTTCGTCGCCCTGCTCAGGGGAGAACTGATCACCAGGTCTATTGGGATCGCATCGAAGTAGGTCTGGGTATCCTTTGCTTGGACCAGGCCGTTCTGGTTGAGCGGGACCTCGTTCCGCCCGCGAAAGATGTCCTCTTTGTTGGCCTCGGTTTCGCCGTGTCGTACGAGATATATGTGTTTCATGGTCCAATGCCTTTAGGAGAAAAACTGAGCTTTTTTATGAAATGTAGATGTCCTTGTAAGCGACATACGAGGATCCGAAACAGACGGGAAAGAAAGCGAGAAATCCGAGCGCTAATGGTATTGCAGCAAAGATGCAGAATACCAACATCACGAGCCCGTAGATTAAAAACGGTAAAATATTCTTTACACACCCCATGAAACTGAGGCCGAGGGCACTAAAAAGCGGTACATTATTGAAAATCATCAGGGCTGGTGCGAAAAAAAGCGCCATAGAAACCGGAATCATGAGCGCCAGCGCAACGAGGTAGCCGAGTAATAGTTCCCTTAGGTTTGACATAAGTTCCTGAAACACTGAGGCGTCCTCTGGATTGAACGATGCGCTAAGTATCTGAAAGTAGAATGACCCCAAACAGAGAGCAAACACGGCGATCCCCATGACCGACGACACTAGGGCGAGAAGCAATAGCGGACCAAACTTGGCCTTGAATCCGGCAAATAAGTGCCCGAGCGCCAGTGGCTCCCCGTCATCCTGAGCTTTGCAGCCAATCAATAATCCCCCGATCCAGACATATGAGCTCAAAGACACGCCCATATTCAAAATCGGAATGAAGCTCCAGGCAATAATAATCAGAAAGCCCAAGGCGCAGATGGCTATCCAGGTGCCAATGTCTTTCCTGAAGTGACCAAACCCGCCGACGACCCATTGCCATCCTTGTCCGACGGACACGGCTCGAGGCGGATGCAATACCAGCTGGTTTGTTCTGTTGGGCTCGCTGGCATCGGCATTGGGCACTGACTCGGCGTGCCAGTCTGATTTTTCCATTATCTCGCCTCCTTTTTAACGCTGAATGCTATAGAAAAAAATAGTATAAGAAAAGATTATAAAGGCGAACGGTCTCAGGGGAGGATGAATGGTAAGGAAAAGCACACAGCTAGATAGTAACCAGTACCGATGTGAATGGTCTACAGGGGGCGACATCGCTCAGGTGAAAAACCAGGCAATGGTGGCCTATCACGATCAAGAATGGGGCGTTCCGGTTCACGACGATCGGAAACATTTTGAGTACATGGTGCTAGATGCGTTCCAGGCAGGCCTAAGTTGGGCAATTATATTGAATAAACGAGAGGGGTTTCGAAAGGCGTTCGACAATTTCGATCCCCACAAAATCGCCAGATACAATCAGCGAAGCGTGGCGCGACTGCTCAAAGATGCCCGGATCGTCAGAAATCGCCAGAAGATCGAAGCGACCATGGCCAACGCCAAGGCCTTTCTCAATATCCAGGAGGCATTTACCTCGTTTGACGCCTATGTGTGGCGATTCGTCGACGGTAAGACCCAGCAGAATAAATGGCGCTCTATGGGGCAAATTCCAGCCAAAACAAAAGCATCAGACGCGATGAGTAAGGATCTCAAGAGCCGCGGCTTCAAATTCGTGGGGTCGACGATTTGCTACGCTTACATGCAGGCGGCCGGCCTGGTAAATGACCACGAGATTAAGTGTTTTAGGTATTTGGAGCTGGGGGGACGCCTGTAGCTGTTTAGATCCCCCACGCGGCACATCACCTCTTCCTCCAAAGGCTATGTTTTTCTGAGTTTCCAACGACTCAATTCCTAGATACTCCTTGAATTCCCAGAAATAGATACTCCTTGAATTCCCAGAAAAGAGATGTTATCAAAAAAGAAAATAAATGCATCGAGATGCAAGGAAATGCATACAGGAAAAATGATATTTGCTTTGGTCCTGCGTTTGACTATGACCGCAGCAAACAAGGAGTAAATGAAATGGGCGCGCATATGAAGACGATGGCCGCATTATGGGCAGTGTTTGCGGTGATTTGTGTTGAATATGGCAACGTTCATGCAAGCCCCAACAATACAGGGGATCAAGACGCACAGGAACGCGGGATAGAGGATCTACCCCTTGGCGCGACGTGGGTGGTGTCAGACGGCTTTGCCATGGATTTCGTGTACTCGCACGATGAGATGTTTAACTTTGATATTTACGAGTACATGGGCGAGCATGCGCGGCATCTGCTTCCTCACGCAGAAACCATTTCCCACTTTGCAGGCAAAGAGGGGATCAGCCCTCGGCTTCTCATCGCTATCATCGAGCAACAGTCGAATGCCGTCAGCATGCCCCGCCGTGAGTACCTGCAGCCGTTCGGCAGCCTGTCTGTGAAAATCGGCTTTATCGAGCAAACCCGCGACGTGGCCGGCAAAATCTCTGCTGCACGCTATCCCAACGATTCATCTAGACCTCGCAAGGTCAGCACCCAAGAGGCACTGGCTACAGTCCTCAAAAAAGGTGACACAAGTGAACTCGGGTCGATCTACAAGCGCCTATTCCCCGGTGTCATCAGTCCGCGCCGCGTTAACCGGCCGAGGACGCTGGTCGATCTCACCGATATTGGCATTCAACTCCCGTGGCTCGTGGGCGGTCGGTGGAGCTTCGGTGGCGCCCACACCAGCTCGGGTTCTGGTGACTATCCGCTCAGCTCTATGGATTACTCAAAATGGGAGGACTGGGGGGAGCCGGTCCTCGAAGATGTCACCGCATCGTCGAGCGGTACGGTCAAGGTTCACTCGAGCTGCAATATGACAATCGTGTTGGACGACACCTGGTCGACCAGCTATTACCACATGGATCATCTGATGTTCGAAACCGGAGACATTGTGGAGCGCAATGAGCCGGTTGGAAAGTACGCTGATAATATAGATCAGGCCTTATGTGATGGGGGTCACTCCTCGGCCCCACACGTCCACTGGACACTTCGTGAAGGTGGCGATCAGCGCCACCTGCTCGATGTGGTGATCTCGGGTTGGACGGTACACCCAGGTGAAACCAGCTACGACGCCGATTGTGACCGAATGTACTTTCATCGCGACGGCGAGATCCATTGCCCATATAATAAGATAGTCAATGAGGGCGTGCCAGATGTCGATACCGATACTGACACAGATTCGGACACGGATTCGGACACGGACACGGATTCAGACACAGATACTGACACCGACACGGATTCAGACACGGACGCCGACACTGACGCGGATTCGGATTCGGATTCAGATACTGACACCGACACGGATTCAGACACGGACGCCGACACTGACGCGGATTCGGATTCAGACGGTGATTCAGATAGTGACAGCGATTCAGATAGTGACAGCGATTCAGATAGTGACAGTGATTCAGATTCAGACAGCGATTCAGATGGTGACGGTTTTCAACGAGATGACAGCGGCTGTGGATGTACCTGGGTTGGAACATCCCCTTCCCTACCCCTGATTCGTTTAATAACCCGATTATTTCTGTGCGAGCCCTAAGAAAAGGCCTTTTGAATAAACAGATCTTCCAGGGTTTGCGGTTGGTTATCGCCTTTTAACAGGTCGTCGATGTGCCCTTCAGCTGCCTTATGCCCCTTGTTCATGATAACCACCCGGTGACACAGGCGTTCCACATCAGACAGGATGTGGGATGAAAAGATAATGGTTGTTCCCCGCTTGTTGTAGTCCAGTATGAGGTCCGTGACGAACCGGCGGCCAATGGGATCCAATCCACTCATTGGTTCATCTAACACCAGGAGCTTGGGCTCGGTAAGCAATGCCTGAGCCAGACCAATGCGTTGGAGCATGCCTTTGGAAAACTTTCTTAAGGGTCGCTTCTGAGCATCTACAAGCCCGACTTGCTCGATAAGGGCATCCCGGCGACGGGCAATGTCCTTTGATGCCATTCCAGCAAGCCTGCCGTGGAATTCCAAAAGCTCCCGCGGTGTAAGGTATTCGTGAAAATACGGATTCTCAGGCAAATAGCCCACCTGGGCGCGCGCGTTTTTGTTGGACGCATTGTGGTTAAAGATACGAACTGTCCCGCGCGTGGGCCGAAGGAGCCCCATGGCGGATTTGATGAGGGTGGTTTTGCCAGCGCCGTTGGGACCGAGCAGTCCGAATATCTCGCTATCGTGTACGGCAAAAGAAACGCCCTTAACCGCATCGACGCGCTTCCGAAAAAATCCAATGTGAAATACCTTGTGGAGGTCATCGACCTTAAAAATCGGTGTCTTTTTCATCGCCTAGACCAGCCTATGTTTCGAGCCAATGGACCACGCATCGGGCCACTGCGTCCACATCTTCCAATGCCATGCGTCCGTGCAAGGGCAACGCCAGGCTTCGTTCAAACAGGGAACGCGCAACGGGCGCAACATCGGGATGTAAACCGAGTCGTTCAGAAATCGCCGGCACAGCCCCCAAGCAATAGCTCGCGAGGGTCGATTCAATCCCTTGCTCCCTTAAGTGGTATATCAGGGCATCCCGGTGCGACCTGTCTTGGGTGGGAGGTAATGTAACGGTCAGGGTCTGATGATTGACCTTAGAACCTTTTGGAGATGACTGAAATTTAAGCGGAATCTGCCGGTATTGGTGCGCCAGCAGGCGTCGTTTATCGATCATCTCGCCCAAACGGCCCAGCTGGCTCAAACCAATGGTAGCGCCAATTTCATTGAGCCTCAAATTGATGCCAATGCCGGTAAATACCCCTTGTTCCAGTCCGTGATTGACAAACTGGCGCACGCGGCGTGCTAGGGCATCATCATCGGTGAGTACAGCGCCCCCTTCGCCAGTAGCAACTACTTTTCGCGGGTGAAAACTAAATGTGGCTACATGACCTAACCCACCACAGGGGCGATTGTCGAGGGAGGACCCTATGGAACAGGCTGCATCTACCAGCACGGGTATACCGAGCGGATCCAGATATGCGGCAAGCTCGGGAATCGGGGCGGGCACGCCAAATTGATCCACAGCCACCACCAATGAAACAGAATCATCAACAAGAGGTATCAGTGTGTCGCAGGAGATGCAAAACGTTTCAGGGTCCACATCGCACATAGCCACTTCGGCGCCCAAACAAGCAGCAACAGCAGCTGGGGCTGGAAAGGTAAAGGCTGGCACGATGACCCTGTTTCCCGGGCCGATACCCATGCCGTGCATGGCCGCAAAGAGGGCGGTGGTTCCCGAGGAAACAGCGATCGCGTGTCTACGGCCAGTATGGGCTGCCAGCGCTGCCTCGAATGCCCTACCCGCAGGCCCATTGACGAGCGTCCCGGAATCGAGCACGGCCATGGCCGCTGATTTATCAGCGGTATTTATTTCCGGATCAGCGAGTTTTATCCAACCTACCATGATACCCTTATTTCTTATTATGATTCGTTATCATTAACACATAAACCGACGCTAAAAAAATTTGTCCACATTAGCGTTTGCGTGACACTTGACAGAATAAACGGGTTGTGATTTAGAGGGAACATGTTTGTAATGCGTCAGAAAATATATTGGCGTTGGTGGCGGCACGGTAATTCACGTGGTGGGCCGCCCATGATGTAACTTCGCGCATAGAGAAACTCCAAAGCCCACCTCAACTCGGTGGGCTTTTTTTTTGAACTGAGTTTAGCAGGAAACCCTGCACATCAGAAAACGAGGAGAGCCGTGATTATCGTACTTAAACCCAATGCAACAAAGGAAGTCGCAGATCAGCTGCTCAGTGAAATCGAGGCCTGCGGATTAAAACCACTGTGCATGCCCGGTGAAGAACGGGTTGTCCTAGGAGCGCTCGGTGACGAGCGCCGATTGGGCAAGCTGCGCTTGGAAAGCCATCCAATGGTGGAGAGCATCAAGCCCATTCTCGCCCCGTACAAGCTCGTCAGTCGGGAACTCAAACAGGAAAATACCGTTGTCGACCTCGATGGCATGTCCATTGGCGGGGACACCTTTGCGGTTATCGCCGGTCCCTGTGCGATTGAGAGTTCTGATCAGTATTTAAAGACCGGAGAAGCGGTAAAAGCAGTGGGCGCATCTGGACTTCGCGGCGGGGCGTTCAAGCCACGGACCAGCCCATACAGCTTTCAGGGTCTCGGCGTCGAGGGACTCAAAATTCTAAAGGATGTTTCATCTCGTCTCGGTCTCCCCGCAGTGACTGAGGTCGTAGACGTATCCGACGTGGGGCTGGTAAACGAATATGCATCCGCCTGCCAGGTGGGCGCGCGCAACATGCAGAACTTCAGGCTACTAAAGGAGCTGGGCCAGAGCGGAAAGCCAGTGATACTAAAGCGGGGCATGGCTGCGACGGTGGAGGATCTCCTGCTCGCAGCCGAGTATATCCTGTCCCAGGGAAACCCCAACGTCATTCTCTGCGAGCGCGGTATCAAGACCTTTGAAACCGCTACCCGCAACACGCTGGACCTGAACGCCGTTCCCCTCATTAAGCAGCTCAGCCACCTACCGGTCATTGTAGATCCGTCCCATGGCACAGGCGTTCGCGACCTGGTCGTCCCCATGTCAAAGGCTGCGGTGGCCTGCGGTGCGGACGGGATTATCGTGGAGGTGCATTGCAATCCGCGAGAGGCGCTTTCTGACGGGGGACAGTCGCTCAATCCGGATCAATTTGCTGCAATGATGCATGAACTCGAACCATTTGTTCGCGCTGCGGGAAAAAAAATGAAGTCATCAGCAAACAACTGATCGACGAGGAGAACGGGGATGCAAGCAAGGACGCTCGCCACGGAACTGCCGTACCACGGGGACACACTAGCGCTCTTTAAACGAGCAGTGGGGCAAAAACCCGACACCCAGCTCTTTGAGTCAAAAGACGGGAACGGACAAAATAACACCCAAAGTCTTTTGTTTTTGCAGAGCGCGCTCAGAATTGAGGGGCGAGGGCAAAACGTGGACATTACGCCCCTCACCCCTAACGGGCAATTTGCGCTGGATCAAATGGTTCCGCATCTAAGCGCTATCGCAGAGGTGGATCACAAAGACGACGGGGTTGTCGTCCATTTCCCCTCTGGGATGCGATCCGGGTCAGATAAGGATCGCATCCAAGCGCGATCCACCACTGACGTGCTGAGGATCGCCTGCCGTGGATGGCGATCTAACCCAGATAAGGATGGATTGATCTTTGCGCCTGGGGTTTTTGCTTACGATTACCTCGATCAATTCGAGGTATTGCCCAAGGCGCGGGTGGATATCCGCGGTTTTGCCGATTTTGTCTTCTGGCTGCCAGAGACAATCATCATCGTCTATCACATTGAAGGTAAGGCAACGATTGTTCATCACCTGTACGGTAAGCAGCGCATTTCTGAGCGTGAGAACGAAGCGGGTAACGTGCTCGATAGAATCGCGACGTATGTTAAGGACGCCGATGCGTCAGGGGATAGGGATGCTGCTACGTCCACCGACCCTTCCCAGGCATTAGATCTACCGGTCGATGTGGATTTGAGTGATGATCAGTACGGTGCGCTCGTTGAAACCTGCAAGGAACACATTGTTGCCGGCGATGTCTTTCAGATCGTTCCGTCCCGGACGTTCTCCACCCCCTGTGCGGATCCGCTCGCAGCCTATGGCAATCTGCGCAGGTCCAATCCCAGTCCCTATTTGTTTTTTGTGGCAGCCCCGGGGTTTACCCTTTTGGGGTCTTCTCCGGAAACCTGCGTAAGTGTAAAAGGAACGCCAGCAAAGATTCAGTTGCATCCGATTGCAGGGACCCGTCCCCGGGGGTTTGCAGCCAACGGCACCATTGACCCGGATCTGGATAATCGCCTCGAAGCAGAGCTCAAATTAAATGAAAAAGAACTGGCTGAACACATGATGCTGGTGGACTTGGCGCGCAATGATGTGGCACGCATCTGTCGCTCAGGCACGCGACAGGTCTTGCGGCTATTGGAAGTCGAGCGCTATTCCCAGGTCATGCACCTGGTCTCGGTGGTTGAAGGGACCCTAAAAGAAGACCTAGATGCCATGCACGCCTATGTGGCGTCCATGAACATGGGTACCCTGGTCGGGGCACCCAAGATTGAGGCAGCGCGGCTGCTCCGCAAATACGAGGTGGACAAAAGAGGGCCGTACGGCGGTGCCGTTGGATACTTCAACGACAAGGGCGAATTGGACATGGCGATTGTCATCCGGGCCGCCCTGGTGGTGGATGGCACTGCGTATGTTCGCGCTGGCGCTGGTGTGGTCTACGATTCAGACCCCAAAGCAGAGGCAACAGAGACACGCAACAAAGCCAAAGCAGTGCTCAAGGCCATTGCTTTGACAGCTTCGTAGGTGAAGGCCCATGACCGATCAAAAAGCGCTGAGTGTTCTGTTTATCGATAATTTTGACTCATTTGTATTCAACCTGGTGGATGAGTTCGAAAAACGGGGATGTGCTGTAGACGTCTGGCGCAATGACATCGCGGCGTCCAAAGCACTGGACCTGGTCATGAAACTAGACCCTCCCCGGTTGGTCGTTCTATCCCCAGGACCGGGCACGCCGTCTAATGCGGGGTGCTGCATAGAACTGGTTCAGCAAGCGCCAGAGGCATTGCCCTTTTTCGGAGTGTGTCTCGGGCATCAAGTGATCATCGAGGCATTTGGCGGCAAGGTGAATCAGGCGCCTGAGATCGTTCACGGTAAAGCATCCCAGGTGACGCACGATGGCCAAGGTGTATTCCACGGCCTAGATTCACCCCTCACGGTGGGGCGGTATCACTCCCTCATCGGGACTGAAATCCCAGCTGAACTCCGGGTTACTGCCAAGCTGGACAAAATAGCAATGGCTGTTGAACACACGTCGCGCATGCTGTGTTCATTGCAATTTCACCCGGAATCGATTTTGACGGCAAAAGGCGGAATATTGATAGATAACGTCATTCAATGGGCCGCACGGAAATAGATAAGATCACAATGACGAGGAGATGGCATCATGCGTGAGTATATCGAAACAATATTGGGCCTAGAACATCTCAAACAGGAGCAGATCAAACAGCTATTTCACACATTGGTAAAGGGCGAACTGGATCCCATAGAGATCGCAGCATTGCTCGTAGCGCTCAGGGCCAAAGGGGAGCACCCGGATGAAATTGCCGGTGCTGCCCAGGCACTTCGGGAATCTGCAGCGCCGTTCCCTCGCCCAGACTATGCCTTGGCTGACTCGTGCGGCACTGGGGGCGATGGGTCGCGAACGATCAATATTTCCACAGCCGTGGCCCTGGTTGCCGCAGAAATGGGTATCCCCATGGCCAAGCACGGCAATCGATCGATCTCCTCGCAATGCGGGTCAGCAGATGTATTGGAAAAACTGGGTGTTAAGATAGACGTCGCACCTGAGATCGGCCGCCGCTGCTTAGATGAGGTGGGCATCTGTTTTTTGTTTGCACCCCAATTTCATCAAGGGCTGCGCCATGCCGGGCCTGTGCGCAATACATTAAAAATTCGAACGATTTTTAATGTGCTGGGCCCGCTGGTCAACCCGTGTTTGCCCGAGTTCCAAATCGTGGGGGTGTACCATCCCGACCTGTGCGCGCCTATTGCCCAAACCCTTGGGCTTCTGGGTGCAAAGAGCGCAATGGTGGTCCATGGCTCCGGACTGGACGAGATCGCCATCCACGATGTCACCCGAGCAGTGTACTACAAAGACGGCGTGATAAAAGAACTGGAGATCTCTCCGGAGCAAGCAGGCCTTCGCCGCTATCCCCTGGATCAGATCAGGGGCAGTGGCCCTGATGAAAACGCCGCCGTGCTTACCCGGCTTTTCAAGGGTGACGGAGATGAAGCCCACATGGCAGCAGTAGCCCTAAACGCAGGTGCCCTGGCGTTTGTATGCGGCAAGGCAGCTGATTTATCCCATGGCGCTGGGCTCGCATTGGCTGCCATTGGGTCTGGGCGATGTTACGAACGACTCGCAAGATGGGCGGAGCTCACACATGGTGCTTGAGAAGATCGTAGCCAACAAAGCGATCGAGGTGGCACAGCGCAAAGAGAGGTGTTCCCTTGAGGAGATAACGCAGGGTCTGACCCGGTCTGATAGGAGTCTTGCAAAGGCGCTTTCAAAACCGGGCACAGGTTATATTCTGGAATGTAAAAAAGCCTCTCCATCCCGCGGGTTGATCCGTCCTGATTTTGATCCAGCAGAAATAGCGAGCACATACCATCCGTTTGCAGACGCCATCTCGGTGATCACAGATGCGCAGTTTTTTATGGGCGAGCTCGAGTACGTTCAAATCGTTCGCAGCCAAGTGACAGCGCCGGTGCTACTTAAAGATTTTGTTATCGATCCCTATCAAGTGTCAGAAGCGCGTTTTTATGGCGCTGACGCCGTGTTGTTGATGCTCTCTGTGCTCGACGATGCGACATATGGTGCGTGCCGGGACGCAGCTGACTCACTCGGGCTGGATGTGTTGACTGAGGTACACGATGAACACGAACTCGAGCGGGCGCTCAGGCTGGATGCTCAGATCATCGGCATTAACAATCGCAATTTAAAAACCTTGTCAGTGGACTTGGCCCAAACCAGAGCGCTGGCACCCCTGGTGCCTGGCGATCGCCTCCTGGTCTGTGAGTCTGGCATCCATTCCCACGCAGATGTTGTGGCTTTGAGGGCGATGGTCGATGGCTTTTTGGTCGGTACATCCCTCATGGGCCAGTCAGATATCTCTAAGGCGTGTCGCGCGCTGATATACGGATCGGTAAAAGTGTGCGGACTCACCCGGCCAGAGGATGCCATAGCCGCGGCCCGTGCAGGA
Organism: Myxococcota bacterium; assembly: GCA_030065855.1. Classification (GTDB taxonomy): domain Bacteria; phylum Myxococcota_A; class Polyangia; order JAAYKL01; family JAAYKL01; genus JASJCT01. The sequence continues at coordinate 20,865 of JASJCT010000110.1, forward strand.
GCCACTTACGGAGGGGTGATCTTCGCCCCCAAATCCCCCCGTTGCGTTAGCGTGGACCAAGCTCGGGCTGTGCGGTCGGCTGCGGATCTGAAGTGGGTCGGGGTGTTTGTTAATGAACATCCGGAAACTGTCGCAAGCATTGCCCGTGAGCTCGACCTCGATAGTGTTCAGCTGCACGGGGACGAGGACAAGGCATACATTGCAGCGCTGCGCAAGATACGCCACGAGGACTGCGGGATTTGGAAGGCCGTGCGGGTAAGCGACAAACTGCCGGCCCTGGATTTTGAAAACATAGACAGAGTCGTGCTCGATACCTTTAGCCCTCGGGCCAGGGGCGGCACAGGAGAGCGGTTTGATTGGTCGTTGCTCAGGGGACAAGATCTGTCCCGAGTGGTCCTGGGCGGTGGGCTCAGTCCGGAAAACGCAGCAGCAGCAGACGCGCTCAACCCAGCGGTGCTAGATGTCAACTCTGGCGTGGAAGAGACCCCTGGCATAAAAAGTGCCGAGCGATTGGGTGTGTTTTTTAACGCCCTGCGCGGCACGAGTAGGAGTGGGAAATGAAATCCAATGGTCGATTTGGTCACTATGGCGGGGTGTTTGTGCCGGAAATCCTCTTTCCAGCACTAGAACAGCTCGAAACAGCATTTGTGGAATCCCAGCAGTCAGCTGAGTTTGAGGCAGAGCTGAACGGGCTTTTAAAAACCTACGCAGGCAGGCCCACGCCGTTGTATCACTGTAGAAATCTCTTAAGCGATACCCCGGCTGAGCTATTCCTCAAGCGGGAGGACCTGCTACACGGCGGGGCACACAAGACCAACCAGGTTCTTGGTCAGGCCCTGCTGGCAAAGCGCATTGGCAAAACCCGGCTCATCGCCGAGACCGGCGCTGGGCAGCACGGGGTGGCCACGGCCATTGTGGGCGCCCTATTTGGATTTGAGACCGTTATTTACATGGGTCAAAAAGACGTGGAGCGCCAACGGCCCAACGTATTCCGCATGCAGCTCCTGGGCGCGGAGGTCGTGCCGGTCAAGGCAGGATCCCAGACCCTCAAAGACGCGATCAACGAGGCCATGCGCGATTGGTCCAAAACCTATGACACGACCCACTACATGTTGGGAACAGCAGCAGGTCCCCATCCATTTCCCACAATGGTGCGGGAATTCCAACGCGTTATTGGAAAAGAGGCGCGTAAACAGATCCTCGATGCAACCGGTCGACTGCCAGATGTGGTGATAGCGTGTGTGGGTGGCGGGTCAAACGCCATTGGCATGTTCAGCGATTTTATCCCAGACACTGCCGTGCGCCTGGTCGGTGTGGAAGCTGCGGGCAAGGGACTTCATACAGGCAGGCACGGGGCTACACTGCAGGCCGGATCAGTCGGTATCTTGCACGGTGCCCACACCTATCTTCTCCAAGATGCACACGGTCAGGTATCTGAAACAGAATCGGTCTCTGCCGGGCTCGACTATCCCGGCGTAGGTCCGGAGCACGTGCATCTAAAAGAGACCAAACGGGCTGAGTACATGGGGATCACCGATACCCAAGCCTTGGCAGCGTTTAAGGAACTCACGCAAAAAGAGGGTATTATCCCGGCGTTGGAATCAGCCCATGCCGTGGCCTATGCCATTGAGATTGCGCGCAAGGCAAAAGATCCGGTTACCATCCTGGTCAATCTCTCTGGCCGTGGCGACAAGGATATCGAACACGTGAGCAGCCTTAAGGAATTTTCAATGGACGGGGATGCCAAATAGAGGAGTGCACAATGGGACGCTATGAAAAAATGTTTGCCCGACTCCAAGAGAAACGCGAAGGGGCGTTTGTACCTTTTGTTGCCATAGGGGATCCAAACATCGAGCTGAGCAAAAAGATAATCCAGGCAATGGTCGAGGGAGGGGCAGACGCGCTGGAGTTGGGAATTCCGTTTTCCGACCCCATTGCAGACGGACCTACTATTCAAGCTGCAGCTGTAAGGGCGCTTGATCAAGGTGTAACGCCGGATCAGTGTTTTGAAGTACTCGGCAGCATAAGAGCGACCTACCCGGATATTCCCATCGGCCTTTTGGTATATGCCAACCTCGTAGCAGCCAATGGCAAGGATCGTTTTTTTGAGCAGGTAGCCAGAGCAGGTGTGGACTCGGTACTTGTGGCCGACCTCCCGGTATTTGAAGCAGGGCTGTTTTTGGAAACCGCGGCGAAGCACGGGGTTCAAATGGTCTTTATCGCGCCGCCCAATGCAGACGAAAAAAAGCTAGCAGAAATTGCCGGGATCACCCAGGGCTACACCTACGTGGTTGCCCGTGCCGGGGTCACGGGCGCAGACGACCAGGTGGATTTAAAGCACCAAAATATCTTTGGCGCGCTCAAGCGCCAAGGCGCGCCCCCTTCCCTGGTGGGGTTTGGTATTTCAAGGCCTGAGCACGTAAAAACAGCATTGAGTTCCGGAGCGGCCGGAGCCATCAGCGGCTCTGCAGCCGTGGGGATAATAGAGCGGAACCTAAGCGACTCGGACAAGCTGCTGCGAGAGTTAAAAGCCTTTGTACAATCCATGAAGGCGGCCACGGCTCTCGTCTAGTGCTTATTCAAGTCTGCTCTGACGGGTGCGGATTCCGATTTCCCCCTTTGAAAAAGGGGGTTAGGGGGATTTTCAAAAACTGCGGGTATAGTGACGAAATCCCCCCGGCCCCCTTTGCCAAAGGGGGAGTTTATTACCCATCACTCATCACTTTATGAGGTACTAGCGCCACCCTGCGTAGCTCCGAAGGAGCGAAGCAGGGCGACCAATCCTATAACAAGTCAGGTCCTGACCCAATCTTCCATTGTCCCGGTTAGAAAAGCACGCCTGCTGTTATTCCCCTTCCAACTGGAACTACAAAAAACACTATCTCTCGCGGTGGGGACGCGATCGTAGACATCTGGTTGTTGAGATACTTTTCACGGTAACGTCTATAAGATTTCACCGGCTTCATCGGCATGGTCCATATCGAGCCGACTGCCAGGGCAGTACCGACGCCAGTGCTCACCAACGCGTGCTTCCAGCCGTCCCGCCCCTCAACGCCCCAAATGATGGCGCCTCCAACCAAGTTCGCGCCAATCTTGAGGGCGTGCTGAAAAAAAGTTCTATCCCCAAGCACCTTTTCGCTGCCTTGTTGAAGCAGGCGTTCCCCCTTGCGCAGCTTTGATAAACGCTGTGCAGCTGTCGCGTCTGGGATTTTCTCAAACCGAGCACCTGCGTCTGCAGATGGAAATGGACCGATGAGCATCATCCCAAAAGCGAGACCTGATTTAACGGCGCCTACTGTAAAATAGGTCAGATCTTCATCCCACTTCCGGCTTCCGTTTGCAATCCCCAGCACATTATAGATGGTGAGCCCAGAGAACACAGCCATCCAGCTGGCCGCCCACAGCCGCGCAACCGTCTGGGTATCATTAAAGCTGTTTTCTAAAAACACAATTCGTTGAATAACCTCCTGATCAGATGGAGCGTCAATTTTCTCGGTCGGTTCGGCTCTGACAGGATGTGGAACACGCTCCAAATCTTCGCTGCCCAAAGTATCGGCAAACAACCTTGGCTGAAAACTCAGGATAGATGCTGTTAGTACAATATAAACCCATAAATATCTGCGTTTTTTTATTATTACCATATCCAAAGCTCCTATAAGCAAGCACCAGTATCAGCTGCTTTTAGCGACCTCATTTCTATTCCAATCGGGTTTTAGTTGTCAATCTGACAATTCTGCTTGTTTGATAGAGCGGACGTCTGTCGTATTTCGCCTGCCCTGCTTCACCAAGGTGGGTGTTGCGAAAAGGAAGATCTGTTGCATTGTCGTCAGGACGAAATCCCCCTCAATCCCCTTTTTCAAAGGGGACGTTTGAATGCTCCCCCTTGAAAAAGGGGCAATGGCATTCGGTTAAGGATTTTTGGGTGTTTTTATAGCGTAGGATCGCCAGAAAAGAATCCCCCTTGAAAAAGGGGGCAGGGGGATTTTCAATTGTCCAAGCAATTG
>JASJCT010000005.1 GCA_030065855.1 Myxococcota bacterium
AGTCGGGTTAAGTTAGTAGATTCCCCCTTGAAAAAGGGGGGGAGGGGGATTTTGTCACCTCGCAATGCCAGGGGAAAAGACGAAATCCCCCCAACCCCCTTTGCCAAAGGGGGAGGTCTTTTACCCAGCATTGTAAACTGGACAGAGCACTAGGGACACTCCTGAAAAAACCGTTAAATATTCAGCTGTTCTACCAGGTTCAAGATCTCCTCCACAGACAACTCAGACCCCAATTGGTCGGCCTTGCCCACCATCTGTGCGGTGTAGAGATCGATTACGGCTGTAAACGGATACACAGGTTCAGCATCAAAACACTGCTGGGGTGGCGTCGTATGGGTGCCAGATACGTAGTTTGGTATGAGACCGGCGTCTTTAAATGCGATAAACGCCTGATGTGTATCATAGGATTGGGAATCCAAGGTCCAGATACCCACAATCGCTCCGTTTGCCTGGTTGATTGCTTCTGCAACTGCAGCGAGCTCTGAGATCCAGGCGGGACATGTGGTGCACGAGGTATCAGCCCGAACCACGACTGCGGACTTGTATCCTGGGCAGCGCAGGTGATCTAGAGTGAGTTTTTGTTCCGACATGAGGGGCATCACGTAAGCGAAAAACGACCAATTGGCAACGGCCTCTCCCACATCGCAGCTGTCTCCCCAATCAATCTCTTCGCACTCGTCAGTATCGGTTGAGGTGCCTGTTTCCGTTTCTGTTTCCGTTTCTGTTTCCGTATCCGCGGTTGTATCGGTACCTGTCTCGCTATCGATGTCGCTATCGCTAGAGGTTTCTGTATCGCCGCTGGTACTGGTGTCCGAAGACGTGTCCGCGCCAGCATCCACATCGCCGACTGAGCTCGTATCGCCGGTCGAGGTGTCGGAAGCAGCCTGGTCAGATGTGTCATTGCAGCCCCAAGCGCAGATTGCTACAAGAGAAACGAAACATTTACCCAAGGCATGTGAAAATCCCATAACCTGAGACTCCTTTGTTAATAGAAGGCTAAATGGTCGACTAAAAAAATGTCAAGCAATTCGATTTTCGTATTAAAGATCTGATTATGTATTAACTAATTTCTCAAATCTTCGATTAAAATCATGAATGCGGTGAAAATAAACCCAATATTTTCGGGCGATTTATTGCCATGAAAGGTATTGACCCCAACAATAACATCGATGAAAATGATCGCATTGGTGTTTTTAAAGCACGTGAGTGGGTATCGGAATGACCGTTGAAGCGGGCATGGTTTGCGGCGCGTGTGATTGGCTAAACGCACCTACCCATTCGACGTGCGATAAGTGCGGTTTCGAGCTCAGTTCGATGCGCGTCTCCCGAACTGCTGAGGCGTTACAAAAGACCGCGTCCGATCGCGAGACACCGTACGGGAATTTCGACAATGTGTTGCCGTCAACGGCAGCCCAACCACAAGCAGAGGAAAAGCCCATGGAGCAGGCCCGTAACTACATTTGCCAAACGTGCTACAGCTCAGTCCCGGCTGGCCACAAATTCTGTGGAAAATGCGGCACCCCGACCAAAGATCAGTCAGGCGGTGCCGAGCCCGAGTATTTCGGGGACATGCAAGTCCCAGGAAAGGCCAAGCTAATCCTCATCAAGGGAGAGGGAATGGATGGTATCTCATACCATCTGAATTCAATAGAGCACGTGGCCGGGCGGGTCCAAGGGGCCATCCTTTTTACCGAGGACAAGTGGCTCTCGCCCAAGCACGCGAATTTCTACTACGCTGACGGCAAGCTGATGGTTCGGGACGAAAGCAGCGTAAATGGTATCTTTTTGTGTGCCAGGGGACCGACTGAGGTACCGTCTGGTACGATTTTCCTAACTGGCGAGCAAGTATTCAAAGTCGAGACCCTAGATCCGAGCGAAGACGAACCAGAGGACGACGGGACCTATTTCTTTGCCAGTCCGCGTCAGCAAGACGCGTTCCGCGTGGAGCAAATACTCGAAGGCGGGGGCATGGGCATGGTGGTCCACGCCAAAGAGAATCAGGTGACCATTGGTCGCGAGAACAGTGATATGAACTTTCCGAACGATCCCTACATCTCCGGTGCCCATCTTCGCATTGAAAAGGCATCGGACGGGTTCAAACTAATCGATTTGGGGAGTAAAAACGGGACATACATCAAAATATCCGGTGAATGCGAGCTCGCCCATGGCGACTATCTTTTCCTCGGCCGACAATTGCTCAGGGTCGAGATAACCAATTAGGAGGTCCAGACGTGATTGTCTGCTCGAATTGCGGAAAAGAAAACCAGGACCATTACAAGTTCTGCCTTGGATGCGGATCTGATCTGCCGCGCGGGGAACAAGAAGATCAGTCCTCTGATATGCCGACGCCGACCCCACCTTCGGGGACGCCCACAGCATCGGAAGAGACGTCGCCGCCGCCACCTGCACCAACAACAGAAGATGAAGCTGTGCCTGCACCTGCACCTGAATCTACCCCGGACAGCAAACCAGAAACAGAACCCACAGCAGAGCCTGAAGCAGCACCGCCCACCTCGACACCACCCAAGACCGCACCGACCGATGCAGTGGAAGAGCAGGAACCGGCGGGAAAGACCGAGCCAGCAGGACCAGTGACAGATGCGGGCGCCGCGGACGATCAAACCGCGCCCCAAGGACTGCGCTGTGAATCTTGCGGATCTGCTATCCAAGAGGGATTTGCCTTTTGTGGGTCGTGCGGCACACCCGTACCCGGTGTCTCGCCCCCAATTTCAGAACCCCCTGCTGCCAAGACCGAACCCGGGGCCCGGCTGGTGCTGATCCAACCAGATGGCACCGAAGGGGGGCACGTGGACATTCCGACCAGTGAAGTGGCCATTGGACGGGATGCAGGGGGATTCTTTGGCAATGATCCCTTCCTGTCGCCCACCCACGCGGTGTTTCACTTGGACGGCGAAGATGTTCATGCCAAGGATTCGGGCAGCCTGAATGGCCTATTCGTTAAAATAAAGCCCAATAATCCAGTTGAAATTCAATCCGGAGATATTTTCCGAATCGGTCAGGAGTTGATCCAGTTCGAGGAAATCGACCGGGGTACCCGGGCTGCAGACGGTACGGAAAAAATGGGCTCCCCAATGGAAGGCCTCTGGGGACGGGTCGCGTTGATAGTGGGTCGCGACCGCCTGGGCAATGCGTTTCCCATTGGCGGGGACGGCATCGTAATGGGCCGAGAGCGGGGCAACATTCTCTTTCCAGAAGACGGCTACGTCTCTGGCGTGCACGTTAAACTGTACACGAGCGAAAACAAGTTCTATCTGAGTGATCTGGGTAGCTCCAACGGTACCTTCCTCAAAGTGCAGAAAGAGACAACCCTAACCGCGGGATCTTTTCTGTTGATGGGCCAACAGCTATTCAGAATTGACCTCTAAGCCCCATATACCATGAGGATTCGAGAGTTTCGATCAGATACGCTGACCCGTCCGACGCAGGCCATGCGCGAGGCAATGCTCCGCGCTGAGGTGGGAGACGATGTGTACGAAGAGGATCCCACGGTCAATCGCTTGCAGGCGCTCGCTGCAAAAGAGCTCTCAAAGGAAGCTGCGCTGTTTGTACCGAGCGGCACCGCGGGCAATCAATGCGCCCTGGGTGCCCATTGCCTGCCTGGAAACGAAGCTATCGTCAGCGATACAGTACACATGGTGCAATACGAGGCCGGTGCCCCAGGCGCGCTCTGGGGCGTTCAATTGCGAACGGCGATGCCGTCGGCTTTCCCGTATCTCACGGTGGATGACATCTTGCCGCGGCTGAGATCTGACAACATTCACCACCCCAAAACCGGCCTGATCATCTTGGAAAACGCCTTGTCCGACGGCACGGTAATGCCCCTTTCGGCCATGAACGAGGTGCAAACTCTCGCCCAGGAGCACGGCATCCCGATTCACTTGGACGGTGCCCGTTTGTTCAATGCGGCCATTGCCCTCGGGGTCGAGCCAGCTGAGATTGCCGCAATGGCCGACAGTGTCATGGTCTGCTTGTCCAAGGGGCTCGGTGCACCAGTCGGCAGTCTGCTTCTGGGATCGCGGGCGTTCGTCGAACAGGCACGCAGAAGGCGGAAAATCCTCGGGGGTGGCATGAGACAGGTTGGCGTGCTGGCCGCACCTGCAATGATCGCCCTCACCCAGGGAAGAGAAGGCCTGATCCAGGACCACAAAAACGCCCGCTTGCTGGCTGAGTTGCTCGGCCGTATTCATGGGATCGACATAGACCTTGCCAAGGTTCAGACCAATATGCTCTTTGTGAAGATTAACGCTGAAAATAAAACCGAAGCGGACTTTGTCGCCTTTATGCGGGCCAAGGGATTTGCCATGAACGCACCCACATCTTGGGGAATTCGGCTCGTAACGAGCTACGAAGTGGACCAAGCTGACGTGCGCGCCCTGGCCGCGGCAGCCAGTGAATACTTTACGATGTGACCCCTACCCTACTCACAGCTGCAAATACTCATCAGTTCTTCAGCACCCTGTTCCAGCACGCAGGCGATGACTCGAAATTGAGGGAGCAATTGCTGGCTATTCGAGCAATCACAGCACACAAACCCCACGGGACAGTTGCCGAATGTGCAGTCCTTGATGGTGCAGATGCCCTCTTGCTCGGGATCCAAGAAATACTTTAGGCAAAAGTTGGCTCCGTAACAGGGGCAGTCTCGATCACTTAAACACGGTTCCCCAATGCCCGCGGGTAGGGGCACATCATCGCACTCTGCGCCGCCATCGTCGTCTGGAGCGGCATCATTTACGGTGTCCGTGCCACTGGTCGTACTGCTGATTTTGGATCGATCCGGTTCGTAAAAGCAGTGGGTGGTCAGGGCTGCCAATGGGACCAACCAAGCAAAAACTCTCAGGTAATCGTTCATGCGCGACCTCATATCAAAGCGCTCAAAACAAGGGAAGTTTTAGAATGAAACAGCAATGCCAGCACCCCTTGGACCAACGCGCGGCCGCCAGTGCGCAGTAGCCGTTTGTTTGCGACGCTCGTCCCCATCATCATCCAGCAGCCACCAGAGGATGCCACCGAGTATCATGGCACTGCCGCTGAACATCAGGATATTTGCCACGAGGGCATGGGTTTCGATGTCGTCTGCCAATGCGTCCGTTGCCAGCGGATACGTACCTGCCTGATCGCCAGTTCCTGCCGTGTTGAAATCCTCGTTCTCCTCGTAAGCCTGCCAACCAAACCCAGCGCCCACCACGACCACCACCGCCCCCATACTGCCGAGGATCAGAGGGCCCATGGGGAGGGTTGTATCTGCCTCACATACCTCGCACAGGTCGTTTTCCCGAGGTCCATCATCGTGTGCACAGACATCTGTGCAAAAAAGCACTGCGATGCCTAGGACCGCCAATTTGAAAGGAGACGCCAACATATCCACTCCTTTTTTGAGGCCGTGTCGCGCGCTTTCTAACGGAAACCGCGGTGCTGCCAGTGGCCGCAATCATAGTCTCGACCGGCAGAATCGTAAAGGACTATAGTATTGCTAGTGATGGTGTGTTTATGGTGTGAAAATGGGCAGGGGGTATGCTACTTGCCGGCGTCCATGCCGCCGTCGGGCATTCCCTCTATGCACACGCCCAGGTTGCCGCCAGTGATAACCACAGCTTCCGCAGCCACGTTGAGCCCGTCGGCATAGGTGGTATCGCAGACATATCCAGCATCGCAATCAGCATTGCCGCAGCACCATTTGGCGCAGGTGCCAGTGTCTGCGCCTTGTTGATCGGTCCAGCAGGTCATGCCGGCCAGGCAATAGGGACCTGCTAGCCATCCACAGGTTTCACCCATCGCTGCTGTCGAGCCTGGTTCGCAGTTGAAATCGTGAATTCCAGTGGCTTGGTACTCCACAAAATCACAGGCCACTGAGGTGTCCGCACCACAGGTGGTTGCCGTGGCCGGGCTGCACGAGAATGGATTTGCAACCCCGCAGGGATCCCCTGTCACTTGGCCGTCTGACGATGTGTCCGAACCGGTATCTGTTGCAGAATCAGTAGATATATCAATATCATCATCATCACCAGAGCTGCAGGCAATTGCGACCAAGCCGAGCAACAATCCCATTAAATAAACCAAGTATTTGTTCATTGTTGTCCTCCTTTGAACACTGAACACCAAAATAAGACGCAACGATATCAGAAAAAATTCGCTAATGGCAAATAAAATTTCCAGATGGATGCACCCAATGCCATTTTACCAACAGGCTAATTTGGGGTAAGCATTGATTTCGTCCACGCAATGGATTGTTTGAAGGCAATAAGTCCGCTAAGTTTAGATCATGATTTATTATTGGAGGATGCCAGGCAAGCCTCGGTCGGTTGTCGCGGCATTGGTGCTGGATTTAGGGAAGTAAATGAAACGTGCCAGCTTTGCGAGTGTTTTAGGCCTGATCGTATGTGCAGTTCTCGATCTGGGATCCCCTTCGTCGGCAGCTGCATTTGAGGACGAGCCTCTGAAACGCGCACGACACTACATGGAGATGGGACAGGAGGCGTTTGCCTCGGAGCGGTTCGAGGACGCGGCAGCCGCGTTCGTCAGTGCCTATGCTGCATCTCCGTTTGCCGCGTTTTTGTACAACGCCGGGCTCGCCTGGGAACGGACGGGCGACGCTTCCAAAGCAGTCGATTTTTATCGGCGCTACCTCGAGTCAGACCCGGACGCGGCAGACACAGCGCACGTGGAAATGAAAATCCGCGCGCTCACCGCAGCGGATAGCACGCCCACTGAGATGGCAGTGCGGATTACAGAAGTGGAGATGAAGTCGATCATTTCCCTCCGAACCAATCCCACCGATGCCGTGGTCAGCTTGCTGGATCAGGACGGCGGCGCGGTCTCGCAGACCACCGGTGCCTCTGTACTGACCGTGGAGCGGGGTGCCTACACGGTCGAGGTACGGCATCCGAACTTTAAAACCGTGACAACCGATATTCAGGTAACCCCAGGCCAAGTCTACGTGGTGGTCGTCGAGATGAGCCAAGGGGGATTTCTCGGCTATTTGAGCGTGGTTACAGATGTCCCAGGCGCGAAGGTGTATATCGACGACAAAAGTATCGGCCCGGTGGGCACGACGCCGTGGAGCAATGTCCTACCCGCGGGTGAGCATACCCTCTGGATAGAGAAGCCCGGATATGAGCCCGTTAAAAGGACGGCTGCGGTTCAGCTCGGCCGGCAGCAAGAAATCGACATTCAGCTCAAACGACCGCCCTTTGGCACGGTGCTCGTAAAGACCAATATCCCAAACGCTGCGGTCCAGATTGACGCTGCCATCGTCGGTACGGCACCGGTTTCCAAAAAGCTGCCCCCGGGTCGCCACAAATTGTCGGTGACGGCCAAGGGAATGAAGCCCTACACAGCAGAGATAGAGATTAGCGCCGGACAGCAGACAAAAGTCCTCGTCCGCATGAACCCCAAGCCGAGTCGCACTTCTGGATGGGTATCTGGCGGGTTCGCTGCCGCCTTGTTTATCGGAGGCGGCATTGCCGGAGGAAAAGCCCTTCAGCTGGATCGGGAACTCTCGGACGCACGCAACAAGGGCCGGTTGGCCAACGACGATCCCCGCATCCTTCGCGGTTTTCTCTGGGCCCTGGGCACGGACGTGACATTGGGCATTGGCCTCGTCGTCGGTGCCCTGAGCGCTTACTATTTTTTGCGCGATCCACTGCCCCCATCCGACGGCAAGGTGTCTGAACCAGTTGATTTTGGCGAGGAGATAGATATGTCTGAAGGGGCTCCCAAACCGACACCGCAGCCAAAAGAAGCGCGGCGCGGCGCAACATTTTCCCTCGCTCCGATGCTCTCCCCGAACGGGGCTGGATTGGGCATTGGCGTGGCGTTTTAGGGGATTGCTGGTATGAGGATACTTTTATTAGGGATAGCGGTCACCTGTGCGGTCATTTGCGGATGCTCTTTTCGGGATTTTTTGAGCTACAGAGAAGATACAGGCCTCTATGTTATCGACCGACCGGATGGATTTAACAATGCCCGATTCGGCACTGAAATCGCCGCCACGAGCACAGCCGAGAGAGATCTGATTTCGGTTTCGGCTGGCCCGGGCCATGCTGCAGCAGTGTTCCTGGTGGCGGAAAACGGACGTCTCGAAGATGTGAATGCCCCTTCTGATATGCTAAAGATTACTGGGGGAGAAGGGACCTCCGACATAACTGCCGGCACAGCAGGGGCCACCCTGGTGGGATTGCCCACCTGGGGCAGAGGGCTTCATGGGTGCCTCGCCATCGGGGAGCCGGGAAAACCAGCTGTCTCCATCAAGTGCGGCGATCAAAACAGTATGGGTGAGGCCGTCCACGTCATCTCTCAGACCGGCGCGGCTGGTTTTGGCCGACTGCTGGCAGGGGTGCGCCCAGTCGGGGCTGAGCCCTGGCTGTTGGCCGTGGCGAGTGCGCAAGACGTCTGGGTCTACAGCGACCACGAATCGCCCGAGGAAAACAGGACCGATGTGTTTTCGCCAGGTACTGGGGAGACGATTACGGCCCTTGCTGCAGGGAGATACGACGGGCACATCATGGTCGCAGTGGCCGATGCATCTGGGGTGTATTTGTTTGTCCAGCAGTATCCAAATGCAAAGCAGATGATACTTGCCCTGTGCCTCGAGTCGCCAAACACGGCGACAACCGGGATCAACGCGACCCTGGCTGATCTCAATGGGGATAATGTCGACGAGTTACTCCTGGCCTATGCCGGCCCGGATCCCGCACAAACAGAAGCGGTGTATGTCTACGATGTGGCCGACCTGATACCCCTGCACGCGTTGCCACCGGATCCGCCTACTGAGTGCGTATCCCCAGCCCCACTGGCAACCTTGGCCAGTGCGACAAATCCGGACATTCCTGCGATGAGCGGCTTTGGCACGGCCGTTGTGGTGGGAGATATTGCCACAGACGACAGCGGCCCAGAGATCATCGTGGGTGCGCCCCTCGATCGCGTAAGCGGCAAAAAAGAAGCTGGATCTGTCCTCATCTTCCGAGGTGCCGAGGTGTTTAATGGAGAGATTGCCGTGGCCGGCCGCGTCACCGACTCGACCCCATCGGGCGGCCATCGGTTTGGCGGCGGTCTTGCAGTGGCACCCATGGCAGGGCGCAACGAACTGGTCGTGGGTGCCGTGGGCAAGGGCCAGGTGTTCATCGCGTACTGTACGGGTGTGGGAACAGATCTCACCCAGGGCGCAGATACGACAACCAATGGCCAGGGTAAGGTCATATCGACCCGCTGCCGACTGCAAAAGCAGTCCAAAGCCGAGCGCCCATGAAAATTCGCGAACCCATTCAAATCCTCATCGCTGAGGACGAGCCGAACATGCGAAAAGTCCTGCGAGCCATGCTCGAGCGGGATGGTTACGAGGTGCACGCAGCCTCGGATGGGGAGCATGCCCTCAGGGTACTCGCAGAAAACCACATCGACATCGTCGTCACTGACCTCAAGATGCCCAAACTGGACGGTATGGGGCTACTGAGACGGATTGCTGATCAATATGCGGGCATTCCCGTGATAATGATAACGGCCCACGGCACTGTGGACACGGCAGTGGAGGCGCTCAAGCTAGGCGCCTTTGACTACATCACAAAGCCGTTCGAACGGCACGAGATGCGCAGTGTCCTTAAAAAAGCCACCCGCACCACCGAGCTCGGCCGCAGTGAACCGACCATGGAGCGGGATCAGGGGGGACGGTACCGCATCATCGGCACCAGCGAGCCGATGCAGCAGATTTTTGAAATCATCGATCGGGTGGCAGACACCCCCTCCACCGTGTTGATTACCGGGGAGAGCGGCACTGGCAAGGAACTCATCGCCCGCGCCCTGCACGAAAACTCGAGTAGACAGGAGGCATCGTACATCAGGGTCAATTGTGCGGCAATTCCCCCAACACTGATAGAGAGCGAGCTATTTGGGCACGAAAAGGGCGCGTTCACCGGTGCAGAGACCGCCAAACCCGGGCGGTTCGAGCTTGCCCACGAAGGCACCTTGTTTCTCGACGAAATTGGTGAAATCTCGTCAGAGATGCAGGTTAAGCTCTTACGGGCGATTCAAGAGGGCGAGTTCGAGCGGGTCGGTGGTATCGCAACGACGCGTGTGAATGTGAGGTTGGTGACCGCGACAAACCAAGATCTCAAAAAGCGGATCGACGAAGGGCTTTTCAGAGAGGACCTGTTTTACAGACTCAATGTAGTACACGTCCACCTGCCTCCCTTAAGGGAGCGACCCACGGATATTCCCCTTTTGGTCGACCATTTTTTGAACCAGTTCAATACCCGGCTCAACAAAGAAATCAAAAGCGTAGACCCTGATCTGCTTCTGGCGCTCAGCGCATACGAATGGCCGGGTAACATTCGCGAGCTCGAAAACATCATCGAGCGCTGTGTGTTGTTTAGCGATGGCAGTTCCCTTGCGATCGAGAGCTTACCCGAGGCATTTAGCGATCAGGTCAAACCGGAGCTCGATCATCGGATACAGCCGCCGCCGACCCCACTGGGCAGCGGGCTCAAGGATCAAGTAAAGGCTGCTACAGCGAGTTTGGAACGCCAGCTCATCAACAAGGCGTTGGATCAAACCGGAAGAAACGTCACCCAAACAGCGCGCTTGCTCAAAATCAGCAGAAAATCCCTCCAAACAAAGATGAAGGAGCTCGGCCTTCGAAACGAACCAACTGATCCCCCCCCGAGCGATGGCTAGTACTTTGTCCAGACTACAATATTGGGAGAAAGACCTCCCCCTTTGGCAAAGGGGGCCGGGGGGATTTCGTCAGTTCCGCTTTCTTTGGAAGGTGACAAAATCCCCCTTCCCCCCTTTTTCAAGGGGGAATTTGCTTGCTCTGCCCTACAAGATAAATTTGGCATTGCACCGACTCTGTGAACCATGACAGCATCAGATAATCGACGCGTGGTATTCGCGTACATCGGGGATGAGCAACTATCCTGGTCGCGGCAGGCTTTTTCGCGGGCGCGTCACTATTATGTTCTGCCGGGCATCCTATATCTCAAAGCCGTGATCGAGACCCACCGCGCGCGCCTTGGCATCTCATCGGTCGATTGCATGTACTTTAACCGGGCTGTACACAGTTCGGAGGCCATACTGGCCCAGTTGGTGGAGGCCGCACCAAAGCTCCTTGGCTTTTCCTGCTATTCGTGGAATCTGGCCGAGAGCCTGGCGCTCGCTCGCGCCGTGAAGGATCGCATACCCGGGGTGCGGGTGGTGCTCGGCGGGCCAGAAGTGTCCTTTGGAAAATCCGAAGAGGCCGTGGCGTTTCTCAGGGCCAACCCAGACGTCGATGCCATTGTCTTGGGGGAAGGAGAAGGGAGTATCCAAGCCCTTGCCGCGGCAATGCTGGACGATCAGCTGCCCCACGGTATTGCGAACGTAATGTGCCGAGACGGAGATGAGATATTCGAGCCCATCCGGTGCGACGCACCAGTGGACTTGAAGACGATTCCAGAGATCGACCCAGCCGGCGTGGATGTTGCACGATCCCCTGGCACTGGCCTGGCGATCGTGTACCAAACATATCGCGGTTGTCCCCATACCTGTGCGTACTGCAGCTTCCACGGTGGCGCCAAAGGCATCCGGCGATTTCCCATGGACAGGGTGGCCCGGGAGCTCAAAACCCTGTTTGAAGCCCGGGTGGCCCTGATCAATTTTGCCGAGTCTGTCTTTGATATTAGTCGAGATCAGGCCAAGCGCATTTTAAGACACTGTCTCGAGCACAACATCCAAACCTCGCTCCTTTGCTATGCTGCTTTTCAGGGAATGGACGATGAGCTCGCCGACCTCTTGGAACAGACCCGCATTCAGGTGGGTATTGGGCTGCAGTCCGTGCACGATCATATTCTAGATGCGGTGCATCGAAAATTCAGTGTGGCGCGGTTCTTCGCGTCTATTAAGGCCCTGAAGCATCGAAAAATAAACTATTACGTCGACCTGATGTTCGGCCTGCCCGGAGATAGCCTTGAAAAGTTTCAGGTCACATTCGATCAGGTCATGGAATTGCACCCCCCATTCGTGATGCCATTTCCCCTGACCATTATTCCGAGGAGTGAAATAGCATCTGACCTCGAGGGCTTCGATATCAAGCGATACAGCGACGCCGAGTTGACCGCCGCGGTGAAACCCATAAGCGGTATGGTGTACGCAGATATCGGACTATACAAGGACATTGCGCTTGAGGACCTCAGACGATTCGACAATGTCGCCACAGCTATTTTCTTTGCCTTTCAGCGGTATCCGCGAACGCTTTGGGTATTGAGTCACTATGCGGTCGAGACCCGAGGTAGAGGGCACGGGCTCAGCGCATTTATGATTTTTGAAACAGTTGGTGATCGGATTCGCCAGCGGTTGGATCATAGGCCCATCGATGTGGCAAACCCGCCCCTTATCGAAGGTTCAATCCGCGAGGCGCTGGTCCAAATACTCGATCAAATGGACGGGAGTGCCATCGAAAAAGAGGCACTTGAGAGCTTGATGCACGTCGAGACGAGCATGGCCTACCTGCTCGCCCACGCTGATCGCCGGCAATTGTATCTAAGGGTTCAAGACAGGGCTCTTGAAAACATCGCTCTGGGCCCCAAAGATCCCCTGCCCCAAGCTGCGATCGTTGCATTCAAAGTACCGTGTCGACCCATCCGGTTGCCCTTCTTAGCCGAGCACCTCGAGGGGATGGCTGAGCTAAAGAACCGCATTTGCAAACACAAGAGCTGGGCGATCCTGGTTGCGCCTTATGACGACTGGCAGACCCATATCATCGCTGTATCAGAACTTTCGCTCATCATCTGCGAGGAGATGCAGGGCATTAGGACGCTTCCCCTTCGAACCCTTGAGCGCCGGCTCCGCCGTACACCAAACAACGAACAATGGCGAAAAGCACTGCACGACCTTGTTGAGCACGACATCGTCGGCATATATCGCAGATCCTCATAGAACGAGGATGTCGGAAAAGGGATATCTGTTGCATTGCAGTTGGGACGAAATCCCCTAAATCCCCTTTTTCAAAGGGGACTTTTCAATGCTCCCCCTTGCAAAAGGGGGCTGGGGAATTTTGACAGGGCTTTCGCGACACACGCCTGCGCGGGAATGACTTTTTCCAAGGAATACGGAAATCTCGCGTTGTATTCACCCGATCGCGCATGGTAGAATAACCGGTCGTGGAGTAGAGGTGATGATGCGAAAAAACCAGATATCATATTCGGTTCAGCACAGCAGGGCGCGGACAGCCAATGTCGCAGGCAAGGCCAGTGACCCACCTCCGGAGCGTCCGAGTTGGCAGGCATATTACGCTCAAGCCAAGGAGGCATACGCTACAGGCGACCAAGAACTGGCCCAGGCATACTACACGTATGCCCAGCATCTGTACGACGCTGAGGATCAACCGGCATCTCAAGACGCGATTACCGGGCAAGATACCGGCGCACAAGAAGCGTCATACTACGATGCAGGGACTGACCAGAACTCAATGCAGGACCAAGGGGTTGAAAAAGACAGCCGACCTTCGTGGCAAGCCTATTACAACTATGCGCAACAACTTCTTGATGAAGGAAACCGACAGCAGGCCGAGATCTACTACGCCCATGCGCAGCAATTATACAACGGCGACCAAGAAGAAGAAGTGTCCCAGGCTGTTACTGCGGAGGCGGTTCATCCAAAGAGCGAACCATCTAATGATGTTGGTAATCAATATAGTCAGAGTGTGCGGCCGTCTCCATCCTTGATACAGGAGATTTCAGATCTGGATGCAGATGCGGTCGGTTTAGATACAGTAGAACCGATTAGCAAGCCAAGGCGCCCCCTGAAGTGGCACCTTAAAGTTTGGTCACTACTCACCCTATTCGTACTGGTCGCTGGTTATGTCGGCCTCTTTTTTGTGCATCAACATCAGCAGCGAGAGGAAAAGAATCCTGTATCAGAATTTTCAATGGCAAGCAGCTCATCGTTTTTCAGCTCGGCAATGGACAGCGTTTACAATGCAACTGTTCAAAACGCAGTGGACGCGTTGGCACCCTCGTACGACAAGATAAATCGCATTTCAGACGCTATCCAGCCCCTGTTATATGAACTGGGCCTACGTCAGACCAAGCCAGCAGCGTATCAAAGAGCAGACCAGCATAGCAGTGAGCCGCAAGATGCTGAGCGAATATCTATTGTTGAAAAAACAACCCCACAGTTCGAAGCGGTTGAACTGCCAGAAGACGCTTTAGATGAACCAACACCTGCCCCATCTCCTGAAGCCCCACCAGCAACCACTGTCGAATCCAAAGTCGATGCGGCTGAGGAAGGTGCAGAAGGTAAAATCGAGGAACAAGAAGAAGCGGGCGACGCTGCCGAGGCAGGGGCCGTGCTTGGCGGGTCATCCAGTGCAAATCGTCCGGATGGGGATGCCGCTCAAAAAGCGCTGGACGACGCTAAAGAAGAGAAACTCAGTGAGAAAAAGCAACCCCGACGCCAACAGCGGTCAAGGAAAATTTCGAGAGCCAAGCGAAACAAACTTAAATCAAAGAGACACGTCTCGAGAAGAGCGGGTCTGCAACGATCTAAGCGGGCATCGGGACGAATGGAGAGCAGAAACAAAAGGCGTGCGCGTAACCGCCGTTCAGGTAAGACGGCTAGGAATAAGAGAGAAAAATCCCTGACAAACGACCCCTTAGGTACCTTTGATCTTTAATACAATTAGCCTTACGAACAACGAATCCAAATGATTTAACTGCCCGTAATTTGGGAGAGGACCTCGCCGGCCTTGGCGTCGATGCGGATATCGGCGAGGTGATCCAAGGCTGTCTGTCCCACGTTGACGATGATCACGTTGGCACCGTTCTGCTTGGCGATCCCGGGCAGGGATGCGGCTGGATACACCTCCAATGTGGATCCTACGACGAGCAGCAAGTCACATTCAGATGCTGCCAATGCAGCGTTTTCCATAGCACCTGCTGGCAGTGATTCTCCGAAAAACACAACCCTTGGTTTGAGCCGTCCGCCGCAGCTGGGACAAGGAGGTGGGAGCGCTTGCTCTAGTCGGTCATACACTTCAGTAATACCGTAGTCGGCATCGCAGTCGAGACATCCTATTTTGCGCGTGTTGCCGTGGAGCTCGATGATATTTTTACTTCCCGCCTCGCCGTGAAGTCCGTCGATGTTCTGGGTGATGACCGCTCGCAATTGTCCTTTTGCCTCCAATTCGGCAATGGCCAAATGGGCGCGATTCGGCTTGGCTGCGATGAGCGCGGGATAACGAACCTCTTTGAAAAATCGCCAGTAATATGCAGGATCAGCAAGGAAATAATCGATGTTGGCGTATTTCGCCGGGTCGTACTCGGTCCACAATCCCCCAGCCCCCCTGTACGTGGGAATACCGCTTTCAGCCGAGATCCCAGCACCGGTAAAGGCGACGATTGAAGACGCGGCCGCCACGAGTTGAGATGCTTTTTCAATATCGCTATTCATTTGGGCACCTCCGCGATAATTTCTTTGCGCTGATTGGCCTGAATCGTCACCTTTTTAAAAATACGCCGACCTTGGTAGCTGTAAACTATCTCGTGTAGCCCGGGCGATAGTTTGAGTTTTATGGGAGATCGACCGCGCACGCGACCGTCAACGGAGATCTTGATACGCCCGGGTGCATCTGAGGGCTGTTTAATATACAACACGCCAGTTGTCGCGGGCGACTCGTCTGTTGTTTTCGAATCCTTCCCCGTTGAGGGTGTTTCGGAAGTCTCAAAATTGTCATTCCCGCGTAGACGGGAATCCGCAGAACCGTTTGATTTCGTTTGGTTCTGGACTCCTGCTTTCGCAGGAGTGACGTTCCTTTCCCCTTTCGAATCCTCCCCCTTTGAAAAAGGGGGCTGGGGGGATTTTGACGGTACTTTTACCACACCCTCTGATGCGGCAGGGGGCGCAGCAGTAGGTATGGCCTGGGTTCTCTGTTCGGGTTGCGATATCACCGCGGGCACAGCTGACGCAGCCTCTCTTGGTACTGTTTTTCGATCGCTGGCAAGGTAAATCGACAGCATCGCGATAAAGCCGATGAAGCACACCGCCGCTAGGATCTTCCACAGGCGAGGCGACCCATGCTGTGCCTGGACAGGAAATGCTGGGGCTGGCATGTTCGACGGTTTTTGCACCTCGATTTCACTAATGTCATCCAAAGATACCGGCATCGTGGATATGCGCTCTCTTTTTGCCTCGTCCTCGCCGGTAGGCCCCGTGTTTTGAATCCGGCCTTCCTCCTGGGCATCGTTCTCTTCGAAGGTCGCCGGCATAGACGATGTACTCAAGATGCCCCTGATGGCACCCATTCGGATGAGGTCGAGGAGAATCATTTCCAGCGTTTCTGATGAGGCTGTAGCACTGAGAATGAGCGCCCGGGGTGTCTCACCGGCCTGGAGTCGCTTTAATAATACCTTTAGCTTGGGGGGTATGACCGTGGCGTAGACCTTTATCACTTCCTCGTCAATATCCACCTGTTTGATGTTGATCAGGGCACCGTCGACCACTTGACTGCACAGCGCATTCATTCGCTTGGCAGTTCGCCTAATCGCGTTTATGGATCCATCGCTAAATTGCTTCTTGGGCACCTCTTCAGCTGCTTCCACGCTAAAGCGCCCCGCATTGACACCGAGCAACCGCTCAAGCGCCGGCGATCCCGAGACAAAGGACCCGTCCGTGCCCGTCAGGTTGACCGAGGCCAGCTCTCCCTCCTCGATATTGGCCTCAAAGTAGTTCCAGTTTTCGCGTATGGTTATGCGGCAGTCGGGTCGGAGCGCCATTGCAGACTTGAAAAGCGTGGTAATGCCGACCCGTTCGATACGACCGCTGAAAGTGCCTTCGTCGGCGAGACGTTGCTCCAGAGTGAATCTGGGTTTTAAGACACTGGCCACGCGGGTTAAGATCTGCTCCCGATCCACATCTTTGAGCATGAACCCGTTTGCGCTCGTGTTTAACTCGCGAACGCGCTGCAAAAAATCCTCTTTCCACGAGATCATGATCAGGGGTATGTGCCGCAACGTGTAGTCCCAGCGCAGGCGCGTTGTGAGCTCCCAACCGTCAATATTCGGCATGAGGATGTCGGTAATAATGACATCTGGCGGGTCTTGCTCTATCTCGGCAAGGGCTGCTGCACCATCGACAGCGGTGCGCGTTTTCATGCCCGCCTGGGTGAGTATCTTCTCAAACAAAGACCGGATCTCCACGTCATCGTCTGCCACAACGACCTTGAGGCCGGAAAGCGCGGCCAGATCCGCCTCGTCCACAACCCCGTGACTCGCCGGATCTAGAACGCTTTCGGCTTCGTCAAGGGCCATCATGCCGATTTGACCATGGGTCGTCGGGGCAAAGCGAATCTTGCCTTGAGAACCCTGTGCGGCAACCCGTCGCAATCGCGCGACAAGGCCCCATATTGACGCGATCAAGGGCCCTTTTTCGAGGACGCGAAACGACTCGTGCACGTGGGAACCAGTGGCTGCCTCTAGCACGCCGGAACGGATTTCAGAAGATACAAACGCTGTGAGGTCTTCCAAGTTCAAATCCCGGAGCGATGTTGTCTGGGATTCGGTTTCTATGTCCTCGCCGGTCAAGCGCCTGGTTAGAGCCACGAGCGGATCGGGTTCGATCGGTTTTATAAGTGTATTGATTGAGGCAGAAACCTTGGACGTGGCAAGGCGAAGCACTGGTATAAACTCGGTGAGTGGATTGAGGGATAAGATTTTTATTAATGCGCTGCCTCCAGGGGCCGGATCATCCGTATCCACGACGATCAGATCCGGTGATTCCTCGTGAATCACGTTGAGTGCTGTCTCAAGGGCTGAAACCTCTAAAACGTCAAAGGCATCGTGGGTCAAGATATGTGCGACCTTTTTTCGCACTGCGTCTGCCTGGGCCACCACCACGACACTGACTGTCAATCGAGTTTGGGTCAGCGGTTCTATGCCGCTCGTCGAGATGTCATCCATCTCTAATTCGATTGGTGCGTCTGAGTGAGTGTCGGTTATTTCTCTGAGATCGCTTCCCTGGGCAGGATGCGGGCCTGGTTGCTTAGACTTGGGTGGGACAGGCGGCTTTGGCAACTCAGCGCGGAAAGAGGCTGACTTAGAGATGCGCGGGATGGCAGGCTCGTTGAGAACCTGCTCTGCCGCCGCGGCCGCTTGACTGCGCAGCTGTTCCAATTTCTGAATCTCGGTTGCGAGCCATGTCAAATCCGCCTCTTCAAGGGGTGTCTTTTTCCGCTGCAAGGTTTCGATGCGCGACTGGGCTGCTTTTGACCACGCGGTCACCTCATTCACATCGTAAACCGGGCCAGCTCCGACGAGCCCCCGAATGACCCGCTCTATTTCTCCAAGGGATCGGTGAACCCCTGGTGCGCTTGGATCCCGCGCGGCGCGTTGAAGACGCTCTGCTTCTCGCCTGAGGCTCTCGAGTTTTTTTTCAAATGTAGCTAAAAACCCCAGTTTGCGACGCGCGGCGAGCTGCCTGAGTGTGGCCCCCTTGCTCATGGTTCAAACCCCTTGCGTAGATGAACATCGCCCCAGCCATCATGGCATCGACCGCTGTTGAACGGCTAGTTGCCCACCATATACCTACTCTTGTTACGACGTTTACTCATCTGAAGCAAGGCCGGTTTTAGGGCTATCTGCCGTGAGACCCCTCTTCCTTCACACTTTTTAATAATAGGGAAATACTGAATTAAGAATGTGTATCTACGCTTCTGGATAGGACGGCAACACCTATTGGGGTTGCCCACAACGTTCAGGAGGTTGAAATGAAGCATTGCAAGCGACGGGGCAAGGTATTTTTCGGTATTGGGGTTTTGGCAGCGGTATTGGTTACTTCTGCCTTAATCGTTTCGTCATGCGGTCGACGCCACTTTGATATTCATAAGGATCCCGACCGACTGAAAGCCATGGTGAGGTGGAAAGTAGATGACCTGCTCGACGAAATAGACGCGGATGATGGACAGCGCCGACACATTCTCGACTCGGTAAACAGCCTCGTGGATGAGGGGATCGCCTTACACAGCAACGAAGCCGGGCACAAAGAGGTGGTACACGCCGAACTCGCCAAGGAAAGACCAGATGCCGAAAAACTACACGCCATGGTGGACCAAAAGTTTGAAACGTGGCGCGTCTTCTCCCACAAAGTTCTGGATGTGGCACTTGATGCGCATTCAAAACTGACACCCGAGCAGCGAGAACAACTGATGACCATCGCCCACGAACATCATGGCTTTCACCAGTAGGCCAGTCCATCCAACAAAGCCTTTCTATGACGCGCTATAGCACCTATACTTTCTGATATGTTAGACACGTCGACCATCGCTGTCTTAATTATCGAGGACGACGTCCGCCTCGCCTCTCTTACCCGGGATTATCTGGAACATCACGGAGCAGTCGTCCACATCGCGCGCGATGGACAGCGCGGGCTGGAAGAAGCTCTGAATGGGTCATACGATGCAATACTCCTCGATATCATGTTGCCCAAGCTGGACGGTCTAGAGGTCTTAAAACGCTTGAGAGAGATGTCAGATGTGCCGATCATCATGATCACAGCGAGGGGAGAAGAGGCCGATAAGGTCATGGGGCTTGAAATCGGGGCAGATGATTATGTGTCTAAGCCTTATTCAGCAAGGGAGTTGCTGGCTCGCATACGATCCACAGTCAGGCGATCCAGGGGCAATGCCGGGCCCAAGACAGGACCTATCCACACGAGCGGACTCAGTTTGGATCCTGGCACCAGACAGGTGCTTTATAAAGGTGAGAAGATCGACCTGACCGGCTATGAATTCCAACTTTTGTACGCCCTTGCGGAACGCGCGGGACAAGTGCTGTCCAGGGAGCGCCTGATGACATTGGCACGGGGCAACGCAGAGGAATCCTTTGACCGGTCCATTGACGTGCACATATCGAGGATCCGTCAAAAGCTGGGTGAGGATCCCAAGAAACCGCGATTAATAAAAACGATACGAGGTGTCGGGTACCAGCTGACGTATGAGGATACCGAGTGATCTTCCGCTCCCATGGCAAGCGCGGTCTATTTCGGCGCGTTTTCCTACACGGCCTCATTCTTATCATCGCAGTTGTTGCGGCCGCAGGTGTAATCTTTGTTGCGTTTCGTCCCAACACAGAGCACCATCATCTCATACAGCAACTTGCCAACGCATTGGCATCTGATCTGGCAGTTGGATCAGCCTCGCAAGTAAAGTTAGAAAAGCGTCTAGAAGCGATTGCGTTTATCAGCAAAGACGGTCTTGCTGCATATACAGAAAATGGCAACCCTCTGGCGGCTGAAGGCATATCGCCTCCCCCTGCCCTGTCTACCAAGGAAGCCGCGTCTCTTGGAACACAACCCCGATTCTTTCGCCGCCATGCAAATACTGTATTGGCGGTCCGTATACCCATCCACGCCGGGGGTGAAGCAGCCTACTTGTTGATTTCGATGACGCGACACGGCGGTCACGGCAGCCTTCTGGCAGCGCTATTGGTTATTGTTCTGGTTGTGGGCGCAGTATCCTTTCCACTGGCCCGCAGTATCACAAAACCCGTCGAGCGCCTCACACATACGGCCCAACGGATCGGTTCCGGCGACCTTCTCGCGCGCACCGGGATATCCCGGCGAGACGAAGTGGGTGTGCTGGCCAAAACCATCGATGCCATGGCTGCCCAATTGGAAGGCCGCATTCAGCGCGAGAAAGAACTGATGGCCGATATCTCACACGAACTGCGAACGCCACTTGCCCGCATCAAGGTCGCCCTTGAGCTGTGTGAGGAAATCAAAGACACTCCCCATAACCTTAGGGACTACCTCCTCGGCATCCTGAATGATGCGAGTGAACTGGAAAGACTCATCGACGATGTTCTAACCATATCCCGTTTGGATATCGCTACCCAGGGAGCTGGAGGTGACCTACCCCTGCATCTCGCATTGGTTGGACTCAGCGAGTTGGTTAATGAGGCTCAAGCTCGCTTTGCTGTAAATCATCCGGATTGCCAGCTCGACGTGCAAAATCCCCCTGACGCGCCAGTTTTAAATGTGGACGCAGCCCTTATCAAGCGACTCATGGACAATCTCTTGGACAACGCGGCAAAATACTCCGGAGACAATGCGCAGATAGAGATGACAGCAAGGGTCAAAGACGAGGCCGTTGAAATAGAGGTTAAGGACCAGGGCATTGGCGTTGACGAGAAAGACCTGCCCCGGCTGTTCGATCCGTTCTATCGCACTGACAGAAGCCGTTCGCGCGATATTGGCGGGACTGGGCTGGGGCTTGCATTGTGCAAGCGAATCGTCGAGTCCCACGGCGGAACCATCACCGCACTCCAACGAAAGAAAAACGGACTAAAGGTGAGATTCACCCTACCCTTGCACATTTAGAGCTTTGCCAAGGGGGAGGCCAAAACCACCAGAGCGGGCTCCTGTGCAGAATATTGGTCCGGAAAAAACCGGTTTTGTAGGCTCAACTGGCAGGGAGGCGGATGGTAAAGGTGGTGCCCTGGCCTAGGGTGCTTTCCACGTGAATGGACCCGCCGTGATCTTCGATGATTTGATGAGAGATGGCCAGGCCCAGACCAGTGCCGGACTCGTCCGCTTTGGTGGTGAAGAACGGTTCAAAGATGCGCTCCTGATTTTCCTTGGGAATACCAGCACCGTTGTCCTGCACCTGGATCTCAACCCTGCCGGCATCGGTTTCGGACCGCTTGGCAGTGAGGCGGACCCAGGACTGCTCCTTGTCGGCCGCGTGGCCCGCGTTTATTACCAGGTTGATCAGCACTTGCTCGATCTTTCCCGCGTTCATCTTGACCAGGGGCAGGTCGTCAGCCACGTCTACTTCGAATGCCTTGACATACTTGCGGACCTGCTTGCCCACCAGGGTCATCACCTGGGATATTATCGCGTTTACGACCTCGGGCTTTTTGTCTTCGACATCGCTGGAACGGACATAGTTCTTGAGCTCAGAAACGATATCCGTGATGCGCTTGGATCCGTGTTGCATGTTGTCCAGCAATTTGTAGATGTCTTCGATAAACATGTCGTAGGGCATGTTGAGAAAGGTCAAGTTGGGATCCTGGGCAGCCTTCTCGTCCAGGACCGGTCGAATCGAATCGATGTATCGTTGGAGAATGGGAATATTGAACACGACGAAGTTGTTGGGGTTGTTAATCTCGTGGGCCACGCCGGCGATGATCTGTCCCAAAGAGGCCATCTTTTCAGCGCGGAACATCTGTTGCTCTGCCAGTTTGCGCTCTGTAATGTCCGACATCGTGCCGTCAAAACAGCCTTCGTCCGGATGGGGCCTGGCAGCGATGCGACACCAGACCACGGTGCCGTCCCGCTTTTGAAATCTGGCTTCCATTTCTTCAACATTTGTTGCGCGTTTTACTGCCCCATTGAATGTGGCGCAATCATTGGGATCGAGCCAGCTCGTGGCCATGATGGTGGGGGGAACGGTCTCGTGGGCCGCGTACCCAAAGATGCGTTTAAATGCCTGGTTGGGCTCCATGAGCAGTTCGCCATCCTGGAGCGATGCGCAGAATATGCCGTTGGGGGAGTTGTTAAAAATCTCGCGGTATTTTTCTTCTGATTCGTGCAATGCTTTTTTAACCGTGTCCCGGGCCTGGGACATGGCATCCCGCTCCTTTTGCATCATTCTCAGCTTGTGAGCCGTGGCCAGGGTGAGCAATACGACGTTGGTGGCGCAACCAATTTGGAAGATGCGCCAGCCGTCAATCCCGCCAATTACTGGTGCTGCAAATACAAATGCAGAGATTGAAAACGCACTCCATCCGGCCAGATAGAGGGCAGCAGGGGTGTATCCCTGCTTGAGTCGAGCGATGCCGGGAACGAGGGTGCCAACGGGCGCAAGCACGCCGAGGATGACAGTGGAGGTCTGAAAAATGTCGAAGAAATAGTCGTAATCCATCTCCATCAGTGGAGAGGTGATGGCGACGCCGGTGGAAAACGCTGCATAGCCCAGCAAAAACTTGTCTATTCTCGGAAGATGTGTGGCGGTCTGTAGGAAGGATCGGGTAAAGGCCGTGCAGAACACCACGATGCCCGAGATGCCCAGCACGTGAATATAGGCAAAGAACATGGGACCCAGGTGTTTTGCGATGCCGGTGATGTGACCCTCGGTACCCAAGAAATAGAGTCCAACGAACACCACGAACAGTACGTACCAGAGGGATGTTTTGTCTCGCAGGGCCATGAACATGAGGAGGTTGAGCACGGCAATCACAGCAATGACGCCGAAAAACATGCCATCAAAAAGACTGGTCATTCCCTTTGATCCCATTTGGCACCAGGCGGTTCTGATGGAGATGGGGAGGTAGATGTAGTAATCGCTTTCAACTCGGAGGTAGAGGGATTGGGGGGTCTGGTTAAAAACAGGCAGCTTAAGCACCACATCCTGGCCGTGGCTGTCGTTGCCTTCGGTGTCTGGAGATTGAATGAGCCATTGTTGCTCTGCTTGTGCCAGGTGATGGTGTTTCATATGGGAATAGAACGTTACCTTACCCACGAATCGATTGTTGCTGATGACCATCAACCAGTTTTTCCGGGCGGCTTGCCAATCCCGTGCTTTGACCGACAACTTGATCCACCACACTGAGGTGCTGATGCCCAGATCCAATCCCCAGTAATCCTGATATTCGCTCTTGATGGGGACGAATTTGGCGTCCATTTCAGAGGACGACACATCATCGATGGTCATTTTGCCTGTCTTTTCTTCAAGAATTCTAAACGCGTCAATGAGTGGGTAGTGATCTTTGTCCGCACTCAAATCGACGACGTCCACGGCCCGCGCGGGTTTCGCCAGTAGAGTCGAAAGCGTCAATACAAAAAAGGACGCCAAAAGACGAACCAGGGTACGGGATATGAAGCAGTGATCCATTGCACGATTAAACGATTTTATACCCATTGACGCAAGGGGTAACGTCTGGCCGCTCAAGCGACTCGAAGAAGTGAGATAGGCTTTCTCAAGCATGAGGAGGACGCTTGATTGTTAAAACGAGCGTTGCCTATTGGCCAACAGATACCAAGGTAGCATCAGAGCAAGACGAGTAGCTCGTATCAAACAGTGCGGCGAGCTACATCACGGGCGTGGAGCTCGCTGTCGAAGGAGTCATGGCCAAGGTATATACTATGGGCATGCGTCCGTGTTACTGGCGGTTTCAAGACGTTTCCAAACCCAAAAGTAGTCCGGGCAACCAGTTGGTACACAATACCGTTCGTGGTAGAAGTGAAAATGGGGTAACGGCTGTCCATCGTAACCACATCCAAGCGTGTTATACCGAAACCAGTTTTCCCAAGAAGGACATTCTTGACTACCGGTATGGTCAACATTTGTGCAAACAACTCCCGGTGGTGGATCATTATACCAATCCCCGTAATGCCCATGAGATCCAGACCGAGTAATCGTATTCCTTTGGATGATATTCCAGTTTGAGTCATTCCGAACCCTTATCGCATCACCGCTCACATCAACGATATTATTACTCTGGATCAGATTACTCCGCGCATTGTTCATATACACCGCATGGATCAGGCCTTCTTCATCTGGCTTATCATTGATAATGTTAATAAAATGATTATTTTCAATCGTGTTGCGGTGTGAGTGGGTTAGCGCTACACCTGCATATCCAAACCGATATGTAGAAGCGATACCACCTATGTTTTTAAAATACATACCGTACACGTAGTTATTTGCGTTACTTTCCCATGGGCCCAGGCCAGCAAATCCAAGACCACCCTTCGCGTAATTGCGAACCTCCAAATAGTAGAATCTCAGATTACTGTCTCCTCCATTGCCACCATCCAAATAGAACCAGTATTCATTAAGCCCATTGCCATAAAACTTTGGACGCCCTTCAAAAGACCCCCAGCCACCCCATTTATAGTCAGAAGGCATGAAACGAATTTGGTATGTGTTGTGATACTTTTTCCAATTAATAAAATCGCTGGTATATGTCCCTCGTTTAATTCTTACTTCAATATGCCTATCCATCTCTGATGTATTGATTAAGAACATCACCCTTGCTAAAGTGCGGACCGCATCATTTGTTTCATTAGTTCCGTAATTCGTATCACTACCCCACCTGCTCATGTAGATACAATCCGCATCATCTGAGCAGCAGTTTATGTTTCCAGGACCACCGCATGTCACTGATATTCGCGTATTATCCCCATCCATTGGTTCGACATCACCCAACTCTTCACTACCAGCAGGTGCTAAGCCAACTGTATTTTCAAATTCTAGGATATCAATAGATTCTCCTTTGCTAATAGCATCTGCTGCTTGAAAAGCATCGTCGGTATTGAGTTCCCGCTCACATCCTTGACCGGCTATACTTGCGAGTGCAATCAAAACAAAAAAAACTGTCTTATTCATTATCTTTCTCCTTTTGTTACAGTGTTCTTCTATTTTAATCCTTCAATATCTATTTACTGAGTTAGTACAATTTTAGTCAAGATAAAATCTTTTTAAAATCGTTTATTGTGAAATAAAAAAATCTGTGTTCCTGCTTGAACCCATGTCTTCGACCGGCCGATTAAAGTAAGTCTCAACTTGCTGGTGATACCTCAAAAAAATGCCTTAGAGGGCTGTTAGTCGGTTCGGGGGCAAAACGACTGTTAGTGAGAAATACCTAGACCTTAACGAGAAGCGAGTGCCTGCGACAGTTTATAAATCTCTTATTTTTTCCGCCCGGTGAGCAATCGATAAATCCTGGGACCAAACCACGCGACTGCGATAGCAGCTGCAATCACCGCCATGGCGCGCGGGCTCCTCACAAAACGGAGTGCAAAGAGTGACCCCAAAACAATGACGATGAGCGTCACTACCCTAACTTTTGGGAACGGCGGGGGTGGGGTGGGTCGCTGCACGGTCGGCTCTGCCGACGACGTCGCGCTGGACTGTCGGTACTTCAGGTCATAGGCAGCCCGACGGGCTGGATCAGATAGGGTTTCGTAAGCTTCGTTCAGCTGGGTGAGCTTTTCTTCGGCCAAATCCCGAAGCGCGTTGTCCGTATGGCGATCCGGGTGGTACCGGGCCACGAGCTTGTGGTAGGCCTTTGCGATATCCTTTTGGCTGGCCGTCTTTAGAACGCCGAGCACGGCGTAGTAGTCTGGTAAGTTCTTAGATGTCAGGGCTGGGCCTTTCTCATGGTGCGAAGGTACTTGGCGTAGTCCGCATCTGTAGAGAGCAGCAGCCAGCTCGTATCATCGATTGTCTTCGAATAGCTCTCAAGGGTCTTTAGGAATTTGTACAGCTCTGGATCCTGTCGATAGGCGGCCGCATAGATGGCCGCGGCTTTTGCATCTGCCCGGCCCATGATCTCCTGGGATTTGCGGTAGGCCTCAGACTGGATCTTCTTGAGCTCCTTTTCTGTCTGGCCCAGAATTTCAGCTGAGCGACCGCGCCCTTGGGATCGAAACGCTTCGGCCACC
This sequence comes from Myxococcota bacterium, assembly GCA_030065855.1. Taxonomy (GTDB): domain Bacteria; phylum Myxococcota_A; class Polyangia; order JAAYKL01; family JAAYKL01; genus JASJCT01. Next base: position 26,428 of record JASJCT010000005.1, read on the forward strand.
CGCTTTCTCTCCGTAATCATTCGATCAAAAACCTTCGACTGAACCGATTCTATGTAATTGATGCGCTTGAATTGAACATCTTTGAGCTCGATACCCAGCTGGGTTGTTTTTGCAGAGGCTTTTTCCAGAATCAATTCAGAGAGTTTTTCCCTTCCCACATCGATCGCGTAAAGTGCCTGGCGATTGGCCGCGTTGATAGCATGAATATTCAGGCTCGGAGCCGGGATGGAAGCCTTGGGTCTAGGTGGCGCGTTAGATGCGGCTGCAGCGTCATCCGGCTGTGCATCGTCGGACGGTACATTGCCTTCTTTTTGGGTGGCTTCGTCTGCAGGTGCTTCATCTGCGGATGCTTCATCTGCGGATGCCTGTGGCCCCAACGGGGGCGAGCTACTGGCAGCGGCACTCGTGAGTTGAAGCTCCTCATCGCTCTCCTCGAGCTCGCGGTTTGTGGAGCGGATGACCTCTATCAGATTGTGATTGGCCACCACGTTTCGCGTGGCATTGTCGATGATGTCGTCGAGACGCCCCTGGGCACTGCGCTCGTCCCGCAGTGATTCGATAAAAACGAGCGGTTCGCTGATCCGCCACCTGGCAAATACATCGATGTAGATATAGCGCTTATCGAGGGTTGTGATCTGGTTGGCATCCCCATCCCATTCGAGCCAGCGTTTTTCAAAGCGCTTTGCTTCTTGGAAGACCGGTACCTTGAAATGCAGGCCCGGTTTGGTGATCGGCTGGCCGATCACCTTGCCAAATTGGACAATAACGACCTGCTCAGATTCCTGAACCGTGTATGCGGCTGAATAGGCCATAAGACCCAGAAAAAAGAGCACCACAACGATAATTAAAGGCGATTTACTCATTGTCCGCCTCCACTGATGGCAGGGGTTGCCCTCGCAGGTGAACCATCGGCTGGAAAGAGCAGGGGCACGATGCCTTTTGCCGACTCATCCATGAGCACCTTCTTACCTGCCTTTGGCAATACCTCGTTCATGGTTTCCAAATAGAGCCGGGTGCGCGTGACTTCCGGCGCCAGCCTATATTCTTTTTGAATCGCCAAAAAGCGATCCGACTCGCCCCGGGCCTGATTGACCCGCTCCACAGCGTACCCCTCAGCTTCCTGAATCATCTGATTTGCTTCGCCCCGGGCTTTTGGAATGGCCTGGTTGTATCTGGCCCAGGCCTCGTTTTGCAGCCGATCCCGTTCCTGTTCGGCCTGGTTCACCTCGTTGAAAGACGGTTTCACCGGTTCTGGCGGTGCCGAATCCTTTAGCTCGATCCGCTGAATGGCAATGCCGGTCTCGTATCGCTTGCAAAGCTCGGCCAAGTAGGCCCGGGCCTTTTCCAAAATCTCCTCCCGTCCCTTTGTCAACACCTCGGTCACGGAATAGTCCCCGACAACGGCTCGCATGGTGGCTTCGGACAGGGCCTGTAGGGTGCCTTCAACATTGCGAACTTTAAAGAGGTACTGGTAGGGATCCGCGATTTTGTAATGAACTATCCACTCCACCACGGCAACATTCAAGTCACCTGTTAGCATCATGGATTCTTGCTGACTGGCAGTGGTGCGACGAAATGCGGATTTGACCCCGGCCGATTCGGTCTGAAACCCGAACTCTTTTTTGAGTTGCCGCTTGGCCGGTACTTTTAAAACCGTGTCAATAAGTGGAATCTTGAAGTGCGGTCCGGGCTCGCTGATGGATTGAAAGGCACCAAAGCGAATGAGCACCCCGACCTGATCCGGTTCGATCTGGTAGTAAGCACTAACGCCAACAATCAACGCAGCTGCGATGATCAGAACGGTTTTTACTGGTTTGGAGTGCTTGCGGTACGCTTCTCTGGCTTCGTCAAAGTCCGGTGGCACCGAGAATGGGCGGCTGTCTCGATTCATGGGTTCCCTCCAATCGGGGGTGTTTTTGCATGTTGGAGCCCGACCATAGCACAGCTCGTCGGGCGGTCATAGGTGCATCCCGTTTGGGATGTATTATGCGTGCGATTCAAGCGCGACGCATACCCCAGACGGGGTACCAGGTCAATCCTGGGGTTCGGGTTCTTGTCCAATGAGCCCATCCTCGCGATGGTCGCCCCAGATGGCGCGCCAGCCGCCGGCGATGTTTTTGACATCTCTAAACCCCGCTGCTTTCAGAAACTGCTCGGCAAAATACCCCCGCTGCCCGATCCGGCAATAGACGCGCGTCGGTCGATCCGGATCTAGGGTCGATACGCGTTCCCTGAGGTCATCAATGGGCATGAGCTCGCTATTTTTGACATATACTGTCTTGCGCTCCTCCTCGCTGCGCACATCCAGAATGAGGGGGGTTGGGGATTCTTCGTAAAGCGCTTCCCAGGAAACCACCTCGGTGGTCTGGTCCAGTATATTCTGCGCGACCATGGCCGCCATGTTGATGGGGTCTTTGGCAGCGCCGAACGGCGGTGCATAGGCCAGCTCCAGATGCAGGATATCCGCCACGGTCATCTTGCCGATGATGGCTGTGGCCAGCACGTCGATCCGCTTGTCCACCCCGTCCCGTCCCACGGCCTGGGCGCCGAGCAACCGTCCGGATGGCGTTTCGACAATGTACTTTAGCTGCACATCCCGAGCACCGGGATAGTACCCAGCGTGGGATTTGCCACTGATCAGGGCTGTGATGTAGTCCAGACCTGCGGCTTGGGCCTGGCGTTCGCTCAGGCCGGTGCGGCCGGCTGTGATCTTTCCCACCCGAACGATGGACGTGCCGATAGTGCCGGGAAACGCATCCTCACCGCCGGCGGCATTTGTCCCTGCAACGCGCCCCTGGCGATTGGCCGGCCCGGCCAGGGGAAGCCAGGTCGGCTGGCCAGTGATGCGGCAGGTGGACTGCACAGCATCACCCACAGCAAAAATATTCTCGTCCGATGTCTGCTGACGGGCGTCCACTGCGATGAGACCCTGTTCAGAGCACTTGAGCCCCGCATCCCTAGCCAGCGCGCTAAGGGGTCGCACGCCGAGCGCTAGGATGACCAAGTCCGCGTCTATCTTCTCACCCGACCGGGTCTCGACGCTGCAGACACTGCCGTCCTTTGTCTCGATCGCGGCAATGGGGTCGCTCTTTACTACTTCTACAAACATCTCATCCAGCAAATGCTGCTCGACTTGGCCTGCCATATCTGGATCCCACGGCCCCAGGAGCTGGTCCGCAGCTTCAATCACGGTGACCTCCAGTTCTCGCCGGTGCAAGGCCTCGGCCGCCTCCAGCCCGATGAACCCGCCCCCTACCACGGCTGCGGAACTGGGGTTTTCCCGCTCGATGTATGTGATGATCCGGTCCATATCCCCGACGGTTTTTAAATGAAAGACGCCGGTTGCATCGATACCCGGCAGTGGCGGGGCAATGGCCTCTGCACCACAGGCCAGGATCAGCTTGTCAAAGGTCTCTTCATACGCCTTGCCAGAAACGGCGTCTTGAACAGTGACGAATCGATCTATGCGGTTGATCGATACGACCTCGCTTTGAACGCGCACATCGATGTCAAACCTTTTTTTGAGTCGCTCTACGCTCGCGACAAAGAGGTCTTCGCGTTTTTCAATTTCACCGGAAAGGTGGAAGGGCAGTCCGCAGTTGGCATAGGAGACAAAGGGGCCTTTTTCGAGCAGGATGATCCGGGCCTGTTGATTGACCCGCCGGGCCCTGGCAGCTGCTGATGCCCCCCCTGCCACGCCACCAACAATAACGATTTTCGTCTCTGAATTGCAGTGCTGTCGCGCCATCGATTACCTCCACACCCACTTTTAAGACGTCAACGGGCTGAGGGCAAAGAAAAACTATTTTCTCCGTAACTTCTTCAAAACCAGTGGCAAGCGTCCACTTTCTTGTAGGTGAGGGGTTTATCCCCTCACGTGTAATATCTTGATATATCTGGCTTTAAAGCGGGGCTAAACCCCGCATCTACATCTATCTCTTCGTTTCACCACCTCTTTTTGAGAATGTACTTTCTTCCCAGTCTATCGATGGTGTGGAAAGCAACACATATGGAAAGTTTTAAAAGAAGGGCTTATGAATTTGAATTAAAGGGCATTCTCGACACAGTCAGCGTAAGATGAAGAGTTATAACAGTCCTCATCGATCACCTTCATGGTGGTGAGGTCGATCAACGGCAATGTCGGAAATCCCTGAAATCCGGAATAATCGTCTTGCATCTGGGTTGCCGGAGACGTTCTGTATACTTTGAGGTCCGAAGACCCAACAAAGCTATTGATGGTTCCAGCGCTTGTGGCATCTTGCAATACTTCGATAACAACGAGTTTTTCTGTTTCGAATTGTTCTTCTAGGGCGACGAGATCACTGATCTCATCTATGCACCCCGGTCACCAGGACGCACCGATCGTCAAAAATAGGTATCTCCCACCTGCATCGGCAAACTCGCAAATATCCATTTCATTGTCATCCCCATCCCACAGATGGTAGTTTCGGATGACGGATCCGACGTTAAAGTTATTGTCCGCACTGGGGTAGTTATTGCACATATCCCCAGAGGTCTCTGTATCTGTGTCTGTATCTGTGTCGGTATCTGTGTCGGTATCGGTATCGGTGTCCGTATCGGTATCCGTGTCCGTGTCCGTGTCCGTGTCGCTATCGGTATCGGTATCAGTATCCGTGTCCGTGTCCGTGTCCGTGTCGCTATCGGTATCGGTATCAGTATCCGTGTCCGTGTCCGCGTCTGTATCCGTATCTGTATCGGAGTCCGAATCAGAATCAGTGTCTGAATCCGAATCACTATCTGAATCCGAATCACTATCCGAATCTGAATCACTATCCGAATCCGTATCACTATCCGAATCTGAATCACCATCCGAATCTGAATCACCATCCGAATCCGTATCACCGTCGCTAGCTTGGTTTTCATCGTCTGATGTGCATGCGACCTGGCCAACTGACCAGATCGCAAACATACAGATAAAGATCATACACACCCAATTACTCCTAAACGTCTCTTTCATGCTTATGCATCCTTTCTTTGGTAAAGAACATACTACATCTCGCCTGATTATGGCCTATTTCTACGGTAAAATTCAAACAATAAAGTGTGTTCAGATAAAAGACGCTATTTTTGTCACTGGGCGTGACGAAGGCACACTCACATTGTACATTTATTCTCATGCAAGAAAAAACACATGCCTTAACTATCAAATGTCCGTCATGTGGTGTGGCCTACAAGCTCCCTAAAGACAAAATCGGCGCCAATCCGCGCCGCATGCGCTGCGCCAAATGCCACACCGCTTTTACAATCGCCCGTAGAACCAGCATCCCCCCTGCAGGGTTGACAAAATTCAAATACGAAGAGTTCGTTAACGAAGCGCCTAACGTCCCATCTGAATTTGGCTTTCTCGTCGAGACACCTGACGCGAGCGCTTCGGCTGCACCCACTCCTGAAAGACCTGCAATACCTCCACCAAAAAATGATAAACCGACTGATGCAGTGGATGCTTTTCAAGCAGCTGACGCATCTCCTGAGACAACACCCGAATCCTTCGAACCCAAGTCTGAAGAGGTCTATTTCGACGAGGACGATACGTCCTGGATATCCCGAGCGCCACTGGACTTAAACGAATTCTCCATTGGGCAAGCGTCGGCAAAAACGCGACGGGCCGGCAAGATCGTCACGGGTGCGGTGGGGTTCATTATCATTTTCTTTATCTTTGTCGCTTTTAGAAATGGGTGGCAACTGTCCGTGCCTGATCTTTCAAGCCAAGTGGCGTTTGCCTTTTCTACCCGCACATTTGAAAAACTGCCAGACGAGGTAAAGGGCCTCGAAGTAAATGTGTATGATCGTCGAACCCTGATCGCGAGCGATGGCCGACCCATCCTGGTTGTGTTGGGAGACATTCAAAACAACGCCCCTACCCGACGAACCCACATCCTGCTGCGCGGCCGGGTCCTGGATGACGGCGGTACTGTGCGCGCCGAAACAAAACTGCCCTGCGGTGTGATGGTGGATGATATCGAGATCAAGGCGACGGCCAAAGGCGGGATGCGAGAGCATTTCCTGACCGGAGCATCGCCCTACAACTGCGATCTCCGTCCAGAAGGCTTTTGTAAATACAAACTTGTCTTTGACCCAAGCCCGGAAACTACGGACAGCCTATCTAACATCGAAGTCGTCGCCATTGCAGCCCGCCATCCAGGTGAGTGACCGTATCTACCCCTCCACCCACGGCCAATCGCACTTAGGATCTGACGCCTCATCACCTTCGACCGGGTCGATGTGATCGGCATCAGGCAAGCAGTAATTGTAGGGAAATTGGGATGCATCGAGATAAGGCAACTGGGTGCAGGTGTAGCCATCGGTTGTGCGGCACTGATCATCGGATTGGCAGGTGGCCGCGCAAATGAGATAAACCTCATCTAAACCGATGCAATGAATGCCAGGTGCACACCACTCACCAGCTTTGTCACAGCAGGCCGTGCAATACCCACCGGGCAGGTTAATGATGCCCAGAATGTTCTTTTGGAGGCACCGATGGCGGTCGCTGTACCCCTCACAATCCACATCTGTTTCGCACGGTGCACCGAAATGCCCCCAGCCCTCGGGCAGATCCCCCTGTCCAGATGCACCTGTGTCTGACGCGGTATCAGTATCTCCGGTCCCTGTATCAGTATCCCCATTCGACGCCTCGTCACTGTCCGGTACATCGGGCACATCGAGCTCATGATCAATTTCATCCCAACACCCGAACAACAGGACAGTCAGCAAAATCAACGTCGAAAGGTTTATTGTATTCATCAATCCTGCCCCTTCATCTGCAACCTTCCACAGTAAATCCTATTATTTCCAGAGAGGGAAGGAATAAATAGATCCAACCGGCGATTCATCCGTCTCTACAGGCTGAAGACAGAACAGAGCGCAGCGCGCGAGACAAAGGAGAACATCATGGGTCGATTCGTCATTGCCATCGTCGTTTCCACGGTCATTATTGTGGTCTTCAGCGACTGCGCCACAGCCTCTGGCCAGGGTATGCGCCACATTTCCAAAAGAGGGGATTTTAGCTTTCAGGTTGAATCTCAAGGCAGGGCATTGCCGACCTACACCCACCGGGGACGGACCTATGTCGAAGGCCGATGGGGCGAGACGTATGACATTCGCGTTGTGAATCACACGGGCAGACGGGTTGAAGCGGTGGTCACGGTGGACGGTCGAAACGTGGTCACCGGAGAGATCGGTGATTACAGGACCCAACGCGGTTACGTTATCCCTGCCTATGGTTCGGTCCTGATCGATGGCTTTCGAAAGTCCTGGGATCAGGTGGCCGCGTTCCGCTTCACAGACGTGCCCGATGCATATGCCGCCCGTATGGGGGATGCCACTGATGTAGGCGTCATTGGCGTAGCGGTCTTTAAAGAGCGGCGCCGACCTGTTACGCCACATCCCAAGCGGATCCCGAACGTACAAACACCAAGGGCAGAGGAAGACCGCATCGGCGAGGGCAGTGGTGCTGAGCAACGGCGGTCCATGAAAAGACGGCGGTCCATGCCATCGGCTCAATCTGCACCGACGTTGTACGACGATGCAGCGAGCGATGGTGTTGGCCAAGGATTGGGGACAGCATATGGCACCGAGCGCTTTTCTCCGGCCGAGCAAACCCACTTCACGCGTAGACGCCATCGCGTGGCAGATGCCCTCCTCGCCATTCATTACGACGACCGGGAGGGATTGATTGCCCGCGGCGTGGTACCCAGAAGAATCCCAAACCCAGGCCGCTATCGCAATGGACCCAACCCCTTTCCCCATGCCCCCATGCCCGGGTTTGCACCGCCGCCACCACAAACGGGTCGTCACACCCAATAAATCCCCACTTGAATTTTTTTAAATCGCGTTATATCTAGAAAATTCTAGTAAAAATTAAATTGTTTTCATTTTTTTGATACTTGGGTATCCTCGAACGAGGTCAACTACTACAAAAATGATAGTCAAATTGGGGGTATTGAGATACCTGCTTCTTTCTGCTGAGCTGATCCGACCCGGTCGGCAGTCGATCGCATGGGATAACACACTGTTGATAGCTGGTGCCCGATCTTTTGGCCAATAAAATAATCGGTTGCGAGGGAGATAACAATGAGTACCTCGTCTATGAAACCCGGCAGCAAATCCACCACCGAGGAGGCCCTGCGACGGGAACGGGACAGAGCCCAGCAGTACTTGGACATCGCCGGCGTCATCTTGGTGGCCATCGATAAACGCGGATGCGTGACAATGATCAATAAAAAGGGCTGTGAGGTTCTAGGGTACGACGAAGCGGAGATCATCGGAAAAAACTGGTTCGATACCTTCTTACCCAAGTGGCTCAGAGATAGCGTTGTGCCAGTTTTTCATGATCTCATAGCCGGTGCAACGGCCGGTGTGGAATATTATGAAAACCCAGTGGTCAACAGTCGGGGTGAGGAGCGACGCATTGCTTGGCACAACCAGGTGCTGAGGGAAAAAGACGGCCGCATCATTGGTACGCTGAGTTCGGGTGAGGATATCACCGAGCGGCACATCGCTGAACAGGCGCGTAAACAGAGCGAAAAATGGCTGGTAACCACCCTGAGCAGCATTGGAGAGGCAGTGCTGGCCGCAGATGTGCACGGGAAAATATCATTTATCAATCCAGTCGCTGAAGTCCTGACTGGATGGTCCGCTGCAGAGGCCAGGAAATGCCCACTCCCCAGGGTTTTCAACATCATAGACGAGTCATCTCAGGAGCCAGTGGTAGATGCGGTGTCGACGATATTAAGCGAACAAATGAAGAAGAGCGTTGCCCCGGTAAAGGTCCTCATTTCAAAAGACGGCACCCGCAAACACGTTGCCATTAATGGTTCGCCCATTGCCACTGATAGCGGCCAACCCCTTGGCGTGGTTTTTGTTTTCAGGGACCTGACGGAAGAGCGCGAACGAGAGGCCATGCTGTTGCACCATCAAAAACTCCAGTCCTTAGGTACCTTGGCCGCCGGGATTGCCCACGAAATCAACAATCCACTAAATGGCATCATGAATTACGGTGAGCTGTTGCAGCTTCGCTTGGGGCCACAAAGCCCACTGGTCGGTTTTGCAAAGGGTATCGTCGAAGAGTGTGAGCGTATCGGTGGCATTGTGAAAAACTTACTCGCCTTCTCTCGCCAGCAGGTAGAAGCCCATAGCCCGGCGCGTATCGCCGACATCATTGCGACCACCTTATCCTTGATCGAGCGCATCTTACATCGGGATCAGATAGAGATAATAGAAAATATTCCAGGGGACCTGCCCAAGATAAATTGCCGCAGCCAACAGATAATGCAGGTCCTGATGAACCTCATCACCAATGCCAGGGATGCCCTAAACGAAAAATACAGCACATACGATGAAAATAAGCAAATCGAGATCAGCGCCCGCCTGTTTAAAAAAGACGGCATCCATTGGATACGAACGAGTGTTTCAGACCGGGGTTTGGGTATTCCCCCTGAGATCATGCCCCGTATCTTTGACCCCTTTTTTACGACAAAGCCCACGGAAGCGGGCACAGGTCTGGGACTTTCAGTAAGCCACGGCATCATCCAGGCGCACCACGGCAGGCTCTGGGCCGAGAGCACGGTCGGTCACGGGTCCCAGTTCCATATTGATTTGCAGGTGGATAACAGATGAACGACCCATTGGTGTTATGGGGGGGGCTGCTTTGCCATTTGAGCCTGGATTTTTTTGAGCACGTCCGGTGGGATTTGCTGTGTCCCTGGCGCACCACCCATTGCCGGAAGGGGTGCTCCCCCTTGGCCTGCTCTAGCCTCAGCAGCTTTTTGGGCCCGCTCTGCTTCCTTTTTGACGTCCGCATCAGTCCGGGCAAAGTCATCGGCTTTGACCTTCAGCCGCGCAATCTTGGACGTTGACACCAGAAACACCTGATCCGAGGCAGATGTCTTTACGTACGTCTGTTTGTCGGCTTCAATGTCGTTGCCAAAAACTAGGGTCGTTATCTCCTCCCCGTCGCCGGCACCTGTGAACGCCACGATAGCTCGATCCGCGGTTTCGTCGAGGCCTGTGCTCTCAGGGGGAAGGGGAGCATCCACAAAGTCACGTGCCATCACACTAGCGACAGACCGAATCACCCCCATGGCTTTTTTCTCATCAAAATTCTTAATGGCCACGTCCACTGGCGCAAGCGATCTATCTGCCCCTTCACCTTCAAATGCAAAAGCAACCGCGTCTTTGCCAGTCTTGAACGTCACCTTTTTGATGGCATCTACTTCGGCTTTAAAAATAATCTTGTTGCGCAGGTCCTTTGCGGATTTGTCAAAGGTGCTGCGGTGGTACCCCCTGACCCGATAAACCGGATCCCCATCCGGGCGTTTGACAAACGTCATGCCGTTTTTGGACTTGCCGACGATGAATCGGCCAAGGGTCTGCTCCCCATTGCGCACAGTGACGTCGATACCCTGGTCTGGGTCGACTTGAAATGTCTCATGGCGCGCCTTGTCCTCTGAAATAACATCGACAATGCTGAAATCCGACAGGGCATCGACCATCCGCCTCACCGTGCCGTCCACGATTTTATACGCAACCGGCTCAACCAACCGCCAGGTATCTTCTTGCTTCTTTAAAACGATTTTTTCGGTCTTTTTTTCCCCATCTCCCTTGGCCTTGCGAAGGATTTGAATGGTATCGAAGTCGCTATTGGAAATGAGCGGCGCGGCAGCACTGGCCGGCTGCGCATCCTCAGCAGGCCCGCCGCGAAATACTGCAAAGACGATGACGCCGAGAATTGCAAGAACAGCCAATGCAACGAGGTTTTTTACCATTTTGTCTCCCTCCTGTTAGCGGCCGCTTCTCGATCGCCGAATGCGCCATCGAATCAGGCCGAATAAGATAAACGCGAACGGGATGCCGATGATATTGCCGTACTTAGCTGCTGCCTTTACCCCTTCGGAGGTTTTCTCAAGCGGTGGATCCGCTACGGTTTTCATGCGCACCGCGATTAGATCGTCTTCGCTAACCAGCCAATCCAGCGCATTTTGAACAAATGAAAAGTTGTTCAATGCTTGTCGGCGGTCCATGCGGGCCAGGTAGCTGATTTTATCATCCCTGGGCAGGCCCGATGATCCTACAGCAATAATCCGACCGGGTGTGCGTCCCTGTTCGAGGAATTGGCCTTCCTGGGGCGCATTCAGATCGGTCGCGTCCTTTTTATCAACAACCGCGGGGAGTGGCTTTCCCTTGAAATAGCTGGTGAACGTGCCGCTCACAGCAGCGGCCATGGGTACAGAACTCTCCAGGTTGCTGGAAGGGGTAATGCTGCAGGGATCCACGACTGCTGTGGCTGCGTCCACAACCCAAGCGTTGCCAGAGCTGAAGGAAATTTCCCGTGCCTCTTTGTCGCTTTCCTTCCGCACGGCGTCGCTTAAGCGAACCGGGCTGGCGTACGGCAGGGTGAGGCTCCCTAAGCGGTAGGTCACCGGGTGATCTTCGCCAAAAGCTGTGATCAGAGGCCATGCCGGATAGGGCCTGGGAAGGGGAAGGGGGATTGGCGGACACCGGGCACCAAAGTTCGCAGCCTGGGTATCCATGACGAGGGTATCTGCCACCAGGATCCCATGGTGTTTGAGAAAGTTCTTTAAATTGGTTTCGTTTACTTTGGTGTTGTACTCAGGAGGCATGCCCGGCAATTGGCCTTGTTGCACGTCGATGGTTACGCCATCGATAAAGACGGCAAGGGATCCGCCCCGCATGAGAAATTGATCAATTTCGTACAGCTCTTTTTGGTCAAAATCCTCCCGCGCACCGCCAATGACGAGGGCCTTGATGTCGCTCGGTAGGGTTGGCTCGCCTTTTTTAAAGTCGATTTGTCGGTAGTTATAAATATCTAAATTGTGGCGAATATTTCGATATTCCCCTTGGGATCTCGGATCCTGGCGCATCATTTGTTGCTGGTTGGGGTTTTGCTCGGGTGTGATTTCAGGTTCCCCGTGACCCACGAGAAAGCCCAGGGTGGCCCGCTGTCCTGATATCTTCTTGAGCACTGAGGTAATCTGGTATTCCAGTCCCACTGGCGACTCCACCGCGGCAATGACTTCTGTGTTCTCCCCGTAACTGAATGAGATACCGCGATAGCCTTCCTTGACCGTGGCCTGATCCTTTTCGATATCCGGGTTGGGCATTTTTTGAATGCCCAGGCTCTTTGCGATCTTCTCCTGCTCTTCATCGCCGGCTGGATCGATAAACGCGACCGCCATGTTACCATTCGAGTGCTGAGCGTATTCCTCCAGCATATCGCTCACGTGACGCTCCAGGGTTGCGTACCTCCCTGGAAGGTTTTTCGTAAAATAGGCCTTCACGACGAGCTTGTCCGAAAGGCTTTCCACAACGGAAATGGAAGCCCGGGACAAGGTAAACAAGCCGTCCTCGGTCAGATCTCCCCGGAAAAAAAAGCGAATCGAGAGAATATTTACCAAAATTAAGATACCGAGAAGGCTCACTAAAAAGATCGTGGTTTCGTTTCTTTTTTTTGTCTTCGCGCTCACGGGTTACCTCCACTGCCGGGATTCGAGGGATCGAAAAGCGAAAAACAGGCTGATAACGGTGCAGGACAGGAAAAAGACGATGTCCCGGCTGTCGACTAAGCCTCGGGCGGCGTTGCGAAAATGCGCGCTAAAGCTTAAGTACTCGAAGATGCTCGCCAGGGTCGCCGGCAAGAAAATGACGAATTTATCAATCATAATGAAGAACATCGATAAAAAGAGGCCGATGACAAAGGCCACGATCTGATTTTCGGTCCAACTCGACGCCAAAAGGCCCAGGGCCAGACAGGCAGATCCCATCATGAGCAGTCCCAAATACCCCCCCCAGACAGGGCCCCAATCCATGTCGCCGAACTGAGAGATAGTGATGGCGTAGGGCAAGGTGAGCAGGAGTGCGGAAACCAGAAAAAGAAGCGAGGCAAAGAACTTGCCCAAGATGACATCCACGTCCCTTACAGGCATCGTGATCAGCATTTCTATGGTGCCTGCCCGTCGCTCCTCAGCGATAAGTCGCATGGTGATGGCTGGGATGAAGAAAAAGTACATAAAGGGAATCAGTGAGAAAAAATCGCGCATGGACACCCTGTCCCGGGTAAAAAATGGGATGAAAAAAAGCACCCCCACCATCACCAGAAACGCAGTAATGACAAAATATGCGACCGGCGAGTTGAAGTACGCCTTAAATTCTCGCCTGGCAATTACAAGCATGGTGCGCATTTAGCTGTCCTCCCTTTGTGCTGAGCAGCACTCAGTGTGTTGTCGATCTGGACGGCTGGGCCGAGGTCGTGAGTCGCCTGAATATGGACTCTAAATCGACCTGCTTGCGGCCAAGACCGAGCAGCACCCAATTTTGTTCCACCGCGATCCGAAAAATATCAGCGCGTACATCCCTGTCGGCCTGGCCGCGGACCACCACCCCGATCTCATCTTGCTGGCCATCGCTCGCCACATCGACCCCCCGGACACCATCTATCTTGGAAAATGCCTCTCGAATCGCTGCCTGTTCCTCCTGAGGCTTGGCGAGGACCACATCGTACCGCGCGCCGCCCCGCTCTGCTTCGAGTTCCTCTGGGCGTCCGTCCGCAACGAGTTTGCCCTGGTGGATGATGATCACGCGCTGCGCCGCTGCCTGAACTTCTGCCAGGTTGTGGGTCGACAAAATAACCGTGCGCTCCTTGCCCAGGGATTTTATCAGCTCCCGAATCTCCACTATTTGGTTGGGGTCGAGACCAGATGTGGGCTCGTCCAAAATGAGGATTGCCGGGTTGTGTACCATTGCCTGGGCCAGGCCCACCCGTTGCCGAAACCCTTTGGACAGGGTTCGGATATCTCTAGCGGCCACGTCTTTCAAACCGCAGATTTCAAGCACCTTTTCGATGGCCCCGGTCTTCTGCGCCCCGGTCATTGATCGCACATCCGCGACAAAATCGAGATATTCCTTAACTTGCATGTCCACATACAGGGGGGCGTTTTCCGGTAGATATCCCACTTGGCGTCGTATCTCCAGGGAGTGGCGGAAAATATCCATGCCGGCGACCGAGACCTCCCCCTTTGTCGGTGCGATAAAACACGTCAATATTTTCATTGTCGTCGTCTTACCAGCGCCGTTCGGACCCAGGAAACCGAGCACCTCGCCCTTGTTAACGCCGAATGACACATCATCGAGGGCCAGAATTTTATCGTATACCTTGGTGAGGTTCTTTACCTCGATCATTCTTTCGTGTGTCGCCATATTGAACCTCTTTTTAGAAGCCGATCCATCCCAATTCACTAAAAACCCGTAAATCTCTATCCAGCATCAAAAATCATGTCAAGTTCTTGCGAAGCTTTGCCTCCAACCGACCAGTATGAATGACGTGCCCGCCTTCGCCAAGCCTACGGCGAGGTTATCGAGTTTCAAGGTAGATTTCGTAAATCCAAGATCTCGCCGCGTTGATTTCGCAAATCCAAGATCCCGCCGGAGGCTCGGCGGAGGCGGACACGTCAAGACTTGCAGACGTCTATCCCACCCGTTCTTCAATGAGTTCGACCACGCGCTGTACCCCCACGAGTCGGGCAAAGGAGCCGAATCGAGGTCCCCGTTCCTGCCCGAGCAGCACTTGATAGATCGCTGCAAAGAAATCTCTGGGATCTACGCCGTGGTCCCGAGCGATATCAAATACAAGGGATTGCAGCGCCTTTTCGTTCATTTCGCTGGCCTCGGGGGATTGGAGCGCCTCTGCAAGCGCTGCAAAAAGGCCGCGTTCGGTTTCAGTGGGCGGGCGATACTGTTTACCGGGTAGGATATGGTCCTCGTAATACCGGAGCCCTTTTTCAATGAGTGGGGTGACGATCTCGGGGTATTCGGCTGAAGTTGGATCATAGCGGGTGAGAAATTTGTTAAGGAGATCGATGTCGGGTTGGCCGAGGGCTGAGATCAGATTGTTAACGAGGGAAAAATTGATGGACCCACCATATGTTGGAACGCTTCTGCCGGCATCATGAATATGCCAGATCGGGGTATCGGGCCGCTTATCCCCATCAATATCTCGGTAGCGCCGAAGCGTGTCCAAATATTCATCCATGGCCTTGGGGATAACGCCGAAATGGAGCTTTTTGGCCTGCCGCGGATCCCTGAAGATAAAATAGGCCAGGGATTCAACCGGGGCGAAACATAGCCACTCCTCCACCGAGATACCATTGCCCCGCGACTTGGATATTTTTTCGCCTTGCTCATCGAGAAACAACTCGTAGAAATACCCACACGGCGGTCGACCACCGATGGCCCGAACTATCTTCGAAGACAGGGCTGCTGATGGGATGAGGTCCTTGCCGTACATTTCATAATTTACACCGTAGCAGTACCATCTGAGTGCCCAATCCATCTTCCAGCCCATCTTTGTATGGCCGTCGAGTACTGATGCCGTGCCCTGATGCCCGCAGCCCGTCACATCCCCAAACGGCGCATCGCAGGCATAGTCGAGGGCGCGCTCATCTGTTCGATACCCGGTAACCCGGGTGGTGTAGATCCGCCCGCATCTCTCGCAGCAAGGCAAAAATGGCGACCATGTCTCTCGGTTTTCCTCTTTGAGGGTGGGCAAAATGATGTCGAGGATGGGGGCTACATGTTCGAGCATTTTGATAAGACCCGGGTTAAATGCCCCACTCCGATAGGCTTCTGAGGCGGATCTGAGCTCGTAGTCAAAGCCGAAAGCATCTAAAAATTCCCTTAGCTTGCCTATCATATGACCGGAAAAGGAGTCACAGCAGCCGTAGGGATCTGGAATATCGCACAGGGGTTTGCCCAAGTGCTCGGCCAGTATTTCTGGCCGGGGGAGGTTTTCCGGTATTTTCCTCAGGCCGTCCAGGTCGTCACTGAACGCGATGAGTGAGGTAGTGCCGCCGGTCAAGTGTTCGTAAGCACTCTTGACCCACGTGGTGCGCGCCACCTCGGCGAACGTGCCGATATGGGGCAACCCGCTGGGACCAAACCCGGTTTCGAAGATAACCGTTTCTGGCGGGGCATCTTTCCCAAAGGACTGCGCGATGCGCATGGCCTCCTTAAAAGGCCAGGATTTGTATTTCGGCGTCATGTCACCTCCTCATCTGCTGCGCGTCCAAAGGACTATTTCCCCCTGGGCACTTCTAATGTCAAGCAAGCAAATAAAGTCATAGGGAACCTCAAAAGTGGCTCATTTTGTCACACTATAGTTGACATTCAGCGCAGCTAATTCAACATATCTCTTGAGAATTACAATCAAAAGGCCAACTCGCAAATAATTGGCCCATATATTGCTTTTGAAAAGCAGGTTTGGTAATTGCTTGTTTCAGAAAGGGAGAGAGGCTTTTTTATAGAGGACGAACTGAAGTGAGTGAGCAGGAATAATTTGCCCAATCACCTGTTCATTCTTCCGACTGGCATTTATTTTTGAATTTTTCATCCCACTCTGAGGTGATGGATGTAGACGTCGGTATATTTGACGACCAGAATCTTCTCGGTTGACAAAAAAGGGAATTTTGACGATTTCTGGACAAACGCAATTAGAGATGCAACAGAAAAGGCGACGATTTGTTTTTCGGTATTTGTTCAGACTTTTAATAAAATCGAATTGTATGCTATGGGGACGAGAGCACCCTGTAGTTGTTGAGGCAGACACATGGCGAATTCCATAACCAGCAATAAGATTTTGCACTTAAACCGCAGCAAGCTAGAAAAAGACGATGATCTCATCATTGGATTAGCTAGAGAAGTTTTTATTAAGCAATCAGATGCTATCGCGAATCTGGCCAGACGCATGAGCGCTGATTTCATGCGAGCAATTGGCTTTCTGATAGACACTAAAGGGCACGTAATCGTATCCGGCATGGGCAAATCTGGTCTTATTGGAAGAAAAATCGCTGCCACATTTTCCTCTACCGGAACCCCCAGCTTCTTTGTTCATCCAGCAGAAGCGTATCACGGTGATCTCGGAATGATCACGAAAGACGACACGATGATTCTTCTTTCCAATAGTGGAGAGACAGAGGAGATCGTTCGACTTATTCCCTTTCTCAGGCGGATGCAGATTCCCATTGTCAGCCTAGTGGGCAAGGTGCATTCCTCATTGGCCGAGCACTCGGATGCTGCTATCGACGCTTCAGTTGATAGCGAAGTATGCCCAAACAACCTCGCGCCGATGAATTCCTGCCTTGCGACAATGGCCATTGGCGATGCATTGGCGGTATCACTCATGAGAAAGCGCGATTTTAAGCCCCAGGATTTTGCAAGGTTGCACCCCGGCGGCAGTCTGGGGCGTCGTCTCTTAACTAAAGTCCGAGATGTAATGCGCGCAGACAACTTGCCGATCGTTTCTGCTTTCCAATCGATAAGAGAATCTCTCGTTACCATGACAACGGGGAGGCTCGGTCTGGTCCTGGTGGTCGAAGGAGAGAAGTTACTCGGCATCGTTACTGACGGTGACCTGCGCCGGGCGCTCCAAGATTACAATTGCATCCTCGACTTCCCCATCTCTAGAATCATGACCCCCAATCCAAAGACCGTTGGAGAAAATGTCATGTTGGTCGATGCAGAGAAGCTGATGAAGAAAGAAAAGATAAAGGCCCTGGTGGTGGTGAACAGCAACGGAAAGGTCTCAGGCGTTCTCGAGATTTTCGATAACTAAACCAGGGATACCATGACACGCATTTTGCCAGTCCTGATGACGGCCTTTGTCTCTCTTTTGATCTGTTCCTGTGGTGCGCATCACAGCGGATCCAATAGCAGCGTGGGGGGGGGTACGCCTGCTTCGGAAAAACCTTTGAGTACCGATGAGATGCGTATCTTGGCGTTGGCAGACACACTCAAAGATGGCGCAGAAAAAAGCTCTGGACAGCTGAAAGTTACAGCCGGCAGCGCTTACCACGCAGCCAGCGGTCGCGTGTGTAGACCCCTGGATATCGCAGTAGAGAACGAGCCATCGCGGTTTCAAAGACGCCTTACCTGCTTGGATGACAAGGCAAAGTGGCGCTTCGTTCCTTTGGTGCAGGAGATTGCGCCAAAGGAGCCTCCGCAATGACGTTTGCCCGGGGCTTATACGCACAGCTGCAGGTGATTCACGCCATATTACTTCGCGAGGTAATGACGAGATTCGGTGCTTATCAACTCGGCTACTTGTGGGCTCTTATCGAGCCCTTGCTCTGGCTGCTTACCTTTGCGGTGATGTTTTTTCTCGTCAATCGCCAGATACCCGACGGCATGGATTTGATCGGCTTTCTCACGACCGGTATTTTCCCCTATATGATTTTTCGGCAAACTGTGGATCGTTCTATGACCGCGATCGCGGCCAACAAGGCCCTGTTATTTTATCCTCAGATCCGACCGTTGGACCTGGTTATCGCCCGCTGCACCCTCGAAATAGCGACTCTCGTAACGGTTTTTGTCCTCATATTGGCATTTAACAGTTTATTTAACGTGCCGCTGGTTATCGACAACCTTCTCTTGGTTATGGCCGGACTGGCAATGGCAGGCATGCTTGGAGCGGTTTTGGGGTTGACCATATCCGCCCTCAGTGTTTACTCGAATATTGTTGAACGTATCATAGGGCCTTTGCTGCGTCCCCTGTTTTGGATATCAGGATTGTTCTTCACCGCCAATGAACTGCCGACTGCTGTAAGAAAAATCTTCCTTTGGAACCCGGTGCTTCATACGGTTGAGCTCACCCGAGACGGCGTTTTCACTCAATACGACTCGCGCGAGGTGGATATTGGTTATTTGGCCATGTGTATTCTGGTGTTTGCCTTTTTGGGACTGGCCCTGGAACGCATGGCAAGACGGCGGCTAGATGTTACATGATACAGTTAGAGCACATCAGCAAGGCGTACATGACCCAGAGCGGACCCAACCTGGTCCTTGACGACATCTCCGTCGATTTTCCATGCGGTGAAAACATCGGTATACTGGGCCTCAACGGCGCTGGAAAGTCCACGTTGCTCCGCATCATGGCCGGCGTTGAGCTGGCCGATGAGGGACAAGTAAAACGACGTGGCAGGGTTTCTTGGCCCATCGGGTTTGTCGGTGGATTCAACGGCTCGTTAAGCGGCGAGGAAAACTGCCGCTTTGTGGCGCGTATTTACGGAGAAGACATCGACCGAGTGGTCGGTTTCGCGCGCGATTTTTCCGAGGTGGGCAAGTACTTCTTCATGCCAGTGCGCACGTATTCGTCAGGTATGAAAGCCCGGCTCGCATTCGGGTTGAGCATGGCCATTGATTTTGATGTTTATATGGTTGACGAAGTGACCGCAGTAGGAGACAAGCCATTCCAGGAAAAGTGTCGCGCGGCCTTTGCAGAACGCCGGCAGCGATCTTCGGTGATTATGGTTTCTCACAATCTCAACACCATTAAACAGTACAGCGAAAAGTGCGCGGTCCTAAGCAAGGGTACTTTGCAGATGTTCAACTCCGTGGACGAGGCAGCGCATGCATATGAGGCGATCGGGAAACATGACTGAGAGCCGACAAACCGAAAGCTACACCAACTCGGCACGAGACCTGCGAAAGGCCAGGGCGCGGCGACTGGCAGTCCGTTTCGGGGCAATCGTGATGATACCCACCTTGATGGCCACGCTTTACTATACCGCCATTGCGAGTGACATTTATCAGTCCGAGGCGATCATCACGGTGCAGTCATCGGAGAGTCGCCCGCAGCTGGGCGTGGCAGCCATTCTCGGCGCGGTGACCGGGGGGGCGACGGCGCAGGATGCGATGACGGTACAGGAATACATCCTGTCGAGAGAGATGTTGGCGCAGATCGATACCTCCGAGGGGTTCTCAGGGCACTACTCGAACCCGAACGCGGATTTCTGGTCTCGGCTCGCATCAGATGCTACGTTCGAGGATAAGTTTGAGTATTATCAAAAAAGGGTTCGGGCCAACTACGACACCCAATCCGGCATTCTAAAAGTGACGGTTCAGGCCTACACCGCTGAAAAGTCGAAAGCGATCAACGATGCCATCTTGCAACGCAGCGAAGAAAAGGTAAACACACTGTCGGAACGCGCCAAGCGGGATCAGATCGCCTTTGCCAAAAAAGAAGTCACCGTAGCAGAGGAGCGCCTCACATCAGCACGGTACGCGATTTTAGAACTTCAAAAACAAGGGGCCGAGTTTCATCCGCTCAAAGAAGCAGGTACTGTATTGACAATTCAAGGAGAGTTGGAGTCCGAATTGGTAAAAGCGCGGGCCGAGCTCGCTCAGCTGCTCGCCACCATGGCGTCGGACGCGCCCAAGGCCGTGGCCCTGAGACAGCGCATACAGGCGCTTCAAATGCAGCTAAGGCGCGAAAACAAACGGCTGGTAGACCCTGAAAACGAGGCACTCAATACGTCCATTGCCCGGTTCGAGACTGCCATGATAGAGAAGGAATTTGCAGCAAAGCAATACGAAGCTGCCATGGCCACGCTTGAACTCGCGAAATTAGAAGCAGATAAAAAGAGCCGCTACCTGGCCACCATTGCCGCCCCGTCTTTGCCGGATGAGGCGCTCTATCCAAAGCGCGCCTTGGGTGTGCTCACGATTTTTCTCGTGTGTTTTGCCATATTTGGGATCGGTTCGCTGCTCATCGCAGCCATAAAGGAACACGCGCGACTATGAATTGGAAAACGAAGATATCAGCTGATCCCCATCCGGGATTGCGATGGCCGCGACACCAGCGGACGCGGACGTTTTTTTTCCCTCTGGCCATCTTTTTGATGGTTGCTGTGCCCCTGAGGATTCTTGCAGATACTCAGCCGTCCGCCGCCAATACCCCACCCGTTGCAGCACCTGGGATAACCGCACCGTCAGAACCGGCAGGCATTCAACCCTTTGGGGCGAATCTGTTTTCGGGCAACTTCATCAAGACTAGGGAAGACGGTCTCAATCCAAACTATGTCGTAATGCCCGGAGATCGGGTGGCTGTTTACACTTGGGGAGCTGTATCGATAAATGAAGTATTCGTCGTCGATGGGCAAGGAAACATTTTCGTACCGGATATCGGACCGGTTCGGCTTCAAGGCGTCAAAAACTCAGAGCTAACTGAAACGATGAAGGAGATGATCCGCCGGGTCTATACCAAAGGGGTCAGCGTATATACCAACCTGCTGACCGCGAACCCAGTGGCGGTCTTTGTCACCGGTGCGGTAAAAAAACCCGGACGCTATGCAGGTATTCCATCGGACAGCGTGCTGTTTTTCTTAGACCAAGCAGGGGGCATCGATCCCCAGCTGGGCAGCTACCGAAACATCGCCGTGCTCAGGGACGGCGAGGAACTGGCCCGGGTAGACCTGTACGATTTCATTCTTCAGGGAAAGCTCGAGACCGTCCAGTTCAAGGATAGGGATACGATTTTAGTGATGCAGCGGGGTCCAGTGGTGGAGCTCCGCGGTGACGTGGCCGCACCCGCGCTGATAGAGTTTACTGAGACCGAGAGCACGGGGACCGATGCCCTCGCTGTCATACCCAAAGCCGCCACTGCCACAGAAGTGACCCTTACTGGCCTTCGCAACCATATGCCTATCAGCCGCACCATGACCGTGGCTGCTTTCCAACACGAGAAACTCTACGATGGAGACGTCATCACCATGAGGCAAGACGGCCGGGCAGAAACCATCATTGTCAAACTGGAAGGAGAATTCGAAGGACCGTCCATGCTATCGGTGCGACGCGGCGCCAAGCTGATCGATGTACTGAATTTCGTCCCAGTGAACCCCGAGTTTACAAATACCGGCGCGGTCCATATCAAACGCTTATCCGTGGCCAGGGCCCAGAAAGACGCGATTAACGACAGCCTATTTCGCCTAGAGCGAAGCGCGCTGCTGGCCCTTTCCCATTCCCAGGGAGAAGCGCAGATACGCGTGAAAGAGGCAGAGCTCACGGCCCAGTTTGTGGAGCGGGCTCGCACGATTGATCCTTTGGGTCGCGTGGTAACATCTCAAGATGGAAAACAGCTCAATATCACATTGGAGCAGGGTGATGTCATCGTGATCCCCAAAAAGACCAATGTGGTGCGTATCGGCGGCGAGGTTATGATGTCCCAAGCCGTCATGCATAAGCCGGGGATGACCGCGGAAGAGTATATTGCATTAGCAGGCGGGTATTCAGACCGAGCCGACGACAACCTCGTCATCGTGCTCCACATGGACGCGTCGGTTTCTATGGAAGATCCAGACGTAGAAATAAAACCAGGCGACGAGATACTCGTACCGCCAGAGATTGATGTAAAGGAACTGCAAAACGCCATGGACGTAATGCAAATAATCTACCAGGTCGCCGTATCCGCGGCTGTAGTGTTGGCATTATAAATAGATATGAATTTAATAGGCACAAACATAACACCTTCTTCCCCTCTTTTTCTAATCGCTGGGCCATGCGTTATTGAAACTGAGGAAATGGCGCTTGGTGTGGCAGATACGCTCAAGGGGATCACGTCTGAGCTGAATATTCCTTACATCTTCAAGGCGAGTTTTGATAAGGCCAATCGCACGTCGGCGGATTCGTTTCGGGGTCCCGGCCTCGATCAGGGACTTCGCATCTTGGCTCGGGTCAAGTCTGAGATTGGGGTTCCCGTGCTCACGGATGTCCACGAAGATACCCCCCTGAATGAGGTGGCTTCGGTTGTGGATTTTCTGCAAACACCGGCCTTTTTAGTGCGACAAACCAGTTTTATTAAGCGGGTTGCCGAGGCGGGCAAACCAGTGAACGTGAAAAAGGGGCAGTTTATGGCCCCTTGGGATATGAAAAATGTCGTGGAAAAATTTCGGGCATTTGGCAATGATCAGGTGATGATTTGCGATCGGGGCGTCTCCTTCGGTTACAACACCCTTGTCTCCGATATGCGAGGACTGGCGGTGATGCGGTCATTCGGCTGTCCAGTAGTGTTCGATGCGACCCACTCCGTACAACAGCCCGGCGGACTCGGCACCCACTCGGGCGGTCAGCGGGAGATGGTGCCGGTCTTGGCGAGATCAGCTGTTGCTGCGGGTATCTCTGGGATCTTCATGGAGATTCATCCAGATCCGGATAAGGCACTCTGTGACGGTCCCAACTCCTGGCCCTTGGATCAGGCGGCCGAGCTTTTACAGGTGCTTGTAGAAATCGATCGCGTGGTAAAAGCCACCCCCTATGCAGAGAATGGCAGATGAAACCCGAGTTGCAGGCCGGCCATGAAAAACATACAAAGGATTCACGTTTCAATGTGGTGATTCCAGCGCGTTATGGATCGACGCGGCTGCCGGGAAAACCGCTGCGGCAGATCGCCGGAAAAACCATGATCGAGCGGGTCTACGAAATCGGGTTAACATCAGGAGCCGAGCAGGTGATTGTGGCCACAGACGACGAGCGGATACACGGTGAAGTGGTGCGCTTCGGAGGAAACGCTGTCATGACCTCGCCCCTGCATCCCTCTGGTACGGACCGAATTGCAGAGGTCGCACGCTCCTTGGCGTGGTCCAAGGATACGGTCGTTGTGAACTTGCAGGGGGATGAACCGTCCCTGGATCCAGCGCTGGTGGAGATGGTCGCCCAGGGGTTGCACGGACATTCAGGGGCGGGTGTCGCCACGTTGGCCACCCCCATATTGCGTGATGAGGAGCGCTTCGACCCCAACGCGGTAAAAGTGGTTACGGATCAAAACGGCTTGGCCCTCTACTTTAGTCGGGCGCCCATCCCCTGGGTACGCGACGAAATAAAAAAGGACTCCCTCGGGCCACCTACGCTCAATGGAGGCACGCCTTTTTTGAGACATATCGGGCTGTATGCGTACCGTGTCGGCGTCCTGTTGGACATTGCCGACGCGGATCAAAGCCCCATTGAAGCTGCTGAATCTCTGGAACAACTTCGCGCCATGGCGATGGGTATCCGCATTCACGTTTCCACCGTTCAAGCGCCGCCTGTCCCCGGCGTGGACACCGAAGAAGATCTGGATCGGGTGGCATGCCTGCTAAGTACCAAGGATAAGCCGAGTCGTGGGCTACCTCAAAAATAATCCCAAAACCATTGCCGTCTTCTCGCGCGGCATCGCGAAAATACCCTTTCTCAAGAATTTTCTGCAAGCTGAAAAAGTGATCTTTCGTCCCCGCAAGGGACAGGCGTCAGAGATAGACGCAGTCGTGGGTTGGGGGGAAAAAAGCAACACACGAACAGCGCGTCTCTATGCGAGCAGGCACCACTTGCCCTACCTCGCCCTCGAGGACGGGTTTTTCAGGTCGGTCGGCCTGGGCGTAAACGGTGATCCGCCGCTGTCGTTAATCGTAGACGATATCGGAACTTACTATGACGCCAGGTCTCCGTCACGGTTGGAGGCAATGCTCAATGCCTCGACAGGCCCAGATGACCCGCTCGACGACGACCAGCTTTGCCTGCGATCGAAAAAATGCATCGAAACTATTCTTCATGCCCGGCTATCAAAATACAATAGCGCACCGGATATCACAGACGAACTCTCAGATACCTCCTGCAATCGCGTCCTGGTGGTCGATCAGACCTTTGGTGATCTTTCTGTCGTGCACGGCACCATGCACGAAGGGGGATTTGACGGCATGTTGCGCGCTGCCGCTGAAGAGAATCCAGGGGCAGAGATCATCGTCAAGATGCATCCAGACGTACTCGCCAAAAAGAAACAGGGCTATCTGACAAGCGTCGGTTCGGTTGCTGATATCACCCTGTTTACAGCGCCTGTCAGCCCCCAGTCCCTATTTCATTATGTGGACAGGGTGTACACGGTGACTTCGCAAGTGGGATTTGAAGCACTTTTGGCCCAAAAGCCCGTAACCTGTTTTGGCGCGCCATTTTACGCGGGGTGGGGTCTTACAGATGATCGGGTACCCATCTCTCGCAGGACCCAAAAGCGTTCCTTAGAAGCGCTCTTTGCAGCAGCCTGCATTCTCTACCCAACTTACATCGATCCCGACTCTGGCGATCCTTGCGAAATCGAAACTGTCCTCGATCACCTGGCCCGGCAGCGGCATTATTTTGCCCGCAACCGGGGAATGCTTTTTTGCGTTGGTTTTTCAAGGTGGAAGCAAGCCAGTGTTCGCGCCTTTTTGAGATCACCTGGAAATCGCATTCACTTCGTTAAAACAGCCGCTCAGGCTGCTCGCAGTGGGTTCAACGCCAATTCGCGTCTCATCGTGTGGGGAAGGAAGCATCGCCTGGACCTAAATCGCCTCGCTGAAGAATACGGTGTACAGGCCTGGCGTATGGAAGATGGGTTTTTACGCTCTATTGGATTGGGATCGGATCTGACGGCCCCTGCTTCCTTGGTGTTGGACACCAGCGGCATATACTACGACCCCACATGTCCAAGCGACCTGGAACGCATTCTCTTAGCATCCGACTTTTCAAAGGAAACCCTTGACCGAGCCGCCCATCTGCGGCAATCCATCGTTGCCACCCGTCTGAGCAAGTACAACGTGGGCGTAAGAAAGCAGCTGGACCTTTCCAAAGCAGGCGATCGCCCCATTGTGTTGGTTCCGGGGCAGGTAGAAGACGATGCGTCAATCGAGCTCGGCTGCGAAGATATTCGCACCAACCTGGATTTGCTCAAAGCAGTGCGCGAAAAACGACCAGGAGCATTTGTCGTATACAAACCCCACCCAGATGTTGTAGGAAGAAATCGCAAAGGAGGATGTCCATTAGACAGAATGAGGGAATACTGCGACTTGATTGTAGAAGAGGTGAGCATTGCGGATTTTCTAGATGCAGCAGATGAGGTACACTGCATGACCTCCCTGGTTGGGTTTGAGGCACTACTCCGCGGACTTGAGGTGCATGTATACGGTAAGCCGTTCTACAGCGGCTGGGGTCTTACCCATGACAGACATGAGGTCACGAGGAGAGGTCGCGCACTTTCATTGGATATGCTGGTTGCAGGTACGTTGCTGACCTATCCCAGGTACGTAAATGCGCACAGCGGTCGGTTTACTACCCCTGAGCACATCGTCGATGCTCTGCGAGAGGCGCGGGATGCTGCGGGCAATGCACTGGCAATAAAAATGCCTTGGACACGTCGACAACTTAGAAAGCTCGCCCACATCTGGAAAGGGATCCTCGATGCTGGCTGAGTTTAGAAATAAACAGGTGCTTTTATTGCAAGGTCCCCTCGGACCGTTTTTCAAGCGCTTCGCAAACGAACTCGCGTCCCATGGCGCGCACGTTACCAAGGTCAATTTCAACGGTGGCGATACGCTATTTTTTCCAGGTAAGCAAACCATCACATATAAAGGAAATCTTGAGGAATGGCCCGAGTACGTGTCTTCTCTGATCGAACGCCTGAGCATTGACGTTGTTTTTCTACTCGGCGACATGCGCCCCTATCACCGATGCATGCGAGAGGTGACGAAGAAGGCTGGGATTGCTCTCTATATATTCGAGGAGGGGTATCTTAGGCCGCATTTCATCACGCTGGAAACGGGCGGTGTAAACGGCAACTCTGCCATGCCCAAGGATTCAGAGTACTACTTGGCCTGGGCATCGAAACAAGAGACAGAAGCATCTATCCTGCCTGTAAGGGGTGCCTTTGGCCGATCAGCGGTCTACGCGATAATGTATATGACTGCCATGACGCTCGCAAAGCCCCGGTATAGAGGCTATAAACACCATCGGGATACCAATATTCTGTACCATGGACTTTGCTGGTCGCTCGGCAGTATGCGCAAATTAAAATATTCGATTTCCGAGTCGCACGTCCTAAAAAAACTTACCTCCCGGTTTTCAGGCGGTTATTTTCTTTTTCCCTTGCAGGTACACAACGACTACCAGTTTGAACATTCTCCATATGCTTCAGTCGAGGCGTGCATTACCGAGGTCGTAGCCTCCTTTGCCGAAACTGCGCCAAAGGAAAAGCTACTGGTGATAAAGCATCATCCGGCAGACAGACCCTATCGGAACTACAGCAAGTTTATCGGAGATTTGACAGCGCAACTCGGCGTAAAAGACAGGGTTTTTTACGTCCACGACTTACATCTACCCACACTGCTGAAGCATGCCCTGGGCACTGTGTTAATGAACAGCACGGTCGGGCTATCCTCGTTACATCACGGTACACCAGTCAAAGTAATGGGAGAGGCCGTGTACGACTTTGACGGGCTTACCTTTGGCGGCACACTTAATGATTTTTGGCATAACCCGGGTTGGGTAGATAACCGCGTATACCGCGCATTTCGTTCGTGGCTGCTGGCTAACAACCAAGCCAACGGCAGCTTTTACAGGCGCCTTGTGAGGTTAAAAAAGGGCACTGGTGTTCGCTGGTTTGAACGAAACAAAAGAACATCCGCATGAGATTCAAACCAGCGCAACTGCCCATCATCCTGTGTTTACTGCATGCGCCCCTGGCCCTTGCCCAGGACAACGTCGCGCCAGGTCCTCAACCAGGTCCTCAACCAGATCCTCAACCAGATCTCTCCCAAGCTACTGAGGCCAAGTACTGTGCTCACTGTGGCCAAGCAGCACTGGACCAAGGCGCTGACCCAGACAAGAAAATATTGCATTGCACGGACAATCCCGTTGTGGCACTGCAAGACGAGCTATTTCTCGGTGCATTGGGAATCACCGCCTGGGGGGTTTATTATTGGGACTGGTTCACCCAAGGATTTCACTTTAAGGATGAGCATGGATTTCGACAGGGCTCTTCCACCGGCGGAGCAGATAAAGTCGGACATTTCTTTGACACGTTTATCCTGGCTGATTTTCTAAACTGGCGCTTGCTGAAAATGGGGTTTTCGAGACATCAATCCGCTCTTACCGGCGCCTTGAGCGCAATGGCCTTGATGACATGGCTGGAAATCGGGGACGGAACAGGTCCGTATGGCTTTTCCTTGGAGGACCTCCTCGCCGATCTGATCGGTGCAGCCGCTTCTTATGCCCTGGCCATGCTGCCCCAGGTGGATGATGTGGTGGACTTTCGAATTCAATACTGGCCCACTTCAGAGTACTTTGGCAGCGGGGAAATGGTCGCCGACTACTCGGGAATGAAATTTCTCATGGCACTCAAGCTCTCGGGGATCAAACCCGTCATGAGGACCCCGTTCAGGTTCATAGAATTTCACGGAGGATACTACAGCCGCGGGTTCAGAACCTTCGATGCCAATGAGGAAAAGACCACGCGGGCGGTCTATGTCGGCGTTGGGCTCGATGTTTATGAGTTGCTTCGGCCTATCTTGCCCCAAATACTAAAGCAGCCATTTAAGACAGCCCTCACTTATTATCAAATTCCATTTGCTTCGTTTGAAGTCCATGCCTGGAAAGCCATCCATACTGAACCCACGCCAGCAGACACTGAGGAACGCCGATAGGGTTTTCTTTAATTGCAGCAACCAAAGAAAACCCATCAGAATCGTCACCAGCATTAGGAAAATAGAGGGAAGAGAACAACTGTTTTCAGTATGTGTAAATACCGCTTAGTCCATTGTCAGGAAAAATAAAATTACGGCAACAGTGGAAGTCCCAAATTGTTGTGTGTTAATGGCATCAGCACGAACGAGCTAGCCAAATCGGGTGCGATTTCGGGACATTCCATCGCTCAAGCTTTTCAGACGAATATACATCTATCGCACTGAAGTACTGGGTCTCCAGCCCGGCGTCTTCTAAGCGTTGTTGAAAATCGTTACCATAGTAACGAACATGGTCGTGCTGACCAAATCGCCGTGTTCGTTCTTCGGGGCTGGCGTTGATATCTTCATCTGTCGGAACGCCAGCTCGATGTGGTACTTGAATGATCGCCAAACCTCCTGGGACGAGGATGCGGGCCAAGTCGCGCATTGCTGCCGCGTCGTCGGGAATATGTTCAAGGACGTGAAACGAAATGGCAAGATCGAACGATCGGTCTTGGAAAGGCATCGAGCAAGCATCTGCGGCCACGGTGGCGAAGCGAAGATCAATCAAATCTGACCCAACGTAGGTCGCGGCGCCTGCCAATTTCTTAAGAAGAACCGAGATCTGTGGTTGGGGGGCGTACTCTAGAACAGCCCGACAGGTACAAAGCCACAGGCGAAAATCATAGAGAATCGATGCGAGGAAGCGGTGTCGCTCAAGTGAATGACATACTGGGCATGAGGCCCTCGGTCGACCTCCAGGGCCAGGCGTCCATGTTTCAACTAATGAAAAGCATGCGGGACAGAATCCAGCGTTTTGGACACCTGTCATTTTTCAACCTGTTGGTAAAGATCTAATTCTTCCATTTCGATGTAGGAGATAAAAGTACCTCGAATCGAGTGGTTTACTATGTCTTGTGGTCGAAAGCAGAATACTTGATCACGTTGCCTTAGCTGTAGGTCCAGTTTTTGCTCGACGGCATTTTTCATTTTCATATCCTCTGGGTATGACATATTCTTCGCGTTGTTTTCTCGGAAGAAACCCCAGCTATGCACCGCGTTAGTGAGCTTCCCCTCCGTACAAAAAGTTCTATTCCGATCACAATCAATTTACCAATTTTGGTTACCATAGATATCCTAATACTTTGGTCAATTCCTTGTTGTGAGTTTATATTCCCTAACGCCTCTTCTTTTTTATCTTCGTCTTGCTCCATGACAGAACAACATTTCTTAATATTTTCAATGGAAGAAATCCCATTGTATGTGGTCGCCTAATCGATTCAACAATATCGGTGCCAATTCTCCAACGTAACGTCGACTTTAGACTATCATTATTCTGAGAGTCAACCCTATTTTTCTCACGTCTCTTAAAACCTTCAAGTGTTAGTTTTAAGGCCTTAATTTGGTTTAGTAATTCTTGATCTGGTTTTGGACTCAACGGCTTACCGTTCCTGCTATGCCAGTAGATCGGATCGTAGTGTCGACTCATATTTTTATCAAGCCGACGTGCATTAATCTCCAATAGTACCTGCTGATAGATTGGCCAACGCGCAGCAAGAGTGTGACTACGGATGACATCTTCATATGCCGCCTTGCCGACCTCTTCTAATTTGGAGCGATCAGATAACAACTTATCCAGGCAATCAACAAGCTCTTCATCTTCATCAATTATATAGCCGGTTATATTATCTATAATTACGTCGCGATAGATACTTGGTTTGGAGGATGTGATGATCGGTTTTCTAGCAAGCCCCGCATACTGATATTTAATTTCGCTTTTCGAGTTAATGAAGTCATCAAATGAATAGCCGTGTTTCTGTATTTGCAGCCTTTTATCAAGGAAATCAGACATTTCGCTAAGGTTAAGAATTACATCTGAAGCGAGCATAAAGGAGAAGAGTTTGTCGATTGACATCATTGGGTATGTTGTAATCAGCTTGTGGTTAAACTCCTCTGAAAGATTATTCACAAAATGAAACGCAACATTGGGTTGTTGTTTTTCAAGCAACTCTGAAATTCGTATAAGTTTATTTGTACCCATTCCATCTGTTGATGCAACCAATACATGCTTCTTATTTTCTGATAAATAGAGAGGCCTTGTCTCCCGAAATCGATCCGCATCGACAGCATTCGGAAGTACGTGCACGTGTGGATGAAATGCTCCCGCGTGTTTTGCCAACTCCGATGTACTTACAGTTACGGCATCACTAGCAGCTATAAAGTCTAGAGGTAACCAATTACCATAGTGGAAAACTAAATCATCAATCTCATATACAAACGCAACGCCTGCCTCTCGGAGAGTACTTATACAGTCAAAGAAATGAATTGTTCGAATCGCATTTCTGTTCGTCCATCGCTGAAAAATCACAATATCGAAACCGACCATTGAACGCAAATCTGCCTGATCGGCCACTATAGCTCGCGTTACAAGTATCCCATCAATAGCTTTCGCTATTTCAAAACAGCGTTTTCGTGCCGTGTTGGCACTTTTGCTGTGAGCAATAAACAAAACTCTTGGTCGTTTGTATTCAGGCAGTTCATCTGGCCTGAATATTTCCGTTATCTGCCCCAATTTTGTGAGTATTTCGCTAGCGCGATGATGAAATGTATGCTGTTGGCATACTATACGTCTTCCCCAATCTTCGCTACAGCTATATTTTCCATCTATCAATTTATTGAACTGCTGCCTGAATTCTTTTTCATTGTCAAATGTTGGTAGTTCCGGGAATAAAATGCTCAAGCCCTTATTCCGATCTGATAATGGAATGCGATTACAAGCAAGCACATCGAAAATTCGATTGTTAACTATTCCCCAATTATTCTGATCCTCCCAGTGATCATTGAGGACAACCTTTCCCATTTGGTATACCTTACATACTTCATCAGAGCGAAGGAAACCGGGTTGCAGGGCTTCTTCGGGAAGGATGTTCTTCCAACCGTTGCCCCAAACTGCGAGTGAACGCCCAGATTTGGCTGCATAACAGACGGCTGGGCGGTGAATCTTTCGCGAGTTTCCGACAAAGACACCATCCCAGTTGATACTAGCCTCAGGTAATGGTCTAAATACATCAACATCTGTACATTGGGGTAAAAACGAAACTCGCAATCCTGGGCTAGAATCTTTGAGCGATTTTGCATATGATTCCGATGCAATAAACACATGATCATACTTTGCCAGCTCTTCAACTCGAACTTTATCAGGGTGGCTGATAATCCACATGAGCCTTATCTGTCCATTCTTTGGAGGGAGTGGCGGGTGATCGATACCAAACAGATGAAGAAAAATGTCATAGGGCTCTAGACGATTCATAATTTCATCACGACAAATTATTTTAGCTTCAATCTGCCGAGACTCAAACGCTCGTACAAGAGCTTCTGCAAATTGGTAGTCACCCCACTCAAAGGGATCTTCTGTACTCAACGCCTGGATTCCAATTGCAATTCTATATTTCTTTTTTGGATGAAAGTATGTTTCAAGTTGCTGCCAAACCCAGTCAATACTGTCGCCATCGCGAAGCTCAGTCTTTTTAACAAAAACAGAGTCTGCAGGATTGGTCTCCTTGTTTTTCACGTCAGCAGCTCTAAGCTTATGATAGAGTTTCTTACTCTTTTGATTCTCTACAACTTGGAAATGAAACTGTTGTGTGACCCCTTTCTTGATCGGATTGACGACATCATCAATTTTTTCCAATTCGAGAAAAGAAAGTGCGGTATCGTAATGAAAAAAACTGGATGCTCTTTCCAGGTTTGTTTCCTTCCCCTCCAAGCCTGGCTGAATCTCATCGTCCCATTCAGACCATTTCCAAAAAACAACGTGGTGATGATTCGGTTTGTAGTCACCAAATACATCTTCCTTTTCGTGAAGGAAGATGCGCATGCCTTTAAACGAGAATTTTTCGATATCTTCTAAGCTGAAACAGTAACCAAAAAAGTGAATTTCTATGCTATCCCGAAGCTGATTGCGCATTGCGAGAAGAACACGGTTAGTTTTATAGTCTGCAGCCATCGAAACGCGGTGTCGTTCCCTATGATGAACGTAGTCAACAAGGATCTCCTCGATTTGTATTGGGTCACATGTGGTAGTTAGCCGAAGTATAAAATCCCAATCAACGAGTCGGCTCATCTCTTCGTTGAATCCGCCATGAATCCAATATAAATCTGAGGTGTGGGCAAACGCATTGAGGTCAATCTGATTGTGGCGCAAACAAGAGTATCGTGAAAAGGATTTTGCTAGCTTGGTATTGGCTACGAGTTTGTTTTTTTCGTCAACAATATCCACATTCATATGCGTATAACAACAGCTCCTAAGCCTCCCAGCCAATACTTTGTATATTGCACCAAGAAAGTTAGGACGCCAGGAGTTATCCGAGTCAAGGTAACAGAATATCTGTCCTCTTGCTCTTCTTAGCCCAGCGTTTCGAGCTGCAGAAACACCTGCATGTCTGATTTCAACGCATCGAATCCTTTCATCTTTGAGCGAATACTCTTTGATCACTTGTTGTGTGTTATCTGTGCTGCCATCGTTTACCACCAGCAATTCCCAATCCTGGAATTTCTGACTTATTATACTATTGATCGCGTGCTGTACACGGTTTTCTCTATTGAATACTGGCATAATGACAGAGATTAAGGTTTTGGGTCTGTCCATTCGGTCCATTAAATAAAAATCCTCCTAGCAAAATTCACACCACTGAATTTGATTAGACTCATCAAGCACTTACACTTTCAAACCAGGCGAGAATTGCATCAAAAAAGACCCAAGTCAACTGCTTCATTGATGTGGGTTGATATGTCTCATGGGCGGAAAAATGCCATCCCGTACCAGTTACCCATCTGGCTCTAGACATGGAAAGCGATCTCACAAGGGAACCCGCCTTATGCCCTGGACATTTTCGCGTCCCAGAAAACCGCCGGTTCTCTACCGCGTCCATCATTTCAAAGGAATGCTCGACATGTGTTTTTTCTAAGCCAAGGTTTGTTCCTACTTTTCAGTCGGGACTTAACCTCTGCCCAGTCCGCCCTGGCCATGGCACCCACAAGCTGAAGCGCATAAAGGGATACCGTCACTATTTTTCTGATATCCTCCAATTAAGCGCGGCCGTTGACCGATACTGGTCCAAAATCATCTCTATAAAGGCTCGAACCGCGCCGCTGCCTCCGGATTTGTCGAGCTGAATAATCCCCGGTATTGCCTTGATTTCTCGGACCGCATTGGCCGGACATGCCCGGAGCCCAACGGCCTGAAGCACTTCCAAGTCGTTGATGTCATCGCCGATATAGGCGACCTGGGTGAGGTCGATCTGTTCTTTTTTGCAAAGGGCCTGCACGACGCTTAGCTTGTCTTCTATCCCTTGAAAGAGATAATCCACACCGAGCTTTTGCGCACGCCGAGCCACGATTGCGGTATTTTCTGTAGTGATAATGCCCGTCTTGATGCCGTTTTTCATCAACAGCTTGAGCCCCATGCCGTCGTGGGTATTGAACTTTTTGAGCGCATCCCCCTGGCTGTTGTAGTACATGCCCGCATCTGTCAATACACCGTCCACATCGGTAAGAAATAGGGCGATTTCGGGTTGAAGCCTGGTTGCATCGCCCGCGCGATCGACCATTAGTTTCTCGCATACGCCCCAGTCCAACGGCTCGTCGATTTCAAACCCGGTATAGTCGGCCATCTCGTACATACCGACACGGCCGAATAGGCGGTTGTTATGCGCCAGAATGTTGCCGACCGTGTTGATATAAAACGCGCCATTCTCCATCAAGAGCCCCTCAAAATCCTGACGCCGCGGCCGCTGCCTGTAGTCATAGTTCATGGGACGGCCGTCTGGATGCCAAAAAAATCGCTTGGTGCGCACGCAGGACAGCAGTGAATCCACCCCAGTGGTTCGATACTGGGCCAAGGCCGCATCAAAGTCCTCGGTACGTACAAATGGATTGGTTGCCTGCACTAAAATGAATATGTCTGACGCCGAGAATGTATTCTTTTCGAGAAACTCCAGCATCACAGCTTCTGTACTCGACGTATCCTGCGCATTCTCCCTATCTCGCCTGTATACCGTGACCTTGCTAAGCGAAAATCCGTTCGCAACTTTCTCTATTTCCAGTGAGTCTGTGGCCAAAACCACCTCGTCCACGTCCCGGCATGCTGAAAGTGCATCCAAACACCAATGAATAAGGGGTTTTTTGCAGAATGCTTTTATGTTCTTTTTGGGTATGGATTTGCTGCCACCGCGGGCAGGAACAAACCCAATGATTTTTTGTTTTTTCACTTTTTCTTTCTCCCGGTCTATGATGCTTTAAATCACAACACTGGCTCGAGCTGTTCATCTGAAATCGGGACCGCGACCGCGCGTCCTAAAAATTCGATTTCCACGACCAGTTGTGTTTTACGGCCTTGGGTTTGGTGGAGGATGCCAGTGGCACCTGTAAACGGGCCACTTCGGACGCGGACGCGATGCCCCACTTTTACAAGGGGGTGGGGTCTGATCTGATCCTTGCCTGCACCCACGAGAATTTTCAGGCTCTCGATAATTTCGTCGTCAACAGGGGTCGGATTATCGCCGAATCCGACAATGCGAACCGTGCCCGGCGCCTTGAGCACCTGAACCCGCTCAGGTGCCCGATAGTCCACGTGTACAAAAAGATACCCGGCAAATAGGGGCTTGACGAGCGTCACGCGGCGATCCGAACGGCTGGAAACCACGCGATAAGTGGGCAGGAACAACACCACACCCCGATCTTTCAAAAACGCAGCTGTCTTTTGCTCCCGATTAGACTTGATGTGGACAGCATACCAACTGCGCATCGGTTCCAAATGCGACTCGGCTGGAGAGTTCATAATTTAGTACTCCATCAAGTACTTAGTGATAGGTGATAAACTCCCCCTTGAAAAGGGGGCTGGGGGGATTTCGTCAATATTTCTGATTCTTTTAAAAATCCCCCTAACCCCCTTTTTCAAAGGGGGAATGCTCAATTCTACCCACTGGGATACGTTTGACATAGCACTAGCGCTCCCTTTTGACACGGGCGAGGGTTACTGTGCCGTTTGCGATATCGTGCTGTCGCGTGTAGGCCTTGACCTTGAAAGCAGTGAGCGTATCCAATGTCCTGATAATCCGCGCATGTAACAACAGGGTGTCACCTGGCACCACGGTCCGCGTCCACTTCACATCAGACCGAGCCAGGTAGAACAGCCGACCCAGCGGAGAGTCACCCCGATGCAAGGCCGAAAGGGCGATGAGCAGCCCAGATGTCTGAGCCAGTGCTTCTATAATGAGCACTCCGGGCATGATCGGCTCCCCTGGAAAGTGCCCGTTGAAATGGGGCTCTGCTGCGTCTAGGTAGCGGGTTGCCAGGATCTCGTTTTCCTCGTCGATCTCGATGACTTCGTCCACAAATAAAAAGGGTTCCCTGTGGGGCAGTATCTGCTCGATGTCAGCCCGTCCAAACGACACCTTGTGCATTGACATTTGGTTTCCCTTTGATCCCAGTATCTACTTCGCGTCCAGATGCTGGAGTACCGGGCGCATGCATTTTTGCACCCTTCTCGCTAAATCCACACCGCGCTCCCCGTCAATGGGCACCACTGGCTCTAAAAATCGAATTCTTAAAGACGCCTTATGTGCGGTCAAGAAATTTTCCCGGCCAGGCCCTAAGAAGGGGTAATCCATATGAATGATGACTGGCACCACTGGCAGCTGCGCTTCAATCGCTATTTTAAAAAAGGCCGGTGAAAACGGCTTGAGCTCTCCTTTTTGAGCCCGCGTGCCCTCGGGAAACACCAGCACTGGCAAATCTGCTTGGATTGCGCGTTTCAGCCCGGCTAAGCCGCTTAGAGTGGTCTCCCGGGATTTCCTATCAAGGGGGAGGCACCCCAGCAACCGCATCATTCGGCCTGCCAGGGGAATTCGGAGGTATGCGGCATCCGCAGGAATCCGCACCTCTGGTATGAGTGCCGTGAGTAACAGGCCATCAAGCCAAGAGCGATGGTTCGCCGCGAAAAGACATCCCTTGTATCTGGCGATTTGTTCGCGATTAGGCTGTTCCACCAGGCGGTAAACGCCGACCAGTTGAAAAAAACCCAGGAAAAACCCCCTGAGGAAGCTCACCGCAAACCAACGTATAGCGCGCTTCCCCCATCTACCGCCCGCAGCATCGATCACAACGATGAGCGGTATCAGCAACGCGAGCACCAGGTTGACAAAGATCCATCCGCCATAGCAGAAAACCCCCACGGTCAGCCATCTTAGCATACCGGCTCGTTCAGGCACTGGATTGCGATCACCCATTGGAAGAAAAGAAAAGCGCTGTGCGCGGAGGGGGACTCGAACCCCCATGAGGGAACCCTCACTAGGCCCTCAACCTAGCGCGTCTACCAAGTTCCGCCATCCGCGCGTATCACTACGAAAGCGGCTTAGGTCGGGTTCATTGCCTGTCCCCGACCCACGGCCCTTATACCGTATCAATACCCCGAGGTGTCAAGTACTCTTCTACACCACGTCAATATTTAGTCCTATTTTTATATTTTTTTCATGATTAAATCATTAACCGTTAAAGAGAGGAAATATTTATCCTCTTCGCCGTATTTTTATTTTTTTTCAGGTACTTGGCGGATCTGTCGAGACAATCCAATGACATCGTGTTAATTCTTTGCTTGGAAGTTTGGATGAGGCGAAGTTGCCGGAGGGGGGACTCGAACCCCCACAGGCTAAAGCCTACCGGATTTTGAATCCGGCGCGTCTACCAATTTCACCACTCCGGCGCGTTCACAACGCCGGAGGCTTTTAGCATGGAGCGATTCGCATGTCCAGCAAGTGTTGGATCGAGCGACGATTCCAATGACAGCACAAGGAGGCCTCTCAATATGGAGAAGAAAAAGGTCATCATCATCGGTGCGGCAGGAAGAGACTTCCACAACTTCAACACGGTTTACCGGGACAACCCAAACTATGAAGTCGTCGCATTTACAGCAACTCAAATTCCCAAGATCGAGGATCGCATCTATCCGGCCTCACTCGCCGGCGATCTCTACCCCAACGGCATCCCAATTTTGGCCGAGGAACAGCTGGAATCCATTATTGCCGATTACAACGTGGATATGTGCATCATGGCCTACAGCGATGTTCCCCACAGCTACGTGATGCATATGGGCGCCAGGGTCAATGCGGCCGGCCCGGATTTTGTCATGATGGGATCCAGGCGGACATTCGTAAAATCGACAAAACCCCTAGTGGCCATTACTGCCGTCCGCACGGGAAGTGGCAAGAGTCAGACATCCCGATTCGTTGCCTCACAACTCCGTGCCGCTGGCAAGCGGGTCGTTTCGATTCGGCATCCCATGCCCTATGGGGATCTGGCTGCTCAGGCAGTACAGCGAATGGCGAGCATTGAAGATATCGATAACTACGATTGTACGATCGAGGAACGCGAGGAATACGAAAAACACGTCGAGGAAGGTGGCGTCATCTATGCAGGGGTAGATTACGAGGCGATCCTGCGCGAGGCTGAAAAAGAAGCCGACATTGTCCTCTGGGACGGCGGCAACAACGATTTACCGTTCTACAAGCCCGACCTTTGGATCACCGTGGCAGACCCACTGAGGCCTGGCCACGAAGAGAATTACTATCCAGGTGAGACCAATATCCGCGGATGCGATGTCATTTCCGTGGGTAAGACCAACGTGGCACCTGCGGAGGCGATCGCGCAAGTTGTGGCCACGTGCAAACGGCTCAATCCAAAAGCAAAAATCGTCAACTCCGCCTCTGTGCTCACCGTGGACAACCCCAGTGCCATTGCTGGCAAGCGGGTGCTCGTCGTCGAAGATGGCCCCACCTTGACCCACGGCGAAATGGCCTTTGGTGCCGGGACCCAAGCGGCAAAGGAAAACGGGGCAAAAGAGATCATCGACCCCAGACCCTGGGCCACAGGGGGCATCCTGGAGACATTCAAGAAATATCCAGACATCGGCCAGCTACTGCCGGCCATGGGGTATTGGGATGAGCAGGTAAAGGACCTGGAAAAAACCATCAACGCGGTCGACTGCGATGCAGTGGTGATTGGGACGCCGTTTGACATCAAGCGCATCGTAAAAATCGACAAGCCGACCGCCATCGTGACCTATGCCCACGAAGATGTGGATCCGAACGACGGGCTTAAGAAAGTCGTCGACGATTTTCTGCTACGCTTGGGCTAGAGCTAGTGCCTGCCCCGGACTGGGGTAAATTTTCAAAATGAGTAAATCTGCGTCATTCCCGCGCAGGAGGGTGTCGCGAAATTCTCAAAACTGTCATTCCCGCGCAGGCGGGAATCTATAAAATCTTGTAATTTCGTTTGATTCTGGACTCCTGCCTTCGCAGGAGTGACGTGCATTACCCCTTCCGCGACACCCTCGCAGGCGGGAATACATAATGAACTCAATGGGTTCCCGCCTGTGCGGGAACGACAGAAATATTTAATTCCCCAAACAAAACAGACTTCTGGGAAGGGTCCTAGCTAAGGGAAGATCACTCACCTACGATGCTGACATTCAAGGACAAGAGCAGGCCGTTTTGAACCTGCCAGCCATCGAATATCACGGGTAATTTGTAGGCCTTAAAGGTGTAATCCAGGGAGGCCCATTCAGCCAGCTTCACGCCGAGGAGAAATTCGAATTCAGTGTTGAGTTTGTCGATACCGTCAAATTCGTTGTCCTCGCTCTGGTAAACCGGATACATGAACAGGGCCTTGGCTGCATAGGTCACAAATTCATTAATGTTTCCCTTGGCTCCGATGCGAAGCTCCGGACCCAATTCGACGACATCCTCCATGCGCCTCAGCACCAAGGGATTTGCGCCCGCGTCCTCAATCGCGTAACCGTTCCTCACAAACGTCTCCCAAAAGCCCCAGCCCACTCTAAAATCAAGGGTAATCAGTGGCTTTTCAACTGGTTTTGCAAAGATACCCAAGCTCTCTCTAAGGGTCGTGGGTGAAAACGCCTTGGTCAGTCTAATTTTGGTCTTGGCTTCGATTGTCGTGGGAATGGGGTTGTCATCGTTATCAAATCCATTCTCAGGTTGGCCGTTTGATAGGTATCTTACGACATCCTTGTCTTCGGCAAAAATGGCATCGCTCTTAAACACCACTGTCTTGAGCTGGAACGAGGCAAAGGGGCCCAGCCAGGGTACGGCTGGAATGTGGTAGAGATAGGTGGTCTCAAAGTCAAGGCCATCCAGGTTCTTAACCACCTTGTCGATGAGGGGGGTCCTGGTAAAACCCAGCTGCCAGTTGAGGCTGTTGGTCCACTCGTGCTGCTTGTCCAGGCTCAGATAATCCAGGGCCCCGTTGATGAGAAAGCCAAAGTTGAGGTTGGTCCCGTCAGGGGTACCGACCACATTGTCGTTGTGGCTAAGGGACAGATTGGCCGATCCCTTTAAGAAGGGATGCCATCCAGGGGCTTTGCCCTCTTCAACGCCTGAGACATCCTGGGGAATAAATTTCCCTTCCTGGGATGCGGGGCCGTCTTGAGCAAAGACAGGGGACGAGACCAGAAGGGCCAGCATACTCGCCAACCCGGCGATAACAGCGCCGTACTGTAATGTGGAAAGAGTTTTTCGCATGTTGTTTCTCCTTGTTGCATGTCGTTCAATGCGTCCCGGTTGCACATCTACCGCGACCGGTTTGCCATTGGGCATCGAACATTCCGAATGCGGTTTTTTACCAGGCAGTGGGCACTCTTAGCAAGGGGAATGCCAATAGCGCTTTTACAGCCCAAAAACCTAGCGAAATCAACTGTTTTCAGGGGAATGCCTCCTAGTTCGCTTGGGGATTGGGCCAAGGGAGACACCTAATGAGACATTTGGACGGGTCAAATGCAGTGTCTCACTGCCATTGGAGCGAGACACCTGGGGTGTACGTTTGGACAAGGGGCCTCACCTGCTTCTATTTGACATGCATTCATATCCCCCCATTATCTTTTTATAGACATTTAAACAGGCGATTCTGCTTCACTATCGGCGTGCTTGAATCATTCGGAGGGGCTATTGGAGCGCTCAACACGAAAAGATGAAGCCAACCAAACGCTCCTGGAGCAGCTCAGTCGAGATGTCAACAGGGGGTTTGAGGTGCTGGCCGGGCTTAGGGGCATCGATGTTATTGTCGGTATTGCCTTTATCAACGAGGACGACACCCTGCCGGATGTCGTGACTGTCGCAAGGACCGGACTGCAACGCGCGGGCCTATCTGGCCGGTCTGCGATTGTTTGCGTGGGACCGGAAGCAGGGAAGTCTGCGCTGGATCACGCCCTTACCCGAGATGGATCAGATACGCGCATTCCGGTTTATGGGTTTTTATTGCATCAGCGCCTGGAGGGTCGTGGGTGGGGGATTCACGCGATAATGAATTCAGTGGCGCGGTCGAACAGCGCGCTGATTTTACTACCACCCGATGTCATTCCCCAGAATGGCAACGGCAATGGAGAGGATGAGGGATTTTGTCCGGGTTGGATACCCCGGTTAATTGAACCAATCACTGCCCAGGGGCAAGATTTGGCCCTGGCTCGCTTTGCAGAGCACCCATTTGCAAATCCAGTGGCCTCCTTGTTGGTTTATCCAGTGATGGCCGGTGTGTTTGGCTGCCGCATCCCCCAGGCAACCCCTGGGGTCATGGCCATGTCTCAACGGCTGGTGCGGACCTGCCTGTCAGAAAAACAAACGTGGCCGAATGACGCGGGCATCTTTGGATTTGATCCATGGGTGGGGATCCATGCCCTGACATCGGACCTGGCCATGTGCGAAGTGCCCTTGGGGAAGGCGTCCTTTAGACACGCCGCTTACAATCTGAAACCCGTTTTCAAGCAGGTCGCCCATGTGCTGCTCGACCAAGTGGTGCGCCACGCTGGATGGTGGATGGCGCGACCAGATCTCGTGTCATCCCTGCCTGCAATGGGTGGGAATGTCCACGTGCCCCCACCTCCTGTCGATGTCGACGCGGACGAGCTTAGGCAGCGTTTTAAGTCAGAGTTTAATCATTTCGACCACACCCTTTTCAGCGAGATTATCTCCAACGACCTCAGGCTAACCCTGGAGCGATGTGCAGATGATACCTCGGCTGACTATGCATTCTCGGCACACCAGTGGATAGGGCAGCTTCAGGAGTTCCTATTGGCGTATCAGTTCGAGGAAAAATTCTACAGAGACGACATCGTGGACGGACTCTTCCCATTTTTCCTAGCCAGGTTCGCAAGTTTTATCGAAGAGGTCCGCGCGGTTGATACTTCCCTGCGCAGGGCAGATATGAAACCGGCAACAATGCGGGAAGACCTGACGCTGCTCAAAGCCCGCACCCTGCTCGATAGCCAGGCCGGGGCGTTTGTCTCTGCCTGGCCTGGATTTCGCCGGGCCTGGCAGGTCAAGCAAACAGAAACAGAACCCTACCTGCCGCGCCTGGGCGCGTGGGAGTTCGTTCCCCAAGTGGGGGTTATTGTGCCGCAGGAGCTGGATCGACCCAATGGTGACCGGATCTCAGCAAACCAAATTTATAAGGAGCAAATCAATACCTATCGGGAAACGTTTACTGACTTTTTAACGGAACACCTCAACCTCGTCGAAGTGACCGATTCTGCTGAGATACTAAGCCGCGTGCATCGGTTTATGCGCAAGTTGGACTGGGTCATCGATGTGGACCTGTTTCCATACAATATCCACACTGTTGAGGGCGCGCAGCAGATGACGGACCACATCTGTCGTGCTTTTTCAAACGATGACTGTTTTCAGCTCACCGAGGACGCGGCACGCCACATCTTAAAAAGATCCCCTCCCAAGAATCTCATCATGGCCCTGGGTTGCGGCAATGTGGGCGCGCTCCTCGGTCTACAAACACCCAACGACGCGCTCGGGCTCGCAGCGTGGACCGACCGCCGGCATTATCTCGACAACGTGCTCGACATCATTAACACGGACGGGCATCCGGATTGGTTCCACATGGCCCCGCTCAAGCCGGTCGTGGTGGATCTCACCTACCTTAAGAATGCCACAGAAGTGCGCGGCACTGCAGCCCTTGCCCGGCTCGCCGGGCGGGTGATGGTCGGCAATTACCACAAGGGGTGGGGCGGCGACTTTCGGAAGCTTTGGTTTTTTCTTAAAGCCGTAAAGAGCATTGTTGGCGTCGAGCTCTTTTCAGGGGTATGGCAGGAATTTGCTGCGTCAGGGATTGATTTTAAAGATCGCCTGGTGGCCTCGATTCGTGGACATTGGGGCAGATCCGTGTTGAGTGCCCACAATGCATTTGAGAATCGCCACCAACGCATCCTGGTGGAACGGGTTCGCCGCTTTGCCGAGCAGGTCTCAAAAACCGCGCCGGACAAAAAAGATGCCGCCGCCGTGTTGAACGCGGCGATGGGAGTGTACCACCTCTCGATTACCCTGCCAGACGAAACATTTGTGTCACTTTGTGCCTGGACCTGGGCCAGCTACAGCCACCGGGGTGGCGTGGGTGCCCCCACACCCCTCTCCTCACTCGTGGAAAGGGACTGGGCCACGCGGGATTTTGTTACCGCATACCTCAGCCGCGCTGAGCGCGGGGATGCAGCGACAATTGATAAAAAAATTGCCGCGCTCATGGGTGAAGGCCGGGAGTCAGATGATCTTGGCGATCACCTGTTCGGCGTTGTCGCGGATCCCGACAGTTTGATGGTCCGTCAGAGCATGGCACCAAGATCCCCCATGGCCAAGAAGCTTCGCCGCTTATCA
Organism: Myxococcota bacterium; assembly: GCA_030065855.1. Taxonomy (GTDB): domain Bacteria; phylum Myxococcota_A; class Polyangia; order JAAYKL01; family JAAYKL01; genus JASJCT01. The sequence goes on from JASJCT010000005.1 coordinate 69,452, forward strand.
GACGGCCCTATTCTCGAGCCCATTGTCGATAACAAATGGGAGTCGCGCTATGTGCTCAACGCAGCCGTGGTTCGGCTTGAATCGACTATCTACATCCTCTACCGCGCTTTTGGCGAGGACGAAATTTCCAGGATCGGCCTGGCCTGGACCACAGACGGCAGACACATCGATGGCCGGCTCAGTTATCCCATTTACGCACCAGGACCTCCATCCGAGTCTTCTGGATGCGAGGATCCGCGCGTGACGGTCATTGGAGACGACCTTTACATGCTCTATACCGCATGGGATGGCGAGCTCCCCCAGATCGCCATGGCATCCATTCCAGTGCAGGCGTTTATCGAAGGTCGATTCGACGCATGGCAATACCGGGGACTCGGCTTTCCAGATCTGCCGAATAAAGACGCCGTCATTTACCCTGAAATGTTCGACGGAAAATACGTCATCTATCACCGCATTGATCCGAACATGTGGATTTCGTACCTGGATACCCTGGCATGTCCTTGGCCGAGGACCGGCCATCAGATCGTCGTGGGCCCGCGGCCCGGGATGATGTGGGACGGCGTCAAGATCGGGGCTGGGGCGCCACCCATCAAGACGACCCGGGGATGGCTCAATATCTACCACGGCGTGGACTATGAAACATCCTACCGGCTGGGCGTCCTATTTACTGACCTCGACAACCCGGCGCGGGTCATTTACCAATCCCCCAATCCCATTCTGGAGCCGGAGACCCCGTTCGAAATCGGCAAGAGCAGCGACCGCACCTACTGGGTGCCTCACGTGGTGTTCACCTGCGGCGCCGTGCCTGCCAGAGACATCGACGTGCTCGACCTGGACGACGAGGTGCTCGTGTATTACGGCGGGGCAGACACGGCCATTGGCGTGGCAAAGGCCACGGTACGGGACCTGGTGCCCATTTTGGAATAACTTCGGGAGCCTCACACGAACGTTTCGGATGTTCTCATAGTTGTCGATACCCACTGTTCTGAATCCGCATTAGCGTGAGCATGCGATCAAAAAACTGTTTTTTATCCGTGTAGGCGTATTGCTCCAGAGAAAAGGAGGGCAAGGCAGTTCCATTTGCACGGGGCACTATCCTTTCCCCTTGCAGTGTAACGGGCCTGAATGCTTTGAAGCCACCGGTACGGGTTCCTGCAACGTACTTGAAATACTTTGGTGAAAACCGCCTCCTGGTAACGGTCTTATCTGGATGACCGTCTACCCCGAAGAGACCATTGCGGTCCCACTGGCTGACCATCAGCGCGTGGCCGCCCACATCGACGAAAACAGTACCGGGCCGAATCGCGCTGCGATGTAAAGCGATTGGATAAAAATCTGACCCTTCATCTTCTGGCAGCGTTCTCATGGTTCCGGAATGAACGCGCCAGGCAATGCTCTCCTCGATGAACGCGTTGAAACGCGCCACTGGGTTGGCTATTTTGTCATAGCGATCTTCGAGGTTATCAAATGAGATTCTACATGTTGGCCCATGGCGTGAATCGCCGCGATTGCAGTTGCGAAATCGAAAGGGCAACCCGAACTTCCATGCAAAATAGGCTCTCAATTGGTAGGGCAGATCGCCACAGTCCGCCCTTGCACGGATGTGAACTTCAGATTTGGGATTGTCCTCTTTGTGGCCTAAGCGATTATAGAGAAAATTTCGAGTCTTGTTTTGAAGGACCTGATGCAGTGGTTTCCAGCCCTTGTTTTGTTGATTTGCAAGGGGTCTAAAAAGGCGTGAAATCCAAAACGAGAATACCCGCTCCCATGCTGCATCCCATTCCCGCTCGACTTTCCAAATGCCGGTGCTCGAAGCAGGTCGGCCTGGAACTGGAGCGGTTGCTACGCTGACCTCTTTGCGGGCAAGCACCCGGTTATCATGGTCTGTCAGTTCGATATGCCAATCACCGGCTTTGATAGGGGCTATAGACCGGAACATGCGCGCATATGGTGGTCCTTGGTTATGGGAAAGATCTATCTCATCAACGGTTGAACCACCACATTGCAGTGTTAAAGCGTCCAAAGGGCGTTCAGACGTGGCAACCAAGTGAACCGCGGATCCCGGCGATACAGTTCGATTGACTACCAGAAGACAAGGATCAAGCGCCTCAGCAAAAGACAGTTCAACCCCCGAATGGTGTTGTGTGAATCGAACGGCCTTCTCTTTCGACGCTGACCCACGTTCCGATTTGACCGCAGATACGTCACGCAAATCAGCAAGCACGAAAGCAGCACAAATCAACAGGACTACGTGGAGTCCGCCCCTTGGCAAGCGCTTCATGGCGTCTGTCTATATCACAAGTTGGGAGATCTATCCTACCCCTCAGGATCCCTTAATCCTTGCAGCGACCAGCGAACGTATAGACAAAGAAGCGCTAAGTGCACCAGCTGCGCCGCTTTCGACAGCTGATCCAATTGCCATCCCTGGATATGCACCGACACCACCTGCTGGTCAGGCACTGATAATTCCACCTATCACGCCATCTTTTACCGCATCAGTGACATCCCACAATGCCAGTTTCTAATTTTCGGGCTTAGAGCCTATCTCAGTAGGCCGGACCGAGCATTGTGTTTGAGACACGAGCAGTGCAAGGCACGACGACAAGTCTTGCTGGTGGCAAGGCGCAGAGGAGTAATGTAGCAATGCGAAGTGGATCGGATGCCATGCGACGGGAGTGCCAACTGAGATAGGCTCTAAGCTTGACCAAAAGCTGATGGTCAACACAGTTACGCGTTTCAGTATAGATAACGCTTGGTTTTCACACTCTTGGACGATTGACCCAGGGGCGCCTCCTTTTTCGTCCCTCTTTTCGGCCGGTGTAGAAGATATTTTTCAACAAAAAGCACATCAATAACAATAAATATTATTGTCCATTATTTTATTTATTTTTTAATTGACATTTAGCATCATCAGAACGTATTATGTGATCGAAAGGCGGGTACGTGTATTTTACGGTAGTGATGAACTGGTGCTACTGGAAGATATTGACGTTCAACATTCTCGGAAAAAATCGAAGCAAGCAAAGGCGGTGTTACTGAGATAGAAACTGAACTCATACGCCAAATTGTCGGAGTATTTCTATTTTAGATTCTGCCCGCATAGAAATTGCGTCGACAGGTGCGTCAGTCAACATGTAACCATCATAAGAGAGGGAGGTTGTTAGAATGTATTCATTTATGCGAAATATCATAATAGTCACGAATCATTGTAGAAGTATCAGAAAAAGACAATTTCTTTTTACCGGTGTAATAATCGGATATTTGTTTTTTTCTCAGGTTGCGTCAGCTATACCGGTAGAGAGTTTTCAAACTTCTACTACTAGTGTTCTCGCTAATCCAAATACCCGGAGCGATTTTTATAATCGCGTATCGGATGAGTTGCGAAGCGATAGCTATTGTATCCGGGAGTATGCGGGTGATCAATACGGTTGGAATATGTTTTATCCAAAATGTATCAACAACTTTATGGATCGTTTAGCCAGGCAGCACCCTGACATTTTAAAATCAGTCGATATTGGAAAAGCTGTTTCTGATTTAGATTCTGATTGTATAGATGTGCTTTCAAATGGTGAAGGATCTTGTGGTCATATCATAAAAGCCATGTATCTTACATCCTCTATCTTGCCAGACGATCAAAAACCAGCGGTGGTTTTTGTTGGTACTATCCATGGTTTGGAATTCCCTGCATCAAGGGTTCTTCTGGACTGGATTGATTATCTGGTGTCCAATTACGATAATGAAGATGCGAGAGCTTATGCCATTTCAACTACAAACCCGTTAGACGATGGCGTTGCTGTAACAAATCTGTCGATAGCTGACCTAATTGACAACTATCGCATTTGGGTCGTGCCAAACGTATCTCCTCACGGCATGTATACTGGATCAAAACCCAGCGCAAGGGGTGTGAACATTGGTAGAGAGTTTGAATACCAATGGGCATCCGGCTCAGCTTTCTATCCCGACGGAACAGCCGCCAGTCCCGGGGATCCAAGAGCACACAACGCCAACCTAACCGGCCTCGTGGGGTGGACACCTCTTTCCCAGCCCAATTCTCGAGCCATCGATGGTCTCCTTCAATTCATAGGTCCGAGTATCTACGTTACCATTCATGGACATGTTAAAGGTATTGATGGGGAATACTCTGGGGCCACCTTACCTGCAAATGGTCCAGTGACCACATGTCAATATGAGAATTCTACAGCTAATGGACCATCTGGAGTCAACGTCAACGGTAACTGGGCTAAACCAAGTAGCGGTCTAAAGTATCACTGGATTGTTGCGACTCCAGGTGGTCAGAACAACAACGATATTCTCAGATATGTCTATCGTGGTCTCGATGACTACAGAACTAGTTTATCCGTATACACAGATGATTTTCTTTTCGACAGCCTTCCTTTCCTCTCAGAACAAAACGCGAGGCTCTTTCCCTGTTCTACAGAAGACCTGCAGAATTGCCCTCCTCCACTTTTCTACTCTCCCTATTCAGAGCACCGAGTTTGTTACCATGACAGAACTGGTGGTGTTTCTGTAGACTTCAATTTAACGACACGCGGTCACGGTAGTGGCCCAGATGGTCAGAGTCAGGGTTGGGCCTGGGCCAAATACGGTGCTGTTTCTTTTTTGTACGAGATGCCTGCGTACTACTGGGCCAGAGACTCGTCTGATAATTGGGATCTCAACGCTGAAACATACTATTTTCAACAAAACGAGCTGCCAGGTGCTATTGGAGATTATAGTAGACCAAAAGGTCACGAAGAAAATGAAGTGCGTCTTAGAAGATATTTAGCGAATAACTTTTATGCCTTTAATAGATTGGTTGTTTTATCGGCAAATCCTCTACCAGCAGAACATCCGCACCCTGGTGTTGGTACGGGAACAACAAGACATAATCTCGCAGTAACTGGTCTATTCAGCTACGACGCCAATGATTGTGATATCACACAGACTTTTTGGCCTCAGAATGGTCACGTGTGCTGCGATCTTGGTTATGACGTACACAACCAAACACTGATCGCTGGCGCGACAAAAGAAAGTCCCTATGGCAACGAAGATACCATAAGAAATGGATACTTTGGTAAGAGAGAGATATCCTGCCAGGTTACAAACTGGGGTAACGAAGCACACGCAGACGACTTCTTCATTAAGTTATCCGTAGATAAGGTTGAAGTGAACATGACGACAATACAGAACGTTCTAACCAAAGAATGTTTTGTCCCGGCTGGTAGCATGGGTGCTCCGGCAGACACGTTAAACCCAGTGATTAAAACATGTGATGAATTTGATGTTCTGCTTACGAAAGACAATATCTATCGTATCAGCTGTGAGATAGGTACTCACGACGTATCCGGCAACTTCATAGCTTCAGGCAATTTTAATACAAATGTACTCAACGAAACAGATGATGCAGCTTTCTCAATTACCCCCTCCGCGGAATGCCTACATTCAGACGGCCTAATACGAAACTGTACCTTATCTGGTGGCACCTATACAAAGACCTGGACCACCAACAACTACCGTGAAACAGTTTTCAAAGCAGTTCTTGATCAAACCGCTATTTGTGATGATGAGGTAAGAAGGGATCAGACTATGAGTGGGCAACTGGTTGATACATCCGCGAATGTAATTCCGGTTTCATTATAGTCATGGACTATTCCACCGCGAAAGGAGGCCGATTAGAGAAGAGAATAGCATCTATTAAACATGGAAAGACACAACAATATAATACGGAAAGGACGCAAAGATGAAGAAGTTAGCAGCAGTATTATTAACCACAACAATAGCGCTTACAATTGCAGGCGAATCAAGCGCAGCCGGAACAGGATATACCACAATTAATAAAATTGCGGTTAAAGTAACTGATGCCGGAACTTACAGAATAAGAGTTTGGTTGGAGGGAAAATCCGGTGAATTTCGTTTTTCTAACATGTCAAGCGGTGACTCCGAAATCTCAAAAAAAGTAGCTATTTATGAGACGATTCTACTGACGGCCTATACACAGAACAAATCTGTCTACATTTACTACTACCCAGACTACTATGGCTCTAACTTTCACAAAATAGATGAGGTATTTATAAAATGACGCAGAAGGCGCACTTGTGCCTTGCCTTCATTTGCGTGCTAAGTCCCAAGCTGTTTGAGGCATCAATGGAGAGGAAGGCGGTCCGGATTACTGGGCTGCGGATATCTTTTCGTCGACAATCCCACACAATGCATCAAAGGCGGCTTCGTACTCGTCTTTTAGCGCTTTGATGTCGTCCCCCTGCTTCTTGAGAAGCTCCCGGGCCGCTTCAGTGGCCGGCTTGACCGCGTCTCGAGCAGCCTTGAGCTCGGTGAGGCGCTCCTCGGCAGTCTTTTTCGCCTTTTTGTCGGTCTCTGAATGGGCGACAAATGCTTCCTCTGCCTCGATAGCATTTTCAAGGGTGCGCAACACTTTGCGCTCTTCTGAAACCCGCCGATCCATTTCCAGCCATAGGGTTGGCAGGTGGATCGCGACCGTATGGGAAGTCTGAGCGATCTCGAGCGCCTGCTTTTCCAAAACCTCGGTGTTCTTTTTGCCAAGGGGTGCGGCATACCGCTCGATGAGGAGGTGGGCTTCGCTGGATGCGAACACGCGTTTGTCCAATTGTCGATTTACCGAATCCTTGAGGGCGTAGCTCAGCTTTCCATAGGCTTCTATTTCGCAAGTGCACTCGGATTTTTCCATGGCCGATTTGACCGTACCGGTCAGCCGACGGTTGATATCCTCTTTTTCTTCCTCGAAAAATACGCGCACCCGGTCCGAGTCATCCACGGCAGCGGCATAGGCATGGCCGCGGCCGGTCTCGTCGGCCCGTTCGTATATCGCGAGCACCTGAGTCCAATCCGGGTCAGCAAGTGCATTGGGATAGGTAGAAAACGCACTTGATAGATTTCGCGCTTCTTCGGATTCGGTGCTGTAGCGCTCGGCGATCAGTTTGAGTTCAGCTGGATAAGCCACGGCATATCCGGCTGCGTGGGCAGAAGAGGCAACCTCTGGCGCTGGTTTGGGGTTACCACACCCCACAGCGGCATAGGCGATCATGCACCCAACAACCAACATATATGTCGAATGATTGTACTTCATTTAGCGATAAAAACGCATAATCATCCGGCCGTCAAGCCGATTACCCCCCCGAGGGATCCGAACTGCCTGTCATTCATTATTGCACGTCTGGCATGCGGCGCCTCTGTCTGGGCGGTAATACCATGGGTCGATGGGGAGTGCCATTGGACCGAGGCTTTATTGTATAAGCCCCAATATCCTGGGGCAGGGATTTGCGGCCGAGCCGCTCAAAATCTCCCTTTATGAGATCAGCAGCAGTTTCCCCCTGCAGGCCTTTTATTTCAGAAAGGTACTTGAAAAGAAGACCTGCCAAGCGGGGCAATGCAATGCGGCTGGTTTGGTTAGTCGCTCGAAACAGCCAATCGGAAAAGCCCATGAACGACCAAAACGCCGAGCCGTCCTGCCATATGGCAGGCGCTGAGGAGATAAAATTGCCGCTATTGTAAATGAGGTCGAAATAGCGAGCAAACCGCTTGAGCCGTTGCATCTCGGCAAAGCTGATCTCTGAATTTTGAAGAATCTCATATGGAGGGGACTCGCTGTAGCGCATTTGCCACGGTACGTCGTGCCGGGCAATGGGTGCGCCCCTGAGGCGTTTGAGTATGCCCACCTGGATTTCATGGGGATGTATTATGGCTATCAGCCTGTCAAAGCCGTCTGCAAATGATGCCATGGTTTCGCCGGGCAGACCTGCGACCAAGTCCGTGTGCAAGTGGGCAGATGTCTCGTTCCGCAGCCGGCTGAGCGTTCGGATAACAGTGTCGACAGGATAGTTGCGACCGATGCGGTGGGCCACGTCTGGGTTCAATGTTTGAACGCCCACTTCCAGCTGCAGCACCCCGGGTTGGAAGTCCTTTAGCAGGGCGAGGTGTTGCTCTGGAAGGGGGCCCGGGACGAGCTCGAAGTGGACAAACAACCCAGAGGCCTGTCGTTCGAGAAAGAAGCGCAAGAGCGCGGGCGTGACCCCCAACTGAAGGGTGCGATCGATGAACTTGAAGCGCCGCGCGCCCCGTTGCCACAGGTCATCTAGGGCTGCTAAAATTTGGTCCTCTGGAAACCGCCGCACCTTGGCATCCCTGCTGGACAGGCAAAACTCACACCTGTTCGGGCATCCGCGGGAGGCTGCTGCGTAGATCACCCGGTGGGCAATGTCTGCATCGGTGTAAAGGCTGTACGGCAGTCTCACGGCATCGAGGTCCGGGACAGGGGCGTGGATTATTTTCTTTGCGGGGGGCCTGCCAGCAAGAAAATTCTTACACAATTGGGCAAAGGCAAGATCACCCTCACCCGCGATGATATAATCTGCGGTCGCGGTAATTTCGGGAAAATCCTCTGGATAGCTCACCTCTGGGCCGCCCAAGACAATACAAACGTCCGAGCGTACCTGCTTGATGGTGTGAACCACCTGACCCAAAAGTCCGACATTCCACAGATAAACGCTCAGGCCCACAATGACCGGCTGATGATCGAGTATCTTTTCGGCAATATCAGCGGGTCTATCCTCCAGGGTGAACTCGAGGATGGTCGCGCGCTGTTCCAGATCATCGAGATTTGCCTTTAAAAAGCGAAGCGCGAGGGAAGTGTGGGCAAACCGGGCGTTGGCAGTGGCGAGAACGATGGGCGTCATTGAACAATACCCCCATCTAGGTTAAACAGCGCTTCAGCGTTGGCGGTGGTGATCCGGGCAATCGTTTCCACTGGTTTATCCCTTAGGGCAGCGAGCGCAGTTGCAATGTCAGCCACGTGGTGGGGTTCCGTGTCAATGGGCGCCACACCGTCAAGGCCGATGGACGGCGCATCGGTCTCCAACAACAGGCGGTTTGACGACACGGTGGCTGCTGCACGCCTCGCCCGGTGCGCCTTTGGCCGGGTAATAGCCCCGCCAAACCCGATGTGCATGCCTGCCTGGACAAATTGGGCGGCAAGGGTCGGCCCCCTAGAATAGGCGTGGACAACGCCGGTTAGCGCCGGCGTAGCGCCGTTCAGAATCTCTAGCAACTCGGCAAATGCCCCGCGACAGTGGAGCAGGACCGGCAGGCCGAGCTCCTGGGCCACGTCCAATTGTCGAACAAATACATCGAGTTGCCGGTCTCGCCCCGGGGATTCGACCTTAAAATCGAGACCGATTTCCCCAACGGCAACGGCATGGCGCTCGACAAGCCGATTTTTGAGCGCGGCCATATCCAAGGATTCATTTGCCGCCCACGGATGCAGGCCAAAAGCAGGAAAGACCCCCTCGTATTGAGCCGCATCAGCCACAGCCCGCCAGGATGCAATGTCATAAGACGGCGCGATGATGCGCGTCACACCCTTTGCCCGAGCCTGATCGAGCACGCCGGGAATGTCAGTATGGAGTGGGTGAAAGGTCAAGTGGCAATGGGTATCGACAAGGATCATGACGTTCACCCCTACCATAAAACACGAGGTCTGTGTCAGTGGGGCTGAGGCCGATAAACCGTTAGTCTCTTTCTAAGAGACCCTTTAGGTTTTCCAGGCCTTGGGCCAATTGGTCTCCCAACATGGTGTCCATGTCCATTGCCAGGAGCATCAGGTTCATCGGGTAGGGCATGGCACCGTTGAAGCCCCAGGTTACCTTGGTCTGATTGGCGCCCAGGCTGTCCGTGGCCATGTAGGCCTGGTCCGTGGCCTCAAAGGGTTCTAAAAAGCGCAGCTCAAAATCCACACGCTGATTTTCAGTGATCTTTTTTATTTCTTGCTCGCCCTTGCCCACTTCTTGGTGTTGGCTATCCCATGCTGAAACAAACCCGACTTGGCCATCTTGTCCCTTGAACGTCTTTTTCATATTCGGATCCATCTTGGCCCAAACACTGAAATTGTCCTGATTTTTGAGATACTTGACGTAATTAAACACCACTGCTTGCGGTTTATCGATGGTGATCTCCCGGGCTACGGCGTATTCCTGGGGTACGATCAGCCCAGCTATCAGCACCAGAACCACCACAGCAAGAATAACGACCAGAATGCGTTTTAGCCATTTCATCTGATCTCCTTTCTTTGGATATCAACCAAACCATCACCTGGTATTGTCTTATAAGCAGGATAAAGGCAACCGACAACAATACTTGGTCTGACGCCGATGCCTTCCCAGCTTCAATTTAATTGGTGCCCATCCAGAAATGGCCCTCTTGACGAAAACCCATCCCCCCGGCCCTCTTCCCTGCGAGGGAAGAGGGAGGCAAAACCACCATGAATCATTGGATTACCTAATTCCGGTTCGCCCTTTCCGCATCGGATAGGGGGCTAGGGGGAGAGGTTTCCGGAGCGGGCACTAATTAGGAGAACATGGCCGGCTACTTCAGTACGCACCGTGGTTTGTCGCTGATTCACCGAGATGATGCGCAACAGGTGTGGTCCAAAATTTGCTTAGATATTTATGAGCGAAGAGATGTGACGACAAAGTACGGAGAAAAAAGAGAATGGGAGAAATGGTTCGAATGGAACAAACAGCACTGCAACACCGGGCCAACGAAGACATCACCCAGCCACTGGGTGTGTATATGCGATCCGATATCAAGGCACTCCAAGAGCTTTTGCTCTACGTCCTCAAGGGCATCTCAATGTATGCCCATCTCACCCGGCAAATGGCAGTTACAGACCGCCAAATCGATGAATTTTTGGCCCGGGCACTGCACTTTGCCACCGAGGACAGGGAGGACTTAAACGTGGAATCCCTGTGCGATCTCCTCCGACAAGCCAGCGGGCTTCGAGACCGTGCGCGGACGTTATACGAATGGACGTGCGGGCCAATGTTGAAGCAACCCCAACAGCTTGCGGGCCCTGCTGCTTGGCAACACAGCGGCACCAACGACGCGTTGATCTCCTATGGCAGACGCATTGCCCCACAGCAAAACCGCCGAGAAAAAGGAGATTTGTTCTGGCGTCTCGAGCAGTTATGCATTTTGGGAGTACAGCATGCTGCCAAGCAGCTGCGCCAGCTTCACGTCCAAGGGAAAACCGATGAAAAGAAATGCGATTTGGTGCACGAAGTTCTGTCTACTTTGGCTTCCGACCCGGATGTCGATGCACTAAACGCGTTGGTACTGCGCCTCAGCTACAGCGATGATGTCGAGGCGCTAGATGCAACATCTTCTTACCAAATGGCCCTGTATCCCCCTGAAGAGCATATCGTCTCTAGTTAAATTCGAACGTCAGATCCCCATCGTGTCCGATTGACCGCTGGACAGACCTGGGTCACTATTGACTGGGTTTGGTGGGTCAACCAAGACTGGGCCCACTTCATCTTCAGGCCTAGCGCTGGGCAAGCGAGCAAAAACCGGGAAAGACATACAGCATGACAATCATATGGGAAATGGGGTATTAAGGGAGGTAGGTGGAAGGGCAAATGAAATTAACATTCTGTCTCGTTATCTTTTCCTGTTTTCTACTGGCCATCCCAGCCGAGGTAACAGCGGTCACGGCCCAGGGGGAAAACGCGTTGAACGGTGGGTTTGGTTTCCAAGCCGGACTCTCAGATTGGACACCTGGTGGTTTCAAATGGTTCAACGGATACAGCCGCCAGCTGACCCAACGCGGTTGGCTGAATTTTCAGGTCAACGTTGTGGCTGGAGACATGGACGACCGCCACTGTTGGAATGATGTTGACGGGGATATCCATTGCGACAATGGCGGTTGGGATGGCAACACGGTCGAATTTGTCGCTGGGGTAAAGCTACGCTGGGACATGGGCCGGCTACCGATAATCATCGATGCCAAGCTCGGCGGTGCATTTGAGCTGTTGTTCCTCGGCAACGACTACGTGGGTTTTGGGGTTGGGTTCCGGGCCGGCATCGGCGTGCACTACTTCTTCTTTCCAGATTTCGGCATCGGTGCCGAGCTCGTCTCCACTATCGGTCCGTCGTTCATTCCAGATGGGCCTGGTGCTGAACTCTACGCGGCAATAGACTTCCAAGCCATCGGCGTCGAATACCGGTTTTAGCTAAGAGGAGATTTACAAATGAAGGTCCGTGCTGTTGCCATTATCTCACTGGTTATTTTGATTTATGCCTGCACCGACGACGCGTCTGACCCACAGTCATGTGACCCTGTGGATGATTTCGACGAGAGCGATGTCATATGCTGCGAGACCTATGGCATCGGCTCTGGTGGGGAGCCCTGCTGTCACGAATACGAGAGGGTTGTAGCTACGGAGTGCCCGAATTCACAAACCCCAGGCGGTGGAAAGCGGGTCGTAGAAGATAGTTGCTGTGATTAAAAGGCACGACCCCTAAGCATTACTATCTGCAGATGTGGATGCTGCAGATGTCGGTTCTCACCTGCCTCCTGTTCTTCGTCTTATCGGATATAGCCCCCCAAAAAGACGCTCCTGCTGAGCAGGGACACGTCGGGAAGGGCTTTGTCGTCCCCTAACGCCGAGTTCGGCACACAATGGAGGCAGCTATGAACCCATCATCCCTTATTAAGACCCTTTTAAAAACATCTGCGCTCACAATTCGGGCAGTTCTTTTCAGCACGGGGTTGTTTTGCTCGACCAGTGTCATGACTGCCTGTGAAGCGCCGCAGAGTGACGTCACGTTCGAGCAGCTGGGTCTCACCCAAGACTTTCCCACAAAGCCGCGATCCTGCGACAGCGATGCAGACTGTCCCCCAGACCAGGTCTGCCAGCTCTCGACCCAGGAATGCCGGCCTGCTTCTTTTTACGGCGCTACGCCGGAATGGGGCATGTCTCTGGCATCAGGGGAGCCAGATTTTCCAGAAATCGACCAGGTTGACGAAGATGAAGAAGGGGAGGAGGAGGGCAATGGCGTGCCCAGCCCACGGGACACGCCCCCCCACGTGCCCCCAGTCATCGAAGAAGCCGGCGAGGTCTGCATTGATGAACACACCCAGGTCGTGCTGTACATGTCTGCGGATGACAGTAACTCCAAGGCCTCTCCTGTCATCGCCCGCAAGCTGATCAATAAGGGATATGCGGTGCTCGATAAACTGATCAGAACCTATGAATTTTTAAATTACTACCCCGTGGTGTATGCCCCGGCTGACCTGGGAAACATCGAAATCATTCCCCAGATGGTGGCGAATAAGACCATGCCAGGTACGTATATTTTGCAAATCGGCGTCCAAGGTCCCCATGTTAAAAACGCGGAACGCCGCCCCCTCAACCTGACCTTTACCCTTGATCTGTCCGGTTCGATGAGCGGTGAGCCCATGGAGAACCTGGTTGCAGTGCTCCGCGCCATTGCCCAAAACTTCAAAGAAGGAGATGTGGTCTCCATGGTCTCCTGGGACACGGAGCAAAACGTCTTGCTCAACTCCCATCGCGTGGCCGGACCCAATGACCAAATGTTCTTAAACGCGGTCGATAACCTCGAACCTGGCGGCGGTACGAACCTCCACGCTGGGTTGAGAAAGGGGTATGAGCTGGCCTATAAAAACTACAGCCAGGAACATCTGAATCGGGTCGTGATGATAAGCGATGGCCAGGCCAATGTGGGTGTAACAGATGTGGATTTTATTGCAGATGCGGCAGAGGATAGTGAAGATGAGGGTATTTACCTGGTCGGCGTGGGCACTGGCAATGGGTACGACGACACCATGATGGATGCCATTACTGATGCGGGCAAGGGCGCCTACCTGTTCATCGATGCCCCTGACGAGGCCCGCAAGCAATTTTCTGGGGACCTCTTTGTAGCAAACTTGGATATCGCGGCCATGGACGTCCGAATGCGACTCAAGCTGCCATCTACCTTCCGCGTGATTGAATTCCACGGAGAACAGATGGACGGAGATCCAGCTGAGGTAACGCCGCAACACCTGGCCCCGAACACGGCAATGGTCTACCACCAAGCCATCGGGTCCTGTTCTCGAGAGCCGTTCGGAGATGATGACGTCGTCGAAATTCAAGTCGAATTTACCGATCCTTTCTCACGGGAGCAGAAATACAAGGAGATGCAGGCCACTGGTTATGAGCTACTCGGGGATGGTGAAGACGGATCAGCTCGGACCCAATTGGCCAAGGGCAATGCTGTGGTAACCTATGCTGAGGCGCTCAAAAAACTCTACCGCGCTGATCAAGGAGAAGCCGCATCGATCTGTGATCTGTCCCAGACCATTATCGGTCAGGCAGCGTTGATCCTGCCCCAAGATGGAGATCTGAGCGAGGTCAGCGAGCTGCTGGACGTTTACTGCGATCGATGCGTGATGGAGGACTGCGGCATTGATCCATGGGGTTCAGGGCAGAGCGATGTGGACGCGGATTCAGACGGGGACGCGGATTCAGACGGGGACGCGGATTCAGACGGGGACGCGGATTCAGACGGGGACGCGGATTCAGACGGGGACGCGGATTCGGACGGAGACGCAGATTCAGACGGAGATGGAGATGGGGAAAATGGCGACGCTGACAATGACGACGCAGCTGATGCTGACAGTGATGGAACGTCTATGGAGAATGACGCCAATGGTTGCGGGTGCAGCGCGCCGGGGCGCCACCTCTTGAAAAGCTCGGTGCTCGTTCGATTATTAGCGCGTATTGCGCTCCCCTAATCGCTCAGATCAAACGGTATCCAAAACAGACGGAATTCCTTGGTGCGACCCTGTCGCCGCCAGCCCACTAACCCACCGAGGACGGACCAGTACGCACCCTCTGGTGAGGGGGGATGGCCAAACCCGAAAAACGGCGCAAACCGGAAGGTCCAAAACGGGTTTCCCTTTACCTCGCCCTCGTGCCAGACGACGTTTAAAACGCCCGTCATGGTGCTTCGCTTATCCCGGTCACGCCAAAACAGGGGCATGATGACGGTGGTTCGCTCGCCGTCCCGTTGGTTGTTGAGGTCCCAATATATCGGAAATGCAATGCGGTTATATTTCTCTTTTCTCTTGCTATCAAATTGCCACCAAAAGGGAAACACGACCCGCGAGAGGTTGTCGTATTCAAGGGCCTTGAACCGCCAGTAGAACGGGAATAGCACAATATCGTCATCTTCTTCGTCTTTGAACTTCCACAAGAGCGGGGCCAATACCAAATGCTTGCTCTTACCCTCCCTACCTAAGTAGAAAAATGGGTGCATCCTCGCATGATAGCCGTTGGGCTGCTTGCCAAAATCAAACGTAGGCAGAATCCAGGTGCGCCAGTGGGATTCGTAAAGGTTCCAGTTATGAACAAACAAGGGTGCCACTGCGACGGTTCGCTCGCGATGGTGCTCGTGAAAATCCCAGTATATCAATCCCAGCATCCTATCTCGTCGGAGTGGGGATTCTCGGTGATAGTAAAACGGCGGGATCAGGAGGCGATTATCGTCAGTCCTATCGTTGCCAAAGGTCCACACAAACGGCGAATACATCTTGAGGTAATCGCCCCTGTACCAATACCAATGGTAGAAAAATGCGATCCCCCCCTGGTTAAGCTCGGGTCCATGCCGGTAATAGGACAATAGCAGGGGGAAGTAATAACTTCGCCCCTCGCCCAGTGGTTCGCCCTGCTTATCTTTCTGTTGCCACCTGCTGAAATAGAGAAACGGCGCAATGAGCGTGCGGTCCCAGTTCTTATCCCGCGCAACGTACAAGAGCGGAAAGAGCCCAAAGCTGTACCCCTGTTCTCGAGTGTTGTAGAAAAACGGCGGTACAACCGTATTCGTCGTGTAGGCCAGATCGTCAGTGAAACGCCAAAACAGGGGCGGCAAGACAACCTGGTAGGTTTTATAGCGCTCGCGCCCGGCAAATAGGAGGGGCGGCAATCCCAGGTTAAAATTCTGACCTTTTCTTCGGTCGTAGTAAATGCCTGCCAACAGAAATGAACTGTTATCATTTACGAACCGCCAGACAAACGGGGGCACGACTTGGTAGGAAGATCCATCTCGGGTGTCTTTGCCCACAAAGACAAACGGACCAACCCCCCAATTATATCCGTGATCACTGCGATTGTAATAGGTCTGAAGTACAATATCGGTCTTGAATGCAGGCCCCCTAAAGCGCCAATAAAACGGAAAGTAAACGTCTGCGCTCTCATCTTTTGATCGATGCCGCCAATAGAAAGGCAGCACACCAAAATCTGTCCGCGCACCTTCACCAACGCGCGATCGGTAGAAAAACAGGGGGAAAAACAGGCGAAGGGTTAGCGGGCCTTTGGTCTCTTGGTAATAGGGCGGTAAAATGAACCGCCTTGGGGTGGGATCGAAATCGCTTTCCAATTCCTCAAGCTCGACCCCAGCCAACCCCGCGGGCGAGCGGTCCTCAGGCTTTTCCCCAGAGCTGGTTGTCGGCTCCTTAGCTAACGCATCTACAGGAACGGAAAAGACAACCAAAAGGCATCCTACCATCAGAAAGAGGGGTATGCTGGCCCGGTCTAATAGAACTCGAATCACTGGTTCGCCTCAACGCGTGCCATCAAATCACCGAGAAGGATTTCCTCTTGCATGCCGTCTTCCATATTTCTCCAGGCCACAGCACCCCGGTCAAACTCCTCTTCTCCGGCGATGATCGTCACCTGAGCGCCCAAGCGATGGGCCCTTTTGAGCTGGGACCGCAAACTGCCACCTGCAAAAGAGATCTCCGCGCGAGTGCCCTGTTCTCGCAATTGACGCGCAATATCCAAGGCCCGTGTGAGGCCGCCATCGCCCACGCCAGCTACAAAAAAAAGCGGCGCTGCGTCAATGGCAGTCCCTTGGGGCAACATCATCAGCAGCCGCTCGATGCCAAATGAAAAACCGATCGCCGGGGTATCCCGGCCACCGAGCTGTTTCACCAAGCCATCGTATCTGCCGCCCCCTAATACCGCAGACTGGGCACCGAGTGAATGACTATTTACATGAATTTCAAAAATAGTCCGCGAGTAATAATCGAGCCCGCGCACCATTTGGGGTGCCACATCGTACGGAGTCTTACAGTGGTCCAGCAATGCGCACAGGTCTTCAAAATGAGCCCTCGCATCCCGGCTTAAAAAATCATGCACACTCGGGGCCTTTGCGGCGATCTCGCCGCAAGCCGGGATTTTGCAATCAAGGACGCGAAGGGGATTGGTCTCAAGTCGCCGAAGACAATCCGTGCACAGATCCTCTTTGTACGCCTCGAGATAGGCCTTTAGCGCCGATCGATAGGCAGGTCGGGTCTCACTGTCTCCAAGGGTGTTCAGCTTCACGACCACGTCCTCGATACCCAAGCTGACGATGAACGCGACGGCCATGTCGATGATCTCCGCGTCCACAGCTGGCTCGCCTACGCCGATGACCTCTGCGCCGGCCTGAAAAAACTGCCGATATCGCCCTTTTGCAGGGCGTTCCCTTCGAAACATGGGCCCCAGGTAGTACCACTTTGTCCGGGGCTCAGTTGCGCCCACGTTGTGCTGAATAAAAGCACGAATCGCCGATGCAGTCCCTTCGGGTCTCAGCCCCAGGTGCTCACCTCCCTTGTCCGTGAACGCATACATCTCTTTTTCGACGATGTCGGTGGTCTCTCCAATACCTCGAACGAAGAGATCCAATGGTTCAAGGATCGGCGTTCGAATCTCGCTAAATCCAAATCGCTCGACCAGGTTCCGATACGTGGCTTCGACAAAATGCCACCTTGGCATATCGACCGGGAGGATGTCGTGCATCCCCTTTACACTGCGCAGTGTCTTCATAGCCCGGTCACTCTAGCAAGGCGCGAAGGGGTGTCAAGATACCTGTGTAAGGTTTGAGGCAAAAGCGGGAATTTCAACGGTTTTTTTGCAGAAAGGCTAGCCGTCTGCAGAGGTAAGCATGAACGGATAATTCACAATCACGATACCGCCACCTTCGGGTTGGGGAAAGGTCCACCGACGCACTGCTTGAACGATACAGTTTTCCACGGATGGATCCCCCACTGTCGAATTGGCCAATGCCGCCATCTGAACAGCCCCAGTACCCGAGATGATGAATTTGACAGTCACACGGCCCGAGAGATCCGGTCGCTTGGCCAGTTGCCGTTCGTAACAGAATTTTACCTCGTTCATGTGTCGATGGACGATACGACGTATCACCTCTTTTGAAAGGGACCCTTTTACCATTGCCGCGCCAGACCGAATGCGAGGCGCGCGACCGCGACGACCGCCCAGACCGCCGGCACCGCGGCCATAGCCAGAACCAGATCCACCGCCGCCACCGTGGCCGATAGTGTTCAGATTGCCAAGCCCGATGGTACCCTCACCTGTACCACCACCACCGCGACCAGTACCGCGCAGTCCCAAGCCGCCATAGCCGAAGTTCTCTCCAACTTGGTTTCCCATCAAGGCGCCCAGGGCGTTTTCTGGATCCACACCCAGAGCAGTATCGCGACCAAAGGGAGACGTTGGGGCATTTGCTGCAGAGAGATAGCTCAAAATACCGGCGTTCTTGGCCATCTCCTTGGCCATGGATCTCGCCATGTGCGGGTCTGGATTGTCTTTGGGACCCTTAATGCCGTAATGGTTATCGGTCTTTTTCGCGTCCCGTTTACCCATTTGGCCTTCTTCGCCTTTGTGGCGTTTTCCCTTACCGCCCTGCTGCTCGTCTTCCTGGTCTTTCTTGAGCCACTCGGGCACCTCGTCTTGCTGCACTTCGGGCGGATTCAGCATGTATTGAATAAAGCGATTGTTTTCATCCAACAAATCGAGGGACAGGCCTTCTGGATCTGGTGGAATAAAATAGATGAGAAAGAGAAAGACCGCGTGAAGAATTAGTGAAATACCCGTGTATATCTGAGACGCCCAGTCCAATTCGAGGGGAGCAACAAACCTCTTGGGATTTGGTACGGAGTTAATGAGAAACGTCCAGTGCTCAAAGTCCATCTTGACGCGTGCCCTGCCCGGAAGATTAAAGCTATATCCGCCGGGAAAATCAGAGCTCCCAGATGCCTGACCACTGGTTACGATTTCAGATAGGGCCACCCGGTTGCCATCCTCATAGGTCACATCGCCCTGGGCACCCGGAAGAATCGTCGTCGTAGCGCCCCCGCCGAGCTGATTGACAACAAGGGGTACTTTGGTCTGACCCTTTAATGAGTCCACCGGAATTGGAAAATCACACGTGGGATCTTCGCCGATATAAAAATTCTCCGGCTTCTTGGCATCTGCTGCATAGTGGTTCACTTGAATCACTGAGCCATTCCACATCACCACCACTTCAGTCGCCTGCTTGGTGACATCTTCGACACTGTGTAAATCAACCTGTGCTGGCGCGGCTGGTGCCTGGGATATCGCCGGCGCAGGCGCTGCCATTGCAGGTGCAGGCGCAGGTGATGGCGCTGCTGAAACAGGCTGGGCAACCTGGGCCGGAGGCATGACTGGCTGGGGCGCTGGCGCAGCAACGGGCATCGGCGCAGCAACGGGCGCTGCAGGGGCTGCTACAGGCGCTTGGACTTCTGCTACAGGTGCTTGGGGGGCTGGTGCTGCCGCAGCAATAGGTGCTGCTGCTGGTTGTTCAGCCGCTGCTTGTGCGACAAAAGAAATCCGGATGTCAATCCCACCCAAGCGCACGAGGTCGCCGTCGTTAATAGGGGCCTTGTTTACCTTGTTTCCATTCACCAAGGTACCCTCGGCGCTTCCAAGGTCGATGATATTAACTTCGCCGATATCACTCACTTCGACCACAGCGTGCATCCGCGAAACACCATCATCGTCAATCTGCAAATGACTGGACGCCATTCGCCCGATTTTTACGACGTTCTGAAAAAGTGTCTCCTCCTTGAGGAGGGCGCCGTCCTTGAAAACTTCAAATTTGATTCCCATTGTGCTCATTGTCACTTCCCTATATTGCAATCCGACCTTACGGCCTTTATCTCCCGAGGATACCTAGCGGGGCTTAGAGATCCTCAACTGATTTCAGCATCTCAGGGATGAAATGCTGCCGCACGCGGATCAAGCTGCGCTCCCTACCCTTTTTGCGAACCGCTAGGAGTTCGCCGTCCGGACGAACGAGATCGCCGGTGACCACGTCGTCATCAAACGTGTACTCGGTCTTTTCAGCGTATTGAACCCCACCCTGTGCAAAGGCAGCCCCCGCACCGAGGAACAGGACAAAACCGATGACTAAACCTGCGATTCGTTTCATATCTTCCTCCCATCCGGCACTCTTTTAAGTGATGCCGGCATTCTTCAATCCAGTCTTATATAAAACACTATTTTTGTCAGCTTGTGAAGTCGGGTTTTACCTTATTTACATTTTCAGCTATTTCGGTCTTCCCGGCTCACGTTATTCAGTCGGACACCACTGACAGAAGAAAGTTCCTAATGAATGCCTTTTTTACTGCAAAGAGCCTATTTTTTGTCTTTTTTCTTCTTTTTGTCTTTTGACTTTTTAGATGGTTCTTTTTTAGACGGCTCTTTCTTTTTGTCTTTTTCTCCTGAAGCAGCTGCTTTGTCCTTGGACGATGCTTTTGCGTCTTTTTTGTCTTTGCTTTCAGCTGTTGCTTTTTTGTCGGATTTCTCTTTTTTGTCGGGCTCGGCCTTTGTATCTGCTGGTGCTGCGGCGCCCTCTTCAGGTGCTTCTGCGCCGCCGGCCTCCTTTTGCTCTAGCTGCTTGGCCTTTTCCATCTGTCGCTTGAGCTCTGCTTCCCGCTTGGCCTGCTCCTTGGCCAGCCGCTCCAACTCAGCCATTTCGCGCTCTGCCTCGATGATCTGTTTTGCGTTTTTGTCGCATTGGGCAATGCGCTTTTCAGCCTTGGCGAGCCAGGAGAGGGCCGGTCCCTTGCCGTCCGGATCCACTTTGTGCGCTTCGTTTACAGAGGAGACAAACCGCTTAAACACCTTTTTGGCCTTTTTAAATCCGGCAACCGTGCCCTTGTTGAGGTAGTCCATCTCGAGGACCCCTAGGTTGAAAATGTAGTCCGTCCGCCTTTGGTCGATTTCAGATGCTTTTTTGTATTCTGCCTTGGCGCCTTTGTAATCGCCGAGCCCCCTGAGGGCCACGCCCAAGCCGATGTGGGCGTCGTAGCTCTTTGGATTCAGCGCGATCGCCTTTTCAAACGCGGTTTTGGCCTCTTGGTAGCCGCGGAAGTTCAGATTGATGGCAGCGTAATTCAAATAGGACGCGAACAGGGTCGGATCCTTTTGAAACGCTGTCTGAAATGACTGTAGTGCCTGGACCAGCTCTCCCTGCTGAAGGTGGATTTGTCCGAGTGCGTGGTAAATGGGGCCGTACTCGGGATTCAGGCTAATGGCCTGGCTACACACGAGCTGGGCCAGGGTGAGGAAGGACACCTTCTTTTTCACCACTGCCGTGTCCAAGTAGAGCATGGCCAATTGGTAAAGCGCGGGCATGTACTTGGCCTCGATGGCCAGGGCGCGCCTTATATTCGTCTGGGCCTTGTTGAAGCTCTCTTCGTCGCCTTTTTCCATGCCCCGCTTGCGCAAAATCGTTGCAGCGTTGACATAGGCCGGTACGACCTCGAGCTTATTCTGCCCAGCGGCCACTGCTTTGCGCAGCAGGTCCTGTCCGCGCCCCTCATCCCCTTTTTCAAGGGCCATCACTGCCAGGTGGGATAAGACGAGCTGGTGTTTGGGGTGCGCTTTGAGCATTTTTTCAAACGCAGCCTTGGCTTCGTCCTTCATGCCGCATTCCCTGTACACCGCGCCGACGTTGTAGAACGCCTCTTGCATATTGCCGTTGTCGTCTGCGACGTCTTGGAACTCATCTGCTACTGACTCGCAGGACCCCTTGGTCCAGCCCTCTTTTTTGGCTTTTTTATATTTTGCTACGGCATCTTCGAAATCATCGCGGGCCTGCTCAGAAATGATGCGCTCGCCCCCTGGGCCAACTGCCACGCCTGATTTACCCGGATCTGTCCCAGCTTTGCCCACGGCACCACCGCACCCGGCAAGAACCCCACAAAGTACGATGTAACCAAGCCATGCGAGAATGATTTGCTTTGTGCTCATGTCCATATCCTCCTACTTCGCCGGTGTGCCTTGGCCGCTGATCGCGTCCGCCGATGTTGTGAGCTCCCTATCGCGCCGCTGCGCAGCTGTCTCCAGGGCGAGGATAGGCTCGGGCACTGCCCAGTAATCCAGCTCGTTCTTGGGGGTGGTACGAATTTCCTCTGAGAGTGGATAGGTCCTGGGATCCAACTTGTTGAGCTGTGCCTCGCACCGCAGGGAATTCTCGTTGAACCAGCGAACCTTGGTCGACACATTGAGGCAGTGCTCAAACGCCTTCACTGCAGCACCCCGCATGGGCTCTGCTTTTTCGTCCATGGAGGATCGATAAATATCCGTGAGCTCCTGGTCGTCCTTGATAAACGGTGGCAGGGGCGCGTTGTAAATGGCGTCCATGATTTCGATGTACATATCACCGGCGCGCGCTGCTGCTGCCATCTCCCACTCGGGTACGTGCATTTCAGCCACACCGGCAAACGCGGTTTCAGCCTCTATCCTCGACTTGGACTTTTCATCCATCCAGGGTTTGAATTCGGTCTCGGTCCAGTAGTCGAACTGGGGCGTGTTTCTGATCATCTTTATCTCTTTGTTTGCTTCGGTGCGCTTCATCTCGCCCCAGCGCATGAGCAGCCGGTAGTACTTGACCGCTTCCTTCTCCTTGGCCACCTGCTCTGGCCCCACCTTGGCCTGCCACCATTTCTGGATCTTCTTTGGCACGTCCTTTTCAGGCTTGTATTCCGGGAACTTGATCTTTGCGAATTCCTGGAATTTGCGGTCCGCAACGTAGAACCTCGCCTTGGCCGCGGCGTTCAGCATGGCTGCTTTGCGCTTGTTTTCAGCCACCTTTTCCATGGCATTGGCATCGAAGATGGCGAGCGCCTTTTTGTAGGCCCGCTCAGCCTTGGTGTTATCCGGCTTTTTCTGTTTTCGGTAGGCGTCTCCGATAAACACGTTGGCCTGAACCTGCTCGTCCAGTGCCCGCACTTTACCGTAGCTCCTCAAGTATTTTTCATAATGCTTGCGCACCTGATCCCAGGCCTTGGCGTCGTTCGTCTCCTTGGCGTCGTTCACGTAAATATAGCCTGCGCCAAAAAACGTGGTTGCCGACAGATCCGGCTTGCGTGTGCGGTATTTCTTTTCAAATACGTTAACCGCTTCCCAGGCCTCGTCGTATTCCCCGAGGCCGATATAGAACATCACCGCGTTAGACAGGGCCTCTGGAGCCTCGGATTCGCCTGGATATTTCACCGCAAATGTCTTGTAATTCTCCGCAGCCGCGGGAAATACCTGAAGGGCATGGTAATTGGCGCCGATATAGTAGGCCGCTTTTTTGGAGTGCTCGCAGTCCGGGTAGAGCTCGATCATCTTCTCTCGAACTTTAATCGCTGGATATACCAGTCTCGCCGCCTCCATGTTAATGGCCGTGTTAAACAGCACCTCGCACATGCCCCGGTCATCGTAGACCCCTTTGTAATTGCGGTAGATATCGAGATACACTTCGGCTGATTCCTTGAACCGGCTGCGCTCGTTCAGGGCCTCTGCCTTTTTCCTCATCACGCCGACTTTCAGGGATTTCATCTGGCCGGCGAACTCCTCGTCCTTCATCAAGTTCTGCCCGGGCTTTTTGCCGCTATCGATGAACACGTCCACCACATCGGCCAAATCATCGTAACACGCCGGGTTACTCCGATCACCGACATATGAGCCAAGGGCGTTGAGGCAGTCGAGGTACAGGTTGGCCGCGTAGATGCCGAGCTCGTCCTCTGAGTGGTCCATGGCGATTTCCTTGAACAACACGGCTGCCTCGGCAAACATATTGGCTTCGTAGTAGATGCGCGCCCGCCTGTACTTAATGTTAATGAGTTCATCGTCTTTTTTGACCACGCAGACATAGCGGTTGTAGGACTCGAGGGTACCCTGTTCGACCTCTGTCAGTTCCCTGGGGTCCAGCACTCTTTGACTGCCAGCCTCGCATTGGTCGATGCAGGCCTGCTTGTCCTTGCCCTTGCATTTCCTCTTGCAGGCCCGGCACTTCTTATCGCAACTGGTGGAGCCAGAGGCATCAGCTACCAGTTTGTGTTTTCGGCTTTTGTCCTTATCGCCTCGGTCCTTCACATACACCTTGTTGTAGCAGAGCACGGCTGCATATGCGGCTTCGGATGTGTACTCTCCCTTGGGATCCATGTCGACGAGCGCGTCGTACGCCGGGCCGCATCGATCCCAATCCTCCATGTTCCACAGCAGCTCTGCCTTGTAGAACGCGACGCGATAGTTGGTGGGCTTGGTTTTGGCGTCGAATCCTTCAATTTTAACATTGTCGATGTTTGGAAATGTTTCCAACACCGCATTATAAAGGTCGATGGTGTTCTCCATCGTATCTCGGTCTTTGGTACCGGGCGCGGATTCATTGCCCACCGCTTCGACGTGCCATTTGACCGCGTGATCCCACGTGATCTCCAGGGTATCCTGCGTGCACTTTTTCACTTTTTGCTTGTCGTGTCGCTCGTCAGCAGCAAATTTTTTGTACAGGGCCAACTGGCGCTTCATCTCAACGAGCTGCTCTGCTTTGGGACGGGAGCTGATCACCGCGTTGGTGACCTGGTGCTGGTAATTGCACAATTCATCCCCGTTATTGCCGGCGTAGTTCTGAATCTCGAGGGCCTCGAGCTTGTGGTAGACGATAATCGCATCTGCCCAATGTCCCTCGTCGTAGTAAAGCCCGGCGAGCCGTACCATCATTTTGTAGGCCATATCCCCACCGACCCGGGTGAAGAAGTCCCACGCTTTTGAGGGATTGCCGATCTTTGAAAACGCCTGCACCAATTCCATGCGGGACCGCCGCGCGACCGACTTGGCCTCCCGGTTCTCCGGGTTGTTCGCGGCATATTCAATCACCTTGTTGAACTGATTGATGGTCTTCTGAAATTCCTGCATGTTGAACAGACACCAGGCTTGGTAGTACATGGCGATGATGTAATTGGGGTTGTCCTTCTCTCCCCATTCGGTCACCTTTTCGTAGGCCCGCATGGCCCGCTCGACATCTTTGGCCTCATCGAAATAGTACTGGCCAAACGCCATCCAAGCGTGGGGAATAAACTTGGACCGGGGATAGTTGCGGATGAGCTCCTGATAGAAGATGCGCGCCCGCTCCTTGTAGCTCGCCTTTTTGCTTTTGCTCTCAATCTCCAGGGCGAGCTGATCGATTTCGTAGGCAATCGCAAACAAGATTTCGTCGTAATCCGGATAATCCTGGAAGTTGTTCCGAATTTCCACATAGGCCTTGATGGATTTCTCCCGGTACTCCCGGGCCATCTTTTCGAGCTTTTTCTGTTGTGCCCGGTACTTGGCGGCCTTTTTCTTATCCCGCTTTTTCTCCTTAAAGATTCTTTCGTCCAGGTCGCGGGCCATGAAATTGAGCTGGCCGTAGAAGTCTTTGTAGTTATCGGCGATCCGCTTGAGCACCTCGGCCTTGTCCGGATTGTCATTTGGGGTCTGCTTGGCGAGGTTTTTAAGGAGCTCTATTTCCCGCTTGAGGATGTCGATTTTCTTTTTCTCGCGCTTTCGCTTGAACGCGGATTCGGTGATCTTTTGCACAAAATCCCGCCCAATGCCCGGGCCGATGGGGCCTTTTTTCTTCTTTCGCGCCACTTTTTTGGTACTCGTCCCGATGCGCGTGGTCTTTTTGGACTTGCCCATTTTGATACCCTTGGGGCAAGCTTTCACCTTCTTTATGATGGACGGGGCGATACAGACATCAGCCGAATCGACGGCCTCTGCCCGCTTCTTCTTTGCCGCCTTGGCCCCTGTGGAGACCAACGTGACAGCGCCTATGATGAGAAAAACAGCGCCGACTATCCTAAGGGGATTGCGAATCATTACTCTTTACCTCCCGCATTGGTTGACGATGGGTTGCTGATAAGTGCCCAGCTCATCCCGCCAAAATTCGCCTTCAAACGGCCAGAGCACGTGCTCCTTATCGCTCTTTATCTCTTCTTCTACGGCGTCAGGCCCGGCGATTTCGCCTTCCTGAAGTATCTCCATGTCGAGCTCGCCGCGAAGTGCCTTGAGAATTTCGATTTCAACGCGTGTGGCGTCGTTGTTGAGACTTTTGATTTCCTCGAGCAGCCGCTCATATCGACCGCGGGCCAGGTTGCCGGTCTCGTCCACGGCAACGGTCTTGGCAGTATTGATATCCTGTTGAATCCGAACCCCGGCCGAGGAGTTGATAAACATGGGCGGCATCTCGGCCAGCTTTTTCTCCTCGCTCTGCAGGAGCTCCACATACTCCACATTGCGCAGCAAGGTGCGATCGCTCAGGGCGCCCTTAATAACGTTGAGCACGGGCACGGAGAAGGTTACGGCCTTGTCCCCTTCACCCAAGGTCATCTCACTGGTAATCTCATCTGTTGCCCGCAGCTTAAGTAGGAACTCAAAAAACGCTTGGTTGTCTTGAAATTTGGTGATCGCCACTTCGAGTGCGGCCTGGATGGGCTCGTATTTCGCTCGGAATTCCTTTATCGCATCTTGCGCATCCTCATATGAACACTGTCCAAAATAGATCACTGCCCGTAAAATCAACGACTCTGGATAGAACATCTCGTCGAAATAGGGCGAATTGATGGTGTGAATATTGCCGAGGGCTTTCTCCAACTGATCTACTTGAAAATACGCCCAGGACTCCTCGAACAGCGCGTCCAGGTAATATTCCGACTCCTGGGGAATGCGGCTCCAGGCTTCCATGGCACTCTCAAAGTGCTGGGTCGAATAATAAATCCGAGCCAGGGAAATCCAGGCGAGGTTCAGAAACCTCTCCTCCTCATCTGAAAGGAATAGCAAGTCTTCATATTTCTTGATGACAGAGAGAAATGCCTTGGCAGCGGGCATGGCCTTTCGCTCTCGCACATGGGTAATGCCCGTATAAATAACGCCCTGGGTGAAGAAATCGTGGCCGCGATCGATCTCCAAAAAGAAATCCCGAGACTTGGAAAACTCTCCTTGATTGTACCAGTGCCGTCCCATTAAGTATAACAATTCATTATACAAATCCGATGTCTCAGCTTTGTTGAACTCCTGCAAAACCGAAATGGAATCCCCATATCGGCCCACCAGACCGATAATGCCGGCTGGCTCGGGAAGCTCACGGGAAAGCTGGGCCAACCACTGGAGTGTGGTCTGAAAATAAAGATGCCCCGTGGACATCATGGCGATCTCCTCGAACACCCCGAGCGCTGCCTGATAAAAGCGCAGATGGTAAAAACACTTGCCCAAGAAGAAAAGCGCCTTTTGTACATTTGCCGGCTCGTCGCCTGTCTCTCCCTGAACAATGCGCTGGAACTGAACAGCTGCCTGCGCATAACTCTCCTGCTGGTAGAGCCGCAATGCATTGGCCAGGGCTTCGCTCGGTGGTCCCGAAGGTGGGGGCGGCGGCGCTGCCACCTGCCCCACGTCAGATGTGGTGAACACCATATCCTGGGCCTGTCCGACCGCTCCGAAACAGACAGCAAGGACAACCACTAATAAACTGGCGAGTACGTTTTTTCGTGCCATAGCCGCTTTCCTCTTGTTCAATCAAAAAACCGGGATTTCCGGCGCGTTACTATTCTTTAGAGATCAGTACCCGATACTCTTTAAATTGGGTAGTAATTTCGCAAAGTTAGACGACATATTGGGAGCATATGTTATTGGGAACCCGCATAAAAGTCAAGCCCCTTATATTGTTGTATAAAGTAAAGATGGAATTTTCTTTTGATATTGAAGTCAATAGAGGGTTCTGGAACTGGGTAGGTGCGTTTTGGGAGTGGACGGGTGGACGGTGGACGAGGTGGACGAAGTGGACGAAGTAGACAGTGGACGGAGTGGACAGTAGCCAAAGTGATCCGAGCCACAGAAAAAGAACCACTTTGTCCACCCGTCCACTCCGTCCACCCGTCCACTCCGTCCACCTCGTCCACTCTGTCCACCCGTCCACCTTTTGTCTTGCTATTGCGGTAAACCCCAATTAAATTGGTGCGTTGTCCCTTGACCGAATGCTAAGTGGCTGTTAGAAAAAAACCTTTCAAGGAGTAACTCATGACAAAATCGGAACTGATTGACGCGGTTGCGACTCGGACCAACATAACGAAAAGCCGAGCAGAGCTCGTCGTGAATTGTATTTTCGATGCCATGACCGATGCTCTGAGGCGGGGAGAGGGCATTGAGATACGCGGCCTGGGTAGCTTCACGGTGCGGCAGTACAAGCCGTATAACGGCCGAAATCCGAGAACTGGCGAACCCGTGCACGTCGCTTCAAAGCGACTTCCGTTTTTTAAGGTGGGTAAGGAACTCAAGGAGATGGTCAACGATTCGCCTTCCCAGGACAAATCTTAGCATTCTTTTTTTCTTCTCAACTCCCATCCCCTCGGTTCAGGAACCACCGTTCTATGGACGCGGATAAATTAAAAGAGTTACTCGATACCCTGCCGGGATCTCCGGGGGTGTATCTCATGAAGGACGGGCGCGGGACCATTGTCTACGTGGGCAAGGCCAAAAACCTGGCCAAGCGGGTGCGCTCCTACTTCACACCGAGCACATCAGATACCCGATTCTTCCGCGTCCATATTCGGCGCCTCGTATCTGATGTAGAAATCGTCCTAACCGCCTCGGAAAAAGAAGCGCTGCTCCTCGAAAACAGCCTCATCAAGCTCCATTCACCCCGATTCAATATTAAACTGCGTGACGATAAAGACTTCCTGTGTCTGCGGCTCGACCTCAAGCACCCGTGGCCTAAATTAGAGGTCATCCGCCGCCCCAAAAAAGACGGCGCCATTTATTTTGGCCCCTATCACTCAGCGTCAGCAGCCAGAGAGACCCTGAAACTCGCCCAACGTCACTTCAAAATACGATCCTGCACCGACAGGTTCATGGCCAATCGGGTTCGGCCCTGTCTTCAGCACCAGATGCACCGCTGCCCAGGTCCCTGCGTGCTCGATGTAGACCGGGAAGAATACCTGCGCCAAGTAGGTTATATACGCCTATTTTTACTAGGCCGGCGAGAAGAACTCGAAAGCGAGTTAAAGGACCGCATGCAACAAGCGGCTGACGCCCTCGAGTATGAACGCGCCGCCAGTCTGCGGGATCAAATACGGGCTGTTCGCGAGACACTCGCCCCGCAGAAGGTCGTCACACCCGGCGGCGGCGATCGGGATGTGATCGGATTCAATCGTCAAGGCGATCAGGTTCAAGTGGCCATTTTGCAGGTGCGGACGGGTCGTCTCAGCGGACGGATCGGGTTCCACTTCACCGATCAGGAATTTCCAGATGAGGAGATCCTGTCGTCGTTTCTCATTCAGTACTATACGGTCCCGGATCGCATCCCAAATGAAATCCTCGTCTCGCGACCGATTGACAGTGGGACTGCGGCCGCGGCGATCCTCTCGGAAGTAAGGGGCAAGCGGACAATGGTTGCGCATCCCAAGCGTGGGGAAAAGGCATCCTTAGCAACCATGGCTGATCTGAACGCTGCCCAACTCCTCGCCGCTCAGATGAGAGAGGCAGATTCGATTACCGATCGCCTTACTGCGGTTCAGCGCCGCCTTCATCTGCCAACCCTGCCGCGACGCATCGAGTGCGTGGACATATCGCACCTGGCCGGCGGAGCAGCGGTGGGTGCCATCGCAGCCGTCATTGACGGCCACGTGGATCGTGCCGCAGGTCGAACGTACCGCATTCGAACTGACGCGAAAGGCGATGACTACGCCGCCATACGGGAAGTTTTGGATCGGCGATTTGTGCGGGCAAAGAACAACGAACAGAACTGGTCGGCTCCTGACCTTCTGGTCATCGACGGGGGGCGCGGCCAGCTCGGGGTCGCACTCGCTGTGCTTGCTGACCTAGAAATCAAAAACCAAGCCGTCATTGCGCTGGCCAAAGAACGAGAGCGGGGAAAAAAAGTCGAGACCGATCGCATTTTCCTTCCCGGGCGCAAGAACCCCATCCATCTCAAAGCGAGGTTCTCTCCGCTTTACATTGTGGCTGCGGCCAGGGATGAGGCCCATCGACTCGCCAATACCTTCCAGCGAAAACAGCGGCGTAAAAAAGCGATCATATCAGAGCTAGACGCCATTCCCGGGGTGGGCCCCAAAACAAAAAAAGCACTGCTCACCCAACTACACAGTGTGAAGGGAATACGCGAGGCACCCATTGAGACGCTAATAAAGATACCCGGTGTCGGCCCCAACCTCGCCGAAAAGATAAAACAGGCCTTGGCGAAGGCATAGTTTGTATGAATGACGTGGCCCGCCTTCGCAAGGCCTACGGCGGGGTTATCGAGTTTCGAAGTAAATTCGAGAATCCAAGATCCCGCCGTAGGCCCGGCGGAGGCGGACATGTCAAAATGACATCCGCTAGATTAAATACCTACTTCTTCTGACCAGACTTTGCCTGTTGAATTTGGTCGATGAGGGCCTTTATCGCGCCACTACTGGGTTCGTGGCGCATCGCTACTTTGAGATGAAGATCTGCTTTCAGGATATTGCCCTTTTTGAGCTCTTCTGCTGCCTGACGATAGAACTGCCTGGCCTGGGGAGATCGGATGGTATCCTCCGGTGTTTTGGGTATGGCAGTTTTGCGCAGGTCTTGCTCAAGGCGCGTCTTTCCGCTTTCAAGTCCCTTGTTATAAAACGCGCGGCGATCTGGATCGGTAAGGACGCGATAGGCTTCGTTGAGTCGCTTGAAGATGTCGTAAAGCGCCCTTTTTATGTCAGGGGATGCGCTGCGGTTGCGATCGGGATGAAACTTTGCGGCAATGGTGTGAAATGCGCTCTTAATGCTGGTAAGGTCGGCATTCACATCCACGCCGAGCAAGCGGTAGTAGTCCAATCGATCGAGGACATGGTGAATTTTTAATACATATGCGTCGAATTGCGGGTTTCTATCAGTCATTTGTCTGCGTATTGTTGGACCAGGGCCTCAATCCTATCGTCATCCAGGCTCCCGGTTAGTGAAATGCGGATGTGTTGCGCTTCGTTCGTCTCCTCGTTTCGCGCGGAGACGCTCAATATACCGTCAATGTCAATTTCGAACGTTACTCGGATCTTGATCTCACCGCGCGGCGCCGGGCGAATATTTGACAACAGGATTTGTCCGAGAGCGGTGTTCTCGCTGATGCGCCTGGATTCTCCTTGATAGATGTCGATAGATACATCTGTCTGATTGTCGCTAGACGTAGTAAAAACCCGCGATTGTTCGATGGGAATGGCAGCGTTTCGCTCGATAATCGTATCGCAAAAGCCACCCGCAGTTGCAACGCCCAGGGCGCGCGGCGTCACGTCGAGAAGCAGGGCGGGTTGCTTGGGCACTGGATAGGACTTAACTGGTGCCGCAGGGAAAGAGGGGGATGCGCTCATTGTCTCCGAGATGGCATCGGCAATGGCACCGGGTTGAGACCCAGCGGGTTGGGACCCACCCGTATCAGGAGATGCCTCTCTGTCGCGACTCGCCGGCATGGAACCAGGGGCTTGAAGCACCGTCCGCGATAGCGGCGATGCCTTGGCCACCGGCAACTCTTGGGAAACCGCGGTAGGGATGGCCGGGGGCTTTGAACTCGGAATAGGCGATATCCGCCTGGGGTCGAATGCAGCGGGTACCTTGCCGGTTTTTGGCTTTTCCTTGGGCGGTACCGGCATAACACCCTTGGGAGGTTCCGGAGGGGACGCCTTGGGCTCAGCAATCGGCGCCGGACCTTCCGCGACCGCGTCACTCTCAGCCTCGGGAAGCGGCACCTCGCCCAGGACGCCAAACCAAGAGTCGATATTATCGTCAGAGGGCGCGCGATCCTCCCCAGACGTGTCCAATTCCTGCGGAGATCCCAGCACTGCGGGAAGCTCGTCAGAGACTTCTTCATGAAGGAGCGCTGCCCGATCTCCATCGCCACTCACCGGGTCAGAGGGTGCCGGACGGGGGGTAAGCGAATCCAGCTCTAATGGGTCAGATAAGGGTGGGGGGGCAAGCTCGTCCGGGCTCGCATCCATATCTGCAATGGTATGGCCGGGCTGCTGCAAGGGCGTTTCCAAGGAGGGCGATGCAAGCGGGGGATGTTGAGACGGATCAGCTGCCGGAACTATCGACGGCGGTGGCAAGGAGATCGGCACTGACTCGGGGAGCTGTGTGCCGGTCAGAGAAAAAGCCTGAATCGCAGCGCCGATCGCGACGACTTCATCCGGGTTGATTTCTGTCATCGGACGCTTTCCGAAAAATTCGGCCACCCGTTTTCTCACCAGGGGAATTCGTGTGGTTCCCCCTACGAGGATTAGGGTATCCAAGGACGAACGATCCAGCCCGGCGAGTTTGAGCGCTTCTTGGCAGACCGAAAGGCTCTTGGCAATGAGCGGCTCCACCAGCTTTTCAAACCTGAACTTCTCTAATTTAAAGTGAAAGTCCAACCCGCTGCCGGCCGAATCGATGGTCAACTCCCGCAAGGTGGCTTGAACCTCGTCGATGGAAGACAGCTGGCACTTGATGCGCTCGGCCACGGACCGTGCCCGTTGAAGTGCTATCGGGTCCGTTTGGAAATCGCAATCGTGCTTTCGAGCAAAGTCCGATCGCATCTCCTCCAAAATGGCTTTATCAAAATCATCGCCACCCAGAAAGGTATCCCCTGCTGTGGATAGCACTTCGAAAATGTCATCGGCCACCTCGACAATGGTGATATCGAACGTACCACCCCCAAAGTCGTATATGGCAATGCGTTCGCTGATCTGTCCCCCGACGCCATAGGCCAATGCCGCAGCTGTGGGTTCATTGAGAATGCGCAGTACGTTGAATCCCGCAATGCGACCGGCGACCTTTGTCGTCGATCTTTGGACGTCGTTAAAATTGGCCGGTACTGTGATCACCGCTTCTGAAATTTCGGTGCCGAGGATCTCGCTGCACATGGTGCGCAAGTGCTTCAGCATCATCGCAGATACTTCTGGTAGTGAAACCTCCCGACCCTGGACTTTGATGGCGGGGATATCTCCCGGTCCAAGGTGCACCTCGTAGGGCAGTTGCCTCAGCACCCGCTGCATTTCTTGGGAGGTGCAATCCCTGCCGAGAAGCCTTTTAAAAGAGAATATCGTGTTTTCGGTATCGATGATCAGGCGCTCCTTGGCATTGTGCCCGGAGACAACCGATCCATCTGATAGATAAGAAACAATGGAGGGATGAACCCGACGCCCTCCTTCATCCGCTATCACCCGTGCCCTATCCGCTTGCACCACAGCCACACATGAATTCGTCGTTCCCAGATCGATGCCGACTGCAACACCCATGTTTCCTCCACCTAGAAACACCTACAGCTGTATATCGTAGCTATCTTAATGATGTTTGTGAAGCAATCTAACCCTATTTATCATCATCGCCGTCTGTTTTGGGTTGCACATCCAGTGGCGGCGGCGGCACAGACGGTTTCGGCGGCTCCTCCAACTCTGCAGTTGCTGATTCTTTATCGGCGAGTCGCTCCACACCGACGACTTTTTCACCTTCGGCCAAGCGGATCAACCGAACACCCATTGTGTTACGGCCGAGCATCGATATGGAACCCACAGAGATGCGAATGAGTTTGCCCCGATTGGTAATGAGCATCAGGTGATCTTCCTCGGCAACAGGCCTTACGTTTACGACCCTGCCGTTGCGTTCGGTTGTCTTAATGGTAATGATGCCCACGCCGCCGCGGCGTTGCACCCGATACTCATCGAGGGAGGTGCGTTTGCCATACCCGTACTCGCACACGGTAAGCAGGGTTTCATTGGGATTCGGCGGCACCACGGCCATGCTCACAACGTTATCGTTTTCGCCTTCGTCCCGCCGGGTCTCAATACCCCGCACGCCCCTGCTCTGGCGCCCCATGGCGCGCGCTTGTCCGCTCTCGAAGTGAATGGCCATACCGCCCTTGGTGCTCAGCAGAATGCGGTCTTCCTCGCCTACATTTTCAGCGCCGATGAGCTCGTCCCCCTCGTCTATAACGACCCCGATAATGCCTGTGGCGCGAATCTGGGCATAGGCCATGAGGTCGGTTTTTTTAACATACCCCCTGCGGGTCGCAGTGAGCACGTAGCGATCCTGGGTAAACTCGGTCACCGGGAGGACTGCCGCCACTTTTTCGCCATTCTCCATGCCCACAAAATTCACGATAGCCCGCCCTTTGGACGTACGTCCGGCCAGTGGGACCTGGTAGACCTTTTTTAGGTAGGCCTTGCCGCGATCCGAGAAAAAGAGCACATGGGCGTGGGTGGACGCCACGAAGATCTTTGTGACAAAGTCCTCATCCCGTGTATCCATACCGGTCAGGCCCTTGCCGCCCCGGTGCTGGGCCCGGTATTCAGCAGCTGGCGTGCGCTTGATATAGCCCAGACGGGACACGGTAACCACCATGTCTTCTTCCGCGATCAGATCCTCTATCTCAAAATCAGACGCGTCGTCTGTAATTTCTGTGCGGCGGGGGGAGGCATAGGTTTCCTTGAGGGTCCGTAGATCTTCGACGATGTGATCGAGCAGCAAGGCGCGGTCGCCGAGCAGGGCCTTCAGGTGGGCGATCTCCTTATTGAGATCGGCTATCTCCGCATCGATCTTCTCCCGCTCCAACCCGGTGAGGCGCTGCAATCGCATGGCCAAGATCTCACGGGCCTGCAGTTCTGTCAGGGCAAAGCGATCCATCAACCCGTTCCGCGCTGCCTCTGGATCCTTTGATGCGCGGATAAGGGCCACGACATCGTCGATATTATCGATGGCTATCTTGAGCCCTTCTAAGATGTGCAGTCGGTGCTCGGCTTTTTCTAAATCGAATTGGCAGCGCCGCCGCACCACGTCCTCGCGAAAGTCGACGAACGCCTGAAGGGCGCTCTTGAGGTTTAGGAGGCGCGGCCGGCCGTCGGCAATGGCGAGAAAAATAATGCCAAAGGATGACTGGAGCGCGGTCATCTTGAACAACTGGTTCAGCACCACCTGTGAGACAGCGTCTCGTTTGAGCTCGATCACCATGCGCATGCCGCGGCGATCAGACTCGTCCCTGAGCGCTGAGATGCCCCCGATACGCTTCTCCTTTACGAGCTCTGCAATTTTTTCGAGAAGGCGCGCTTTGTTCACCTGAAACGGCAGCTCAGAGACGATGATGCGCTCCCGCTTGTCGTCTGTTTCCACCTCGGTTTTGGCCCGCACGCTGATGACGCCGCGCCCGGTCGAGTAGGCCTGGTAGATGCCGCCGCGACCCTGTATCGAAGCGCCGGTTGGAAAATCCGGGCCCGGCAGGATGCCCATCAGCGCGTCGAGCCCAGCCTCGGGATGCTGAATCAGGTGGACCGTGGCATCGATCACCTCCCCGATATTGTGGGGCGGAATATTCGTGGCCATGCCCACGGCAATGCCGTTCGAACCATTAACGAGCAGGTTGGGAAACCCAGCAGGCAGCACCAGGGGTTCTGAGAGAGAGTCATCGTAATTGAGGCCCGTATCGACCGTGTTTTTCTCCAGGTCCTTGAGGAGCTCCGACGCGAGCCTGGCCATGCGTACTTCCGTGTACCTCATGGCCGCTGGCGGATCCCCGTCCACTGAACCGAAATTCCCCTGGCCATCCACCAGCACATCTCTCATGGAGAACGCTTGGGCCATTCGGACCAACGCATCGTACACGGCCTGGTCGCCGTGGGGGTGGTACTTACCGATGACGTCACCCACGATTCTGGCTGACTTTTTGTAAGCCTGGTTGTAGGTGTTCTTGAGCTCATACATCGCGTAGAGGATGCGTCGGTGAACCGGCTTCAGCCCATCTCGGACATCGGGTAACGCGCGACCGACGATGACGCTCATTGCATAGTCGAGGTAGGAGTGGCGCATCTCAGTTTCGATGCTGATCGGAACCTCGCTCACCTCTGGTTGACTGCGGTCACTGTCCGTCATTTAAAACGATTCCTTTACCATTATAAATTACACACCAACACCCCCGCCCCGAAGATAGCTGTAACGCGATGTTAGTCAACCGTTAACTTACCGAAATCGAGTGGTTTTTAAGCTTTTTTCCAAATCAAAACGCTCGGGCGGTTTCCATGCCCTTGACAATTCCGGCCGATCCTTGCTTTTTCTAGATTTCCCCGCACATTAACGCAATGATTGGGAGACCTTAAAAATGACTAAAAAGCTGGAAACACTGGACGACATTCAAAAGCTGCTCTGGAGATTTGCCGAGCACCGGGTCGTGACCGTGGCCGGCCGTACAGGCATTTTGCGCGCGCTTGCCCAGGGGTATGCCACACCGGAAAGCATTGCAGCGGCGCTCGATCTAGACCCCTTGGCGACCGGGAAGATCGTCCGCGCACTCACCGCTCTTGGCCTTGCCGTGGCCGAGGGGGATACATACAGCATCCACCAGCCCCTTGCCGCGTACTTCACCCCAGGTCCAACTGACCTGACACCGTTCATGGCCCATTCCCACGACCTCTACGAAAAATGGGGCGAACATCTCGAAGCTTGGGTGCGGGGCACACCCTGGACAACCCAAACCCGAGACCCTGCTGGGGTGGAAAAATTCGGCAAGGCAATGCGGGCAATGGGATCTGGTGTTGCCGAACAGGTCGCAGCTGCCCTCGATCTATCTCGGGACCGCCGCATGTTGGATGTGGGTGGCGGCTTTGGCCACTATTCAGAGGTTTTGCTCAATGCCTATCCCAATCTCACAGCTGAGGTCCTCGATACCGAGGCCGTCACTGCCCTGGGCAGGAAGCGTATCGCCCAAACACCCCTGGCCGAGCGACTGGGGTTTAAAGCGGGCGATTACAACGACGAGGATTGGGGAAAAGACCACGACCTGGTCCTGCTCGCCAATGTCATCCATCAAGAACCCGCACCCCTGGCCGCGGCAATGATACGCCGCGCTGCAGCCGCTGCCCGCGGTGGCGGCAGGGTCGCCGTCGTCGATTTTTCAATTGACGATGAACAACGCGCTCACGTTATCGGAGCCTTGTTTGCCATCAACATGCGGTCCTTTGGGGATACATACACCGAATCCGTTATTCGCGATTGGATGCACCAGGCCGGTCTTACTGACGTTCAAAAAACCGACATCAGCGATTTTCGCTGGCTCATCGTCGGTCACAAGCCCGCCTGATCGACCGTGGGCGCAGACGCAGAGCTCTTCCTTTTCATCAACCAGGCGCTGAGTGGCCCCTATGCGACCCACTTTTTTTCGCTGATAACCGAGTTCGGCAACGGCCTCGTACTGGCTGTCGTTGTCCTGCCGCCCATGTTTTTCCTGAGCCGGCGCCAATTTCGCAGGCACGCGCTGTCCATGGTGATTTGGGTCGCCGTGTCCGGGGCCTTGGTAAACATTACAAAAATTGTCGTTGATCGCCCGCGCCCGCCCGAGTTTTTCGCAGCGCAGGACATCGATGTGCATGCGCCATTGGGTTCCCCAAGCGATCGATCCTTTCCATCAGGTCATACCCAGACCGCATTTGGCACAGCCACCTATCTGTCCTGCCTCTACCCCGCGCTCAGCCCGATATTCATGGCAATCGCAGCCCTGGTAGGGGTATCTCGCATTGCACTGGGGGTACATTTCCCAGTAGATGTCATCGTTGGCGGCACAGTCGGTGCTGTTGCTTCTTTCATCGGGTTTCGGCTGCGAAATCGTCGGTATTCGCCTAGTTCTGGATGCCCGCCTGCGCGGGAATGACAATTACTACAGGGGATGGTAGCAAATCTTTTCGCCGTTTAAATCGACGCCCGTGCATGTCAATCCCTCTGGGCATTGGTCGTCTGATTCGCAATAGATCATGCAGAAATACCTCGGCGCAAGGTTTGTTGAATCGGTCAAGAGGCCGCAAAACTCGATACCACCGGAAATATCCGGACAGTACGTTGGATCTACAGTGTCGTAGTGGCAACATTCAACTGAGCAAAATCCCTTATTACGGTCCATGTGGTTTAGCTGGTGACACCAAGCATGGAGGTGGCATTCGTTGATGCGCACATCACATGGCTGGGACCAATCGGTCAGACCAGGTATGGCATCGCACTCGGTGTCAACACTTGAATCAGGTCCTGCGTCTATCCCCGTATCCGTATCAATACTATCCGTGTCCGTATCAGTGCTATCCGTATCAATGCTGGTCCCGGTTTCTGTTTCGCTTTCTGATTCGGTATCGGTCATTGTATCAGTATCCGAATCAGCATCGCTACCACCACACATCGACAAAAAGACGATGTATGGGGTGAGACCGATCCATTGTAGCCTTTTTATTTGTATTGCCATGGGTCACTCTCCCAAAGGTTATCCAGTTAAGTCCAGCTTCTTTGCCATCGCCATGGTGAAGCGTATGTCGTGTGCTGAATCATCGTTTTCATCTTGTCCATATTAATCCAATTCCAGGCGCGTACGCCACAAATCAAATGCCCAACAGCGCGGATCGCTCGGAAGCACTTGACACGAAGTTCGTGAAACCCTAAGTTAGTGAATATGAGAAATGTTACCATCTCGCTTCCCGAAGACATTGTTCGATGGGTCAAAATACGGGCCGCTCAAAACGACACCAGTATGTCAAAAATGCTGGCCCAACTCATCGTAGAACACAAAAATAATGAAGAAAAATACGACATCGCGATGTGCGACTTTTTAAGAGAACGCCCACTTGCGCTCAATGCCTCAAAGTCGCCGTA
The DNA here is from genome assembly GCA_030065855.1 of Myxococcota bacterium. Classification (GTDB taxonomy): domain Bacteria; phylum Myxococcota_A; class Polyangia; order JAAYKL01; family JAAYKL01; genus JASJCT01. The sequence goes on from JASJCT010000005.1 coordinate 108,040, forward strand.
TCCATCGAGAGACGAACGCCATGACCGCAACCTGCTTCGTTGATACGAACATTCTAGTTTATTATCGAGACGCCGGTGAAACAATAAAACGCCCCATAGCTGCGCAGTGGTTGGACCACTTGTGGTCCCATCGGGCAGGTAGGCTGAGCGTGCAGGTACTTAATGAATACTACGTTACTGTCACTCGTAAGCTCAAGCCTGGTATGCCACTGGCAACGGCGCGCCAGGATGTGATGCGATTGATGACCTGGCAGCCCCTGCCGGTGGACGAAAATGTGATCCGTCACGCCTGGCGCGTACAGGACAAATTCGGTTTTTCCTGGTGGGATTCGCTCATTGTCGCGGCTGCGTCGATCTTACGTTGTGATGTGCTGTTGTCGGAAGACCTGCAGGATGAGCGAGCATTGGAAGGCTTCCGTATCATAAATCCCTTTTTGCACCCCCATGACATAAAAACCTACCTGCCCACCAAAAACTCCTAATCCCTAATCCGCTCCTGGGGTGCACCCTGCTTCCAACGCCTTGGCCATCGCCATGGTGAAGCGTATGTCGTGTGCTGAAAAATCCGCCTTCTTTTTTGTCTTTTCTTCGTAAATTTTGACGATTTGTTCAGGCGTCTTTTCGACAAAAGATCTGACCGAGCATATACCCATGTCGTGCAAAAGCCGGGCAAATACCGGTCCCACCCCGTACAGCCTGCTCAAATCTGATAACTGTACGGCTTCGTTGAGTTTTTCCAGCGAGATGCTCGTCTCCTGGCAGCGCTTTTTTAATTGATCGTCAGCGTTGGCGCGTTCAAAGAGCTGTTTGGTATTGTTGATGCCCAGGCCACTGAGTTTTTCAACCAGTTCTGGATCCAGGTCTGGAACGCTGCTCAATCGAACCGGATTTGGAAAATAGCTGTTTGCCTCCCGTCTCAACAGGGTCAGATACTCGATAGATAGGGATGCCTGCTTAGCAAAGGCAGCCAGCTTTTGTTTATTTTTCAACCTATCCAATAGCTCCTTGAGCGTGCCGATGCCAGCAGCTTGAATTCGCTCAAAATTTCTAGCCAAATCTTTTTTTAAGGGCATGCGACTGGGAATGAGGGGTCTGTTGCCCAAGCTCTGTTCAAACTGCTTCAGGCCAATCTTATTGGCGTCGAGATGGTAGTTCTGCGTCATCTTTAGGCCTTTGCTTTCAATTTGTCCATCATAGCCCAAAACTCTAGAAATCAAACGCCCGACAGTGCGAATGCCTCGATTTTAAGCGAGGATTTTGAGTTATAGTGATCAGCAGCACATAATGGGTAGCATGAAAAAAACCGGTCTGCTCCTCGGCTTTTGGATGGGGGTCTTGTTTTGCTGCGCATCGCCGGCCTCGAACGGTCCAGCTCACCCGATATACAAGTACGAAGGTCCTGTCCTCCATCTCGCAGTAGCATCACCGCACCGGCAACTCGCATCTATAACTTGGATACCAATTAGCGACAGGGGACGCCCCCAAGGCCACTATCGAAAAAAAGAGGTCTTTCTCGAAGCAGGGCAAAACACTATCGCGTTGCAGGTTGGGGACGCAACCGCTCACAGGCTGCGCTTCGAACTCGGGGGCGTGAATCGCGACATCTGGGCCAACAGGGGGACCTGGTTCTCCCTACCCAAAACCACATCAGTGGGGGAAACCCGCACCCCTACTTATACCAACCCGCTCATCCGGCCATCTGATGTCGGGCTTGCCCGAGGATTTGCCGCTCGGGTGAAACGGTCACCTTTAGAGAGGTCGTTCATGACCCTGGGCAGGACACTCGGCTATGCCAGCAGCTTTGGCGTGGCTGTGGATAAAAAAAAATACGCCCTCGTGCTGATCGCCAGCGGTAGCGTGGGACCGATAAAGATAACCCTGGGGCAGCGCATATCGAAACAGGCAATTGCGTATTGGGACTATTCCTTGGTCCTCGATCCCCATTCCCGAAGGTATGTCATTCCCTTTGATAGCTTTACCGGTCGAGGCCAGACCATTCATCCGTTTAAAACCCTGCATTCGATCACCCTGCGATCCCTACATCCCATCGCGCGAAACGATACGATGTCGATCGGCTTTATCGGATTGACGTCCCCAGGTCCTGTGGTGTCGAAGATTCGCCGCACCAAGGATAACATCTGGGCTGAGGTGACCGGTGCTGTGGATCGGCAGGCAATGATCCATTTCAGCGATGAAACGGGTCGCACCGAGGGTGTACTGGTTCAGGGTCGGGCGGTCGCGCTGCCCCGAGGTGCTACAAAAGTTTGGCTGTGCTACGAAGAAGCCGGCGAATCCAAGGCCGGTGCGGCTACGAATGAGGCCCTGGTGGTGCGCATCTGCGATCCAGCTGACGCGCCCCATTCCACGTTTCAGGTACCGCCTCCTGAAGGCGCGCGCTTTGTTATCGATACCTTTGACACCCTGGCCCACGTGAATGCGTACCGAATGCCTGTCAGTGTATTTGGATCCAGCGAAGCAGTGGAACGGCGCATGGTGTTTAGGCGACGGCCAGGTGCGCTGTATTTGAAGTATTTCCCACAGGCCACCGGCGACTACGGCGGATATTTCACCCGGATGCCGCTGCACATCCCAACGGGCATGAAAAGCCTCGCGTTTGAGCTAAAGGGAAGCATGCCCCCTGAGGCAGTCCGAATCGGCCTCAAGGATAGCAACTATCGGGAGGGCAGGGTGTCCCTGAGAAGCTACCTATACAACAGCGAGACAGCAGCATCCTGTGACGATTTTACCAGCTTCGCAGGAAACCACCCCTCTGCCCTGGGGGAACAATTTAGGGCGGTCTCCATCCCTATCGAGGCCTTTCGCGCAGTGGTCGCCGCGGGATTCGAAGGCCAGCCCCAATTCGGCGAGATGCGGAGCGTCTCGGTCACCATGACCAACAGCGGCAAGGACGTCAGCCATGAAATCGAACTCGGTGACGTCAGCTTATCACCGGTCATCTCCTCCCTCGCAATCGCGCGATTCGACGGCGAGCAACCCGGCATGAACGCGTTGGGCGGTACTGTCTTTGCAGAGTCCAATAGGGGAGCGATGCTCACCGCCAACTGGAACGCGCCGGGTCATTGCGGAAACGGACTCGAGGTGCGCATCAGCGCGGCGCGCCCCGAAGCGTACGGATTGGTGGCCCTGTGCATGGGGCGCGTAGACAGCTCTGATTACGTCAATCTCAGCTTTTGGGTTCGGGGCAACAGGGGTGGAGAAGATGCAGCCATTTATCTCAATGATGGCAAGCGTCGATATTATGTCTCTCTTAGTGAATTTGCAACGGTTACAAAGGAATGGCAGCAGGTCTGGATACCCCTGTCGAGGTTTCACAAACGGGGTGTCGATCTCACCCACCTGACCCAGGTTATCATCGCCTGGGAAGGGCGGAAAATGGACGAGGAGATCCTCTACTTTGATGATTTCGTTCTCGAATAAAACCGGGCTGTCCGTCTGCCTCATCCCCATGCTAGCCATGGCGTTATATCCCTTGGCAGCTGAGGCCCATTCCTCCCCGGATGACGTGGATGGACGAAAAGATCAGATTCCCCCTTTGAAAAAGGGGGTTAGGGGGATTTTGTCGGCGCCCGTCTCAAGTGGAAAAGACGAAATCCCCCCTCCCCCCTTTGGAAAAGGGGGAGCATCACTCGCCATTCCTCGGCGAACGTCAATGACCGACCCCCCCCTCATCGATGTCGACGCCCGACTGAAACTGGCCCATCAGCTGGCCCATGAGGGGGCCTTTGGCCCTGCTGAGACGCACGCCCTGGCAGTGATCCAGCAGGCACCGACGTATTGGGATGCCTATCTTTTGTTGGCTCGCCTCAATGGGTGGCAAAAAAAATACGACAAAGCCCTCGAATATATCGACGTTGTCACAGAAAAAGCGCCGGAATATCGCGGCGCGCGCCTACTCAAACTGGACATCCTCATTTGGAGCGGGAATATTCCGGCTGCCGAGGCACTTGCCAACTCCCTGATTGCGTCTGGAAATGAAAGCGCTGATATCTATTACCGCCGCGCCCAGTTGGCCAGGGCTCGGTTGCGGTACTTGAGTGCATATCGCCTCGCCCGCACGGCCCTGAAAATCGATCCCTTTCACCAACCTGCCAAGCAGCTCGTCCGGGATACGCGGATAGTCACCGTGTACCTGAGCAATGAATTCGAAGTGTTCAGCTTTCCGCAAGATGAGAGCACTGGAACACCGACGGATACAGAGCGACAGTACGGCTACGGGCTCTCGATAACAGGTCAAGCGTGGTCCCGGGCCCGTTTCAGTGTGTTGGTGCTCAATACATTTCGTTCCAGATACGAAACATTAAACAACCAACTGGGCCTGGGGCTCATCTTTAGACCCACGCTCACCACAGACCTGGTGTTGCGCGGCACAATCGGGGTGCCAGCCCGGGTGGTTCCGAAAAAGACGCTTCATTTCAGTGCGCGACAGATGGTTGCAAAACGCCTCGACTTCGAGCTGTCATACACGCTGGACCAACTGCCCTGGCCCCAGCAGGACACTGCGGTGCTGCAACGGCCAAAGGTGGGCGCCGGGGTACAGCTTATCGATCAGATCCGACTGGGCGCTGCGTACCACATGGGGCTCCTCAGCTATTGCGATAAACCGGTCCATGTATCCCATAGCGGCATGGTCCACGGTCAATGGATGGGTCAAAAAATCAGCGTCAAGGCCTATTATGGCTACGGCGAGGAGCACGACAAAAGCGATACAGGGGTCGTGGCCCCTAGCACTTGCGCGGAGCTGGCCGCCTTTGAGGCGCAATACCAAAACACCCGGTTCGGCATTATTGGCATTGACATTCACAGCATGGGGATGCAGGTGTCCTGGCAGATGGCGAGACAATACGGGTTGACCGGGGGATATCTCCTGCAACTTCGCCGCGCGTCGAGCAATACCCTCACCCTACCAGCCCATGTCTTTAACCTGGGGGGGTCTTTCTGGTACTGACCCCACGCCAGTGCTATGTCAAAGGGCAGTCCCCCTTGAAAAAGGGAGGCGTTTGTTTCATCGCAGACCTGAACGCGCTATATTGCATTAAGGTTTTTTAATGACGCAGCATCGAGTAATGCCTGGCCGCCGGATCGGTCGATACGAGATATTAGAAGAGATCGGCCAGGGCGGTATGGCCGTGGTCTACCGGGCGATGGACACGATACTGGAGCGGGAGGTGGCCCTTAAGTTGCTGCATCCGCATCTCGCATCCCACATCGAGTCGCGGCAGCGCTTTCTGCGGGAAGCCAAAGCTGTGGCGCGGCTAAAACACCCGGCTGTCCTAGAAATATACGACTATTCCGATGCCGAGGGGGATGACATTTATATTGCGATGGAGTTGGTACAGGGCACGTCCTTGCGCCGATTCCTGGACCAGCGCACTGGCGAGCCACTGTGCGCAGAAGCCTCTGCCCTGCTCATGCGGGAAGTATGCCTGGCCTTGGCCCACGCCCATAAGAACGGGGTGGTGCACCGGGATGTCAAGCCCGAAAATATCCTCATCGGCCCCAAGGGGGAGGTCAAGTTATCTGATTTTGGCATCGCCCATCTGGCGGGCCTGGCTCAGATGACGGTCACCGGACAAATCCTGGGTTCTCCGGCCTACATGTCCCCGGAGCACATCGAGCACAGTGAACTGGATGCGCGAGCAGATATTTTTTCAGTAGGTACGGTGCTTTACGAGCTGGCGGTCGGCAGAAAGCCATTTGGCGGGAAAAATCCCCATGCCATTATCAAACGCATCGTAGAAGGCGATTACGACGATCCCCTCAGCATCAATGCGGCCATCGGGCCAGAGCTGGCCCGCGTCCTCAAGAAGTGCCTCGCGCCACAGCCAGAGAAGCGGTATGCCTCGGCCGACGAATTGGTGGCCGAGCTCGACAGCATGCTGACCACCATGGGTGTGACACCGAGCAGCGAGACCCTGCAGCAGTTTTTTCAAGACCCGGAAAGTTGGATGCATGGGCGCAGGCCCCATATCATCGACCGCTCCCTGGCACTGGGACTGGCTGCCAAACGGGATCGCCGTCTTCCCAATGCCGTCGATTACTTTAATCGGGTATTGGCCCTCGAGCCGGGAAACGGCCGCGCTCTAGCTGCGGTCGCAGGCATGTCGCGGCAGCGCCGGGCCCGACGGATTCTGGAATATATCGCAGTCATCGTTCCTATCTTGATCGCCATTGGGGCCGTGCTGGTGGTGCTCATTCGCGACGAGCCGAGCCCCAACAAGCCTCCTGCGATGGGTAGAAATTCAAACGCCGCACGCTCGCCGGCAAAGCAACTGCCCCAACGTCCCCCAAAAATCGCACCAACCGACGCTGGCCCAAGCGATGGGGCACCCCAGGAAACTAAGGGGCGGGTCATGGCCAGGATACGGCCGGCTCGGGCCAAAGCGCAGGAAAACCGGGTCATTGTTTTTACACCGTCCCCCATGGCAGTAAAAATTAGCATCGATGGGGGCAGTCCCTTTGCGTTCGGTCCGGCCAGTCGAAAACAGATAATCCCGGTGGGCCCGCATGCGATAGCCTTTATGCCCATCGATGAGAAGCGATTTGTCCCTGAGACCTGGCAGGTGGACATTCCACCAGGGGACACGCCGTATTACTTCCGCGAACGGCTTCAATGGCGGCCGGCCAAGCTAGTGGTGGACTGCAATGTGCCCGAGGCTGCGGTAACGGTTCCCGGCCGTGCAGCCGGCAAGGTGGCCGCGCCCGTTGATGTGGCCATTCAAAAGGGCCCGGAAGAGCAAATTGCCGTGCTCGTGACTGCCAAGGGGTACATTCCAGAGACAAAACAGGTTACAGTTGGTGCCGGCGAGTTGGTCCGTGTCCGGGTAACGCTGGAAAAAGCAGAGGAAACGGTCACTTCGCCGTGAGGCGATCATGTGGCAAGGTCATCCAATGACACTTCTGTCGAGACAACAGTGGGTACTCCCGCGGTGGATCCCATTGGCTGTGCTACTCGTCTCTATCCTATCGCCCCATGTGACCTCAGCCCAGGAATACGAATACAGCCAGTTCGAGCGCGCTAAAAACGCCTACGAGCGGGGCGAATATGAAGCAGCCGTATCTCGATTCGAGTCGCTGCTCAAAAGCGATCTCAAAAATCCAGCCCTGGCGTTGGAATGCCGCAAACTCGCCGCTGTCAGCTATCTGTTTATTGGAGACCGAAACGCTGCGGAAAAGCACTTTACCGAGCTTCTAATCCTGGCTCCCACCTATGAATTGGACCCCATGTTGTTTCCCATCGAGGTCGTTGATTTCTTTGTCGAAGTGAAGCAAAAGGCCAAGGCCCGCCTCGAGGCGTTGCAGCAGGCCCGGATGAGAAAGATCGAAGAACAAAAGGCCGAGGCAGCGGCGAAGCGGGCTGCCGAGCTCGAAAAACTCAGGCGGAATATCTACGTAGAGCGGACAACGCAGCAACGTTCCCTCCTCGTGGCGTTCATGCCGTTTGGCGCCGGGCAATTTCAGAACGGCCACACGGTAAAGGGGGCCCTGTTTCTAAGCGGCGAGCTTCTTTTGGCAGCAGCCACCGTGTCCACGTATTTTCTTCACGAAGGACTGCGGGACAGGGCCAAGCGACCCGTTGCCACACCTGCTGAGCTAGAAAAATTCGAGCGGCTAGAAACGACCTACCGCATCGTCAACCAGGCCTCCCTGGTTGCCCTGGGCGCACTGACCATCACCGGTATTATCGACGCTTTGATCAATTACCAAGCCAAGACCGTTACCTGGCGCAGCGTGGACGAGAAAGAAGTGCCAGAATCCCTGCGGCCTGGAAAAACCAAAGGACCGGACCTATCTCTTGCCCCGAGCCTAGGCGAACATATGCTGGGTTTTGAAATAACCGGCAGGTTTTGATGTCGAGAATCGAAGATCCCGCCGGAGGCCCGGCGGAGGCGGACACGTCAACAATCTGTTCTTTTCAGATGTCTAGTCAAGGGCCAACTCGGCCAGCAAAGCCCTGGGAAATCGCTCGCCCGTGCCTGTTCTACGCGATACCCACGGCCACACGGGCGGTGTATCCACGCAGTAGCCATGGGATGGGTTATCTGGGCAGTAAATGCGCACATGAAAGTGATCATCGTGGGGCAATGCATCCCTGGGCTCGTGAAGAACAGACGCTGCCCGCTCGATCAGGGAGATATCCCGATCGTGCTGCAGGGCCCATGACAGAAGCATGGCCTTTAGGCCGTCACTTACAAAAATCCATTGGACGCGCGCCTCTGGATCGGTGAGCAGTGCTTCTACGAGGTGCCAATTGCGCTGGGTATCAAACCGAAATGCACGACCGTTGCGGATACCGATGCCAAACCGATCAAACTGCAACAGCGGCGCCCCTACTGCCTCCTGTCCAGCCATGGTTTTCGTATAAAACGCAAAATCCACATCCCGACCACTGCGATGGGATCTGTGACCGCTGATGAATCCACCCCTTGCTGCGCTCATATCCCCGACCAAGAGCACAGAACCCTCAAATGTCCCTGCGACCCGGACCGATGCCCGCTCGATCATCCGTGTGAGCACAGGGAGACCGCAGCGCCTAGTGTTTTTATGGTACTTATGGTAAAAGCGAAATGCGTTGCCAGCCTGTGGTAAACACCTTCCCTGGGACAGGGTTCCCTTTGTCGGCCTGCCCAGGGAGCCGCTTGCATCCCGTTGCACGTTCAACCACGGGAGACATCCGCAAGCCCAGAGGGTGCCTGCAATGACAAATACGCGTGCATACAGGTGACAGGGTCGAGAGGCAGACAGGGCTGATTGCGGCTTTTTTATGGAAGATTTCATAATTATTTTCGTTATGTTAGCTCAAACCATCGATAAAAATAAATTTTCTATTCTTTCTGACCACTCTTTAAAGTGATACCAGAAATCATTAGAATGAACATGATATAGGCGCGGCTCAAACAAAGAGCCCTGTCCTGGAGCGAAAACTGCGTACTATTGTTCGTTGTGATGAATGAGGTCCATATGGTAAAGACGCGAACGACAGACCCCGGTGGGATTTTGCAAGATTTGATAGACGATTCTGGATTGGATCCGGAAGATGGGGTTGACACCGGACAAATCGACCTGACACCGCTGGCCAGAGAAATCCTTCGCGCAAACAGGGGGGGAAAGACAGCCTGCATGGTCGTGTTGCAGGGACCTGACGTGGGCAGCATCATTCCCGTGAGCCGGGAAGGGGTCACTATCGGACGGGACCCGGACTGCACCTCCATCATGCGAGAAGAGGGCATCTCCCGAACCCATGCCCTGGTAAAAATGAAGGACCGCAACAAGGTCATCATTCGCGATCTGGGCAGCACCAACGGGACGTTCGTCGAAGGGCGACGCATCAAAGAAACGGTATTGAAGCCTGGCGACAAAGTCCTACTCGGTCGGAATACCGTGCTCAAATACATGCTTCAGGACCAGATAGACCTCGTGTACCAAAGGGAGTTGTACGATTCATCGATTCGGGACGGCCTCACAGGTATCTATAACCGCAGGTACCTCAACCACAGGATCGCCGCAGATCTGTCCTATGCCCGTAGGCACGGCATCCCACTGACCTTCGTGATGTTTGATGTGGACCGCTTCAAGGAGATCAACGATACCTACGGCCACCAGACCGGGGACCAGATCCTCATTGCGTTGACCCGCGCCATCTCCCAAATGATTCGGACTGAGGATGTGTTTGCCAGGTACGGCGGGGAGGAATTCGCCATTATCGCCAATAACATCGACTTTGCAGGGGGCAAAATCCTAGGGGAGCGCGTTCGTCTTCGCATCGCAGATCAAAAGACGCCGGCCCTTGACGATTCAGGCGTCGACGTTAGCGTCACCGTGAGTGTGGGTGTGACAACGGTGCGGTCAGAGACGGTGCTGGACGCCTCGGCAGTCATCTCGGCAGCAGATACCAACATGTTCAAAGCCAAGGAAGCCGGGCGGAATCAGGTCGTGGCATCGGAAATTGTATGAGATTGCCTTGGGCCGCACTCATCTTGAACGCGGCCCTTATCCTCACCTCGTGCGGATACCGACCAGAGGTGGGCTCGATGTCTGGCATCGACCGCCGGGTGCGCGTACCTATCGCGCAAAATGAGACCCCATTTTCCAAATTGGCAGGACCGCTCACAGCAGCCCTGCGTCGACGCATCGCCCAAAGCGGCATCGAAGTGGCAGGCCTGGGTCAGCCCGGTCATACGCTAGAAGTGACGATTGTCGAGATAACCCAAACACCCGGCATGCTGTCCGTCGAGAGCGGCGAGCTCGTACCTGCAGACATCATCGTGCAAATCGTCGTGAGCGCCCGGCTCGCCGACGCAGACGGAGAGATCATCCAGGGGCCAAAGGACTTCGAAGCCAATGGCCGCGCATATACCGGTGAAACCCCCCTCGCAGAGGAAGCCCTCGCCAGCCGACGCCTGACGGCACTCCTGGAAGATATCGCCGATGCCGTGGCCATGCATTTTTTCCACTTAACTCCCCCTCACCCAACGTCCTAACGTCCACCGGGGGAGGGTCGGGGAGGGGGCCCGGGTGCGGGCGGTTCGCGAACCGCCCCTACGACTCCCACTCACCCAACGTCCTAACGTCCACCGGGGGAGGGTCGGGGAGAGGGCCTGGGTGCGGGCGGTTCGCGAACCGCCCCTACGACGAAAACATGCGTTTGGGCATCAATTGGTCTATGATTGCCACCAATGGACAATCATACACCAGCCCGCATCCTCGTTGTCGATGACGAAGCCTCTATGCGCGAAATGGTGGCCATTTTGCTCCGCCGCAATGGGTTTGACGTGGAGACCACGGATTCGGGCCGTCAGGTCACAAAGCTGCTCGACGAGGGCAAACAATACGACTTGGTCATCACCGATCTGCTGATGGACCACGGGGGTGGCATCGATGTGCTGACCCAGGTCAATGAGCGGCTGCCCGGGTGCGATGTAATCGTGATTACCGCCTTTGGTACTGCAGAATCAGCAGTCGAAGCCATGAAAAAAGGCGCGTTCGACTACGTGACCAAGCCGTTTAACGTGGATGAATTCATGATCATCGTGCGCCAGGCCCTGGAGCGCCAAGCATTGATTCGCGAAAACATTCATCTGCGCGCCCAGGTCCGCGGCGAGTTCCGCTTCGTCGACATCGTTGGCAGATCCCGGCCCATGCGCGAGGTCATCGACCTCTGCCAAAAAGTAGCTGATTCACCGGCAACCGTCCTGATCTCAGGAGAATCCGGAACCGGCAAGGAAGTCGTGGCCCGGGCCATTCACTTTTCCGGATCTCGTTCGGACAAGCCGTTTGTGGCGGTCAACTGCGGGGCCCTGCCCGAGCAGCTGATGGAGTCCGAGCTGTTTGGCCACGTCAAGGGCGCGTTTACCGGTGCAGGGGAGGAAAAGGAGGGCCTGTTTCGCGCGGCCCACCAAGGCACGATCTTTTTAGACGAGATCGGAGAGCTACCACCGCCACTCCAAGTTAAAATGCTTCGGGTGCTTCAGGATCGAATGGTGAGACCCGTGGGATCGGCCACTGAAACATCGGTGGATATTCGGGTGATCGCTGCCACCAACCAGGATTTGGCAAGCCAAGTAAAGCAGGGAACGTTTCGAAAAGACCTCTTTTTTAGGCTCAATGTGATGCACGTCCAACTCCCCCCCCTGCGGGATCGCAAGGAGGACATTCCCGTACTCATCGATCACCTGCTCCAACGCATTTCGTCAGAACATGGGTCACCATCCCTGCAGATCACCCCTGATGCGGTGCGCACCCTGCTCGCGTACGACTATCCTGGAAATGTCCGCGAGCTGGCCAATATCCTGGAGCGGTCTACGATCCTGGCGGTTGAAGGCACCATTGACGCGGCAGACCTGCCCGAGCCCCTGGGCCGATCGCTGATCTCAGACGCACCAGCTGGCCCGGTCCTGCCCGATGCGGGCATCGACCTGGACAAGGTCCTAGAAACCCACGAGCGCGCCCTGATAACCCAGGCCCTGGACCGATCCGACGGGGTGCGCACCCAGGCAGCCGCGCTCCTGGGCATTACGTTTCGGTCCCTGAGGTACCGACTGACCAAGCTGGGCATCTCAGCAGATGAAGAGAGTTAAAACTGACAAATTTTGTCACCTGCTGTGACCAAGAACGTCATATGATTTCAGTCTCATTGAAATTACGCGCTTAAGTTTTTTATCAACCGGCCGAACCCACAGCAAAGGACGGCCGTATTGCAGGCCTAAGTTGATCACCGGAAAAGGGATCAAGTGCAGCGACAAATGTACCTTGCTGAACCTGGAACACGCATTCCCCCTTTGAAAAAGGGTGTTAGGGGGATTTCCTCGACACATGATGCAAGCGGAAGAGACGAAATCCCCCCGCCCCCCTTTGCGAAAGGGGGAGGCCTCTTCTGAGCAATGTACTAGGCAGTCGCGAACGGGCATGGGCCTTGCAGACGCAGGGGAAGAACATGGGAACGCATCGAAAAAACAGCGGATTCACCCTGGTCGAGCTCATGATCGTCGTAGCGATCCTGGGCATCCTGGCCGCCGTGGCCGTCACCGCCTACAGCGTCTATGTGCGCAAGTCTCACAACTCCGAAGCCACGGCAGTCTTGGCAGACATTCGCATCAAGCAGGAGGCCTATCGGGCCACGTTCCACCAGTACGCGAATCTCAATGATCAAGGCGCCAGCTGGCAGCCCACGAGCAATCCAGGGCCGAGCCCAAAAGCATGGCCAGATGATTCCCCGGTTGAATGGCGCCAGCTCGGGGTCACCCCCAAGGGAGACCTGATCTTCATGTACACCGGACATGCCGGCGCGCCAGGCGGCACCCCGGACGATGTGTACACGGAAAACGACATGACCAACAGCACAGCGTGGTACACGAGCGACTTTTGGTACGGGGCCCAAGCCCTGCAGGATATTGACGGCAACGGTACATGCGAAGGATTTGTCATCGTTTCCGGCCAAACCGGTATGGCCGAGGTATCGATGGATTGTCCGTAATAAACAGCCAAAACAAAGCCCGAGGCAAAAAATTCGGGCTTTAACAGACCCAAGGAGGAAACAATGGGCAAGAAAAAACTAATGCAAGGCTTCACCCTGATCGAGCTGATGATCGTGGTCGCGATTATCGGCATCCTGGCCGCCGTGGCCATCCCCGCCTTCATCAACTACATGAAGCGGGCCAAGACATCCGAGGCCTCGGTCAACATCAAGACCATCGCCGACGGCGCAATATCCTACTTTGATGCGCTTCATTCAGCAGACGGGACTACTCGGGTATCGCACTGTCTTCCAGGGGAAAAAACATGGACGCCTGCTGCTGATGTCACCGCAAACGGCTATGTTCCGAATGATGCTATTAAAGCTGAATTTGTCAGTGCTGAAGACGGTATTTGGCAGGCCTTAGGCTGGGCAGGGCCGGACAAACCCTTTCTCTATCAATATCAATGGACTGAAGAGACGGCATGTCCTGCAGTAGACGATGAGACGGCACTAATAGAAGCACGATCGGACCTGGATGGCGATGGAACGTTTTCCAATTTCTCCCGTACACTTACGGTCGTTAGGGGAGAGCTTACGTCCGGTGGACTCGTTAAGGCCGACGAGCTCGAATAAGCGCCCTTTTCGTTCTGAGATGCTGCCGCTTCATACCCGTAATTCCTGGTATTCTTAAAAATGGATCGAACCCACCGCCGCGCCCGGCTGAGCTCTCCTACCGCTTCGCCGCTTCTGAGAAATAGGGTTTTAGCAGCCCCACGGAGAAACCAATGGGCAAAAAAAAAATGGCAATGAGAGGCTTTACCCTGATCGAACTCATGATCGTGGTCGCTATCATTGGCATCCTGGCCGCAGTAGCTATCCCAGCTTTCATCAATTATATGAAGCGAGCCAAAACCTCAGAGGCCTCGGTCAACATTAAGACCATCGCCGACGGTGCTATAGTATACTTTGACGCTCTTCATTCACCAGACGGGACTACTCGGGTATCGCACTGCATGCCAAAAGCAAAGGCTTGGACACCTGCGGGTGACCTGACCGCGGGCGGCTATGTTCCAAGCGTTGCCATTAAGAATGAATTTAGCACGGATACTACTTGGCAGGCACTGGGATGGTCAGGGCCGAGCAGACCCTTTCTCTACCGGTATCAATGGTCAAATGTTAACACAGATTGTCCAATTGCAGATGCCGCAGCGGCAGTGCAAGGCGGGACAGTAGAAGCACAGGGTGACCTGGATGGTGATTCGACACCATCAAATTTTTCGCGAACGCTCACGGTCATAATGGGGGAGGTCACTTCCGGGGCACTCATTAAATCGGACGAGCTCGAATAACCGAATTTTTTCGGTTGGTCTGTCCTTGCATTTTTCCCTCTCCCAAATTCCTGCTATTTTTATCCCATGCCCCGATGGATCAAACAGACCGGCGCGGCCGGCCTGACCCTTATTCTGGCCCTCACGGCCCTTCGCTTGGGCAGTCTGACCGCAGCTGTCCGAGAGCGAACCTTTTCCGAAGACGCCCGGTACTACCTGCCCCCGGCCATGTGGCTTCGGGTCTTTTCCCTGGGGTATACCGAGGCCGCGGCTGATCTGGTCTGGATAAAAACCATCGTGGCATTCGGCGGCCAGTTTGATACAAAAAAGGAAGCTGACCAAGAACGCTTCGCCATGAACTACCTGGCCACCTCGGTTGAGTTAGATCCCAGGTTTCGCCGGCTCTACACGGACGGCAGCGCGCTCACCCTGTTTCAAGACCGTGGCATCCCATCTGAAAAAACCGTGCAAATGGCCATCGACCTCCTCGAACGGGGCACCGAAATATATCCCAACGACGGGGAGATATTCTTTAATTTGGGGATGATGCACTATTTTGAGATGCGGCCGTTTTTATCCCTCGATCCAGACGATCCCGAACGGATCCACCACCAAGAAGTCGGCACCAGGCTCATCAGCCGGGCTGCCCTGATGCCAGGCGTGCCCCCTTATGCAGCACGCCTCTCCGCATCCCTACTGGCAAAAGACACTGCCATCGACGACTTTGTTATCGACCACCTAAAGGCCATGCTCCTTCGGGAGACCGATCCAGAGGTTCGCAGAATCCTGACGGACAAACTGCGCCAAGAGCTCGGTAAGGCCGTGGAACGGGATATCGCCACCACCGAAATCCTTCAAGCAGACTGGCAACAAGACCTGCCCTTTGTGCCGTTTGATTTTTACCTGATGCTGCGGTCCGACATCACCGCTGATGAACTTCGCGATCCCCTGGCCCACACCAACCAGATGCTCAGGATCAAAACACCCGAAGAACCGACCCCGGATGGCGATCAACTGCTAAAAATGGAAAAAGAACGCGAATAATTCGGACAATATTCATCAATGTGAATATATTTCGGAAATATGGATAAGAATTCTCAACTTTAAAATTGACAAATTTAGCGCTGGACGAAAAACTGGCTGTGTGGGAGCCCCCACCCCTACCCTCCCCCGGTGGACATTTGGACATTGGGGGAGGGGGAAACGGAATAGTGCTTTGAGGGGCATCGGAGGCATGTGAACTATAATGGCTCAATAATGGCGGGAAAATCTTCAAGTAAAAATTTTCCCTCACCCTCCCCCAGCGTCCCAACGTCCACCGGGGGAGGGCCGGGGTGGGGGCTAAAGATAATAATGGGGGCCAAAGATGAGGGTGGGGCGAACCCCACAGGTGCTAAGGAGCTCTAAATAAATGGTCGATAATCTTTCCCTTTCCAATCCTTTGAGCCTTCTGCTCGATAAAAATCGCGAGGATTTTACCCGGGCAGACCTGTTGCGCGTGGTAAAAGAGCGCAATATCGAGCGGTTTTCGTTTCACTACACCGGCATTGACGCCCAGCTCAAAGAGCTGCGCTTGCCCTTTTCCGATCTAAACCAGGCCGAGCGCATCTTGGCAGCGGGCGAGCGGGTGGACGGGTCATCCCTGTTTAAAGGCCTCGTGGACCCCTCTCTGTCCGACCTGTATGTGGTACCGAGCTATCGCACGGCGTTTATCAGTCCCTTTGATAACCGGAGCCTGGATTTTATCTGCCGCTTCCTGGACCGGGACGAAAACCCAGCACCGTTTCCACCGGACAACATCCTCGCCATTGCCCACGACCGGTTTCGCCAGAACACCGGACTGGAACTGCACGCCTTGGGCGAACTGGAGTTCTTCTTGCTGGGCGAAGGCGGCGCTGAGTTCTTTGCCCCCCAGCGGGGCGCGGGATACCACGCGTCTGCCCCGTTTTTTAAAGGGGGCGATGTGGTCAACGAAATGGTGCGATACATCGCCCAGATCACCGGGGCTGTTAAATACGCCCATGCAGAAGTCGGTTTTATCAAATCTGTGCGATCGGATTCGTCCCTCTTATCCGGTCGACGCGCCGAGCAGCACGAGATCGAATTCTTGACGCGACCCATTAACGAGATGGGTGACTTTCTAGCTCTTGCTAAGTGGATCATCCGCAACGTGGCGTTTCGCCACGGCATGCTGGCCACGTTCGTGCCGAAACTCGAAGAAGGCGTGGCAGGCAACGGGTTCCACATTCACATGGCCCTCAAAAAACAGGGCCGCAATATCATGACCGATGACACCGGCGCGCTAACCCAGGAAGCCCTAAAGCTTATCGGCGGGCTGACCCACTACGCGTCCACCCTATCTGCCTTTGGCAACACCGTGGCCTCTGCTTTTTTGAGATTGGTGCCCAACCAGGAAGCCCCCACCCGTATCTGCTGGAGCCACGCCAACCGCTCCGCGCTGATCCGCGTGCCCCTGGGGTGGTCAAAAAATCGCCATCTGGCCCGATTGATAAACCCGGCCGAGCCCGATGACTTCGAAGACGCCGGGGGACGGCAGACAGTGGAAATCAGATCTCCAGACGGATCGGCCATGTTCCACTTGCTCCTGGCCGGGTTGGCCACGGCCGCGGAATACGGATTGACCGCAGATGGCATGTTGGCACTGGCCAAAAAAACACAGGTCTTGGGCAATATCTTCGACGACCGAGAAAAGCTCAAACAGCTCGAGCCCTTGCCCGGTAGCTGTGTGGCCTGTTCAGAACTCCTCAATGCGCGCCGGGACATGTACGAAAAATTCGGCGTCTTTCCCCCGAGTGTCATCGACTACATCGTCTCGCTGCTAAAAAAGGAAGCCGATGAAGACCTGAACCGCCGATTATCCCAAATGACCGCTGAAGAGCGACTGCACGCAACCCGGGAATTGATGCACCATGACATCCACCGGCATTAGACGAGTGGATCTTTAGCCCCCACCACGGCCCTCCCCAGATGAGTAACGGAGCCCCCACCCCGGCCCTCCCCCGGTGAGTAACGGAGCCCCCACCCCGGCCCTCCCCCGGTGAGTAACGGAGCCCCCACCCCGGCCCTCCCCCGGTGGACATTTGGACGTTGGGGGAGGGGGATACGGAATAGTGTTTTTGAGGGATATCTGGACTTTGGGGGCGGCTAAGCTATCATGGCCCAATAATGGCCGGTAAATCTTCAAGTAAAAATTGTCCCTCACCCTCCCCCAACGTCACAATGTCCACCGGGGGAGGGCCGGGGTGGGGGCTAAAGATAAGGTGGCTCATTATGACCGGGTGCCTCTTCCTGGGATGCACAGATGCATCCACTGACGATCCCGACGTCGACACTGCCCTGTGTAGCCCCATCTTCTGCCGTGCCGACTGCTTAGAAAGCTGCGTGGATGGGGGATTGCCCGCATGGGGTGGCTGCGAAGGGCTATGCGTGGTGGGCAAGGGATGCCGATGCAGCGAGTATCTGTGCTACCCCCAAAACTGCGAGACCTGGTGCATCGAGACCCAAGATGCAGGTACCGGCACTTGTAGTGTATTTGATTGTCTATGCGAGTGATTTCAACCGGGTCTACGCACTGACACCCGCTTGTAAATCCGCTTAGGGAGAGGAGGTCGGAGGGAAGTTATTCTTCGGCAACTGCTTCGTCAGCTACTGCCTCCTCAGCACCCTCTTCTGGTGCGGCTTCTTCCTCAACGAAGTCCTCGCCGCCAGCAGCCTCTTCTGATGCTTCGTCAACAGCCTCATCGCCCATCGCCTCGACATCGGACATCTCAGCTTCAGGTGCTTCAACGTCCGGCGCAGAAGCGCCACCACAA
Organism: Myxococcota bacterium; assembly: GCA_030065855.1. Lineage (GTDB taxonomy): Bacteria > Myxococcota_A > Polyangia > JAAYKL01 > JAAYKL01 > JASJCT01. The sequence goes on from JASJCT010000005.1 coordinate 126,174, forward strand.
CCAAACGCGAACAATGATACCAGTACGGCAACAACGATGTACTTCATTCTGTCTCTCCTTTCAGAGCGCGCGACACCATGTTTACGCGCGCGATTGAGTCCAGGCCGAATAGAGCATACCTAGCGGGCCCAAAGAAAAAAGTCAAGAATAACAATCCAACATTTGAGCAACAGCGCGCATATGCAGGCCACAGAGGGCCATCAACAGAACCAAATGGGTCTTTGATATGCGTGATCAATGAAGCATGATGCGTGGCCAATTGTGGACAAGCATGGGGTCATTGATAGCGCGACCTGCGACCCGATGCCGACTCCCGATCCCGTCGCCAGAGCTCGCGCGTGGTCTCTCGAAACCGCTGAACCACGATGGGCAGCATGGCAACCGCGATGGACGGACGACTCTTTAAGAGTGCCAGCATGCTCCACTGGGTCAGCACCAGGGCTTCGACCTCGCCTACCGCACGCACTGTGGCCACCCGTTCGGCACCGTCGATCACCGATAGCTCCCCAACCATGGCCCCCTGACCGAGCTCGGCCACCACAATGGGGGATTCCCCGTCTCGCTCGGTCTCGACCCGGACACTGCCTGAGACGATGATGTATGCCGTAATGCCCCGTTCCCCCTGGCGACACAGCACGTCCCCATCCAGATAGGTCGCGTCTGTGCAGGACTTGGCAAGTACCTTCAAGTCCTTGGCTCCCAGGTTAGAAAAAATGTCCGCACGCGAAATAAACTGCTGCCGCACCTTCCAGTGCATCTGCCTGCCTTTCCCTATCCATTGCCTGCGATGAGCTCTTTGGCCGCGTCTCGCGTTTTGTCTGTCACGGTGATACCGCCGAGCATACGCGCGATCTCCTCGATCCGCTGGGCCGGGTCCAGCGCTCGAACGTGGGTTGCTGTCCGCCGGTGCTTGGTCTGCTTGGAGACCAGAAAATGGGCATCGGACATGCCAGCGATCTGGGGCAGATGGGTGATGCAGATGACCTGATGATGCGCAGCCACTTCCTTGAGCTTTCGCCCCACAGACGCTGCCACTGCACCGCTGATCCCCGCATCCACCTCGTCAAAAATATACGTCCCGACCGGTCCCACCCCTGCCAACGCGCGCTTTATCGCCAGCATCAACCTGGAAAGCTCACCCCCGGACGCCACCTTGCTGATGGGATGCACACCCTCCCCTGGGTTGAGCATTACCAAAAATTGAACCCGATCCGTGCCAGCCCGGCCGATACCCGAAGCACTGGGCTCGAGGTCAACGTCAAACCCCGCGTTGCCAAAGGCGAGATCCGCGAGCTCCTTGCGGACAGCCCGGGCCAGTACCTTTGCGGTGCGCCCCCGTTTCTTCGAAAGCACCCCGGCTTGGTGCTCCGCTGCCCCGCGGCTTTTTTCAACCGCATCAGCGGCGCGCGCCAGGGCACTTTCGTATTGCGATAGCACCTCGACTTCATCTGCCAGCTGTTTTCTGAGCGTCAACACCCCGGCGACGTCGGTGCCGTGCTTTCTGGTGAGGCGCTTTAAGGACTCAAGCCTATCTTCGAGCTCGGCCAGGCGGCCGGCGTCCATCTGGATGCCCGCTTCATAGGTGGAGACACCTCGGGCCGTGTCCTCAATCAAAGCAGCTGCTTCGACCAGCTGGCCAGTTGTCCCGCTCAGGGTGCTGTCATACCTGGCTGCATCTTCTAGTTTTGTAATCACCGCGCCGAGCCGATCGTAGATCGCGCCGTCCCCTTCATACAGGTCTAGCGCGGACTGCCTGGCTGCCTGTTTCAAGATCTCAGCATTGCGCAATCGGGTCACTTCGCTGCTGAGGGTTTCGATTTCGCCGTCCTGGGGGGCGATATCGTCTATTTCGTTTAGGTTGAACGCGAGATAATCGAGGCGCTGGGCCCGGTCCTGCTCTCGATGGCGTAGATCTTCGAGCGCTTTATCTGCCGTAACCATCTGCCCAAAGAGCGCCCCCATTTTTGCCACCTCTGGGTCGAGCTTTCCATATCCGTCCAGCATTTGCCGCTGCCTGGCCGGGTCCATCAGGGAGTGGTGCTCGTGCTGACCCATGGCATGGGCCAGCCCGCCGGCAATACTGCTTAACACACCGAGGGAAGCGAGCCTGCCGTTGATATAGCACTGGTGCCGTCCCTTTGCCGGAATGACCCTTCTGATGAGGAGCTCGTCGTCCACGGGCAAGCCGGCCTCTGCCAGCCGGGCGTTGACGTCGCGCTCGTCGGAGATATCAAATAAGCCTTCGATCTCGGCCTTTTCAGCATCCCGGCGGACCAGATCCCCGCGACCGCGACCCCCGAGCAGCAGGTCCATGGCCGTTGAGATCAGGGATTTCCCAGCCCCTGTCTCTCCGGTGACCACATTGAATCCAGGGGAAAACGACACGTCGAGCGCGTCGATAAGGACGAAATCCAAGATCCGCAGATGAACGAGCATTGCACCTAGTCGGCGCCGATGGACGACTCGACCGACGTCTCTTTGCCATCCCTGCGGCAATCAGAACAGAGGGTGGGTTTGTCCCACGCGCCAAGGGCTACTTTTAGCTGGTGATCCTTGGGCCAGTTCACGGCCGTACCGCAACCCGCGCACTTTAACACCTGGGTTTCTGCTGTTTCCAGGAATCGCTTGCAGCTGTCGCACATGCGGTCCTTTGGCGGGGTGGACCACCCTCTGCGGTCTGCGGCGAGTTGCGCCTCTGGCGACCAGGACCACGTCTTGTCGCACCCCTGGTGTTTACACGGCACTTCTTTCTTTTCGTACTTTGAAATGTCACTGCTGCAGGTTGCACAGAGGCGGCGTGGGGGATCGGTCCGCCCCCGAACCAGTGATTCGAGCTGCATGATGCGGGTCCATCTCCAGCGCTCGTTGCATCCAGGCACCCGACATTTTATCTCTTTATCGGTCAGGTGATGAAATTGGGAAAAGCAGGTCTCGCACATGCGCTGGGGCGGTGTGCCGTCCGAGAACCGCGCGGCCTCGACTTGCATGAATTTTGTCCACACCCATGTCTTATCGCAGCCGCGAACCCGGCACGGCAGAGATTGTTCCGTTACTGTTTGGAGCACAGCAGCGCATGCCTCGCACATGCGACTCGGCGGGTCGGAAAACCCCCGGGCCGCGGATTCGATTTGCATGCCGCGGCTCCAGGTCCACGTGCCGTCGCACCCGGGAACCCGGCACGGCATCTCCTTATCTTTGCTATCGCGAAACCGCTTGAAGCACGTCTCGCACATCCTCGCGGGCGGCTTGGCAGTGCCGTCCCCTCCATCTGCGGCAATGCGCTCCTCAGCCGACCAGAACCACGTGTCCTCACATCGGCGCACCCGACACGGGACAACCATGCCCTCAATGCCCTTTGCCTTGTCCCGGCAGTCCGTGCACAGGCGATCGTGTGGAGGCTCGGTTCGCCCGCGCTTAAGGGCAGCCACCCGGGCCGCGCGTGTCCAGGTCCACGTGTTCTGGCAGGTATCATTGGCACACGGGACCAAAACATCTTCCAAGACATTGTATTTTTCATAGCATTCAGGGCACATGCGCAAGGGGGGATCTGTCTTTCCAGTGCGCATCCACCGGAGCTGATCAGCGCCATCCCAAATCCAGGTGTTGGTGCACCCCCGGGTCCTGCACGGGACCTGTTTTTCTTTTAATCCATTGAACAAAGAAGCTTTCAGCGTCACTTGAAGCGCCTCCGAATAAGGAATATCTATCGATGTCCATACCTATCCTGAACCCGAACGCTTAGCAAGGTAACGTTTACAAATATATTTAGACCATCTTCTGTTATTGAAAGCCCCCTCCCCGGCCCTCCCCCGGTTGACGGCTGGACGTTGGGGGAGGGAGCTAGGGATAAACCCCGCAGCTACACCTATTTCTTCGTTTTGCCAGCACTTTTTTAGAATGTTCCTATTTGACACCACCAGCTGGTACCGGCTTAATCGACCTATGGAAATATTTCCAGCGCTCGGCTTAAGAACGCGCATCGCCCTGGCCCTTGCAGTGGTGCTGGCCCTCTTTATTGTGCTGACAGAAGTATCAATTTCAGAGCTGCTGCGCGTCACCCTGGCCAAACACGCTGACATCCTCACGTCGGGGGAGGGCAGCAGCGCTGTCTCGTCCTTATCTTCGGATGCGGATTTTCTGCACTTGCGGCGACTGATTCTCTTCTACATGATATTTGGCGCAGCCGTGGCTCTTGTCTTGGGTTCCTGGGCTGTGACCCGACTGGTGGTGCGCCCGCTCAGTCAAGTGACCCAAGCGGTGGAGCAAGTGGCAGCGGGAAGTCTGGACGTCGAGGTGCCGGTAAGGGGATCCGGAGAGATTATCCGGCTCGGGGTTGCGTTCAACCGCATGACCGCGACCCTGAGAGAGCAGCGGACTGAGCTGAACGACCGCCTGGCCCAGCTGGAAAAATACTCGCAAGACTTGAAATCGGTTCAAGATCACTTGATACGCGCAGCCAAGCTCGCCTCTGTGGGCACCCTCGCCGCGGGCGTGGCCCACGAAATCGGGAATCCCTTGGCCGGTGTGCTCGGCCTGCTCGAGGCCTATGAAGAGGAAAAAGACGCGGCAAACAAAAAAAAATATCGAGATTTGATGCGGCAAGAGATCCAACGCATTGACAGAATCATACGCGATCTCCTGGTCTACGCGCGGCCCGTGCATCCCGAGGATGGGGACGGAGGTGGTGAGGGGACTGCCACACAAATCGAAATGGTCTATCGGGATGTGCTCTCCTTGCTCAAAGCGCAAAGACAATTCGACCGGGTCGCGGTTGAAGCAAATTTTGAAGGGGGCCCTTGGGAATTGGCCATCTCCAGGGACGACCTGACACAGATCCTCATTAACCTCTTTCTCAATGCAGCCCAGGCCATGGGCGGCCAGGGTCGCATTCAGATCGCTGCCGAGCACCTCAGGGGGTGGCACAGTGGGTTTGGCGGCGTGGCTCGGGACGCAGTCCGCCTGACCATCACAGACACAGGCCCGGGCATTCCCAAAGCGCACGCGGATCGAATATTTGACCCCTTTTTCTCAGAGCGCCCTGACGGCGAGGGAACCGGGCTGGGACTCGCTGTTTGCATGAGTATATGCGAGCGATACGGCGGAGAGATAAGGCTCGATGAGGCGTATCAATCGGGATCCCGATTTATTATTACCCTACCAACCCCATTGAAAACCGACAGATAAAGTAATCCAGCAGGCTTACCAATCAATGTCAAAGGTGGTATTGGGTTGCGCTAGCAGAGGAGGAAAGAATGAAAAAACTGTTTTTTGTGGTTGGCATGTTTTTTTGGATTGTAGGATGCAGCGATGATAGTGACGATCCATCTGATGGCGGTTCCGATTCAGATACAGATAATGAAACAGATGGCAATGCAACCGGCCTTGGCGGCATCTGGTCCGGGCATTTTCTGTCAGACGACACGCAAGAACAACTAACCCTCGTGTTCGGCCTTGTTTCCCCACAGACAAATAAAATGTATTTTTTCGATCTGCTGCCGACAAACAGATCAATTATCGCAGAAGGTACAGCTGATCTCGCTGACACAGCTGTAACAGCATCGCTCAACACCTACAACGATACCGGCGCCCCTGTGGGTAACATCAGTTTATCTGCCACGCTGATGACAATGGATGGCGCAATGGGATTTCAAGGCACCTATACCGGCGACTCAAATTCAGGGTTCTTTTCCGGCTCGGGTAAGACCGGTTTTGCCTATATGAAAAGCCTCTACGAGCACCCCACCACCATGGCCGACGTGGCTGGCACCTGGTCGTTTTCTGATGAAGGCGGCACCCAAACCACCATTACAATCGACGATAATGGCGGGATCACCGGTGGCAACGGTACGTGTGTGTTCAGCGGTCAGTTAAGTATTATTCATCCCGACTATAACCTCGGTGATATTCAGTTCAACATCGGCAACTGTGGGTCGCCGTGGGATGGGGATTACACTGGACTCGGATATGGCCAAGACCCCACCTCGCTAACAATGGTCATATCAAAGGCCGACTTTGGTTTTGTCATGTATTTCGGAAAATAACGTTCTCCTGCCCCTTGGCTATATCTGGCCAAAAACCATGTTTAAACTATAGTTTTGGCCAGATAAGGTACATATAACATGGATATTTCGAAAGTTGAGTTTCAAGATATCCATGTTATATTAAAACCATGTTTGAGAGATGGCTATCACTAACCCCGGGGCAAAGCTACCTGGTGCTCGGGCCGAGACGATCGGGAAAGACCACTCTGTTAAGAGCGCGATTTCCAGATTACAAATATGCGACTTTGGACGACCTCGATTATCTAAGCTGGGCCCAACAAGATCCAAAGGGGTTTGTGCTGGATCTTGGAAAGCAAGCAATCATTGATGAGATTCAACGAGCGCCTAAGCTTACGGTAGCTGTCAAGTACGCTATTGACAACCAGGGCAGCTGTTTCATCATGACCGGCTCCAGCTCGCTCAAACTGCTGGATGCTGCATCAGATACACTCGCAGGTCGTATCGACATTAAACATCTGCCGACAGCGTGTTTTGGCGAGGAGCAATCCCGGTCTACCCATTCACTCTTTAAGGATCAGCTGAATCCAGCCCAAATCAAAAAGGCGCACAGATTATTAAATCGGGCGATCGAATACGGACAGTTCCCCGAGGTGCTAACCCAAGCCGATGATGATGCCAGACACAAGATTCTCAACGTATATAAAAACAGCTACTTTACCCGAGACCTAATGCAACTCGCCAATCTCGAAAATCAGGAAGGACTGCTGGCTATTTTTCATAACTTGGCGCGTTCTTTAGGCTCTCATTTGGAAGTATCGAATTTTGCAAGGGAGTCTGCGCTAAGCTTTCCGACCACAAAAAAATATCTCAACGCACTTGGGCAATCACAGCTGACTTTCCGGCTGCTCGGATACCAATACGGGCCGACCAAACGATTCATAAAAGCCGCAAAAACCTATTTCTGTGACAACGGCATCATACACGGACTCGGCACGAGGGTTTCCAAGGGGCAGCTCCTCGAAAATTTTGTCATTGCTGAGATAGAAAAGCGGCGAAAGCTGGGCTTCATCCAGTGTGACCAGCTTTATTACTACAAGAGCGCGGCAGGAAGAGAAATTGACCTCGTTTTTGAAGACAAGGGTAGGTTGTACGCCGTAGAAATCAAGTCAACGACAAACCCAGCGGACAAGGACATAAGCAGACTCAAGAAGTTTAGGGATGAGGTGAATCAGCCGGTGGACTGCATCTTGTTTTACACCGGTGAGGAGTACGGCTCGATCGACGGGGTGAAGTTGATACCCGTTGCCGCCTTGCGGTGCGGTGTCTGATTATGTGACAAAATCCCCCTATCCCCCTTTTTCAAGGGGGAATTGCTAACTTAATCCGATAGCATCATCCTAGACGCTGATGCGGATCAGTTCGATTAGGGGACCTGTTTCGTCTGTGGTTTCGGTTAGGTCGATGGTGCAAAAAAGCGCCCAGTCCTCATCACCTTCAGGGTCGATGATCTTCTGCTGCACATCCCACACCCTCGGGGAGACCTCGCGAATAAACGTATTGCGCGGCTGGCGCGCCTTGGGCGTGACGTCTATTGCACTGTGGACCTCATAATAGGACGCCATTTCCGACTCGATTTGACGCGGGGACCACGTGTGATCAGTGCTCTGCCGAATGCGACCACAGGCCTCTTCGTATGCCCTATCTGCCAGGCTCTTTTGCAGTAAATAAAGCTCGTTGCGGATCCGAGCGCTAAACGCCTTAAAATCCGCTGCCACATCCACGGGTTGTTCCGGCTGAAATGGGGCTGTGTCGGGGTCGCGCACAATGCGAATCATCTCTCCGTTCATCATCCGCTCCCACTCATCCAGGAGGCTCGAATCGACCCGACGCAGCATGGTGTGGAGAAAGGAGAGGATTTCTTCGAACGCATCACAAAAATAACTCTGGGGCACATTTTGCAGTGCGGTGCGGTATACCTGTGAGAGGTGCCTGAGCAACAGGCCTTCGCTGCGGGCCAAGCCGTATTCCCGCACATAGTCGTTAAAGTCGCAACACCGCTCAAACATGTCCCGCGCAATGGACTTGGGCTTGATGTTCTCGCTCTCCAACCACGGGTGGTATTTGGCAAAGGCGTTGAAACTGTCGTAGATAAACGCTGCATTGGGCTTGGGATAGTCCACCTCTTCGAGGGCTGCCATTCGCTCTTCGTACGGCACCCCTTGGGCCTTGAGCTTTGAGATCAGCACATCTTTGATGCGGTCCTTCTGCCGGATCAAGATCATCTTGGGGTCCTCGAGCACTGCTTCGACCAGGGACAGCATATCGAGGGCGTGGGTTTCGGCTTCCGGGTCGAGCAAACCCAAGGCCTCCACCAGGTAAAGAGAAAGGGACTGGTTCAGGGAAAAGCTCTCCTGGAATCCGGGTCGAATGCGCATCGACGATCCAGGCCGCTCGTTATTTTTTGTAATCTCCACTATCTCGGCTCGAACAAGGGATTTGAGCAGGGTTGCGGCTCGGCGGCGCTGCAGTTTCTTGTGGCCATCTGTGCCATGGGATCTGGAGATGAGCTGGATGAGCCAGCGATACCCCCCGCCCGGCCGATCCGTATTGCGGTGCAGCACGTTGATCAGAGTGCCGTGGGAGACCTCAAAGCGCGGCACGAGGGGCTCGGGAGGGGAACTGACCAAGCGCTCAAAGGTGCGTTTGTCCCAATGCACATACCCCCGCTGAGGCGGTCTTTTTTTTCTGAGTTTGTTTTTTAAATGTGGGTTTTTCGCAAGTTTGGCTTCGATCTGTTTGTTTTCAATGAGGTGCTCGGGCGCCTGAACTGCAATGCGGCCGTGGTCATCAAAGCCCTTGCGCCCGGCGCGCCCGGCCATCTGGTGAAATTGGCGCGCTGACAAGAGGCGTGTCTTTTCGCCGTCGTACTTGCTGAGCTGTCGAAAGACCACCGTGCGGATGGGAATATTGACCCCGACCCCCAGGCTGTCCGTGCCGCTGACCACTTTTAACAGGCCGGCCTGGGACAGCTTCTCGACGAGCAGGCGGTATTTGGGCAGCAGGCCTGCGTGATGCACGCCAATGCCAGCGCGAAGGAACCGGCTGATCTCCTTGCCGTAGGGCGTGTCAAACCCGATCCCGGCCAGCTCGCGGGACAGGGCCTTTTTTTCCTCCTTGGTGCTCACGTTGACGCTCAATAGATGCTGTGCCTGCTCAGCTGCACCCCGTTGGGTGAAATTGGCCAAGTAAATCGGCGCTTCGTCAGCGTCTAAGAGATCCTGAATGGTCTCCTGAATGGGCGTTTCCCGATACTCGAATTCAAGGGGCACGGGCCGATCTCCACCGCTGACCGCAGCCACCTCCCGATCTGTGAACCGGCTCAGCTGGGTCGCGATGTGTGCCGTATCCCCCAATGTGGCGGACATCAGCAAAAACAGGGTATCGGCCATGCTAATGAGGGGCACTTGCCAGGCTGCGCCCCGATCTTTGTCGCCGTAGAAATGGAACTCGTCCATCACGACGTAATCCACTTCCATAACCGCATCCCGAAGGGCCATATTGGACAACACCTCGGCCGTACAGCAGATAATCGGTGCGTCCCGGTTCACCGATGCATCACCGGTGAGCAGGCCCACGTTATCCGGCCCAAAGGCATCGCACAGGTCAAAGAACTTCTCGTTGACGAGCGCCTTTATGGGGCAGGTGTAAAAAGATCGGCGCCCCTCGGCCATGGCCTGGAAGTGGAGGGCCATGGCCACGAGCGACTTGCCCGAACCAGTGGGCGTGTTCAAAATCACGTGTTTCCATTCCAGGAGCTCGAGAATGGCCTCTTCCTGCGCTGGATAGGGTTCAAGTCCCAGATCGGCCACATAGGCCAAAAAGTGGGTTAATATTGCGTCCCGATCTGGCTCACTTGCCTGGCGAGCGAATTGGTCAAGCCGCTTTCCAAGGGGGGCATCCCGGTCTTCCATCGATCCTATTATCCTTTGCGTCTATTCCGGGTCATTCATCGCCCGGGCGCGATGCCGACCGTGGTCCAGTCCGCAGGCACGACGTCCGGTTGTAAAGGGATTTTGCCTAAAAAGAAAAGAAAAAAGACCACTTAAAGATGATCGCTGCGAGTATGCCAGTAGTTTTCGGTCATCGGAAGAAATGAATTTGCATTATTATCCCGCATTTTGTCGGTAAATTTTAGGGTGAACCATGCAAATTAAACGGTTTTTCTTGAAGCAGGCGTTCGCTAGCGCTACATTCAACATATGCACAAGCGATCTCTGAAAGCTCCAAATACCGCCTTTTTTCTATTCGGACCCCGCAGTGTGGGAAAGAGTACGTGGCTTATGGATCAGTTCGAAGATGCACTGGTTATCGACCTGTTGCCCTCTTCTGAAATGATCATTTATTTGAAAGATCCCTCCCATCTAGTGGCACGGGTCACTGCTGGGGATCCAGGTCGTTGGGTCGTTATCGATGAAGTTCAAAAGGTACCCGCCCTTTTGGATGAGGTACACCACCTCATTGAGCGTCACGGTTATCGGAAGATTGTTCTGTGCGGATCTTCGGCACGCAAGTTGAGACACGGTGCGGCGAATCTCCTGGCCGGTCGGGCGATTACACGAAGACTCTATCCGTTTACGTTCAGAGAGTTGAACGAAAACATATCCGTAGCATCGGCACTTCGATACGGATTGCTACCGCTCAGTTGCCTTGCAGACACGAACGATCAGAAAGAGGCGTTCTTGAAATCTTATGTCCATACTTACCTTACGGAGGAGATCAAAGCGGAAGGACTCGTGAGAAACGTCGGCGCTTTCTCTCGTTTTTTGGATATCGCAGCGCTCAGCGCCGGTACACAGCCTAACATTTCATCATTGGCACGGGACGCCGGCATTGGACGGGATACGGTCGCCTCCTATTTCGAAATTTTCGAAGACACGTTACTTGGCTCCTGGCTGCCGGCTTACAGACCGAGAGCGAAAATCAGAGAAGTAACAAAGCCGAAGTTTTTTTGGTTCGATGCCGGTGTGCTAAATGCTGCGGCGAGCGCGTTTGAGCAACCCATGCCGCAAGATTGGAGTGGCGTGTTACTTGAACACTGGATCCACCACGAACTCAAAGCACATATAGACTACAACCGTCTTCGAGGATCGCTCGGTTTCTGGCGCACGCCAAGCGGTACAGAGGTAGACTTCATCTGGTGGTACGGAAAGACAGCTGTGGGAATAGAGGTCAAAAGCGCAGACACGTTTCGGAGGAGTTATCTGCGCGGCCTCAAATCTCTCAAGGAGTCATTTGAGCTCCACGGTGCATACGTCGTCTATCGCGGCGACGATGTGCTCTCCTACGATGACATCAAGGTTTTGCCAGTCAAAGAGTTCATACGGCGCCTCAACAGCGGAGATATCATTCCGGGCACTGTGAAATAGCGTCGCGCACTTTAATTTGGGCGACATCACATATTCAACCCTTGGTGCGCTCCGTATAAAATTTCGAAAAGTGCCCGAGGTAGCGCCAGCCAGAGAGGAACCCTAGGACGAGCCCGGTCAGAATGGCAGTGTGCGCGACAATAATCACGTATCGCCCGGGCGCGATGCCGACCAGGGTCCAGTCCGCAGGCACGACGCCCGGCTCTAACAGGATTTTGCCAAAGAATAAAAGAAAAAATGCCCATTGCAGGAAGCTCGACTTTGCTTTTCCCAATACGCTCGAGGGCAGATCGCCTCCGTGGCCCAGCACATATGCCCGGATGACCATCACGGTGAACTCGCGAAAGAGGTAGACAATGAGCAGCCCGATCCATAACTCACCGATCTCTGCGGCAATGATCAGGCAGGTCGATTCGAACACCAGGTCGCCGAGTTGGTCCAGGAGGGCCCCTAAATCTGTTATTTGGTTTAGTTTTCTCGCTACCACACCATCCAGGAGATCCGTAAGGCCAATGATCGTACCAATGGCGAGCCCGGCGACGTACCACCCCAATCCAAGCCAGACAAACGCGAGGAGCGGCGCGCAGAGCACGCGTATTAGCGACATGATATTGGCTGCAGTTAAGAGATCTTTGAAAAAGGGTTTCAGTGGGGTTACTCCGTACACCGCTCAGGCGAGGGCGTTGCCTCTTCCTGCTTTTGTAGCGCTGCTGCAGCGGCCTCACAATCCGCAGCGTTCTTGCAGATACCGTCCACGCATCTCTCGTCCTCAGTGCAGGGCGGATCACACGTGCGGGCTTTTACAACTGGATCATCTGCTGGGTCTCCCCGAACATCTGAAGCGTACACAGCCACGAAGACCCTGTAATTAACCGCGTCCATGGGGCTGTCCGGTCGATCCCGGGGGGGAAGGTACGCCACCTGACCCCCCAGCTCGCAGGCGGCCTTGCGCAACCAGTTGCTGCAGGGCTGGGTGCGAAAGTCCTGGCAATTTTTAAGTGCGACCATACCGATGTTGCGGTAGGGCCGAGACGGCACTTGGTCCTCTGGCAATATCTCGATCTGGCAATCCGCCGGTCGTTGCGGCATGCGCGGGCCAATGCGCGAGATAGTGGCAGGCCCACACGCGACCCCCCCCAGCAGCATCGGGGTGATCGCGACCAAGCAACACAAATACCTCTTTTGTTTCACCACATCTCCCTTTATTTTTTTAGTTTCCTGGCCTTTTCCTTTAGGGCCTGAAACCGCCGCTTGAGCACAGGGGCCACCCCCTCTTTATTCACTTGGCGCGCTCGGCCAACGGCAAGCGCATCCGCAGGCACATCCTTGGTAATCGTTGTACCAGATGCCACGTACGCGCCGCACCCCACCACGACCGGGGCCACGAGTTGGCTGTCCGATCCGATGAAGACGTCGTTTTCCAGCACGGTGCGGTGTTTCTGGTACCCATCGTAGTTGCAGAAAATCGTTCCCGCACCCACATTGACGCCTGTTCCAATCACGCCGTCGCCCAAGTAGGCCAAGTGGTTGGCCTTTGAATCCGGGCCCAGGATCGTGTTTTTGAGCTCGACGAAATTGCCCACCTTGGCCCTCTCCCGCACATCTGCCCCAGGCCGCAGTCGGCCCATGGGACCGATCTCTGCACCCTGCCCCACTTTGGCTGATTCGATGACTGAGTAGGCTTTGATGACCGCGCCGTCCGCAATGACGGCATCGCGAATCACCGCACCGGTTTCAATGCGGCATCCCCTGCCTATTTTGGTCTTTCCAGTCAGGTGGGCCCCGGCTTCGATTTCCGAGTCCGAACCCACAGTTACGTCCGAGTCGATACACACGGTCTCGGGCTTTCGAATGGTCACGCCAGCGCGCATTAGCTTTTGCACGATCTGTTGATGAACCATGGCCTCGATGCGCGCCAGATCGACCCGGTCATTCACACCCACGCCGATCTCAGGCGCTATCTCTACAGTCGCTACCGCGCCTTTGACAGCTGCGGTTTTGATGAGGTCAGTGAGATAGAATTCGCCCTGATCGTTGTCGGTCTTCAGGTTTTTGACAGCCTGGCGCAAGAACCCCGCATCAATGAGATAGATGCCTGCATTGACCTCTGAGATTGCCTTCTCAGCTCGGGAACAATCCCTATCCTCCTTTATCGCCACTGCCTTACCGTCTTGACGAACCACCCGTCCATAGCCGGTTGGATCTGCCGGGCAAAACGTCAAAAACGCAATCGGTCCACCACTTCGAGCATAGGCTCTTTCGAGCTTGCGCAGGTTGGGCTTGCCGAGCAGGGGAACGTCGCCAGAGAGGATCAGAATCGCACCCTGATGCTTTTTGAGGGCTGGCAGGGCGCTCGCCACTGCATGACCCGTACCCAATTGTTCGGCCTGAACCACAAAGGTCAATCCATCGCCGCCCTTGACACTGCACGCTGCGGCTTGGACCTGCTCCCTGCCGTGCCCCACCACGACAATCGTGGGATCGCACCCCAACCCAAGGGCCAGGGCCGTGGGAAAGTGAATCAGCGGCCGACCTGCAACCGCGTGCAGCACCTTTGGCAGGGCTGACTTCATGCGCGTACCTTGTCCTGCAGCCAAGATAACAGCAGCTGTATTATTCATGCCGCCCTCCTCTCTACGTTCAATTGATGCCTCAATCGCGGCAGCAGCATCATAGCGCAAAACCTTTTACCATCCATTAAAAGGTCTGCAAGATGCCGAATTTTATTTTGAATCGATCCCGCGTCTCGTCTACGGTTAAAAGGTCTGCAAGATGCCGAATTTTATTTTGAATCGATCCCGCGTCTCATCTACGGTGGATCCGTCCTCCTGAATCCGCTCCATCTTGCGGGTAAACGGGGTGACTGGCACTGCGAGGTCCAGCGCTATGATGTACTGCTGAACCCCCATGGAGAGGAGGTGAATGCGCAATCCATAGCCGATTTCGGAATAGATGCGGTCCTTGGAAAACAGCCCGGCGTATCCGTCTGCCGCTGATATTGTTCCCCCACCTGCGAACAACACCCCTTGAAACCTGTCAAACCAGGAAAAAGCAGGGGCTTTGATATGGGCGCCGTCTGCAAGTGTATGCCGGTACTCAAAAACCGCGTACAGTCCGATGCGGCCATAGGTTTCGTCTATATCGAACCCCCTTAAAATATGGCGCACTGACAATGTGGCCAGCTGGGTGGCCGCTGGCTTTCCCACCACGCCCATGGCGCCGACTTGTCCTGCGAATGTGTGACGAATAGCCGGTGAATACAGCCACACTTGGTTCACCGATACCTCGCCCACCTGCACGTTGCCCCCCCTATCATCCCGGCCCAGGGAATACCCAACCCTTGCGGAAAGCTTTGATCCACTGCGGGGATCAAAAAAATACGAACGGTTATCCCTGCCAAATAGCAGTTTGAGTGAGCCCGCGGTTGCGGTAAACCGGGTCGACTCCGGGACACCCGGATCCTGACCTGCAACCGTGCGAAAATGCCTCACACCAAAGACTGGACCGATATACATCGTGCGGGCATTCAAGGTTCGCTTTGGGCCGAAGAAGCGCAAATAGCCAAAGGATCCCCCGTAGCTCCTCGGTGTATGGGCGCCACTCAAGATAAGTGCATTGGTGAGGTCGTATCGTTTGCGCAGTGTGACGCCGGCTTGAATGTAAGGATCGCCGTAAAGCAGGTCTCCGAAAAACAGCAAGTGGGTCAAAAGAGGGGGGCGCCAGGGCAGCTGATTGAGATTGTCTGCAAGTGGGTGATCCTCTGTCAATGCAGCTGATTCCACGAGGCGACCCTCTGGATCCAGGCGCACCGTATCCACCGGGGCGTTTGATATCCATTCCACCGTACCCGTGGGGCCGTTGCCATCCCACATGATGTCTTGAACATGGCCTGCCTGGTCTTTGATGCGCACGGTTACGGGCTCCCACACGGCATCGCCTTCTCGGATCACTGCTACCCGGTGCAGCACCTTGCCGTCTGGTTTTTGAATGTCCTGAATCTCGCCAATGCGGTAGTTCACAGAGGGGTATGTTCCATACCACTGTTTTTCAAACGCAGCCGCATTTGACCCGAGAGCCAGCTTTAATCCCACATCAAAGGGTCTCTTTAGTTGCAACAAGTCGGTCATCAACGCAGCTGTTTGTCGACTGCCCAAGCGATCCTCGATTTTGCCCAGGATCCGTTTGCCATAGGGCAGATCATTCGTAGCCCGCCACGGTTCGTCCCTTAGGAGATCGGGGTCCTCTATCGACCTGGTGTAAACCTCGCGAAACGGCACCTGGGGTGCGTAGAGCAGGTTGTCGATGATCGGCAGGAAACTGGCGAACCCGACGATATCTTTGACGCTTCTGTGTCGTTTGTGAACTTCTGTCGAGTAGATGTCGGCAACAAAGCTGCCGACCATATCCAGGGTCACAAAGCGCCTGGGCAGGGGCTCAATCCGCGCAATAGTAGATCGCAAGAGCTCGAAACCAATGCTCCGCACCAGGGCGAGGTCGTGAAACCGAAGTCCTGCTTCGATAGGAATAACCTGAAAGATGCGATCCGAAACCAGGATCGCGCCTGTACCGGGTTGGACCAGCCGGTCCCAAGCGGGAATATCGACCAGGACCAGTTGCTGGGGCAGCGCGATGTGAGGTGAGAGGTCCCGCACCAAGCGCGCGGTGTTACCCACGACCTCGAAGATCCGACCGGTTGTATCCACTTCGCCTAAATCCGGCAACCCCTGGGGCAGGCCCCCGTTGCCGCCCCGGGTGTCCTGCCAGGTAGGGGGCTTGGCGCGCAGTGATTGGTGGACGTGCACGACCTTTCCCCAATCAAAGGGGTGCACATCGATTTCCATGCGGTCCATCACCACAAGGGCAAGGGCATCGATAACAAGGCCCGTTGCTTCAATACGCCGTGGGTGTTTCTCAAGCGGGAACACCCGATCGCATAATACCGCACCCCGTCCTGCGGGCAGTGCCAACCGTACCTCTGCGGCAATGGTATCTGGCGGCAGGGTTGTATCGCGACCGCTGAGATCGCTGAGGGGCCGGGGAAACCAACCACCGCCCAAGGATACGACCCCGCGCCATCTTCCGAATCGCCCGCGCCGCTCGGGAATAAAGACGGAAAAATCGAGCTCGAGAATCCCGATATCACCGGGTGCCAAAGGTTGGGGCAGGGCGATGCGAACGCAGACATTATCCTTGGAGCCGCGCGCGGATGTGGATGGTTGATGTGGGCGGATATGGTCCTCTGACAGTGCTATGCCGTTCCAGCGGGGGTTTTTTATGTCCATCTTGCCGGGGCTCTCACCTGCCGGATAGATCCAGCGGACCATTCTGTCGCCCAGCGCCGGATCTACTTTTGTAAAGCGATTGGGATAGAGCATCATCGGCACCGAGGCAATTGCTTCGCGGGACGTGTTGGTGATGGAAATGCGGACGTTTCCAGCCAAAATTTTCCCGTTTTCGTCCAGGGATGCATCGATAGCAACCCGAACTGGAGGACCCGGGGTCTGGCCGAAAACCTTCCCAGTGTTGAACCAAACCACGACAAACAGGGCGAGCAGCCCTACCTTTCGCAGGATAGACATACCGCAGGTTATATAGCGGTCCGTGCCGCCGGCAAACTTCTAGGCATTGGTTTGTTACTGCTTACGTGTTGTCCGTGGCGGTGTCGGTGCTCGTGTCGGTGCTCGTGTCGGTGTCGGTGCTTGTGTCGGTGCTTGTGTCGGTGCTTGTGTCGGTGTCTATTTCTGTATCCGTGCTTGTGTCTGTGTCGGTTTCTGTCTCTGTATCCGTGCCTGTGTCTGTATCTGTATCCGTCTCTGTATCTGTATCCGTGTCTGTATCCGTGTCTGTATCTGTATCCGTATCTGTATCCGTGTCTGTGTCTGTGTCTGTACCTGTTTCGGTGTCCGTGTCCGAATCAGTGTCAGTGTCCGTATCTGTGTCGGCGTCTGTGTCGGTATCCGTATCTGAGTCTGAGTCTGAGTCCGAGTCAGAATCTGAGTCAGAATCTGAGTCAGAATCCGAACCCGTGTCCGTGTCCGTGTCAATGTCCGAGTCTGCATCCGAGTCCGAGTCCGCATCCGAATCCGAATCCGCATCGCTATCACTGTCAGCATCTGGTGGAGGGCTCACCGGTCCAATATTACAGAAAGAGAAAAAGAGACAGGTCCAAAGAAAAAAACGAACAAAATGTAAGTAATCAGGCGAGCCCATTGAATTCCTCCAGGTAGAGTACTTGTCTAGACTACCTATTAGAGTAGTAAAATTTCTGGTGACGTTCAACGAAAAGATCGTGACAATCCTAGGCACTGGGATTGGTTGGGGGCTTGCCTGGCTGAAAGGCGTGATTACGGTTTAGTTATTATGACTGAAAAAAAAACCATACCAGTGTTGCCCTTAAAGGGCGGTGTATTGTTCCCTACTCACGTATTGCCCGTAACGGTCGCCCATCCAGAGACCTTGCACGCAGTGGAAGCCGCGAGCAATGGGGACGGACTCGTCTTTGCCGTGGCGCAGCGGGACGAGGCTGCCGACGCCTCCAAAGATAACTTCTATACCCTTGGTGTCATCGCTAAGATCGGTCTCATCAAGCGCGGCTTGAGCGGCACGTCGATGATTCTTCACGGAAAGAAACGGGCCTATGCCGCTCGATATGAAAAACGCAACGACTACTTTGTCGCAGTGGTCTCTCCAGTGGAGGAGATGAGGCCCATCGACGACGAAAGCCCGGCGTTTACAGCGCTCTTTGCAGAGACGCGGGAGCGGGCCAGGGAACTCGGCAAGCTATACGAAGTGCCTGAAGAGGCCATACGACAAGCAGTGGACAACGCTGCTCAACCCGGCCCATTTACGGACCAGATAACCGGCTTTCTCGACTTGAGCGTACCTGAAAAACAGAAGATTCTCGAGGTCCTGGATGTGGAAGAACGGATGCGACAACTCCTGTTGCACCTACAAAAGCGCATCGCCATTTTAAAGGCTCAAAAAAGAATCAAATCCAAGGTGCAGGAAGAGCTCGGCGAACGCCAGCGGGAGATGTACCTAAGGGAGCAGCTAAAGGCCATCAAGCGCGAACTCGGCGAAGACGAAAAACAGAATCCCGAGCTCAAGGAACTGAAGGAGCGCCTGGATAAGCTCGACTTGAAAAAGGAAGTGCGCGATGAGGTCGATCGGGAGCTCAGTCGACTCGAGCGGTCTGGTTCTGGGTCTTCTGAAGCACAGGTGATAAGGACCTACCTCGAGACCATTGCCGAACTCCCCTGGAATAAACGCTCAGACGACCATATCGACATGAAACGGGCAGCCACTATTCTCGACGAGGACCACTACGGGCTGAGGAACGTAAAGGACCGCATCCTGGAGTTTCTGGCAGTGCGCCGATTGCGTTCTGACAGAGTGGCCACCAATACTTCAGAGAGCGAAAAAAAACCAGCTGACCAAGCCCGGTCCCGCGCTATGGCCAGAGGTCCCATTCTGCTCTTCTCCGGACCGCCGGGGGTGGGCAAGACATCCATTGCCAAGTCCATTGCGAGAGCCCTTGGCCGCGAATACGTGCGCGTTGCCTTGGGCGGTACCCGGGATGAGGCTGATATCAGGGGGCATCGCCGGACTTACGTGGGCGCCATGCCCGGCCGCATCGTTCAAGGGTTGAAGCAGGCCGGCACTAAAAACCCGGTTTTTCTCTTAGACGAAGTGGATAAACTGGGTGTCTCATTTCAAGGGGATCCGGCCAGCGCCCTGATGGAAGTGCTCGATCCTGCACAAAACGACACCTTTGTGGACCACTATCTGGGCGTGCCGTTTGACTTGAGCGAAGTGCTCTTTGTCGCAACCGCGAACTTCGTCCAAAACATCCCCGGCCCCTTGTTTGACCGCATGGAAGTGGTCGAATTCACCGGCTATACCGAGGTTGAAAAGACCGGCATCGCAAAGGGATACCTCCTACCGCGCCAACTCGAGGAGAACGGATTGTCAAATGAGGACGTGGCTTTCTCAACCGAGGCCTTGAGGCACGTCATCAGCCGCTACACCCGCGAGAGCGGCGTACGCCAGTTGGAGCGAGAACTCGGTCGCCTGGCACGTAAAGTCGCGCGTAAAGTTGCTTCGAGCGAAGTGCGTTCTGTGGAGATGACCCCACAACTAGTAGAGGATTTACTCGGTCGACCCAAGATACGGCCGGAGAAAATAGGCACTAAAAACGAAGCCGGCGTGGCCACGGGAATGTACTACACGCCGGCCGGGGGCGACATCATGTTTGTGGAAGCATCGACCCGGGAGGTGCAACCGCCTGCAAAGCGAGATGTGGAGAATGGGTTCGGCGCCGTATCCCTCATTCTCACAGGCCAGCTCGGGGATGTGATGCGGGAATCAGCGCGGGCTGCCCTTACCTATGCCACGACCCATGCGGGAAAGCTGGGCATCCCAACCCAGGGCCTTGGCGCCATTGAGGCCCATATCCACGTGCCAGCGGGTGCCATACCAAAGGATGGCCCCTCTGCCGGCGTGACCATTGCCACGGCCCTGACATCGGCGATGAGCCACCGGCCCGTGCTTCGAGACCTGGCCATGACCGGAGAGATCACCTTGAGAGGACGCGTCTTGCCAATCGGTGGGGTCAAGGAAAAGGTACTCGGTGCCCATCGGGCCGGCATCCGACAAATCGTATTGCCAGCTGAAAACAAAGCAGACCTGGAAGATATACCCGAGGAGATCCAGCGCGAATTGGTGTTTCACTTTGTAGATACCCTCGACGAAGTGTTGGAGATCGCCCTTTTGCCACCGGTTTATGCCCCCATGGCAGCCCGAAGCGCTATCCTTTCGACCCAAGGCCGACCGATACGACGCTACGACCCTGGCCTCGGGTTGGAATCATAACCTGCCCTTAATCTTGCGATTGCTCGCTCAATAATGAAGACATTTCAGAAAATATCTCCTATCGTACAAGGATAAAGGGACATGGGGCATCCACCATGAAAGGGGTAGAGATGAAACCCGACCATCTCACGGGCGTGCCGCTCATCGTCATCACCGGCCTTTCTGGTGCTGGAAAATCCACTGCCATGCGGTTTCTCGAAGATCTGGGCTGTTATTGCGTGGACAACCTACCACCTGCCCTGATCCCGGATTTTTTCCACTTGTACAACAAGAGTGGATCCACAGGTCCTGGGGTGGTCATTGCCTGCGATGTCCGCAGTGGCGCGCTCTTTGAGGATTTATCCGAGACTGCAGCTGCCCTGGGGCGCGACGGGATTGACTTTAACATCCTGTACCTGGACTGCGATACCGATACACTGGCGAAGCGGTTCAGTGAAGTCCGGCGAAGGCATCCCCTTCAGGTCGATCAACCCATGAAAGAGGCCATCGAAGCAGAGCGACATCACCTGGCACCCATCCGATCCCTGGCCACGTGGATCATTGATACGAGCGGCATGAACGCGGCAGGGCTCAGGGAGGCGTTGATTCGCAACCTCGCCGCAGCAAAAACAGGGGATGTGGCAGAGCTGACATTCTTGAGTTTTGGTTTCAAGTACGGCATCCCCCTGGATATGGATTTTGTCTTTGACGCTAGATTTCTAAAAAATCCCCACTATGAACCGGATTTGCGCCGACTGACCGGCCATGACGCGCCCATTTATAACTATGTCATGTCCGATCCGTTGGCACCGCAGTTCTTAGAAAAGATCTACGGCATCATAGATTTGACCCTGGATCCGTTTGTCCGAGTGGGAAAAACCGCTATCGCCGTGGGTGTCGGATGTACGGGTGGCCGCCATCGGTCGGTTACATTGGTAAGGGCGCTTTTTGACCACTATGAAAAAAAGGGAAGCAGCGTGCGCGCGATTCACCGGGACGCGGCAAAACCACCGAGCTAAAGCCTATATATCGTTTAGTCTTACATCAATGCGAAACGCAGTTGGCGTCTCGTTGCTTGTTGTCTGATAATTGCTGATAGCCACATAGACCATTTGGGGCGCATCGGATTGGTTGGTAATGGTAAGTCCAGATGTGTCGTAGCCAATGTCAACACACGTGGTTACGTCGCAATTTGATATGTGCCGCAATAACGTTGGGCTCTCATCTAACAGTTCTTTTATTTCGAGGCTGCGCTGTGCTGGAATATAAAATGCCATCCACACATCCTTCCCTGTGCCCTGGCCGCAGCTGTCATCAGAAGGAACAAATGTGTTTGTAAATCCCTCCCATGGTATTCTTCGTACAAAGGGATACTTCGCAACAATTATCGGATAAGCACAGCTGTTGGAATGACAGGCCATGCCTTCTTCTTTACCTCCCACCCCGCATGAGCGGTGTCGACACCGTTCATTGCTATACCCATCAGCAGGGCAGCTTACAGCCCGGGCCATATTTCGTTGGCAACAACCGTATGCCATATCCCGCGGCGAAAACGCCCAACTCTCCTCTGAGCAGTCTTGGGGAATCTGGTCAGAACAACAGACAACATCAGGATCCAACAGGCGCGCAGCGTTACAGGGGGTCACGCCCTCTTCTGTATCAGTATCGGATTCTGTATCGTTCTCAGTGTCGGAGTCCGTGTCACTACCCGTGTCAGAGCAGGTGTCAGTGTCCGTATCTGTGTCGGTGTCAGTGTCCGTATCCGTGTCGGTGTCAGTGTCCGTATCCGTGTCGGTGTCAGTGTCCGTATCCGTGTCGGTGTCAGTGTCCGTATCTGTGTCGGTGTCGGTGTCCGTATCCGTGTCGGTGTCAGTGTCCGTATCCGTGTCGGTGTCAGTGTCCGTATCCGTGTCGGTGTCAGTGTCCGTATCTGTGTCGGTGTCGGTGTCAGTGTCGGTATCCGTGTCGGTGTCCGTATCCGTATCCGCGTCGGTGTCAGTGTCCGTATCCGTGTCCGTATCGGCGTCAGGGCCTGCGTCAATGTCTGCACCTGAGTCTGTATCTGTATCTGACCCGGTGGTACTGTCCGCATCTGTTTCAGTCGATGTATCCCCGTCTACATCGCCATCGGTTTCCCCTGATGTGCTGGTACTAAATGACTTAAGGGGGTTATCGCACCCAATCGCGAAACATAAGCAGTTCAACAATAGGAAAAGCACTGTCCAACGCATAATTCACATCCCTCACTTCAGTCCCCCTTGTTACTAATTGCTCACATGTCATTTTTTTTAATATCAACCATATATTTTCAAACACACCGACCTCCCGGTGTAGGTTGTGCAAGGAAGATCCTATTTGCCCGCTAGATTATAACAAATTTCGACGTACGTGAAAACGGTAACATTTGTAAAGGGTCCTCGGGTCTCGTGAAGGGCTTTCCTGGGGAAGGTTATACGCGATCAGACGGCACGTCTCCGAGCGCATCTTCTAGACCTGCTTCGAACGCATCCACAAATTGGTCTATTTTGAACGTCTTACCACAAGACCTGCACCGCAGGCCTACCTGGGCTCAAGTCGCTGATACGTCTAGAATGCCATTACAGTCGGGACATCTCGGAATATTGTGCTTTTTCATTGATTAAGCCCTTGAGCCACCGACGTCGCACGCGCAGATCTCTGGGTAACGTCAGCCTGTTCGGCACGTTCTATGAAAAAATACTAGAAAAAAGCAAGTGAAAATTCTATCAGCGAGAACCTGGTGGAGGTGCGGCCAAGCGCGCTGCAATCGCAACCATCGTCGTCATCAGACTGAAATGCACAGTCAGCATCGGAATCGGTGCACTCGTCCGTGTCTAAATCAGTGGTCGTATCGGTGTCGATTTCAGTATCGGTTGCGGTCTCTGAATCTGTGTCACCTGCGTCAGGGCCCCCGTCCAGACCGCTGTCCAATACTGCAAAGGTATCTGAAAACGCGCTTACATTAAAACATAGAACCAAAACCAGCGAACCGATAAGCAATAGCCCATTAAATCGTTCCTTCATTCGTTAACTCCTTTTCTCTTCGCCCCAGCATCCTGAGTTATCCTGAGTTATGTGGTTGTGATTTCATAGCACATACCATGCCAATGATTTTTTCTGAGAATTTGTACATGTTAACTTATTGAGATTAAATATTTAATTAATATCGTATTGCGATAATAATTCCCTATCGGTCTCAGCGCCAGCTCGCATTGCACTCTCAAGGTATGACATAAAATGTAGGTTTTGTATGCGGACTTGCACTAAGATGCTTCGTAGACAAAAGATGTATGCTAAGAGACCCACACGTGCATTTTCCCTTTGGGGCATGCTTGCTGGCAGCCTTTTTGGCGCCCTCGACGTCGTTCCAGACCACCTGCTACTGGCCGGGGAACTGACCTTGCGTACCGGTGTTTTTCTTATGGGCATATCCACAGCGATCTCATGTGTGGCCGGTGCACTTTTAGGCGTGTTCCTGGGCATCGCGCTAGCACCCGTGTGTCGACGCGGCCTGTTGATGGCCCTGAAAGCGTTGCTGTGGCGCTGGCCCTTGGTTCTAGCTGTCGTCGCATTGCTTATCGTCGGCGCGGGTGGTGCTGCGCGGTATGTCATCATCGCACGCGGCATCCAGCTCGATGCGATCGATTTTCGACCCATTATCACTTCGATGTTGGCGATAGCGTTTTGCTTTACTGGCGGTTGCACCTTTTCGAGGCCGAGGCGCAGCAGCATACTTCTCGGATTGGGGTATTTTGCCTTTTGCTTGGGTATTATCACCGCGGGACTGCCGAGGATAGGATCGTATTCAGGAGCGCTCACCGACCCTAGCGCGCAGGGGGTTGTCCTCGGAAATGTTATCAGTGTCATTCGCAGCGCCATGGATGGGGATGGTGACGGGTTCGCAGCGGTCATGTGCAGCGCTGATTGCGATTGCAACGACGACAACCCACACATTCATCCAGCTGCCATCGACATCCCGGGGAACGGCCTGGATGAGGACTGCTCAGGAGCGGATCTCACGCGCGGGCTGGCAGCCCTATCGACCCCCAGTGATACCCCACCACCAGCAATATCTCCCGAAGCAGTCTCAACATCTCTATCTCCTTTGAACACGCTCCTCATTACGGTCGATGCCATGCGAGCAGACCACATGCACACCTATGGGTATGCGCGCCAGACAACACCCCATCTCGATCGGTTTGCCAAGAAAAATATCCTTTTCGTACAGGCCAGGTCACAGGGGCCATCGACCCGGCACGCATTCCCATCGCTGCTGACCGGCCGGTATTTCTCCGGTCTCGCGCTGGTCCAAGGGAAAAAATGGTCAAAGCTGATGCCGCAAAACACCACCTTTGCTGAACGGCTCAAGGCCGAGCATTACCGCACGCGTGCCGTGGTGCCCTACTTTCGCTTTAACGAGAGATCCGGATTTGGTCAGGGCTTTGATATTTGGAAAACCACCCTTGATGCGGATCGGGATCCGGTCTGGGATCCGTCAGCTGATCTGGTCACGGACGTGGGACTCCGCTACTTGGCAGAGCTCTCTACTTCAAAGGGTCCCTGGTTTCTCTGGCTCCACTACTTCGACCCCCACGCCAGCTATATCCCACACCCGGACATACCCGAATATGGTTCGTCCCGGGTCGATCGTTACGACGGCGAGCTCAAATTTACCGATCACCACATCGGACGCCTTTTCCAAGGCATGCGCAAGATGGGGATCTGGGAAGACACCGCAATCGTGATTACCTCGGACCACGGTGAAGGGTTCGGCCGGGAAGCAGACCACGGCATTGCCTATCACGGGTTTAGCCTCTTTGATACGGAGATTCGCATTCCCCTGATGATACGCGTGCCAGGGGTGGGCCCGAAAAAGGTTGCGACCTCTGTCGGGCTCATCGACGTGCCATTGACCATCCTGTCCCTGGCTGGCATCCCATCCCCGCCGGAAGCCCACGGTGTATCCCTCCTGCCCTATGTCCGTGGGAACCCCCCAAAGCGCCCGCCCGTGTTGTCAGAGCTCCCCGGGCGCCCGGGTCAAATGGCCCTTGTGGATTGGCCCTACAAAATAATTTGGCACCTCGGCCAGAATCGCTATGCCCTATTTCATCTTGAGGACGATCCAGGTGAACGCGTGGATCTTGCGACCACCCTTCCGAAAACGAGAGATCGCCTAAAAAAAATGCTCCACCTGAGGCGATTTGAAATTCGATAGGCTCATCTGAAAATATCAAAAGCCAAAATCAGTCCGATAGCAACCTGGAACTGAACCCTGTCGCTTTCAATGATATTGTCTCCTTGTTGTTCAACTCGCGGCGTGTTCGCGAACGCTGAAAACCCCACACTGGTGTTAACCAGCAACCCCCGAATGATGTACCACCTCGTAAAAAAAGAAGTCTCAAATCCCAGGTCCAGGCCATCAAAGTCATTTGCAAAAAGGCCATTTTTACTATTCTCTATGCTGTACATATTCAACACGAGGCTGCCCCGCACCCCTACAGCACCTAGGCGCCAACTGTAAATGATGCCCCCTGAAAATCGAATGGGCCAGCGAACGAGTTCGATCTCACCAGTGGGCGGCTGCGGACTGGCCTGCACCGGAAAAAAGGCATCGCAGGCGATCTCCAAGAGTAGATATTTTATTGCGATAGCTCCCAGGCCAAATTGAAATCCATGCTGCATGATTGCAGTACCGCCGATGAAGACCACTGTATAGCCGCCCAATAGATAGAATGTTCCAATCGGAGAAATTTCGATGCTCGGTTCAAGTGGGGCACGGGGCATTTCGCTATCGCGCACCTGGGCCGTCAGTGTCAAGGGTTGCGGTTTATCGACAGGCGGATCCTCAAGCCAGGGAGAAATGGCAGATCTTACAATCGCGGCCACGGCATTGCAGTCGGGTCCACCAGATACATCTGACGGCAGGGATCTTTTGAGCGTCTGCCCATCTCCCTCATCTGCGTTCACAGAAATGAGTACGGTCTCGCCGGTGGCATCGAACCAAACAAGGGCAAACGCGTTTTGCAACCACGGGGACAGTCTCTCGTCAGCCACCAGGTCGGTATGGGTTGTGGGAATATTTGGCAGGGTCACCCGCATGACAGACAAGTCATAGCTATTGAGATGTGCTTCCAAGGCGGTGCGCATGTTTTCGGATCGGGTTGGGTCTGTCTGAGCGTCAACGAGCAACACCACGTGTCCCTTGGGATCAGATACAACGGTCTGGCCAACCGCAAAGATCAGGAGGATAGGAAAGAGAAAAAAAAAGCCGCGTAAACCCCAAAGTGCCATCCATTAAAACCCAATCACCACTTCTAAACACACCGGAATATAGGGCAGAATAAGCCCCAATTCACAAATATTCAACTATTCAATGTGACGTTGAGCCCGGTATTTTGTCTACCCAGTACCTGGGATATCTTTTATTTCTGGGCCAGATTCGGTATTGTCCGGGCCGGATCGATGTGAATTGAAAAGTAACGCGACAACACCAAATATCCTGATGATATCAAAGCCGATTGTGCCACCTTGGGACGATTCGGCAAAAAACATCGTCGCCGCTCAGATTCGCCACAGCGCTACCTATCGATACTGCATCCTGACCGATGGTTCATCTCAAGCCCAGCTACAAAACGCAGTTGCGGCGCCAATTTACAGCAACAGGGGTAGGTACAGTCCGGGCTTTTTTGAGAATCTGCGGGTGATGGGCTATGGGATGCGCTCAAGGGGGGTGTCGCTCTATCACTATTTTTTTGCCCCCAATTTGGTGAGCTCCCTGGCCGGGCGGGTGCAAAAAACCGTCGCCCGGGTAAAAACAGTACAAACCATCTGCTCTGCGCCAGCATCCTACGAGGGCATTCGGTCCCTCATCTTTACCGATAGGGTGATCGTCCTCTCGGCCCATACAAAACGCGCCCTGGTGAACGCCGGCATCGACAGGGACCGCATCCGCTACATCAAGCCGGGTATTGAACCGCTAACGCCGCTCGCCAAAATCGAGCGCAATGATCTCAGGCGTGCGTACGACCTTCCGATCCAGGCACCGGTGGTGGTCTTTCCAGGGGACTATGAGTTTTCCCAGGCCGCGAACACAGTGGCCCGCGCAGTACCGCTACTTCACAAGGCGCTGCCGGAAATCATCGTTGTCTTTGCCTGTCGCATCAAACGGGCACCTTCCCTTAGGATACGGGATGCGATCAAAAGAGATCTAAAAGCGGTCGGCCGCGTTGGCAGTGTTCGCTTTTTGGAAGATATTCCAGACATGCCGGCTTTTATTGGGGCTGCTGACCTGGTGCTCATGCCGGCTGAAAGCCTGTACGCCAAAATGGACGTGCCCCTCGTGCTATTGGAGGCCCTATCTCGGGGCGTCCCAGTCGTTCTTTCGGCAACGCCGCCTTTGGACGAATTGCTCGAAACCGGCGCCGGTGTCGGCGTTCCTCCGTGCGATCCCCAGGCCCTGGCCGACGCAGTGATATCATTGATTAAGAACCGACCATTACGAGAGAAAATGGGCCACACAGGCACGCGAGCCGTCAACACACACTATTGCGCTGCGACAATGGCAGCTGCGGTCGAATCGGTCTACGATGAGGTGTTAAACAAATGACGAGTGATATCAAGACGCGCGATTACTACGATGACTTCTCAAACTGGTACGAGCGCGAGCGGCATCACGGGTATCACGCCATGCTGGACAACCTGGAGATTGGCCTTCTCAGTACCTTGGCAGCAGACCGGGAGGTGCTCGAAGTCGGCGCAGGCACCGGGTTGATCATGGCCGGCGTATCGCCCGTGGCACAGCGCATTGTCGGATTGGATATTTCCGCTGGCATGCTTAGGGGGGCCCAAACGCGCGGTTTAGCGGTCATGCAGGGCAGTGCCACTGATTTGCCGTTCGATGCAAATGCCTTTGATTTGGTATATTCACTAAAAGTACTGGCCCATGTGCCCGATATTCACAGGGCACTGAGAGAGATGGCACGGGTCCTGCGGCCTGGCGGATACCTGGTGGCCGAATTCTACAATGCCATTAGCATTCGAAGGTTCGCAAAATGGCTCGGGGGGCCGGGTAGGATATCCCCTGGCCGCACTGAAGCGGAGATCTATACCCGTTGGGATACGCCCAAAAAGATACTGGGGTATTTGCCGCCCACTGTAGCCTTTCAGCGGTGGTACGGTATTCGCATCCTAACGCCCGCAGCCCTTGTATTCCGGGTACCTGGCGTGGGTGCTGTGTTACCGAAACTCGAACGCAGGCTGACATCATCACCCCTTGCGCGGTTGGGTGGGTTTCTCATCGCTGTCTGTCGAAAGAAGGTCGGCGGTTAGAGTGGGAACTGCTGGACACATCAGATGATGCGGCATACCCTCCGGGATGAATAGGTCGGGCTGGCGTACCGTCCATCAATAAGCCGCACCGCGACAACACGGGGGCGGCTCGACCGAACAGGAATAACCAGGAGAAATCGAATGAAATCGCGTAACGCTTTGGTGACCGTAATGACAGTCGCAGTTATTGCGCTTGTAGCTATGCCTGCCCGGGCCGATAGTGTTGAAATTTCCGCTGAGTGCCATTGGTATGCCCAGGCCGAGTGCAAGGTCGCATGTGATGGGCTTACGTTTTACGCTGCCTGCGAAGCTGGCATCGATGCGACCTGTGACGGTCAATGCACGGGTTTCGATATTGATGTCGAGTGTTCAGGCGCCTGCGAGGCTGCGTGCAATGCCGAATGCGACGTCGCACCCGGAGATTTCGAGTGCGAGGCCTTCTGCAATGGGCAATGCAACGCGTCCTGCGAAGGGGACTGCAGCACCACATCGGACACGGCCTACTGCCAGGGGGCATGCTCGGCTTTTTGCGATCAAGAGTGCGCTGTCGGCTGCAGCGGCACCCCCGTGGACATCGACTGCCAAGGCGGATGCACTGCTTCCTGCCAGGGCAGCTGCCAGGCAGAGGCCGAATTTGATTGCCAAATGACCTGTGAGATCGATGCCTATGGGACCTGTGAAGCAGGCATGCAGGGTAACTGCGTTGCTGCCTGCGACGCCGACGGGGTATTGGTATGCAACGGCGATTATATTACCCAAAGCGACCTGGAAGCTGCGATTAAATGGGTCGAAGAGAACACTAACTTTGAAATCACATACGACGGCGAGGCTGGCTGCGAGGGAAACGCTTGCCACGCAGAGGGCAGCGCTGCGATAACGTGTGCCTGGATTGCCGTGGGCAAGCACACGGAAAAGCAACCCGTCTTGTGGCAACTCCTTAGATTTTTTGTCTAGTTAGCGGACTGCTTCATTCCCAAAAACAACCATCTCCGCCTATCTTTCCCATATTTCGTCCAGCACAATGAATCCAGGCACTTTTAAAAGACCTCGAATCGGTTATATATATGAAGTGGCTTATACCTAAGCACCGCGTCCATAATTGATCGTTAACGTGCAACCGGGAGCAACACGGATGAAACGCGCACAGGATGACGGCAAAGGTCGATTCAGCTCGGCCAGTGGTCACTTTGATCTATTGGTCGACATTCTGGATGCCATCTCAACCGGCGTTTTAGGTGTGACAAAGACCGGGGAGGTGGCCTTTGTCAATCGCCACCTGGAAAAGACGCTGGGATATGCACGTGAGGCAATTAAAGGGCTTCGGGTTAGGGATTTGTCCATGGCGGTCGCAGATATAGACGGAACGGTGAAAATCGACCTAGAGGTACTGCTTGAAAATGTTCTGGAAAATGCGGTCCCTATTCGCGATGTGCACTGCGCCATCGCAAAGGCAGATGGCAAACGGGTTTTCGTCACCGCCGATGTCGTACCGATTGTGGGTGCGGACAAAACGGTCGAAGGCGCCGTGCTGACCATCGAAAGCCTCGCCCTCACCCGCCAGACTGATAGGGATACCGCAAAATTGGAGGCAGCGGTAAGAAGAGCCCAGAAAGTGGAGTCCATCGGCCGTCTGGCCGGGGGCGTTGCCCACAATTTGAACAACATATTGTCCCCAATCATCGGCTACACCGATATGGCCATGGAGACCCTGAAGCCCCAAACACAGCTTTACGGCTATTTGGAGGAAATCCGGACAGCAACGAATCGGGCCACGGGGTTGGTCAACCAACTGCTGGCCTATGGCCGGAAACAGGCATTTGAACTGCGACCCATCAATTTGAGCCGCGTGGTTGCCGATTTGGAAGCTATCCTGCGCCAGACCATACGGGAAGACATTGCGCTCAACCTGGACCTGGATTTGGCGCTACAACAAGTCCGCGCAGATTTATCTCAAGTGCATAGAATTATTGTAGATTTAACACTCAATGGATGCGAGGCCATGCCCAATGGCGGCAGCCTTACCCTGCAGACGCGAAACGCGATCGTCAGCGAAGAAAACAAAGCGGCCCATCCAGATGTGACACTCGGCAACTACGTGGTTCTCGTGGTTGCAGATACAGGGCGAGGCATGGACGAGGACACGCTGAGTCGGGTGTTTGATCCGTTTTTCACGACAAAGGAGGTCGGCAAGGGATCGGGTCTGGGACTATCCACTGTTTACGGTATTGTAAAGCAGCACGGGGGCTATATCCGAGTGGAGAGCAAGCCGGGCAAAGGATCGGTGTTCAAGGTGTATTTGCCACAGCTGGATAGTCGGGAACCCCTGCCTGCGCCGCCCAGGAGATCCACCCCCAAAAAACCCGCCGATGAAACCATTCTCGTGGTTGAAGACGAGGCATCCCTACTGAAATTTACGTGTTTGGTCTTAAAAAAACAGGGATATACGGTTTTGGAGGCGTCCAACGGCATCGAGGCGAGGGAAGTTGCAGCCCGTGCCGAACAGCCCATACATCTCCTCCTGACCGACGTCATCATGCCTGGAAAAAATGGGAAGGAAATTTACAAAGAGCTGTCCAAGCTCCATCCAGAGATGAAGATTCTCTACACCTCCGGGTATCCGGATGACGTGATCGCCAGGCACGGCATCATCGATCAGGGAGAAAACCTATTGCAAAAACCCACTACCGTGGACCAACTCACCCAAAAGGTGAGAAGTGTCCTCGACGGATAGGCAAGTCTGGTACAACATAGATAGATGGGCATGAAAAAATCGAGACGACCCGTACCATGGGTACTGATCGGGGTTGCAATTGCGGGGATTGCAGCACCCCCCGGCAGTGCATTTGCCGAGGCAGCACCTGCGTCCGAAAGTCCCGAGAAGTCGCCTGTTGCTGAAACATCCACCTCTTCCGAGGCACAGTTGCTGGATGCCGAGAACCCCAAGCTGCGAGCAAAGGGGATTCAAACCGTGGTGCAACATAAAAATATCGGGGCCCTGCCAAAGCTCATATCAATGGCCAAGGAAGATCAGGTCGCAGGGATACGCCGGCTCGCGTGCTGGGCGATTGGAGAGATGGGCCTCACAGATGGGGTGCAGACACTGCAAACAGTGGCGCAAAAAGACGCGGCCCCAGGCGTTCGCCTCGCTGCCCAGCGGGCCCTTGAAAAGCTAGGCGTTGACGAAGAAACACCACAACCCGACCCTTTGGCAGCGCCGTCCGAAGCCGGGAAAGAGGGGGCAGGTAAACCTCTCATTGCGTGCGCCAAGGACACGGATTGCAAAGGGGACCGCATCTGTGTGGAAGGGTCCTGTCAAGATCTCAAAAAATACCCGGTGCTCGGATGGGCCATGGAGGCCAGTATCATCGGATTTGTCGGCACCGCTGCGGTCGGCGGGCTTTCGGTTTACGCGGCCATGAAGCCCGAGGACCTGCTGCCGGCCATCCCCCTGGCCGCGGGTGCCACCCTGGTCACCGTGATCGTGGCGCCGGCGATTAAGTCCGGGAGCCTCTCGGTTCGGGAGCCCAGTGACGTCCCCGGATCCCTGACCCTGCGGGTCATTGGATGGGCTTCGTTTGGCGTGCATCTCGCGGGATCAGCTGCACTGGCAGCGGCCATCCCGTTCTACTGGCTGAAAAAGGACGAAGCAGGAGACCCCTGGACACCGCAAACGTCGTGGATCATCGCCAACAGCATCGTGGGCATGGTATCCCTCCTGACCTTGTCTGTCGAAGCCCTTGTGGCGCGGAGCCAAGCAAAACGGCGCTTGCGAGAGATGCAGCGCCACAAAAAAGAGGAAGCGCAACTGTCTATCGCTCCCTATCTCACACCGGCCCTCCAAAACGGCGCTGCCAACGGTATCACTGCGGGGATTACGGGAAGATTCTAAAAATGGATTTAAAAAAATTATTTGGCTTTGGCGCATCTGAAGATGCCCGAGCAGGGCAATGGGGGGCGCTCTTTGACGAAATGGCCGTTATTTTTAAAGGCGAGGACGAGACGACCGTGAAATTCGTCACCGGGTTTGCCGGCCTCCTGGGCAAGATCGCCTACGCTGATCTGGCAGTATCCGATGCGGAAAAAGCGCGCATACGAGCGATTCTTTTGGCCAATCTCGACCTCATCCCTGAAAAAGCAGACCTCATCCTGCGCCTGCTGGACCAACAGCATGCCCAGTTGTTTTCCATTGAGGATTATTTTTACCAGCGCCTGCTCAACGACGTGTGTGATAGAGCCCAAAAAAAGACCCTGATTCACGCCCTATTCCAAGTAGCAGCTGCAGATGCGTCGGTCAGCGCAGAAGAAGACGCTGCCATCTGGACCGCAGCCAAAGGGCTCAAGCTCTCCCACCGGGAGTTCATCGACGTAAGGGCCCAGTTCAAAGCCCATCTAGACGTATTGAAGTCTTGAATAACGTATCAATTGTTTAAACTACTTTTGTTTAAACTACTTTAGAATCTATCGTAAAATTTCCAACAAAATACAACTATTATTCTAAAAGTGACGTTCTTAGGGCGCTTTTTACTACATATGGGTGATGATTTAATGATAGATTTACATTAAGAAATTATCTGCAGTTGTAGAAAACTACAGAAGGAGCGAAATATGAAGAAGGTGTGGCCGTTTGGGGGGCTACGCGGGATATTGCTTGTTCAAACACTGCTGCTCAGCCCAATCGGCTGCTCTGAGTCCGCTGACACTGATACGGGCGATACAGGGGTCGATACTGATACTGCGGTAGATACAGACCCGGACACCGGCACAGATACGGATGTTGATACGGGTGTCGATACTGATTCGGACACGTCCAATGGCCTCACCATCCCTGAGATCATGGCTGCCCAGGGGGTTATCAACATCGAAGAAGTTTCGGTTCTCGACCCTGTTACGGGCGAGACATTTACCGGTTACCAGGGCGACTATGCAGATAAGTGGACCGCCGGCACCAACGAAAAGGGTGCGGTGGTCGGGTACGATCCAAACGAACCCGGCCATGAGGGCGATGACATGAACAGAAATCCCAAAAAATGCCTGGTCGCGACCGGCACGCCCTTTGCCGTGGGCTATCAGATCGGGATGTTGGCCGCGCCTGAGTTATACGAGATGTCTACTACCTTTATTAAGGGCGCCCTCATCGATCAGTTTGCCTTGCTGGGTATCGACGTCGACCCGGAGAGCGAAACTGGCACATCCATATTCAATTTTTTCCACAAACAGCTCTATGAATCAGGGGAGCATTCTTGGGAGCACGCAGGTGAGCCGGGCGAGATTCCAGCCTATATAAGACGGGAAGTCGAAGGCCTGCTGGCCGGCGCTGCTACGCAGGACTACTATCCGGAAAAAATTGACGTGTTTGCCATCAGCCAGGGCATTGACGCTGCGTTCTGCTTTGTCTTCAGCCTTCTCGGCTATTCAGACATGGACGAAAAAGCCATGGCCAAGCGCAGGGAAAACCTGGATCTGCTGCGGGTGCTCCTAGAAGAGCCGGAAAATGCCAAGTTCAAGGAAGCCATCCAGATAACCGACGACTACCAGGTCCTGCTGCCAAAGATCAAAGACCGCAAAGACCCCCCACCCAGGTTTGGCTGCAATCATTTGGTGGCCTCGGGAGAGGCCGCGGTGGACGGTCACACCTTGCAGGGCCGGGACTTCATGTTCTCCACGGGCAGCGGCGTCTATGCCGAGTCGAGCCGCATCGCAGTGTACCTGCCCAAGGTAGGGGATGGGGAGTTCACGGGTTACCCAGAGGGCAGCATTCCCTTTGCCGCTGTTAGTGCGCCGGGGTTTGTGGGCCAGACCTGCGGCGTCAACATCGAAGGCGTGGGCGTGGGTGTTGACATCTCTATCACAGAAGCCATCGATGATGACCCGGGTGTGGGTGCCCTGATCGTGGTGCGCGATATGGTGCAGCGGGGCCACTCCATCGAGGACGCCATCGGCATTGTCAAGGGATTTAGACGGGGCTTTCCCTGGGCCTTCCCAGTGGCTGACGACGATCCCCACCCTGAGCACGGACACGGCGCCATCCTCGAGGTGGGTCGAAGTGGCGAGTGGTTGGGCACGGACATGCTGTCTTTTGCCAAAGAGAACACCCTCTTTAGCCGTTTGACCGGCGACTACTCCCTACTCAACTACGAAGATAAAAAGGCTGAGGCCCTAGCCATGCTGGACCTACCCCCCCACAACGGGGTCAACGCCCGGGGATCCAAATGGCAGCCCAGTCCGATCGTGTATGAGACGGTCAACAATCTAAAAGAGGGCATGGCTTACAAAATCGAGCCCAACGAAGAGACAGGCTTCGAGCCCAACCCTCTATATCCAGGGCTGCCCTACGACTATGACAATTACCTCTTCTTCCCAGAGCAGAAAGAAACGAGCGACGACATTTTGGTGCTCGCCAACCACAACCTGTTTCCCCACCAGCGCATCGCCCAAATGGGCCCCCTGTTGAATATCCTCTACGGCACTGGCCAGTTGGCAGAGTCGGTCTTTCGCTACGAAGCCACGCTGGATCTGATGGATGGTCAACACGATGCGGATCTCAGGTACGATCCTGCACTGGGATTTAAGATGGCGTTTTTCGGGGACCTGGATCCCACTGCGCCCAACTACCCCAACCAGTTGGACCGTCCCGCACCGTTCACCGCTGCCTGGATTACAGATCTCCTCAACATCAATCGGGATGTGGACGGGGTGGATTACAACACCGGATTCTACAACCAGATAGGTCGCGAAGGAGACCACATCGTGGAGGGCCTGCACGCGACCTACGACAACACGGACAAGCTCCTAATGGGCCTGTTCGGCTACATGGACGACCCCTGGGTGGGCGTGGACCTCAAGCCATTCGGCGAATACTGGAACACCCACTTCTGCGACTGATCTACTGCCTTATTGCTTGAGCCCCCTCCCCGGCCCGCCTTTGCCAGGCCTACGGCGCGGTTATGTCAAAACTCAACACATCTATTGAGCAGTGTGGCTTTGGAACTGTCTATTCGAGTCCCGCTTCTATTGACTTAACGAGCGGATGATTGTTGTAAAACGCGATGAGCCGGGCGTCTGCCATCTGTTGCCGCTTTTTCTGCACTTCTTCCCGCGCTGTATCCAGGGCGTTCTCGGCGCGCCTGTGATTCCCGGCCTTGTGCAGGGTGAGGGCGTGGTACCACCAAATTTGCTCGGCGCGGCGGATTCTACCCAGGTTTGCGAGCAGGTCGGTTGCCCGCCGGGTGGCCACCAGGGCTTCTCCCATGCGCCCGGTCTGCGCCAGGATGAGCCCTTGTCTCACGCCGCTGCGCACGGTTTCTCCGATCATCCCAGCTTCGAGTGCTATCCGGGTGGCTTCCTCGGCCAAGCGCCGGGCAACCTTGAACGATTTTGCCCGAACCAGGGCCCCGGCGATGAGCTGGCGATGCCGCACGAGCAGCAATCGATGACGCCTTAACAGCTCACGCTGCCCGACGTCCTCGAGTATCCTTTGGGCGCTCTCGTGTTCCCCGGTCTCCAGCCCGAGCTCGGCAAGACCCAAATCTGCCCCGATTTCACCGGCTTTCTCATCGTGATCCCGACAGATCTCCCGTGCATCGCGGAAGTACTTCTCCGCTTCGATAAAATTACCGATCTCCAGGTGAATGCCACCAAGGGCGACCAGTTTCCGGCCCCGTCCCCTCAAATCCCTCACTTCGGCATCGATGCGTATGGCGCTTTGCAGGAATTCAATGGCCTCGGTCATCTCACCCCGCGCTTGAGCGAGCAGGGACAGGTTGCCCATGACCAGGGATTCGTTGCGCCGTTTACCGAGGCGTCGAAATAGGATCAGCGCTTCCGCAAGGGGGGCCGCAGATGCATCGAGGTGCCCCATATTGAGCGACACAAAGCCCTTGATACCCAGGGCCCGTCCCTTTAAGTAGACAGATGCCCCGTTGTTATCTCCGATGAGGGCCAGGGCCCGATTACAGCAGTCCAGGGCCCGCACCAAGTGCCCTTCTTCCACTGCCACATAGGCGAGCAAGCGGAGCGCCTCTACTTGCTGGGTAACGTCGCCCGTTGCCACAGCGCGTTCTAAAGATCGGCTGAGATGCCGTGCCGCAGCTGTGCAATCCCCCCTATCAAATGCGAGCTGGGCCTGGCGCGTAATGGCGTGGGCGATGAGCGTATTGTCTTTTAATGTGCGGGCAATGTGCTCCATCTCGGCCAGATCCTGTTCCCGGTCCTTATATCGCCAGAGGTCTCTGAGGACCCGATCCCGTTTTGAAAGCGCCTCAAACCGGTCCAGCGAGGTCTTTGGAAGCCGCTTGAGCGCGCGATCGTAGAGCCTCAGCGCTTCCCGATTTGAGTAAACGTCCATTGCCGCGTTACCGGCAGCCAGATAGTACTGCCCGGCCCGATCGGTTTCCCCAGCGCGATCCATATGCCAGGCAATGCGCACATTCGGGACGGCTTCTTTGCGCTCCCTGGCCGCGATGAGCTGATTTGCCACACTGCGGTGGATGCGATGCCGGTCTCTACGGGACAGCCCCTCATAGGCAGCCTCCCGTATCATCGGGTGGTTGAATCGAAACGACTGGGCGCGTCCCGGTTCCCTGGGCATGGGTGCAAACAGCCCCTGTTCAACCAGGGCGGTCACTTCCCCGGTGACGTCCCGAGCGATGAGTTGGCCCACTGTTTCAGCGGTAAAACTGGCGCCCACTGCCGCGGCAGTTCGAATCACCGAGCGCTGCTCAGACGGAAGCCCGTCCAAGCGGCTAAGGGCGATGCCTGCTAAGGTCGTGGGCAAACGAATGGTGCCCTGCCGCGCCTGCCGATATGCGGGATGGGGGCCTCTTACGTCCTTGACGATGATACCCTGTTCCTCCAGGGAGTCGATAATTTCGTTGGTAAAGTAAGGATTGCCCAGTGCCCGTGAGGTCACCTGGTCTGCTAAGGCCAGCATGCTCTCTGACGTACCCAGGCGCTCGATCACCATTTCTTTCACCTGTGCTTCGGGCAGCCCGCTGAGGGTGACGGTTTTGAATTTGGCCGCGTACCTATCTGGTGCGGTTCCCAGTTGACCCACGAGAATAAGCAGCACAGGCAAAATGACGTCGCTGTTGATCAGCTCGCTCAGCACATCCACGCTCGGTCCATCGATCCAGTGGGCGTTTTCGATCACGGCAACCAGTGGCTTGCTCCTCGCGATAAGGGAGATGAGGCCGCCAAGGCATTCTGCGGTGCGCCGGATCAGCTCGCGACGCCCACCGGCATAGCCCGTCCAAAAGGTGTCGGGGGATGCTGCGAGCTGTCTGAGAAAGTGGGTGTGCCGTTCGTAGTAGCGGGGTGCCTTTCCCACCTGGCGGCTCAGATGGCGTATTAGCGCTTGCGTCGATGCTTGTTTTGAAAGATTGAGCAGTATTCGAATGGCGTCAATTGCCCCAGCCAATGGCCTGTCGCGCTCGGCAAACAGGCACTCGGTGGTCAGCGTTTGTATCGATCCCTGGGGCACGGTTTTGAGGAAGTGTGAGACGAGACGGGATTTTCCGATACCGGTTTCCCCTTGAATCTTCAGCAGCACCCGCTCGCCCTTAATGACCGAGTGCAGGGACGTTTCGAGCAACTTGAGCTCTTCTTCCCGGTTATAAAAAGATGTGTTGTGCCTGGTTTCCAGGCTCCTTTCCAGGCGGCTCTTGGCGCGGACCACAAAGTACGCGGCCACACCGCTATCGGTCGGTGGGCTGCTGGCGTCTGTGCCTTCCGGAGGCAACGGCCCAGATGGCTCAAAATGATAGTCCCTTTTGGCGAGCCGACGAATGCTTTCATCCACTGCGACGGCGTCCTTTTTGGCAATGCGCACGAGCCGTTCCGCGCTTTTGTCCAAATCTGGGCTCGGATCGAGCGAAATCCGGTCGCCGTTCGGATCCTCACCCACACTGACGAGAATTCGAGTAATACCCACGCGCGCTTGAATGTGGATATGCCGATCCCTGGCGATAGCTTTCACAGCATCGAGAATGTCGTGGGCAAGGCGGATACCGCTGATCGCATCCTCGCTCGAAAAATGGAGGATACCGAGGAATATTGTGAATTCTGAGGTTGTATGCTGAAGAATACCGTCGGCTTTATAAGCCATTTCGCTCATCAGCTGCAGCGCTTCTTCCAGCATCTCGGGCGTGTTTGGATGTGTTTCGCAATCCAAGCGTCCACAAACGACGGTGGAGAAGCGTTGCTCCTCTTGGCTCAATGGGTAAGAGATAGCTGTAGGCTCGCTATCAAAAGCTGTCGTATTGGCAGTATCGGTGAAGACCACGGTACTGGCCGGGCGTTCCTCTCCTGGGAGCGGTGTTGTCTCAGCGGGCGCAATGTCCTCGACCCATCGCTCCAGGGCATGGGCGTCATAGATTTCCGGGGCCGCATGCAGAAACCGGATAAGCGACTGGGCCATCTCTCTGCCGGTCTGGAATCGATTGGCCGGATCCGAGGCCATTGCTCGTTGAACGATGGTGTCCAAGGACTGGGGCAAATCAGTTTCTATTTCAGATGGCTTTACTGGGGGTCTTTTTGAAATGACGGCAATAGGATCGGCGCCTGGCGGGAAAGTGAGATATGGCTTGCCAACCAGCATTTCGTGCAATACCACCCCCAGAGAATAGACATCCGCGCGCCTGTCGACGATGCGCCCCCTTGCCTGCTCCGGTGCCATGTAGCCGTATTTTCCCTTGACTGTGCCGATGGTCTCCTCATGGAGCGATCGCGCTTTGGCAATGCCGAAATCAGTGACCTTTACCTCTCCTCCCCGCGATATCAGGATATTTTGAGGCGACACGTCTCGGTGAACGATGTCGAGGGGCTGACCCCGGTCGTCCCAGCGAGAGTGAGCGTAGTCCAGACCTTTGGCCACCTCGGCAGTAATGAACGCGGCCAGTCCCGACGGCATGCGAAGGCCCCGTTGTCGCGCCGCAGTTTCGAGGGCCAGGAGGTCAAAGCCGTCCACATACTCCATGGCGAGCACGTAGTCCGCTTTTATCTGTTCAAATGTATAGACCTGAACGATATTCGCGTGATTGAGCCGCATGGCCACCTTGGCCTCATCGACGAACATCTCGATAAATCGTTCGTTTTCAGCCAAGAAGGGATGGATTTTTTTAATAACAAGGTGCTTCTCCGTGCCCAGGGCCCATTCGGATCTGGCGAGAAACACCTCGGCCATGCCGCCGGTGCCGATCTTACGAATAGTGGTATAGCGGCCTAATTTCTCCATTACCGATCACATCTCTTCCGGTGGAAACGGGCATCTGGTTCAGTCATCGGCGGCGCACCTTTCAGCGTCTCGCTGCCACTTTTAGGAATTTCCAAGGGTTTGAAGTCGGCGTATTCTAGTCATATTGACGCGAATCTCAAGTATGAATCATTGTTTTGTTTCGTCTAATTAAAATTTTTTTATGGTGTCGATGATGTTGAGGAGCGCATTTTCCGGGTGTGGGGATTGGTTGATATACCGAACGCAGCAGATGTTCTCTGCACCTGCCTTGAGCACCTCTGGGGCAGTCTTGTCGTCGATGCTCCCCAGCACCACGCTGGGAACGGTCGCCAAGGATAGCATGGCTTGCATGCCGTCGATGCCGATTGGGGGATCCGGGTTCTTTTTTGTAGGTGTGGCATAGACAGGCCCAATGCCGATGTAGTCGGGGTTAAGGGCACAGGCAGCGGTTGTTTGGGCCGGCGTATGCGTGGAAATGCCGACGATAGCGTCCGGACCGACGATAGCCCGGGCGTCTTCATAGGGCATGTCGTCTTGGCCAATATGCACGCCATCTGCGCCGACTGCCGCTGCTGTCTCTGGATCGTCGTTAACGATAAAAAGCGCATCACCGGTGATGATGGGTCTCAGGGCCTTGGCAACAGCGATGATCTCTTGCCTGGGCACCTCCTTCATTCGGAGCTGGATCACGCGAACCCCATGGGCGACCATCAGCGCGGCAAGGGGTTCATACCCCACAGCCGGATTTGTTAGAATGCCGTAAAAGCCGCATCGCTTTGGAAATTTCATATCGGTACCCGTTTTAACTGGACTGGCGATGGCGCAACTCAGGCACGCGCAAGAGCAGGATGAGACCGATACCAAAGAACACCCCGATCGTACCCACCGCCACCCGCTGGCTGTCGAACAGGTCTGAAGCAAGGCCAAACACCAGGGGCCCCAGGATGGCCGAACTTTTTCCAGCAAAGGCCATGAAGCCGTAGAACTCAGCAGACCGTCCTCTGGGCGCCATTTGTCCGACAAACCCGCGGCTGGTCGCCTGGGTCGCACCGATGCAAAGGGAGGCGAGCACTGCCACACCCCAGAAAAAAGCCTTGGCCTGGCTCTGCGAAAACAACCCGGGCCAGACAGAGGTCTCTGCACCAGCCACCACTGCGAGCCACATGATCAGGGTGATGATCAAGGTGCGCTTGGCTCCAATGCGGTCTGCCAGGGAGCCAAAGAAAAACGCGCCTGGAGCCGCAACCACGTTGAGGACGATCATGAGCAAAATGTTCTCTCTAGTTGAAAAATTCAGGCTATCAGCTGTGAACGCAACTGCAAACACAATGATCGTCATAACTGCATTGTTATAGAAGAAATAGGAAAAGAGAAACCGAGCCAATGGTCTGTGATCCCTGATGTTTTTCAATGTATGGACAAGCCGCTGGGCGCCGCGTACAAGCGCTGAAGTGCGCCCATTCGAGCCAGAGCCATGGGCTGCATCCCGGACGAGCAGGAAGGTCGGGATGGAAAACACCAGATACCACATGGCCACGATGAGTCCGGAGAGTTGCAGGCGATCTACAGGAACGAGGAGCATGAGGAGCAGACAGCAGAGCCCGCCGATATATCCCAGGGCCCATCCCCTGCCGGATAGCCGTCCCATTTCATCTTCTTTTATGAGATCTGGTAAAAATGAATTGTAAAATACAGCAGCGCCTTCGTATCCAACCACAGCCACGATGACCAGCATCATCGCCAGGGCCACTGTGCCGGCCACGGTAAAATACATGAGGAATGTGGCCCCACAACATATCAGCGTGAAGCAGAAGAGAAATAGGCGCTTTTTACCGACGATATCGGCCACAGCACCTAGAAGCGGTGCGATCAAAAACACCACCAACGCGCCGATGGCATTGGCCTGACCCCACAGGTTATCGGATAGCCCCACATCATCTCCGCCTACAACCACATTTTTGAAATGAAGGATATAGACACCTGTTATAATGACGGTTGGAAACGCGGAATTGGCAAAATCATAGAGGCACCAAGCAAATCGCGTGGCCCGGGATGCGCGTGCCGTGTTCGGGGCGGACATGAGGGGATGGTACGGGGCGGGGCATATCTCGTCAATCATCAGATGTGGGACCGTCTCCCAAAGCCCCCCTCCTGGCCTCCCTCCGGTGGGCAAATGGTCATTGGGGAAGGGTGTCCCCAAGGCTGTTAAGCACCTGTTTGACGGACAATAAATATTTTCTCTTAATAAAATCTTTATGAAGGATCATCTATAAAAATGAATCTACTAAAAGATAGACTTATTTTGCATACCTTCTGTATGCGGTCTGTATGCTGTTTGCATCTTGACAAAAGATTAGATCATGTGTTCTAGATTAAGGATGTAAAAGAAGGAAAAAGGTATTGTAGTATCGAGGTTTTTAACGAATAGAGGATGGATAAGATGAATATAACATCAATATGGCATGGTATCGCGGTCGTCTTAGCAAGTACAACACTGCTGATTGGCTGTGGGATGGACCAAAAAGAAGCCGCGATAGGGGCGGCTGACGCAGATGCGGACACAGATGCCGACGCGGACGCTGATACGGACGCTGATACGGACGTTGATACGGACGCTGACGCGGATTCAGACTCAGATACCGATACCGACATTGAGCCCACGACGAACGAGGCATTCAACCAGATTTTAGAGAACTTGGGATTCAATACCAATCTCGGCGAAAGAACCGACCCAGATGGAACCCCCCTGCCGGACGAATGGCATCCCCTTCGCACGCCCTATGCTTCGTTTTTTCCCAAAAAAGAGATATATGTGGTCGACGGCAACAACCAACTGAACGCCAGTGAATATCTATTCGACGATGAAGCCGCAGAGGTATCCTACCAAGAGCTGGCCATTGCCACCCCTCCTGACACGTCTTGGCAGGCCCTTCCGTTAAAGAATGCCATCGGTGCGGATGTGGATGGAGACGGCATAGATGAAATTTTTGTTGTATATTACGATCCGGCCACGGCGCATCTGGATTACTTCATTCTCGATTATAATGACGTCAAACCACCGATAATGGGCACCATTGATACGGCCGCTGATGACACGGGCCTCCTGGACGTGCTGGGCCCGCGCCTTGCAGCCGGTGATATCGATGGGGACAATGCAGTGGAAATCGCCGTGGGCTTTGCAGGACTCTATGTCCTGGACGGCAACATCGCAGAGGGTGATCCAACTATCATTTCCCGGTCCTATCCGCAAAACGAGGTCTTTGTGGCGATTGGAAATATCGACATCGACATGGCCGACGAATTAGTGGTTTCCTACACGAAAGAGAGCAACAACGGCACGCTGGATATTTTCAATAGCCTCGAGGAAATCGAAACCGCGAGCGACATCCACGACCTGATTGGGATTGAGCTCAAAATAGAGGAAGGGACATCCAATCAAGATGCTGAGGTAGATGTCTATGACTTCGCGGAAACCCAAGTGGATATCGGCGATGTGAACGGGGATCGCATCGGGGATATCATTCTCTTTGGCAATCGCGTGTTGTCGATTGGCAACGTTTGGCACGCATTCCTCATGACCTATGATGTCGCAAGCGGGACATATGACTTCGAGCATCAACTGTTTACTGACGGCACGTTTGCTGTTGTTCCGCCATATACACTGTCGGCCATTGACATTGACGGGGATAGCGTCGATGAGGTCTTTGCTTACCAGGCGATTCTCAAATGGAACCAGGCGAGCAGCGTCTTTGAGAATGTACCGTTGGCCACCAATATCGGCATTGAAAATTATCGGGCCGTTGCCGCCAATATCGACGATGATG
This sequence comes from Myxococcota bacterium, assembly GCA_030065855.1. GTDB lineage: Bacteria > Myxococcota_A > Polyangia > JAAYKL01 > JAAYKL01 > JASJCT01. The sequence goes on from JASJCT010000005.1 coordinate 169,852, forward strand.
TTCGCGAGGAGCTGTTGGTCGGATATTTTAAAGGCGTGAAGATCTACGAATTGGATGATGATGACCAATGGGTACTGAAGACCAACACCCCCTTTGCCGAAATCCACGGGGTACCACTGCTCGCCGCTGCAAACGTGGATGAGGATTCAGCTGTTGTCCGCTACACCGGGGACCATGAGCTGCTGTTCACCGAGCCCCATATCATGACGATCATGGGCGTGCCGCCCTATCACGCTGCCCTTGGCCAGGGTGATGGTACGACCGCCACTTTTGGTTTTGCAGTGGGGACCACCGTATCAGAACGGGAGAGCCTGGGGTTCTCGTCCAGTCTTTCCATTGGCTTTGGTTTGGGGCAAGATCTTTTTGGCATCGGCCTTGGTCTGTCCACCAACTTGTACTTCAGGTCTTACATTGATTTCTTTGCAACGAGATCCCTATCATTGACCCTGTCCTTTGCTTACACGACAGGCGCAGGGATGGACAAAGTCGTTTATACCACCATCCCCTACGATGTTTACTACTACGAGATTGTCTCTTCTCCAGAGCCCGAGAATGTGGGCGAGATCATCACCGTCAATCTACCTAGAAAAAACAAGGCGATTGGCGCATCCATCGATTTTTTCAACCAAAACAACGGACATTTCTCGGACATCACGCGGGAAATGATCGGCCACACAGCCGGCGATGTTTTGTCCTATCCCACAGTGGATGAAAAGAACGAGATAATGAATGAAGCCGAGCAAGAGACACTGGACTATACCTATCGCTTAGAATCAGATGAGGCAATGTCCGTTGGCAATACAGGCAGCATTACCCTTGGTATCTCCCTTGCGGCATCAGTTGGCGCTGGTGTCTCGATGGGCTTTAGCACCACGATCGGGTTAGGAGCGACTATTGCCGGCATCTCATTGGGCACCTCTGTGGGTTTCCAATACGGACACACATATTCAATCACTATCAGGGGAGAGACATCTTTCAGAGGAACCATCTCGGGATTGGATAGCGCGTACTTCCCAGAGCACGCATATGACGTCGGTCTATTTGTCCATCCGAAAATCTATAATGACCAAACAGTGTTGGTCATGAACTGGTGGACTGAGGAATAGCCTGTTTCGCACCCCGATCGTACCCTGCATCAAAGGCCTTGAGGTTGAACGTTTCAGTGCCCGGCGGCACTGAATGGCGTACGGCCTCGCGCATGGCTTCGACGTCGATAAGACCTGTGACAGCGGTGAAAAAGCCGATCATCACCATGTTGAACACAATGCGCCGACCCAGGTCTTCCTCTGCGATGCGCGTCCCGGGAATGCCATAGGACTTTGTTTCCTTAGGCACACGGTCGTCTAGAGAGACCAGCTCGTTTTCATAGACGAGAATAGCGCCTTCTTTGAGCTCTCCGATGAACTTCTCGTACGCACCTTGGCTCATCACGATAAAGACGTCGGAATGTCTGATATAGGGGAATGCGATGGGTTCTGAAGAGACCATCACCTGGGCCGAGCACTCGCTGCCCCGCGCCTCAGGGCCAAATGATTGGACCAGGGTGGCAAAGCGATCCTCGAAAATGGACGCTGCTTTTCCGATGATCATGCCCGCCATGATCACACCCTGACCGCCCAGACCACAAATCCGAATTTCCTGCTTGCTCATTCTGATTCCTCGTACGGCACAAACCCATCACCGAGCACTTCTGTCATTCGCGCGTTGTAGTTCTCCATGAACGTGGGCCGGTCGCGACTGACAAATTCCCCGACCGTGATATCGCCTTGAAAGGAAAGACCCACGTCTGCAGTGTCAGCGCCGTCTTTAATGGTCGATCGCTCCTTGAAGTATTGAACCATCATGACGCCGTCGCCGAGCTTGTTCCGCCGCTGGTAGAGGGTGGGACATGGGGCGAGGACTTCGATAAAGCTGAATCCCTTGGTGCTGAGGGCCTTGGCCATTGACTTGGTGAGCTTTCTGACGTGGTAAATCGTCCAGCGGGCAATGTAAACAGCACCGCAGGCATCGACGAGGTTCGGTAGATTAAACGTGTCCTCGTAGTTGCCATAGGGCATGGTGGATGCCCTGGCCGGGTAGGGGGTGGTCGGGGTAACCTGACCGCCGGTCATGCCGTAGGTGAAATTGTTAACGCAAATGACGGTCATGTCGATGTTGCGCCTGGCCGCATGGATGAGGTGATTACCGCCGATGGCAAAGAGATCCCCGTCCCCGGAATAAACCACCACCTTGGCCTTTGGTCTGGCAAGGGCGAGCCCAGTGGCAAAGGGAATCGCTCGACCGTGGGTCGTGTGAAACGAATCCACATTCACATACCCTGCCACGCGGCCCGAGCATCCAATGCCCGAAACCACATGGAGGTTGTCGTAATCGACGTTTATCTTGTCGAGGGCCCGGGCAAAACAATTGACCGACGTGCCGATCCCACATCCAGGACACCAGATGTGGGGGATCCGGTCCATTCGAAGCAGTTTTTCAACTGGGTTTTGAGGTGCTTCGTTCATGATACCACCTCCTTAATTTTTTCGAGAATCACCTCCGGCTCGATAATGCCGCCGCCAGCGTGATCTAAAAAATGCAGGGGCACGGAACATCGGGAGGCGCGCTCCACTTCGCGTACCATTTGTCCCAAGTTCATCTCCGCAACAATGATGGCCTTGGTGTTATCCGCAACCTCTCGTATCAACCTATCATTAAACGGCCACAGGGTGATCAGCCGAAGCTGGCCGACCTGGATCCCCTGCTGACGGGCCTGTTTCACAGCATAGGCGGCCACGCGGGCAGTGATGCCGTAGGAGATAACCGTGACCTCGGATCCATCGATCTGATCGGCTTCGTACATCGATATTTCTTCGGTATGATCCAGAATTTTGCTGCACAGGCGGCGAACCAGCTGATTCTGTGCCTCGGCATTCATGGCCGGGTACCCGTGCTCGTCATGGGTCAGGCCAGTGGTGTGAATCCGGTGGCCCATGCCCGCCTGAACCATCTCGGGCCGGTCCCCCTCATAGACTTTGAAGGGCAGGTATTCGCCCTTTTTTCGCTCTGTTAGGTGCCGCTTTACCACATCGATTTCCTCTGCAGGCGGGATGCGCACTTTGCCGAGCATGTGGCCGATGCACTCGTCCATCATGAAAAAAACCGGGGCGCGGTACATCTCTGCAAAATTGAATGCGGTGATGATGTGGTCAAAGCACTCTTGGGGAGAGTTGGGCGCCAGGGCGATGATCTCGTAGTCGCCGTGGGACCCCCATCTGGCCTGCATCACGTCTGCCTGGCCCGGTAGGGTGGGTAGGCCGGTCGAGGGGCCACCGCGTTGGACATCAACGAAGACCGATGGGGTCTCTGTGATGGCGGCCAACCCCACGTGTTCCATCATCAGGGAAAATCCAGGTCCGGATGTGACGGTCATGGCCTTGCACCCACCCCAGATGGCACCTTGAAAGCAGATAGAAGACGCAATCTCGTCCTCCATTTGGATAAAGATTCCCCCTATTTTGGGAAAGCGACGGGCTATGTGTTCCACAACCTCGGTAGACGGGGTAATCGGATAACCCGCGACAAATCGGCAACCAGCTGCGATGGCCCCCTCAGCGCACGCTTCGTTACCGTCGATGAAGTGAACCCCGGTATTCACCCCGACGGGATCGGCCTTCATGATGCGTTCTCCTTTTTCTTGGCTTTCTTAAAATTGACGCCAAAGATGGCGAAATCCGGACAGAACAGGCCGCACATGTCGCACCCATTGCACTTTTCCGGGTTCACGAGTTCGGGAAGATGGTATCCTTTGTGATTGAGGCGCCCGCCCATGGCGAGTGCGTTTGTCGGACAAAAAACTACACAATACGAACAGCCCTTGCAGCGCTCATCGCAGATGTGCACCGTTCCCTTGGGGCCTGCCTCGGGCGATGGCTGCCCTTCTGATTCGCTATCCATGAACAAGGTCTCCTCTGTTTATAGAAGTTCTCCAGATTAGGAGAGTTGGAGAAGTGGGCGGATCCAAGGCGATCCCTGTGTTCTGCTGCGTCATGTCTGGGCAGGCCATCAGCCCGCTTGGACTCGCCGAATTCACTTTTGGTTCGTCGTCGCTCACCGCAAAAACTTCGTCAGCGCCTCCGAGCCGGAAAGTAGCCTCGGTCACTGAGGGCGTCAAGCTGTTAATTCGAAAAAATATTATACGTCTCCTCTTATGAATATGCGGTTTCCCAGACCTGGGTCAAATCTCGAGTTCCCGTCATCTCCGCACAGTCTTGGGGGCCCCCTCCTGGCCTCCCCCGGTGGATGATCGAACGTTGGGGGAGGGAGTGCTGAGCTTTTCCGATCCCTCCCCCCAATGACCATTTGACCACCGGGGGAGGCCAGGAGGGGGGGGGCTCTGGGAGACGGATCTCAAAATGGTTAAGCACCCGCGATCAGGTAGGTTGCTTTAAAGAAGAAATGCTTTTAATAATAGCATCGGCGTCGACTTTCGACCCACTGAGACCACTATCAGAGGAAGGGAAATAAAGGCATGAGGCATCACTTTCTCGAACTCATTCGCCGCGCATCCACGGTCCTGCCGACCGACGTTACCCGGGCGATTCAACGGGCTGCTAAAAAGGAACCAGCAGGCTCGCCTGCCCGGGCTGCGCTCGATGACGTGCTTCGCAATTGTCGCTTGGCTGCGGCGTCGTCCCGACCGCTATGCCAGGACACGGGAACCAATATCTGGTACATCCACCACCCGCGCTCGGTGCGACCGGCGGAGATCGAGCGCGAAATTCTGGCTGCCACGCGCATTGCCACCAAAAAGGCGTACCTGCGTCCCAATGCCGTCGATCCGATCACCGGGATCAACAGTGGCGACAACACGGGCATTGGCGCCCCAGTACTCCACTTTTGCGAATGGGGACGAAAAACAATCGCAGCGGATTTGTTGTTAAAGGGCGGCGGCTCTGAAAACGTGTCAGCCCAATACGCCCTCCCAAATGCTGCGATCAAGGCCGGCCGGGATCTGGACGGCATCTGGCGCGCTGCAATAGACGCGGTCTTTAAGGCCCAGGGAAAGGGCTGTGGCCCCGGCATTATCGGTATCGGGGTCGGGGGTGACCGGGCGACCAGCGCCATCGAGGCCAAGGAACAGTTGTTCCGCCACCTCGACGACAAAAACCCCCATCCCGCCCTTGCCAAGCTCGAAAAGCGTATCCAATCGGATTGCAATGCCCTTTGCATCGGCCCGATGGGATTTGGTGGAAAGACGACTGTTTTGGCCGTCAAGATCGGCTATCGCCACCGGTTGCCGGCGAGTTACTTTGTCTCGGTGGCATATCTCTGTTGGGCGGGCCGTCGGGCCAATGTGACCATTACCCAAAAAGGGGGGGTGCATGCAGAGCTCACGACGTTGGCCCAAAAGTATGTGCTCCCCAAGAGCGCAAAAAGCGCCCAATCAAGGAGGGGCGTGTCATGATCCACATCGACGTACCAACATCACAAGAGATCATCCGCACGCTCAAGGTCGGTGACGATGTCGAGCTCAGCGGCACGCTGGTCACAGCTCGGGACGCGGCCCATAAGTACATGGTCGAGCACTGGCCGACCTGGATCGCTCCCCTCCTGGCCGACGGTGCGATCTATCACTGCGGTCCGGTGATGCAAAAAAAACGCGAGGCATGGACTGTCGTCGCTGCCGGCCCCACCACCTCTATTCGCGAGGAGCCCTACGAAGCACAAGTGATGACCCATTACAAGGTGCGTTGGATCATCGGCAAAGGGGGCATGGGGGATGCAACCCTGGCTGCTTGCCAAAAGGTCGGCGCTGTCTATCTCCATGCTGTTGGCGGAGCGGCTGTGCAGCTCGCCGATAGTGTAAAGAAGGTCCGGGAGGTACACCTGCTGGACGAACTGGGCGTGCCCGAGGCGTTTTGGGTGTTGGAGGTCGCCGGCTTTCGCGGTGTGGTCACCATGGATGCCTCGGGCCATAGCCTCCACCAAGAGATCCAGGCAAAATCCGATGAGGTGCGGCGCGACCTGCTCGGGCTGAAATAGAAACAGCGATGCGTCCGGATGAATGACGCAAAAAAAATCCAGGTCATCACCCACGACGGGTACCGCGCTAAGGAGCGGCCCATGGCAGTCGTGCTGGACGGCAAACAGCTCGCCGTGGTGGCTATCGAGGACACTTGGGTAGCCGCAGGTGTGGATCCAAAAACCCAGGTAACGCGCGGTTTTGTGGTCCGTTGCAAAGGTGGGGCGCGTTTCAGACTCACGCACGGGGATACAACCGGATGGCACTGCGAGCGCCTTCCCGGCCCTTGTGTGGTCTAAGGAACGCTTACTTTTGCTGAATCCGGGACAAGACTATTTCAGCGTTGAGCGCTTCCATACGCCGTTGCCGTTTTGTCTTGCATATGATGTGTGGGATGTGGCTGCCAGTCGGGACTTCCTCTTTGCAGATAAGGGGATTGTCTTTATTTTTGGGATCCGCATTGTAGCGGGCGATTTCAGCAATAATCGATTGGACACGGGTTTTGGAGCTGGTCTTTTGGGAGAGCGACTCAGCACTCGGGGTGGCGATCCTGGTGTCGATGCCCCTTGTATCTTTGAATGTTGCAGCGGGAATGGGCATGGGTTTGGCTTTCGCCTCCCAATGGGTCAGGGAAGGCAGTGCAGCTCTCACGTGAAGGGACTGGGGGGCTTCAGGACGGCGAATGTCCAGTTTTGTAGGATCCTCCTTGGCAGCCCCGGCCCTTTTCTGTTTTGAACGCGACCGGCTGTGGCTCGAAAGGCGCTTTTTATTCAACTTCGCCCCAGGTTGGATCGCCGGTTTTCTCGCCGTTGATGTCTCGCTGCTCAGGTGTCCTAGCGGGTGTTGGGATACTGGGACGGTATCATCATCCATTGCTTTGATATCCACGGCTTTATCATCGGCCGCACGGTCAGTATTGGTCACGTCAGCTAAGGGGATGGGGTCAAGGCCTGGGCTGCCAGCGCTTGCAGATGTATTGCCCATGAGCAAGGACACGCCACCTAAGCAGGCAAAAACAAACAGGGCTGCCGGTGACCAGCGGTAGGAACCAGGCCCAAAGGTGGAGATCATCTTAATGCGCCGCTTGATGCCTGCGTTGTTCTCCAACAGACCAGCTGCCATTGTTGGCAGCTTAGCATGGGTTGAAAACCGCTCCACCAGCCGCACCAGGGTTTTGCCGTAGGGATTTTTTTCGCTCGCCTGCATGATCGACAGTGCCAATCCATCTGCGGCCAACTCCCGATCCTGCTGCATGCGTCGGAATGCCATCCAGACAAAGGGATTGAACCAGTGAACGGCCTGCAACACTGCTGTGAGCCAGCGTATCAGAATGTCCTTTCTCCTAATATGGGCGAGTTCGTGTAAGAAGATGTGTTTGAGCTCTGCCCGTTCGAGCGTGACAGCGAGGGATGCGGGAAGCAAAATCCGGGGCTTTATCATGCCCAGCAGGGCCGGGGTCTTGACGTAATCGGTTGTGACCAGATCGAGGGGTACTGTGACGCCCATTTGCTTTTTGCATCTGTCCAACAGTCGCAAGATGGCCTTGTCTTTGACCAAGGGATCCCGCCGTACCTGCCTCAACAGCGCTACGTGACCGCACAGGGTAATGCCTAGCAACAATAGGGCGCCCGCGGCCCACACAACGACGAGCAGCGTCCCCATCTCCACAGACGCGCCAGTGACCGGAGAAGCTTTACCGCCTGCCACGACAATGGGTGCCATCGGTTCAGCTGTATGTATCGCCCCCCCCGCATAGGCCCCTTGTTGCACCGTCTCTGGCAGGAGTGACACACCAGGCACGGCGCTATCGACCCCCCAGGGGAAAACCATCCGAAAGATCAGCAGCACCCACAGAGCATGGTGCCATCTTGCCGAGAGCCTCGACCGGACAACGGCCTTAACGCCAAAGATCAGGGCGATCAAGAACGCCGCGTTGAGGGTCGAACGGAGCAGCCAGTCAAAAAATGGTTGGTATGCGGGATTCATTTGTCTACCCCGTTCCTTTTTCCTCCAGCATTTGGCGGAGTTCACCGATTTCTTTTTCCGAGAGTGCAGCTTCCTCCAAAAAGGTGGTCAAAACCGGACCCAACATGCCGTTTTTGAATTTTGATATAAATGACCTTGTTTCGTTTCGAATACATTCATCTCTTGGCACCAGGGGGAAATACGAATACTTGCGACCGGATTTCTCGAATCCGATAGCGCCCTTATTGTGCAGGCGGTTGATCAGGGTCTTGACGGTTCTGGGATCCCAGGATTTCCTCTTCTCCAGCGCAGCTACGATCTCACTTGCCGTCAGCGGGGACGCTGTCCAGAGGGCATTCATTATTTCCATCTCGGCATCTGCAATTTTAGGTAGTTGGGCCATTTCCTCTTCTCGGTTATCAGTCATCCTCTTCTAAATATTACACCTGTAAACGTTTTTGCCAAGTACTTTTTTACTTCTCAGCAAACAACACCATAGTAATTTTCGTATACTGATTTCACACTTTCGGGGAGGGCTTGCGACAGGGAGAAAGCCGGTTCTATAGAACAATATCGGCGTGCACTTTAAGCTCTCGACTAACACCATGGCCGAGCGATTCCAGATACACGAGTAGCCCCTCCTTGCGGGCTATTTTCATCGCTGGAATAAAATCCGCATCTCCGGCAACCAAAACCAAAATATCGACGATTCGCTTTCCAGCGATTGAAGCAATATCGAGACCGATGCGCATATCAACACCTTTTTGTTTGATGTCAGGCTTAAGATCCTTCGGTAGTAACGCTCGATTATTATTAATAATATGCTTGATTGTCTTTTTGGGTATACGCCAGCCGTTCACACTGAGAACACCCTTTCGGATAGCAAAATTATCTCTCAGTGCAAGTTTATCCAGAAGTGTTTTTTCTCGAGCTGCTTGAGGTGTTGTCGAAAAATTTACCTCTGATTGATCTATCGGATTTCTCAGCTTACCTTCATGTGGAGGTGCATCGTAATAGTAAATGCGAAAAAGTTCATGGCCGGCCAACTGAGGCTTGTGTGAGATGTCGCCACACTTGGCGACAATGTCATCCGCAGTAGCGTGAACACGATTAAGTGCCAGGTATAGCTTCTTTTTTAGGAAGCCAGCATCGATCATCATGGCGTATCTTTTTGTAATTTCAGGCATTAAAAAACCCCAAGTCACGTGAGAGCTGAAGCCCTTCTTGGATAGGTAACGTAACAAGGGGTAGTTTTTTTGTCACTAGTGTTCAAACAACATCTGAACATCCATAACTTAATCTGCTTTTCAACAATCGTCAACTTGTTCGAACGCTCTTTGAACTAAGTTCAGTTACAGTGGTATCTTATAAAGATACCCTTGAAAGTTGACCCCATCGTGGTGAAAGGTAAAACGGTGGGCAGTGTGCTCCCTTTTTTGGAGGAGTTCTTAATCAGATGAAAAATTTTATAAAGCGATACTTGCGCCTCGGCATTCTCCTTTTCGGCCTGTTCCTGGCGGTTTTTTACGGCTCAAAAGCCATCGGCCTGGCCAGCGATAAGCCCACATTGCCAGCCATCACAGCTGATATGACCTCGGCCGACGCTGCTACAGCCCAGCAGGCCTTTGATCAAGCCCTGACCCGGTGGAACAACCAGTTCGCCCGAACGGGATTTTTTGCCCTGGTGGGCGTGTTCCTGGCATTGATGGTGGCTGTGCCCAAAAAGCGCATCTGGATCCCCAAGCTCGTCTTTTCTACTGGATTGATCAGTCTCATCTTCCATCACCTCCTGGCTGATGGAAAAATCGCGTCGATTTGGGAAAAGGGGTTTACCATCTCCATCTCCTGGATTTTGCTCGCCTTTGTCGTGAAGGGAACCGGCATGGGGTGCACCATTTGGCGCTTCAAGGTCCTGCTCGAAGGGCAGGGATTTAAGATACCCTTGCGGCACCTGATTGAATCCTTTCTCATCGGCCGGTTCATCGGATCGTTTGCCCCTGGCACGTCTGGCTTGGATGGATATCGGGCCTATGATATCTCCCGTTACACGGGCAAGGTGGCCCGGTCTATATCGGTGATCTTTGTCGAGAAACTCACTGGCTTCTTTGTCCTCGGCACTTTGTTGCTCATCGCCGTACCCCTGGGTCAGGGCCTATTTGCCGAAAAACAGGTCAACGCAACCGCACTCATGGTCATGGGGCTCCTGTTCTCAGGCATGATGCTCGCCTCGCTGCTCCTGCTGTTCAAACCCGGTCTGTTCCGCTTCTTCCTGGACCTGTTCATTCCCGCCCACAGCCCGGTGCGCAAACCCTTTGATAAGGCGATCCGGGCAGTTACTGCCTATGAAAAGCGAAAGGGCCACCTGGCCAAGGCCGCCCTCATCGGTTTTGGCGTGCACACGTGCACCATTGGCATGTACTTTTGCACATCCCGGGCCATCGGCGTGTTTCCAAAGAGCGATGACCTTTTCGTCACCGGCGCCCTGATGATAGGCGCCACCGTACTGCCCCTCTCCATTGCGGGCATTGGCATGCGCGAAGGGGTTTTTGCTTTCTTTCTGGGTCCGATCTCAGCGATCTATGCGTTTGGCGGGTACCTGGTGGGCGAGGTTATCAGTTTGGCTGGCGGGCCTGTGTGGCTGGCCCGGCGAACCGACTACTACGAGGTGATCAAGACCCAACGGGAGGCCATCAACGCCGGCTTGGATGAAGCAGATGACGACGACGACATCGAAGGCCAGGAACCAGCTGCTCCCCCCCCAGGCCCGCTGCCATCTGTTCGACAGTACGGGCTGATCGGGATCGGCGCAGGGCTGCTCGCCGGCCTGGGCGTGGGACTGATCGACGCGGTCAAGCTGTGGGGCATGTCTGTGGATTATTCCCTGCCCGGCTATGCCGCGCTTGTCTACGGCCTTTTCTTGGGTGCGATTGGCGGTTTTGCCGGAGCCGGGCTTGCCGTTTGGGGGCGCTTTGTGCAACAGCCCGCTGCGCCGCGCGAGAATGTGGCCACGTTTATCGGGTTGACGCTTTTTTACGTTTTTGTTTTCGCCATTGCCGCCAAGTTTCTTCACCGAGACGTGTTCGACGAAAAGGCGGGCCTGTTTTCCCTGCGCATGATGGGCAGCCTGGCAGGCGTGGGCAGTGGCTTGCTGATCGTTTGCCTGGGCCTGGGTATCGCTCTCAGGCGGTTGCTCAGGGGAAAGGGGGCACGGATGTTAAGCTTGCCCGTGAGCGCGGGCATCTACGGCGTGATCACCTTGGCCGCAGTAGGGGTCTGGCTCGCGGCTGGTAGGGGGGAGGCACAGGGCGCCCTCGGTCCAAAACCTAAGACCGCCGAGGCCCTGCCCAACATCATTCTGGTGATGAACGACACCCATCGCGCAGACCACGTGGGTGCCTATGGGTGCAAAAAAAATCTGACCCCCAACCTGGACGCCTTGGCCGCTGACGGTGTGGTATTTGAAAACGCCTTTGCCCAAGCCTCCTGGACCCGGCCGTCCGTGGCCACCCTCCTCACCGGGCGCTATCCCTCATCTCACACGGCCATATACAAAACATCTATATTGCCCGATGAGGTCACCACCGTGGCCGAAGTGCTGAGCCAGGGAGGATACGAGACCATCGGGCTAGTGACCAATTACAACCTGACCCCGTTCTTCAATTTTGACCAGGGGTTTGCCGACTACACCTACCTGACGCCCAACCTGCCCCTGTGGTCGACAGATACCCAGTCCAAGCTCTTTCTCATCGAGGTGATCAAACAGGTGACCGCGCGCCTGCGCGGGAAAAAAGAAGTGCCAGAAGACTACTACGCAACCGGGGACATTGTCTCTGACAAGGCCCTGGCGCGGCTCGATAAACGAGACAAAAGCCGGCCCTTTTTTCTCTTTTTGGCGTACATGGATGTTCACGACCCCTATTTTCGACATCCGTTTGACGGATACGGCATCTCCCACCGGGCCAATCCCAACCCGGACGTTTCCATGGCCGAGGAGATGCGCGCGTTATACGAAGGGGAGGTCAAGTTCTGGGACGGGACATTTGGCACATTGATAGACGGGTTGAAGGCGCGCGGCCTTTACGACGACGCGCTGATTATTGTCACATCAGACCACGGAGAAGAGTTTGCCGAGCACGGTGGCTTCTACCACGGCACCACCCTGTACGACGAGCAGTTGAAGGTCATTTTCATCGCAAAGTATCCCCAAAACGCCGGTATTGCCAGCGGTGTCCGGGTTTCCGATTGGATGCGCCTGATGGATGTCGCACCCCTTATCGTCTCACAGGTTGGACTTGAGATACCCAAGGAATGGCAAGGAATCCCGGTTCCCCAGGGCAAGCGGCCGGTATTTGCCGAAGAAGACCACCAGGGCAATGTGCTCACTTCCATTCGGTATGTCGAAGCTGGGGAGGAGATCAAGGTGATCCGCGCCAATCCGAATAACCCCCGAGGCCTGGAACCAGTTGAGCTGTATCGCACAGATCAGGATCCAGGAGAGACGGAGAACCTGGCCGATGAGCGCAAGGAAACCACCACGCGATCCCTCAATCGCCTGGACGCACTGGAGACACTCGCCGGCCAGGGCGCAGCCAAAGCAACCCAAAAGGGGCTGTCTCGCGAGGCAACCGAACAGCTCAAGGCCATCGGCTATATCGCTGAATAACCTGTCGCACCTCAAGCCCGTCAAAACGCTATTAAATAATTTGTTACAATTATTATATTTTAGACATCTTTTGATCTCATTGTAACAAATACCAAACGCCAATCGATTAGTTATAGACAAGATATCTTTTCAGGAGGCCACTATGTCCAAATACAGACACATTTTTCTTTTATTTTTGATGCTGACACTGGGCATGCACTTTACAATCGGGTGCTCTGACGAGGACCAAACAGGTGAAGATACCGACTCTGAAAGTGATACCAGTGGAGATACAGATACCGACACTGACACTGACACCGATACCGACACTGATACCGATACCGACACTGACACTGACACAGACACCGACACCAACACAGACACCGACACCAACACAGACACCGACACCGGAACAGATACTGGCATCGACACCGAGACCAACACGGATACGGAGACTGACACCGACACCGGCACCGGCACCGACACGGAGACTGACACCGACACTGAGATTGACACCGACACTGGCACTGACACCGACACTGAGACTGACACCGACACCGACACTGATCCAGTGGATGACCCAGCTCTTGACGGACCACACCAGTATGAATCGACTGTCGATAATTTAGAGAGCGATCTCTATTCTGAAGGCGAGCTATTCTACCCCATCGATATTGAAGACCCTATGCCCGCGGTTTCCCTCTCAGGTGGCTACACCAATACCCATCGTCAAATGGAATGGCTGAGTCGCCGCATCGCCTCCCACGGGTTTGTGGTGCTCGCCATTACGCCGAATAACGAATACGCCCTGAACCACGACCAGTGGATAGACGCCCACAATGGGGCGCTTCAGAAAATCAAGGACGAAAACGCCCGCCCAGATAGTCCGATTTACGAGAGCATCGACGAGGAGAGATTGGGCATGGTGGGGTATTCCTATGGGGGCGGGGGTGTTACCTTGGTCGCTGAGGATAATACTCATAGTGTAATTACGGTTATCGGGGTATGTCCGTATTACGGTGGCAAAGACCTAGGGGAAAATGTCGAAATACCTATCTTCTACATCGCTGGAACAAATGACGTGCTCTCGTGGCCTATTGCGGTAAAGAATACATACGACAGAACCCCTGAGACCACATCCAAGCTCTACATCAACTACGATGGGCTCGCCCACATGAACGTTATTTGGCCCGGAGAAGAGTGGACCCCCAAACTCAGTACCCACATCATCTCATTCCTTAAACTCTACTTGGCTGGCGATAATGAGGGCTACATGACCTATATTGCCGGTGAGGCATTCGAAAGTCAGACCCTCGAGGGGTGGTTTTCCGAGACCAATAGCGCTTCTCTCTAATGTATAATGTATTTCGAACGGGCGCTTCTCGAAGCGCCCCTACGACTACGACATCTCACGATATGCCAGGGTTGAAGCTCCGATAATTTTAATATTTAGAACAAAAATTGTACATTATATCATGTCAGATGGGAAAGCGATATCAAATTGTCAAAACAATGCCACTTTTTCAGACAATATGATATATTGTAATCAAGGAGGCCCTATGTTTCAATCTAGAAATGCTACTTTCCTATTGCTGGCGCTAGCGCTCTGGCTTCACCTGCCGACCGGGTGCGGTGATGCTGATAGATCAGATGACGAGGATACTGATTCAGATGCGGATACAAGCGGCGACACTGATACCGACAGCGACACTGATGGTAATTCTGACACGGACACAGATACTGATTCTGATACGGACACAGACACAGATACTGATACCGATACGGACACGGACATAGATACAGATACCGATATTGACATAGATACCGATATCGACACAGACACCGATTCTGACACTGATACGGATACCGATCCGGTCGATGATCCGTCGGTTGAAGGACCGCATGAATACGATTCAACCACCTCTGATATAGCGAGCGACGCTTATAAAGATGGCGAGCTGTTTTACCCCGTTGATATTGACGTACCCATGCCCGCGGTTTCCCTCTCAGCCGGCTTTACGAACACCCATCCACAAATGGCCTGGATGAGTCGCCACCTCGCCTCCCACGGCTTTGTGGTGCTCGCCGTTACGCCGAATAACAATTTTTCACTGAATCACGACCAGTGGATAGACGCCCACAACGGGGCGATTCAGAAAATAAAGGACGAAAATGCGCGCCCAGGAAGTCCGATCTACGAAAAAGTAGACGAAGAAAGACTGGGCATGGTGGGATATTCCTATGGCGGCGGAGCCATCACCATGATCGCTGAGGACAATGTTCACGACGTTATAGCGGTCGCTACGTTGTGCTCATATTTCGCTGATCAAGAGATCGGAACCGATGTGGAGATCCCCATCTTATACGCAACAGGCAACAAAGACCTTACAGCACCTTCAGCTAAAATAAAGGAAACCTATGACCGGACCCCTGAATCCACACCCAAGCTTTTCATCAGCTATGAGGGACTCGGCCATCAGGCGATACCATATCCGGGAGAGGCGTGGCCCCCAAAACTCAACACCCATGTCGTATCGTTTCTGAAAATCTACCTCGCCGACCACGAGGGATATATGACCTACATCGATGGTGAGGCGTTCCTAAGCCAGACGCAGTCCGGCTGGTTTTTCGAGACCCACAGCGCCTCCCTCTGAACCTAGAGCAATGTCAAACGAAATTTGTCGGGTGAAAACAGCAAGTTCCCCCTTGAATAAGGGGGTTAGGGGGATTTTGTCACCTCGCAGTGCAAGCGGACATGTCGAAATCCCCCCAGCCCCCTTTGCCACAATGGCATTCGGTTAAGGGCAAATGTCGCGATTTTTGCTATTTTTATGCCGGGTAAAGGATCTCCCCCTTGAAAAAGGGGGTTAGGGGGATTTTGACACGTCCAATCGAATTTTACCTTTGAAAAC
>JASJCT010000111.1 GCA_030065855.1 Myxococcota bacterium
CCAGGACCTCTTTAAGGAGGTCCTTATTGCCCGCCTCCGGTTGGTGAACTCTGGGAAATAAGGAGACCGATTGGACGATGAATCAAAAAAAAATGACCAAGGGGCTTGACAGATGAGCCCTCATAGAAGAAGGGGGATTTCGTTATCTTTGGGCTACTTGTTGTTGCAGAGGCTAATAGCGTCGTCGACGTATGTCGAATAATCGCTCGCAAGCACCCGCATGTCGCTGAGGTCTACTACCACCATGTGGGGTCCTTGCTGGATCCAACTGATGCTCTTGGTGAAGTAGTTTACCTTCTCCACATCATAATTGGACTGAACAAAGCTAAATGCGCCGGCAATGGAGTTGCTGGCATCATAGGCGATGTAAAGCAAAATATCATTGCTTTCGAGCTGGGCGTAACTAGTGGTTGCGTCCTGTACCACAGGACCACAGTACGGTCAGCCATCCCATCCACCAATCATGTACAGGCAACGCTTGCCGGTTAAGTAGATCGTACACATATCAAACTGAACATCAGTCTCCTCCACATAACCGTCTAAGTCACTATCAACGTACCCAGTTGCAGATAAGCGGGGCACGATTGAACCCTCGTTTAGCCCACTCCCCCAATTAATGTCGTCGCAATCCAGGTTGTTACCTGTATCCGTTTCGGTATCTGTGTCCGTGTCCGTGTCCGTGTCGGTATCCGTATCTGTGTCCGTGTCCGTGTCGGTATCCGTATCTGTGTCCGTGTCCGTGTCGGTATCCGTATCCGTATCCGTGTCCGTGTCTGTATCCGTATCCGTATCTGTGTCCGTATCCGTGTCTGTATCCGTATCCGTGTCTGTGTCCGCATCCGTATCCGTATCCGTGTCCGTATCCGTATCTGTATCCGAGTCGCTGTCGCTATCCGAGTCGCTGTCGCTGTCCGAATCGCTGTCGCTGTCCGAATCGCTGTCGCTGTCCGAATCGCTGTCGCTATCCGAATCGCTGTCGCTGTCCGAATCGCTGTCGCTGTCCGAATCGCTGTCGCTGCCTGATCCATTTATGTTATTCTCATCAGGATCAGTACACGCGAAGTGCATCGCTCCCCAAGCCGCAATGATACAGAAACAAAACAAATCCCTTCTCCATCGCCCTGTTACACCATGCATTATTTCTCCTTTTTTGGGCACAAGTACATGTAGAGGAAGCTATATAAAGCCAGATGTTATCCCTACCTTAGTCAGGGTATTCTTTTGGTAATGTTTGCGTCAAGCGAAAAATGCGCGCAGGGCGCATGCAAAATGAAACGAAACGGTCTTGGGCACTTTACTTTAATGTAGAACCCCCACGAATGACTCCCCTTGTGGTATAGGGGACTCCATGTCGCTCCGTCTCACCCGTTCTGATGCGTTTGGTATCGCCCTTGGGCTCTACGCAACCTTGAGCCAGATTGTTCTAATGCGAGAATCCCTCGGACTGAGCGGGGGCAATGAGCTCACCATGGGGCTTGGGTTTGCCGCTTGGCTGTTGGGCGTGGGTGGCGGCGCGATCATTGCCGGCGTTTTAAAGCGTCCCCACTGCGCTCTGGTCATCGGAACCCTGCTGGCGCCAGTGGTTTCAAGCGGTTGTCTTTTCCTGTTTCGCCTTCATCGACTGATTCTGGATCTACCAAGCGGGGTTGATCCGTCCCTCTTGGGGTTAAGTGCCCTGCTCACCACAGGACTCGGTGCCGGTGGGGTCATGGTCGGGCTTTTGTTCACAACCGCGGCGAGATCTGCCCGTGGACAAGAAAGGGCCCCTGTCAGTCGATTGTATACCTCCGAAGCAGTGGGCGCCCTCATCGGCGGCCTCTTATTCACCTTCGTCCTGGCTGGACGAGCGAGCCACCTCACGACCATAGGATTGAGCGGCATCTTCATTTTTGGGGGTATGACCGTCTCGAGTCGCCATCCCATTACACGACGGTTTGTTTTTGTCTTTACATTTTTAAACATATCTGTTGTAGCTTCGGGTGTATTAACAAAAGTCGATCATCTCGCCGATATTCACGCCTTTGAAATTGCTGGGGCAGCAGATACGTATGTTGCGACAAAAAACAGCGCCTATGGTCGCCTGACATTGGGTCAAAGTGAAGATCAGTTTCTACTGCTCGTCGACGGGCGGGTGGATCACGCGTTTCCTGATCCGTGGGAACGACCCGTGCCGGTCCACTTGGCACTGACCCAGCACCCCACCCCTAAAACTGTTCTCATCATCGGCGGCGATCCCAGTGATCTGTTATCCGCGGCGCTGGCACACCACCCAGAGCGTGTCGTCATGACCTATTTGGACACGGGTGTACACGATCTATGTCGACCCTACTGGTCTTCGGAAACGCTTAAAAGCTTAAGCGACCCACGGGTGACAGTGGTCGCGGACGATGGCCGCCACTATGTTTCCAGGACAGGTGAGCGATTTGACGTGGTCTTTGTATCTGCGCGCCCCCCCCTAACCGGGCAGGCCAACCGGTATCACACCCGGGAATTTTTCGAAGCGATTCAGCGCGTTTTAAAACCCAACGGGACCCTGACAGTACTCGCCCCAGGGGGCGCCAACCTACTGGCGCCGGAAGCAGCCCGCGCAGCAGCAGCTGAACTCGCTACGGTAAAGTCTGTCTTTCCCCATGTCGTCACCGTTCCTGGGCTGGAAATGCTTTTCCACGCAGCCGCGACAACGGGCGTGGTGACGGCCAACGCGGACGCACTCTCAAAGCGCTTTGCGGCCCGCGGCGTCAAGACCCGTTCGTTTTCTGCCCATAGGTTTGCGGCCATGTACGATGAGGAGCGCATTGCAGAGGTCAATCGCCAACTGAGCAGATGGCCGGCATTGCAAAATACCGACGCCAGGCCCATCGTCTACTTGGCAGCGGTCCAACTGTGGGAACGAAGCCTTACCAGAGGCCGGGCTGGAGACGAAATTATTTTGACAGGCATTGCTGAGCAATGGGCCTGGGTCTGGCTCGTCCTGCCCCTGGTTTTCTGGTTGCTCTGGCAATGGCCCCTCTGGTCTGGAAACCGCAGGGCAAGTTCCCGCGCGGCGATCTTTGGCATCGGCACCACTGGTGCGGCAGGTATGGCGAGCGAGATCGTCGTTTTGTACGCCTTTCAAGCAACATCTGGACAGCTCTATACCGGCCTCGCCCTGCTCATTGCCCTGTTCATGGCAGGCCTGGCCATTGGCGCCTATTTAGGACGGAAAAAGATAGCGACCGGAAAATGGCACCACAGTGTATTGGCCGACGGTATCGTGCTCGCGTTTCTACTGTTGAGTGGTCCTGTGCTTCAGGCGTCAGTGGGTGAGGCAGCGCTGGTCACGACCTGGTCCCTGGTCGCCGGTGTGGTTACTGGCGCCGCATTTCCGGCGCTCCTCGGTCGCGCTGCTGCTGGCCGATCCCAGGACGAACGCCTCGCCGCAGCTGAGATCGAAGCAGCAGACCACGTGGGAGCGGCCTTTGGGGCGATGATCACAGGTCTTATTTGGCTGCCGGTCTACGGTATCATTGCTACCTGCTGGCTCTTCTCGTGCTTTAAAGTTGCCTCGATAATCGGTCTGGTCGTATCGCGAAAAGACAGATAATCCACCCCCATCCCAAATGGTGTGCCACTCGGGAATAAAAAAGAAACCATCGCATTTTTGGACCATTGAACAGAGCTGCCACCCTGTGGTACATTTCGCAAGCCAAGTTGATGGACAATAATACGCTCTTTAGGAAGGAGCCCCACCATGAAGCAAATCGCCTTTGCATCTGTGCTCGTCGTGCTCTGCGTTTTCGGGATCATGGGCTGCCCAGAAGAAGCCGTGCAGAAAAAGGTCGTCGTTGAAGAAGTGAAACTTCAAAAGCCCAACCTGCCGTCGGTTCCGACAATTCCCAAACCCACGGTGCCTGAGACGCACTCGGATGGGACATTTTCGGTATATGGACTGCGCAGAGGCATTGAGAAGACGATTGAGACACAGGCGTCCGTAACAGCCTATATCGCCAAGATCTACGAAAAACCCCAATGCCCAGAGGGACAGACCTGTCATACGTTGATGCCCCACCTGTTCCTCGCGGATGAACGCGACGAGAAGCTCGAACGGCGCCTCTTGCGGCTGGTCGGCTATGCGCAAAACTTCAAAGAGATGGAAGAAGAGCGGGAGCGCGTCGAAAAAGGGGAAGAACCCAAAGAGCTGCCCGAAGGCGTCTACCTACCGCCGGTGATCTGGGATTGGCGCCTGGGCCACAAGTACAAAATCACAGGGCGCTTTACGCGGCAATCTGGCGCTGGATTCATGGCGACAGACGGCTTGCTGGAATACGGCAGCCACGAATGCCTCGATTGTCCTGCTGAAGAAGAAACAAAATAAAAATTTATCTTTTTATTCCCGAAGCAGCACATCGCAGTAATACCGAACCCGCTTGAGCGCAGCCCCGAGCTGATTGGTATGGATATCCTTGCGCAGGGTCATGAATATTTTCCGCTTTATCCGGTAGCTGTTGAGGCGCCATTTCCGATCCTTCACCACGGGCTCTCCACTGGCCCGGGCCACCTCGTCAAAGAGCTGTTCCTTCTTAAATCCCCAACGGGAAATATCATCTGGATCAAGAGGCAGCACGACCTGTTCGGCAATGGCACGCTTGGTTGGATCGCTTGCCAGCTCTACCGCCCACTTGCTAAGAGATGCCGTGGTGGGGCGAGACGACTGACTGACTTTGGGGTCGCCGTAGCTCTTCTCAACGTGGGCGTGGCGACCGTAATCAACAGCTTCCGCTTCGTTGGGCAATCCTAAAAACGCGAAAATTTCGGCCATTCGGTCCTCTGGCTGGCGAACCAGATCCTCGTATCGGATGTGGTGCATGGGTACTGGTGCTTCTTCGATCAGGCGAGCTATCGCCGGAATATATCGCCCGAGGATGTTATTGAATGCAACCGCTGCTGCGTAATCCCCCTCGAAAAAGGATCCGGCATAGGACGACAGCACGGCCAGGGGGTGCCGGGTGAGGGCAATGTACTTGGCCTCGGGATATAATTTGGTCAGGAACGGCAGCACCAGTGCATAGGCCGGTGTTTTGTCCAGCAATCGCTGCTTGTTGCTGGTCGCGAGCAGGCGGCCGTAGAGAATATCCGTATAGGCCCGGCACGCATCCAGGTAGTCCTTCTCCTTGCCCGGTAGATCTTCGACGTACTCTCGAATAGCCTCTGCGGCGTTGATATGATCG
Organism: Myxococcota bacterium; assembly: GCA_030065855.1. GTDB lineage: Bacteria > Myxococcota_A > Polyangia > JAAYKL01 > JAAYKL01 > JASJCT01. Next base: position 5,208 of record JASJCT010000111.1, read on the forward strand.
TAGGGTGCCTTGTCCACGTTGTTGTAATACCCCAGATGCGCGAGCGGCGTAATGATATGCGGCTCTGGGTGTGTGTGGATGGCCGAGTGGGATCCGAGCATCCGTTGAAGCATTGTCGAGCCAGACCTGGGCGGTCCGATTACAAAAATAAGGTTTCTTTGCATGAGAGTCCTCCACTCTAAATGATATCTCTAAACTAGTACCTGTTTTGAACCTTATCTTGTAGCCGTGGGGTTTATCCCCACGGTGAAAAACAAAGTAATTCCCAGCTCTTCTGCAAGCGGGGATAAACCCCGCATCTACAATTTGGTCCCAAAATCGCCGTTTCGGGACGGGCACTAAACTAGAGGCTTACACCAGCAGGTCACCTGCTTTCCAGTAATCTGCGAAAAAGAAGATTTCCACGTGGGTGCAAACAAGCGTAAGTTCCAGTAGACTATATATTTAGCGACAAAATTACATGCATAAAATAATTTTACATAACATTGATGCTATTCTCGGTTATTTCGTCCAATAATGTAGAAGGGACGAAGGTGTGCTCGTGAGAAAACGCGGATATTGGAAACGAGCCGTACGCATCTGGATCCTATGCGCGCTTTGGCTAACGCCAAATGCAGTGAGGGCAGATGCGCGATTGGACTATCTCATCGGTATGTTGGAAAACGGGGGAAATTATCGTATCCGGGTTCAGGCAGCCACAACCCTGGGCAAGTTGCGATCAAAAAAAGCTGTTCCAGCGCTGACACGCGCGCTCTCAGCCGAAAACGAGCTCGTGGTCATTTCAGCTGCGATCGCACTGGGGCAGATCGGCGATGTCTCTGTTATTCCCGAATTAGAACAAGCGCACGCATCCATTGGTTCTCAGGCCGCCAAATCACAGGTAGCGGCTGCGTTGAGGATTCTAAGAGCCCTATCGCCAACCCCGTACAACAATCCCAGCGCGGTTGATGCGACCCCCAGGTTCCTCGTTCGGATCGATGCGATGGGGGATTCATCTGGCAGCGGGGCCAAGGACAACGCCGATCTGCTGCGAAAAATCGTTACCGATCGCATTACACAAGAGCCAGGGGTTGTGCTCCAGTCCAAAGATTTCACGGCAGCCCAAGTAACGAAGAAGCTCAAACGGGAGAAGCTGACCGGATATATCCTCTCTGGGTCGCTTATTCGGCTCAACAAGGTGGATCATCAGATTTTTGTAAAGGTCGGCCTAAATGTTTTTACAAACCCTGGGTACAGTCTTCTAATGATGCCAACGGTAGATGGAAAAGTAGCGATTGCTTCGTCTGCGAAGGCGTCCCGGGAAAGTAGACGAGCCGCAGAAGAGCGGGCGATGCGAGCTGTCACGGACGAGCTCGTGAGGAGTATCTTCGACAAACTGAGACAGATGGATCCCCCATAAATCGCACGCAAACACTGCGGGATACGGAGGCCACATGGAAGCCAGGGCGAGATCGAGCACACAACCAAACGGTACGCCGAGCAAACGGCATCTGCGCAACTTACTGCTGGATCGGCGGTTTCAGTTGCGTTGGGCCCTGAGAGTTGTTTTGGCGACTGCACTCATCGTCTCCATCATGGGCTATTTTCTATACAGGACCATTACTGATGCCACCCAACAACTGCTGGCCCAAAAACTCGGAGACCCCGTGTTAACCGAGGCGGCCATCGACGCATTTATAAAACAGGCCGACTATGACAAATTTGTCACCTTGTCCATCTTGATTGCCGGTCTTGTGTCTTTGGTTCTGCTCCTAGGTGGGTTGACCATCATTTACACCCACAAAATAGCAGGTCCGGTTTACAAGATGCGACAGATTCTCGCTTCAATCCGCGGCGATCGGTTGCAACTGTGGGCCAAGCTGCGCCGGGCAGATGAGCTACAGGAGATATTTGTGGATTTTGACAATATGCTAAGGCGTTTGCGGGAGCAACGCCGATCAGATACAGCGATCCTCAAGGAGATTCGGGCCCGCATCACTGCCGGGGATACCGAGGAAAAAATATTAGACCCCCTGGATAAGCTCATCGAAACGTATAAAAAAAGCGTCAGAATGGATTAAAAGGCGTTTTCGAAATACTCGTAGGTCATTGTATCCCACACCAGGGTGGCCACATCAAAGCGAATCGGCCTCGGCGGAATGCGATGCCGCACCAAGTATGCCTCGGCGGCCCTGCGGATAGCCCGCTTTTTCTTGGCAGTGATCGTCTCGGCCGGGTGACCGAGGGAGGTGTTCTTTCGGGTGCGCACTTCGATGAAACAGAGGGTATCCCCATCCACGGCAACGATGTCTATCTCGGCGAATTTTTCACGGACATTGCGCGCGACAATGCGCATGTTCCGCTTTTTAAGCTCGCCACACACGTATGCTTCGCCGCTTTGACCTGTAAGGCGAGTGGTCTGTCCTGTCATCACAATCTCACGGGTGTTATGGCGGTAGCTGGGGGTCGCGGGGTGGGGTCGATTACTTACACTTCCAATCCCACGGTGCATCGGCGTTGGTCGAAGGGGAGCACACCGTGCCGTCTTGACAGTCATCCTGAATGCACTTTGGAATACAATAGGAGCCGATGATTTTTGGGGGTGCACCTTCGATATTGTTGAGAACGCGCTCGCAATACGTATTGGGCGGACACTTGCACAGTCGGTCCAGCTTGTCGTCATTTCTATCGTATTCATTGTCGTCGGCATCGCGACACTGGCACGAGCAGAACGAGTATTTGTTCTGGGTCCCTTCGTAGGCCTCAAATGCGTTTTCTGCATCCGGATCCGGCACTTCTCCCGGCACCAGCTTGGTCACTGTCAGGCAAATCGACGTCTCGCACTGTACGGACCTTGTTTCGACAATCGTATTGGTCGACGACAGGCTGGTGAGGAACCGACCGCTTTCTGTCTCGGGAATGCAGGGCGCCCCTACCATCCACTCTTTACAGCTCAGGCCCATCGCGCCGCAGAGTACAATCATCGCTATTGCCAAAGGCATCCTTTTCGTCATAACGGGGACACTCCTTTTTACTAAGTTTTCATGCAGCAAAGACGCATGTCCCAACACGATGCATCAAATCAATTAAATAGGTGAATTTCAATTTAAAGTCAAGGGGGCAAGCCCCATCAATTCGGTAACACGCTTGGCTGAGGCACCTATCTGATATCAATGGTTAGCGCTGGGCGAATCAGTGCGGGGAGGCGGCGATGGGTCGGGTTCGGACTGGGTATCAGGCTGGACGAGATGCCCTTCCTTATAAACGATGAGATTGGCTGCTGGCTCGAATTTCTCAGCCATTTCCGATTTGGTGAGCGCACTTGAGAGCACAGAATCCATGTGATCGACCAGGATTAGCGTCATGTTCTTGAGCACCCGCGATGGAATTTCGTGGATATCCTTGCGATTCTCCTTGGGCAGGATCACGGTGCGTACACGCCCCCGATGGGCTGCCAATATCTTCTCCTTCAGCCCACCAATGGGTAGGACCCTGCCGCGCAGGGTGATTTCACCTGTCATGGCGATGTCCGAGCGGACAGGTACTTTGGTCAGTGCCGAGACGAGGCAGGTGGCTGCCGTAATACCGGCCGAGGGCCCATCCTTGGGAACAGCGCCCTCTGGGAAATGGATGTGAATATCGGATTTCTGATAGAAATCTTCGGGCAGATCCAGGCGCTGTGCGCGAGAACGGACATAGGAAAGCGCTGCCTGGGCAGACTCCTGCATCACATCCCCGAGCCGCCCGGTGAGTATCAATTTGCCCTTGCCCGGGATGACAGAAACCTCAGTCGGTAACAAATCACCGCCAGTCGACGTGACCGCTAGACCGTTCACCAGCCCGACGTTGTCTTCGCTTTCTTTTTTACCCACCGTGAACTTGGGAACGCCGAGGTAGGTCGGCACATCGCGCGCGGCGATCTCTATCTTCTTGTCCTTGCCTTTCTTGAGGACGTGCCGGGCCAGCTTTCTGCAAATCGATGAAATTTCCCGTTCTAAATTTCGAACGCCAGCTTCCTTGGTGTAATGATTGATAATCGTTCGGATGCCGGCTTCTGAAAAATCGATACCGACCTTCTCGAGACCGCATTCCTCGAGCTGGCGCGGCACCAGATACCGTACGGCGATGTTGAGCTTCTCAAACTCCGTGTAGCTAGATAGCTCAATGATCTCCATGCGATCCTGGAGCGGCAGGGGAATGCCCGAGAGCAAGTTGGCCGTGGTGATAAACATCACGTCAGACAGATCGTAGTCCATGTCGAGGTAGTGGTCGTTGAACATAAAATTCTGTTCAGGATCGAGGACTTCTAAAAGCGCCGCAGCTGGATCCCCCCGAAAGTCCGAACTCATTTTGTCCACTTCATCGAGCAGGAAAACCGGATTTGCAGCCCCGACTTTCCTCAGTGACTGGATAATTTTGCCCGGGAGTGCCCCGATATAGGTGCGGCGATGACCGCGGATCTCCGCTTCGTCCCGAACCCCACCCAGAGAAAGCCGGATGAATTTCCGCCCTGTCGCCCTGGCCACGGATCTGCCGAGGGACGTCTTTCCAGTCCCAGGTGGGCCGACAAAACAGAGGATCGGTCCCTTAATTTTCTTTACGAGGGCCTGAACAGCCAGATATTCGATAATGCGCTCTTTTATTTTCTTGAGGCCGTAGTGATCTTCGTCCAGGATGCGCTCGGCTTCGTCAACATCGTATCGCTCGTCGGTCTTTTCACCCCAAGGCAGCGCAGCGATCCACTCCACATAGTTTCTCACGACCGTGGCCTCAGCACTCATCGGCGACATCATCTGCAGTTTCTTAAGCTCCCGTTTTCCCTTTTCCCGGGCCTCCTTGCTGATGCCCTTTTTATTCTTTAGCTTTTCTTCGAGTTCTTGAATTTCGCCGCGGAATTCGTCTTTGTCGCCGAGCTCGCGCTGGATCGCCTGCATCTGCTCATTCAAATAATACTCTTTTTGGGTCTTCTCCATCTGCTTCTTGACCCGGGTGCGAATTCTCTTTTCAACCTGCAGGATTTCGATCTCGGCCTGCATCATTTCGTAAAGACGCTCGAGCCGATCAGCAGGATCCGCATTTTCAAGGATGTCCTGGCGCTCAGTGAGTTTGATCGAAGACAGATGCACCACGATGGTGTCGGCCAATCTGGACGGATCGTCGATGCCCTGGATGGTCATCAACATTTCCGGTGGGATATTTTTGTTCAGCTTGATATATGTCTCAAATGTCCTCTGCACTGACCGCACGAGCGCCTCGACCTCGATTGATTCATCGTATCGCTCCTCTATCTGTTCGACTTCGACGAGAAAGAAAGATTCTCGGGGTAGGTAGCGGCGAATCCGGGCCCGGCTCTTTCCTTCGACGAGCACCTTTACCGTGCCGTCGGGCAGTTTGAGAAGCTGTACAATGGTGCCGAGAGTGCCCACGCCAAAGATGTCTTCAGGTGTGGGATCGTTTGTCTTGGCCTGTTTTTGTGCAGCGAGCAGAATATCCTTGTCACTGCGCATCGCCTCTTCGAGGGCAAAGATGGATTTATCGCGCCCCACGAAAAGCGGGACGACCATATGGGGAAAAACAATAATATCTCGCAAGGGCAGTAGGGGAACACTGCGGCTCGACCCTGTCAGCAATTTATCCTCAGTACTATCCATGACCTTTCCTTGATGTATCGAGCAGCTATTGGTTGAAGAATCGCTGTGGCTTCGAAGTTATCTAGGCCGGCTTGGCCTTATCTTTTTCAAAGACAACAAGCGGTCGCTCGTGCTCAGTAATTGCCTCTTCGTTTACCACGACCTCCTTTGGACTGTCCATGGAGGGCAAATCAAACATCAGTTCCAGCATGGCCGATTCGAGGACAGAACGCAATCCCCGCGCCCCACTGGATCGCTCCATCGCGGTGCGCGCCACTGCCCGCAAGGCCTCGTTCGTGAACGTGAGCTTCACGCCGTCCATTTCGAGGAGCTTGGCGTATTGTTTGATCAAGGCGTTTTTGGGGGCTTGTAGGATTTCGACGAGTGCATCTTCATTTAACTCGTGGAGCGCGGCAACCACGGGTAGGCGGCCAACGAATTCCGGAATAAGCCCGTATTTCAATAGATCCTCGGGTTGCACTTCCCGCAGCAAATCACCGATGGGCTTCTTTGATGCAGCCTGTACGTCGGCACCGAACCCCATGGTTTTTTTGCCGATTCTGTTTTCGATAATACTTTCCAGACCGTGGAACGCCCCGCCGCAGATGAATAAGATGTTCGTCGTATCGACCTGCAAAAAATCCTGCTGAGGATGTTTGCGGCCCCCCTTAGGGGGCACGTTGGCAACGGTCCCCTCGATCATTTTGAGCAGCGCTTGCTGGACCCCCTCGCCGGAAACATCCCGCGTGATGGAGGGGTTGTCGCTTTTACGAGAGAGCTTGTCCACCTCGTCGATGTAGATGATGCCCCGTTGCGCCCGCTCGATGTCGTGGTCGGCATTTTGAAGGAGTTGAACAACGATGTTTTCCACGTCTTCGCCCACGTATCCCGCTTCGGTGAGGGCCGTGGCATCGACAATGGTGAAAGCGACGTTGAGAATGCGCGCAAGGGTTTTTGCCAGCTCTGTTTTTCCACATCCAGTGGGACCCAAGAGCAGTATGTTTGATTTTTGCAGCTCTACCCCATCGGTGTCTACTCGGGAATCGATGCGCTTGTAATGGTTGTAAACAGCGACCGAGAGGACCCGCTTGGCGTATTCCTGACCAATGACGTATTCCCCGAGCGTTTCATAGATTTCAGCGGGTTTGGGCAACTCCCGCATGGCGCCTGCTGGCTCGTGGGCACCGAGCTCCTCGGCAATGATGTCATTGCACAGGCTGATACACTCATCGCAAATATAGACGGTCGGGCCAGCGATCAGTTTTCTAACTTCTTTTTGACTCTTTCCACAAAAGGAGCAACTCAAGCTCGGACGACCATTTCCTCGACCCCGACTCACATGTCACCTCACTGCATTCATCTCTTCTTCGTCAAAAACGTAGACGATGTCTTTTTTTATTCCCACCCTTCTCATTATATTACGAGTGAACCATGTGGCAACTCAACCGGGCAACCCGCTCTCTGCTATCCTCTTTCTTCCATCACTTCGTCGATAATGCCGTAATCGACCCCATCAAACGCCGTCATGATGTAATCCCTATCGGTGTCAAGACGGACATTGTCGAGTTCTTTGCCGGTGTGTTTGGCCAGGATCTCGTTTAGTTTTTCTCTCAACCTGAGGATTTCCTTGGCGTGGATCTCGATATCAGAGGCCTGTCCAGAGACCCCGCCGAGGGGTTGGTGAATCATGATCCGACTATTGGGCAAGGCCATGCGTCGCCCTGGCTCACCCGCGGCTAAGAGCACCGCAGCCATGGACGCGGCTTGACCCACGCACATCGTGGCGATCGGCGTTCGCACGTACTGCATGGTGTCGTAAATGGCGAGGCCCGCATTCACCGACCCCCCTGGCGAATTGATATAGAGCATTATCTCCTTTTCGGGATCGTCCGACTCCAAATAGAGCATCTGTGCGACAATCAGATTCGCCACTTCGTCGTTGACAGCGGTGCCCAAGAAGATAATCCGATCCTTGAGCAGGCGGGAGAAAATATCCCAACTCCGCTCTCCGCGATGGGTCTGTTCGACGACCTGGGGATACGGAACAAAGGTGGCATTTGCGTCTTTTGTGAAGTCGCGCATGAATACTCCTTTCATGAGCCTGCCTCGTCCGCCGCTTCAGACGGCGGTTCCACTTCTGTGATCTTAACCTGTGGGAGAATGAAATCAAAAATCTTCTTTTCGAGCAACTGATGGACCAGGCCTTCTTGGCGGCCCTCCTTGGCGTATTCCGCTTTGACCATGGGCAGGGGCAGACCGTTCTCCTGAGCAATTGTGGTCATTTCTGCCTCAATTTCGTCGTCTGACACGTCGATCTGCTCGATCCGCGCGCATTCGAGCACCAGCAGATGTTGGTGTACCATCTCCTTGGCAGCTTTTTCAGCGCGATCAAACATGGCCTGCTCTTTTTCTTCGCCAATCCCCTTATCTCCGAGCATGGCCAGAGAGCTTTGAACCCGCATTCTAAATGCCAGGATCTGCTGCTCGACCAATGTGGGCGGGAGTTCCATTGGATTTTTTTCCCGAAGTCGATCAAAGAGCGCGTCTTGAAGTCGCCTCTGCTCTACTTGGGCGCGTTGCTCCTCCAGACGACTGTTTATCGTTTTCCTTAAATCGTCAAGTGTTTCGTAGTCACCTAGATCCTTGGCGAACTCGTCGTCCAGGTCTGGTAGGGTCCGCTGTTTCACCGCGTTTAGGCGAATCAAATAGCGGGTGCGATCCGCGTCGATCTCCTTATCCGACCCTAAATCCACGACCCGTTCCTCTTCGGGTTGCATGCCCACGATGGCTGCTTCGACCTCTTGTTCTATCGGCGTCTCGCCGATAATGACGTTCTGATCCGGGTGGGACGGGGCCTGCCATTCCCCATCTACCCAGTGCTTGATGGTGATTTCGGCCAGATCACCCGGCGCAGCGGCGCGGGGAGCTTCCAAATCGGTGACCTCAGCCGCGGCCGATCGCAGCCGTGCAATCTCCTTGTCTACATCTTCGTCCGTGGTGGCGGCGGTGTGGGTCTCGAGGTCAATGTCTGAATAGTCGATTTTTTCTAATTTCGGTCGGATTTCGAACGTTGCTGTAAACGCATAGGGCGCGTTCTCGACGAGATCTCCGAGATCCATGTCTGGTCGGGACAACGGCACAATGCTGTGGGACGCAAAGCCCTCTCGCAGTTTGGTTGCTACAAGGTCATTTCGCACTTCCATGAGCACGCTAGGGCCGAACATCCTGCGCAGGACGGTCCTTGGCACCTTGCCTTTGCGAAAGCCGCGAATCTTGGCCGTGCGCCCCAACTCGGCATAAGCGCTGTCAACAGCGGCAGCCACTTCATCTTGGGGAATTTCCACGGTCAGCTCACTCAAAACAGGGCTGATACTCTTCAAGCTGGACGTCACGCCTTACCTCCTCTTTTTCCGGCCCTAAGCGGCACAGAACCCGAGTATGTAGCCCCCGCTTAGAAAACGTGTCAATTTTTTTATCGGCCACAAGGCATGGATCGGTGTATCCTGCATTCGGGTCTTGAAGCCAAGGAGGATTGTCAATGGCACTGCTCGACGGCAAGAAGTTGGCCAAATCTATTCGCAAAGACGTCCGGGAAGGGGCGCAGGACTTTGCTAAGCGCTGGGGGCGGCCGCCGACCCTGGACGTGGTGATTGTGGGGGAAGATCCCGCGAGTCAAATCTACGTGCGCAACAAAGAAAGAGCTTGCCTCAAAGCCGGACTCATCTCACATACCCACCGCCTATCAGCGGACCTGAGCCAGTCAGATCTCATTGAATTGGTTAGAAACCTCAACATCGATGAAGCCGTGGACGGGGTCATCGTGCAACTGCCCTTGCCCGAGCATATCGACCCGGATGTGGTCATTCGCGCCATCGGGCCCATAAAAGATGTCGATGGGTTCCACCCGATAAATTTAGGTCATCTCTTTGCTGGCAGGCCCGGCCTCATCCCCTGTACGCCGCTTGCCTGCATGCGACTGCTCGACATGGCCGAAGTCGACCTCAAGGGGAAAAACGCCGTTGTCGTGGGCCGATCTATGACCGTGGGCAAACCCATGGCAATGATGCTGCTTGAGCGACATGCAACCGTCACGGTCTGCCATTCCAGAACTGAAAAGCTGGCCCATGTCGTTGCCGAGGCAGATGTGGTCATTGCGGCAGTCGGGCAAGCCGAGCTGATAAAAGGAGAGTGGATCAAGCGCGGCGCAGTGGTCATAGACGTGGGCATCAATCGACTGGAGGACGGCGCCCTGGTGGGGGACGTTGAATTCGACACGGCTTCGGCCCGGGCATCTTGGATCACGCCGGTGCCCGGTGGGGTGGGCCCCATGACCGTGGCCTGCCTTATCTCAAACACCCTGGAAGCCGCAAAGAAGCGAGTGGCCTGACAGGCAGTACCTGGCGCGCACCCATGCCCAAGCATATCATATCGCCAAAAGGTGCTGCGGGCGATGCCCTGCTCGTGGTGGCCAATCCATCGTCTCGAAGTGGCAAAGCCCTGGATCGCTTTGCCGAGATAGAAGCCCTGTTCGACGAGTATCGTATCCCATATGCCTTTCACTATACCGAGCCCGACGGCAGTACGATGACCCTCGTGGCCCGCGCCATTGCCGACGAGGGGTTTCATACGGTCGTTTACATCGGCGGAGATGGGACGTTTAACGAGGTGGCCAAAGGCGTGTGCGCATCGGGACGGGCCGCTGAGGTGATGCTTGGCATGCTGCCGTCCGGTACCGCCAATGACCAAGGCAAATCGTTCGGTATCGCATCGACAGCGCGGGCCTTGAGGAAAAATGTCGAGATCATCGCTGCCCGACACACCACCGACCTCGACGTTGGGGAAATCGTCGCCTATTCAGAAAATGGGGTGGTACTGAGGCGCGATCTCTTCTTTGATTCGGCTGGGTGGGGGCTTTCAGCTGCCATCCTGTCCTTTCGAAACCACGAGCGGGAAATGATAGCGCGGGTGCCGGTTGTGCGAGACATGTACCGGGACCAAATGGTGTATATCCGCGCCGCCGTGCACGAGCTTGCCCTGAGCTGGTTAACCCGGGACCGGTTCGATGCTGTGGTGGAAATCGACGGGGTGGTCCACGACCTGGACGGCCTAACCGACCTGGTGGTGAGCAACACGCCGATTTATGCGGGCGAGTGGATTGCAGATCCCCAGTGCCTGCACAACGATGGAAAGTTCGAAATTGTGCCGTTTCGCGGCGTTCGAGACTGGACGAGCAAGCTTATCCTGCACCACAAGCGGGTCCCCCTGACCGAAGAGATGGTAAACCGCATCGGTATTTCCCACTCCCAAACTTTTGTGGGATCCCAGATAAAGGCGACCCTTATCAAACCCACTCGGCAAAAGCGATTGCTCTCACAACTGGACGGCGAGGAATTTTTACCGGCAGATTATTTTGAGATTGTGGTCCACAAAGGCCTGCTAAGGCTCATCGTGCCTGAGAACTTTCATTGGATTTAATTTAAAAAGGCAACCGATGATAATTGGGGCTGGGGCTCGGGATCTTCCTCGCCCCCGGTTCCGAATTGAAAGCTAACTGTAATCCCGATGAGGTGGGCCATTGAGTTGTACTCCCCTTCAGGTCCTTCCTGACCAGTGGTGGACTCGGTGGGCAGGAACCAGGAGAGCATGTAGCCCAGGTCGGCTCTAAACCAGTCGTATTGATACCCGCCGCCGATGGAAAAATCGAGCCGATTGGCATCTGGCAGGTCAGGTGCGAGGTATTCCTTGGGCGAGGGGTTCATGTCGTAAACCACGCCGCCACGAATTTTGAAGCCGTCGACCGGCAGGGCGTAGTCAGCGCTCAGACGGAAAGCGGCAGTGTTTCTCCAATTGCGCTCAGATATTTCTTCGACACCGCTGTCAAAATTTATTTTCAGCTCATCGTAGACCGACCAGAGGATGTAGTTCACGTCAAATCCCAAGACTAAATTCCCTGTCGGCGCATACATAAACCCCAGGGTAAGAATATCCGGAATGGTAATTTCTGCATCGCCGCCTTGATCGTACAGTTCCTGTCCAAGCTCTGGGGATTCCAATGTGAAATCGCCCTTGCCCTCGAACGAAAGGGTGAACCGGCTCCGGTATGCAAAGGCCGCATGAAGCGTATCCGGTAGGATGCGAAAGAGGATGCCCGCATTTCCGCCGTATCCCCAGGTGGCCCCGCCGATGCGCACAGTGCCGCCGATCGCCGCGGGCAGGCCGTTGGTGAGATCCACAGTGGCGCGGATCACGCTAAACCCACCGCCGATGCTCAATCGGTCCTCCCAGAGCTCAAACGATAGGCTGGGATTGATGACCACTGTCTCAATACCGGACTTAATGCTGAATTCCCGACCTTCCCAATCCTCGGGCCATTCCAGGGCCAGGCCCCATGGGGTGCACACGCCAATGCCCGCATGAAACCAATCGAAAATTTCAAAGGTGCCGAAGATTTGGGGCAGGAAAAACAGATGCCCCACGGCGTCTACTTTGGGACCGCCGTCTGCAGGTGTGAACTCGTTGGCGGCAGTGGCAAAGATACCCCCTCCTTGGACGCGATATCCGGGCATGAAAGACATGCCCGCCGGGTTGTACCAAACAACCGAAGGTTCATCCGGGTAAGCCGAAACAGCAGAGCCCTTGGCTACAGACGCTGCGCTCACCTCGTAGACAAGAAACCCGCTGGCGTGCGTTTCACTCACCTCAACTGACTGCGCGAGCGCGAGCAGCGCTACAAAACCAAAAATTCGCGATTTATGTTGAAGCATGGTCACTCCTTTATTCCGTTTGAGTAGGGTCTGGGTAGACAAAGGCATAGACAAACGCGATATCCTCCCGCTGCAGACCGGCAGTTAATGCGGGAAACAGGTCGTTGTCCAGAAGTTCGGCCAGGGTCACCCGGCCGGGTTCGGCTTCCTGTGCTTCAGCGTCGGTGATGCTGGAGACAGCAGTTGTCCCATCTGCTTTGAGCAGGGACCCTCGAGATCTCAGCAGCACTGTGAGTGGCGAGGGCACGAGCGGCTTTCCACTCGTGTCGGTAATGGTATTGCGCAAAAGAATGCCGTAGAAATCCCCGTCGATGAGCGGGTCGTCCGTGGTCATGACGATCCGACTGCCGTCAAACGAAGGGGTGAACGATGGAAAGCCATTGATAAGATCCATCCCTTCGAGCTTGGTCAAGTTCAATAGGAGCACTGATCCATTTTGATTTTCAATACTATCAATGCTGTGGGCGGTCAGGGTGGCTGGAGCGATGGCGCCTTTTACAGGAAGCGCGACGACGTTGTTTGCCTGTTCCACCACCGGCAGCATCCCCAGGGTGGGATTGTTCTCGACCACCGGGTTGCTGTGGGTCCTGAAGGACCAGACAACAGCAGCGTCTTTCCTGGTCCAGCCAAAGGTGGTGAGCACATCCCAAACACCGCCATTTGTATATCCCAGGCGAATCTCCTCGAGCAGAGCGAGGGTTTCTCTGGCAATGTTCGGGTCTGGAACACTCCCGGCCACCAGCCCAAAATAGACGCAGTCATCTGAGATGGCTGCTGGGGTGGCAGCATCGCAGGTAAGGGAGGCATCCTGTCTTAGGAAAAAATAGGTCAGGGAGCCGTTGAAGGGCAGGCCATCGATGGTTTTGACCCCAGCTTCATGACCCCGCACGGCCAGGACATAATCAGAGCCGATCTGCCACCCGTCCAGTGGTTCGATCTGCAGCTTGTTCGTCGCGGCGTTGAAGGTGACGTTGGCATTGTCCGGGGTCAGCACATGTCCTGAACTACCTGCGGCGATGAGCGTCCCGGTCTGGGGTGCAAGGGTTGCTGTGGCAACATCGATGGGGGCTGATGCAGGTGCGGTTGCCGCGCCCACGGTTGGAAATCCATCCAGGCTCTCCAGGTATTGAAGGAACTCGCATTCGGCCATGGGCATGGGATTGTCCGTAGGTATGTTCTGACAATCGGCCGGTACATCGATGTCGACCAAGTCAAGATCGATAAGCCCAGTTACGGGGTTGATGACCAGGCCAATGGGCTCCGGGACTCGTCCCGTATCTGGGTCGAATTCCATGATGGCAAATTCCGGTTTTGGATCCTGATCGATGTCCGGCGTACACGTCGCTGCCCACCCGAGGGCCAGGCCCACAACGATCAGCCTCAGGGCCCACTGCGACAGGGGCACCCTTGTTTTTCCTTTTAGTTTCTTGTGTCTCATAGTCCCTCTTTGATGTTGAATTTCCCCATTCCTCGGTCCATCGGATTTAAATGATACGGAATTAAAATTGAAAGTATAACAAGAGTCCTGCAGCGTCAATTTCTCTGCTTTTAATGTCCATCTGTATTTTGAGGATTGACTAAATTAAAATTTAGTCTTACCTAAAAATCAGAGGAACGTGCAACGTTAATCGCGACGAGACCTGCTGTGAAACCTGCTAATTGAAAGGAAATGGGAGCTAATATGGACTTCAAATTGCTATCATTTAAAAGAACGCACGCCCCTGAGAGACGACGGGGTGTAGGCGCGATTGGACTTATGTTCGCACTTGTCATTGCAGTAACGCCGGTAATCGCCGAGGAAGGCGCAACGGCACTCGAACTTATCGGCGACCGCCCTGACTTCACTGAAAGCGCTGCCACAATCCCCCCGCTACACCTTCAAAGCGAGCTGGGTGTTGCATACTCGACGATTGGCGACGAAAAGACCCTTACCGCGCCCAATCTCCTGCTGCGGCTCGGTTTAATCGAGCACCTGGAAGCCAGATTAGGGGTTCCCGCATACGAGGCATCCTTTGTTGGGGACAGCGTGGATGCCGATGTGAGCGGTGTGGAACTGGGGCTCAAGGCCGCATTCGATGTCGGTGACAACGCGGCCATTGGCGTGCTGCCCTATGCGGTGATGCCCATCTACGAGGGTCAATGGTCAGATACGGGGTTGGAACTGGGGATAAAGGGCGTGTGGTCCGTGGATGTTACCGATGCTTTGAGCCTCGGGGGAAACGCCGGGGTTATATTTGAAGGCGTTGCGCCAGCTGAGGTGGCCTTTGAGCCTATCTTCTTGCTCTCATTGAGCCTGGGCGTCTCGCTCAATGAATGGTTGGGTGCGTTTGCAGAAGTCTATGGGTTAATGAACACCGACGCTGACCTCATCCCAGTGGCAGACGGCGGGTTGACGTTTCTCGTGACCCAATGGCTGCAGTTCGACCTGCACGCCGGAGTGGGCCTGACACCGGACGCGCAAGGCTTTGACGTCGGCGGTGGCGCCATCTTTCTGTTCTGATACGGAACAAGCAGCAAATGGAATATGGCCAATGAAAGGACGCGCAACCCAGGATTATTTAAAGGCCGCCTATGATCTATCGCAAAAGCACGGCCGGGTTTCCACTTCAGCCCTGGCCGAGCATCTCGGCGTAAGGCCGTCCTCTGTCACGGCCATGATCAAAAAGCTCAGCGCCGCCCCCCAACGGCTGCTGGATTATCAGCCCCACCGGGGCGTCGTACTGACCAAAGCTGGGCGCAGACTGGCCCTGTGGGTGACCCGCCGCCATCGTCTGATCGAGCAGTTTCTCGTCACGGTCTTGGGATATGGCTGGGACGAGGTTCACGAGGAGGCGGATTTGTTGGAACACTGCGTTTCTGAAACCTTTGTGGATCGCATCGATGGGTTGTTGCACTACCCCAGGATGGACCCCCATGGCCATCCCATACCAAATAAAAACGGCGACGTGCAGGAAGTCAGGGAGCGACCCCTCTCTGATGTGCCGCTCAACAAACGGTTTCGGGTATCGAGTGTCGGATCAGAGGAGGCGGGGTTTTTAAAATATCTGACAGAAATAGGCCTTACGCCAAATGCCACTGTCAAGGTATCAGAAACCGTTGCTGAGGGCAGTGTTATCCGCTTGGCGTTGTTCGTCGATGGTGTGTGGCATCAACGGGTGATCAGCTTTGTTACGGCGAGGAAGGTGTTTGTGTCTGCGCCTTAGAGCCTATCTCAGTAGGCCGGACCGAGCATGGTGTTTGAGACACGAGCATAGGCTCTTAGTCTTCCATGAGGGGTCCAAAGAGCCACAGGCCGCCGGCAATGAACAGCATATCGGCTGCTGCCATGAGCTTGAGGTAATCAGCTACAGCTGCCAGGCCCTGTCCGTCAATAACCGCTTCCGTGGCCTTGGCAGCCGCGATGAGGAGTGGGGCCAGCAAGGGGTAGAGGATAACCCCGAGCAGCAGATCCCGCAGCTGCGTCCGAATGGTCATGGCGCCGAACAGGGTGCCTACCGCGGCGTACCCCAGGGTGGCGAGGAGGAGGATCGGGGCCAGGGACGCGGCATGGGCCATCAGGGGTGCGTGAAAGAAGAGTTCGATGAGGGGAATGATGATCACCTCGACGATAATGAGAAATACGAACACCCCCAGTGCCTTGCCCGCGTAGATGGCAGCGCGGGGTGCCGGGGTCATGAGTACGGCGCTGAACACGGCAAACGCCCGCTCCCGCTCAAATGTCCGGCTCAAGGCGAGGATGCCGCACAGGGCAATGGCCATCCACAGGACACCAGCTGCACCTGTGCCGCCTTTCAGTGTCCCGGCCCCAAAGGCAAACCCGGCGAGGATCACGACCAATAGGGCAAACAGGGCTGTTGTAAGAACGATCTCCCGAGCCCTGAGCTCGACGCGGATATCCTTGAGAAAAACAACCCACAGGGTTTTTAAGAACCGCACTGCGCCCCCTCCCTTCCGATAGCTGCCCGGTAAAGCGAGGTCCAATCGCTTGCCGAACCAGGTGTGGGCACATCGGCGACGATTTGGCCGCGTCGCATCATCAGGGCCCGGGAGGCCACCTGGGCGGCAAACTCGGGATTGTGGGTCACCACCACGGCCATGCCGTTGCGTGCGACCAGGGCGTCCAGCACACCTTTAATACGGGTGACAGCGTCGTGATCGAGGCCTGCGGCAGGCTCGTCCAGCAACAGCAGATCCGGGTTGGACAGCAGGGATCTGGCCAGGGCCACGCGCTGCAGTTGTCCGCGGGATAGCACCTGGGTGGCCCGATCACCTGCGAACGCGGCCAGGTCGAGTTGCTGTTCTAACCCAGCGACCACCTCCCTAGGGTGCTCAATCCCGCACAGGCTGGCAAAGAACAACAGGTTTTCCCGACAGGTCAGGTCTGGATAGACCAGGGGATGGTGGGACAGCAGGCCGATGCGCGCTGCAACAAAGGGATCGCCCGCGTCTGCGGCAACGCCGTTGACCATTACGTCGCCTCGGGTGGGGCGCGTTCTGAGGGATAGGACGTGTGTCAGCGTGGATTTCCCAGCTCCGTTTGGCCCCATGACCGCTGCTACATCGCCGGCTGAGATTTCAAACGAGACCCTGTTAAGGGCCCGGACCGTATCAAAGACCTTGGTCACGTTGTGCACGCGCATCTGCGAAATCCTGTGGGTCATCTTTTGCTCGCAAATTGCCTAGGGTGCTATCTTTTGTTTCAACCACACCGCAATGCCAATGACCAGCAGCGCAACACTCAGCAACAGCGCAACGAGGCGCAAGGTCGCTGTCTTGGGGTGCGCCAATCCAGTAAGCCGTATTGAAAGGTGCCCGTCCTCAATGTCTCGAGCTGAGATCACCAAGGCACTGAGCCCGTTATTTAGCACCATCGATGTCGCACGAGTAAATCCCTGGCCCGCCAGGGAGACATTTTTTCCAAGGGTCCAGGTGGAGATGGCTTGAGCAGCTGGGATCGGCGTGTCCAGCCGCTGATCAAAAACCAGGGTGTCGTCTTTGACGGGCAGGTGGTATCGAACGCTGACCATGAGGCCCGCTTCCGGGATGGGACCCTTCACGGCCACCGCATGGTCACCTATCTGGATATTGCTTTGGGCCTCTCCAATGGGATGTATGCTCGATGCATCGGCTGGCAAGGGGATCTTGTAACCAGTGATCTCAGGAGCGTCTTCACCTGGACGGGGACGCACCGTAAAGATCTGCTCGACTTCAACGTGACTGCCTTTGCGGTGCAGGAAGATCCGGATACTGTCGATGGTAACGTCTGATGCTGGTTGTGCGACAACAGGTGGTATCAGCCCGCTGCAAAGGACAACAGCGAGCATTGCCGACCCCCTCATGATGCCTCCTTGCCTGTGGCGAAACCGACCAAAGCATCGCCGAACAGCCACGCGACCGCGGTGAGCCCAACCCCTGTCATCCCGGCGATGCCCGTAGCCAAATCCCGAGCCAGGCCTGAGATTAATCCGACCAGGAGTGCGAGCACAACAATGCCCAAGCCGAGCGCGAATTTGCGCGGCGTTGCTTTTATCGAACCAACGAACCGCTCCAAAGCACTTGCCTGTGTCAGGGCAATGGCTGTGCCGAGCACCATCAAGCCACCGCCCAGCCAAATCCAGACCACGAGCGGGTTGACCACGGCACGGATAATGGCGCGGCCCCGAACGGGATCCCCTTCGCCGAGGATGAGGAACAGGTCCTCTGTGAGCCCGGTGTGGATGACCACCTCACTGGTGGGCCTTCCCGGGTGGGAGTGGTAGAGGTGGCGGGCAGGCGATAGGACACCGATCGGGGTCGTGCCCTGGCGCACCTCCAGATCGGCCAGGAGGGCATGGCGCTCCACAGTGTTGTCTTGCCGTATCCCGAGGAACGTCAATGTGTAATCGCCGACCCGCATGGGCTGCCCCGGACCGAGGTTGGCGGTCTGCTCGACAGTGTAGGCAGCACCTGTGAACCCCACGAACAGCAGCACCACTGCCAGGTGCACGAGCTGCCCGCCAAGGCGTCGGTTTGTCGCACCGCGCTGTTGTGCACCGGTGCGGGCGCGTCTTTGGAGGCGGACAATTTCCCGAAGCACGGTGGTGCCAACCATGCCCAAGAGAAAGGCACTGACGATGGTCTGCCAAATCAGCCCCTTTCCGATGAGACTGGCGATCACCGCGGTGACAGCCCCGATAATGAGGGGCCACCGCCCGCTGCGAAGCACCGGGGACACCGTTTTATCCCGCCACTTGAAAAAATGGCAGACCCCGATCAAGCCCAGGATGAGCAGTCCAAAGGGAACCATCCACCGGTTAAAAAAGGCCGGGGTGACAGCGACCTTCTCACCCCGAATCAGTTCGGTGAAAAAAGGGGTCATTGTAGCCAACCAAACAAACGCGGCAGACCCGACAAAGGCCACGTTGGTCAGGTAAAAGATGCCGTCCCGGGAGACCACCCCCACCTTGGGTTGGCCAGCTGTAAGCGATCGCCATTGCCATGCGAGCAATCCGAAAAAAAGCGCGGTAACACTGGCAATGAGACCCAGGAAGTAGGGGCCGGTAGTGGCACCGGCAAAGGCGTGGACAGAGGCGATGATATTGGATCGGGTGAGAAACGTGCCAAAGATGATGAGGACAAACGTAAGCCAGGTGAGCACTGGGCACCATGCGCGAAACCCCTTGCGGTTCTTGGCAATAATAGATGAGTGGAGCAGGGCAGTACCGGTGAGCCAGGGCATGAACGATGCGTTTTCCACTGGATCCCACCCCCAGTAGCCCCCCCAGCCGAGCTCTTCATAGGCCCAGACCATGCCCAGGACATTGCCGATACCCAGAAAGATCCACGCGAACAGGATATCGAACCGGATGTCCGCGGTCCAATCGCGCCCATCCCGCCGCTCGATGAGCGCGGCCAGGGCAAAGGCCATGGGCACTGAAAAGCCCACGTAACCGAGAAATAGGGTCGGTGGGTGAAATGCCATGTAGGGATTTCTAAGGAGCGGGTTGAGGCCGTTGCCCCGGGTTGCCACGGTGCCGAGGGGCGTAAAGGGATTTGAATGGAACAGGGTCAGGCACAGGAAGAAAAGCTGTATGATCGCTAAGACGGCGAGTGCTGTTGGGACCAAATCTCTGTTTTTACCAAACGAGCGGGCTGCGATGCCTGCGGTAAAAAACGTCTGCAGGCTGGCCCAAAGCAGCAGGGAACCCTCTTGTCCGCCCCACACGGCCATGATGAGATAGCTGACCGACATGGTGCGATCCGCGTAATCCCGGACATAGGATACCCGGTAGTCGTGCGTTAGAAAAAGGAAAACAAGAACGAGGAGGGAAACGGCCGAGGCTGCAGCTGCGGCATAGAGCAGGTATTTTCCGGCGCGCAGGTGTGTGGAACTGAAATTACCCACCAGGACGAGCGCAGCGCCAGCTGCAGAGAACACCACAGCCAAACAAATCATCAACTGACCAAACCAATCCATCTCGATGCCGCCTCTTTAAAGCGCCAAAAACTCGTATTCATATACGGTGTTCAGCCCGCGCCGTCCAGCGAACTAGCAGAAGGAGGGTGCTTAACCATTTTGGTGGCTATCTCCCCCAGACCCCCCCTCCTGGCCTCCCAATGGCATTCGGTTAAGGGCAAATGTCGCGATTTTTGCTATTTTTATGCCGGGTAAAGGATCTCCCCCTTGAAAAAGGGGGTTAGGGGGATTTTGACACGTCCAATCGAATTTTACCTTTGAAAACAATTGCTTGG
>JASJCT010000112.1 GCA_030065855.1 Myxococcota bacterium
CGGTTTTACTAGACTTCACTTGCGGTGACCTCCTGAACTGGGTTTTTTCAGTCGTTTTCAAACCGAGAATACCCAGTGATGACGGGGCTCCGCAAGCCTTTATATCACTGCTTTCCTATGAAGGTTATGCAACCTGGGGGATAACTGGCTCAATTGGAAAAAAACTGCGGTTTTTAGAGAAAAACGTGAAAATGGTAGGCCGCCATAGGATACACATTCGGCATCTATGATGATTAGAATCTATTGTTAGCTGGTTCCACTGGAGTTGAAGCATCAAATATCAAACAAGTGAACAACGCGCTCCAGATATGCTTGTTTTTGAAGTTAATCGTAATACGGTAATACGGTTATACGGTAATACGATGATAAAAAAAATGACATTGGGTGATATCCGACATCACAGGCAAAAACAGATAAAATCAAATAATTACGAAGCATTAAGAGCTAATCTGCCATATTTCAAATCTGCAATTTTGAATAAAAAACACTTTTTTGACCCTGTTTTGTCCCATTTCGAAAAAGGGTGGCCTTTTTCTAGTTGGTACTAAAGCATCGGCTCCTTTACCTCAACGAGGAGATGCCACATGAATCTCATCGAGGGAAATTTAGGTCAAAGCAACGAAAACATATCGGGTTCCCCGCAGGACCATCAGACCGACCTCCCCGTCTTGATGACGGTGGAAGAAATGGCGAAATTGCTCAGGGTCAACCGAAACACGGTCTACGAGTTATCTCAACGGGGAGAAATCCCGGGAAAATTGCGCATTGGCAGAAGCCTCCGCTTTCACCGCGACACTGTGTTACAGTGGCTTTCGCGGGGTAACGCGTGCGTATCGCGGGATGACAGGAGGTCATCATGACCGTGATACGCAGGAAAGACAGGGACTGCTGGATGGTCCACATAAAATACAGACACCCAGACGGCACCGTAGCGCACATCCGCCGCAGATCGCCGGTAAACACCCGGCGCGGCGCCGAGCGATACGAGCGGGATATCCGCCAAGCCTTGCTCGACGGCAGCTTTGGGAGAAAGGAGGAAACAGAAGTAGTACCGATTCTAACTGAGTTCGCCGAAGAATTTATGACCAATTACGCCGAGGTGCACAACAAGAGAAGCGAAATCCTTGCTAAGCGATCTACCCTTCGTAATCATCTCATCCCCTCTTTCGGCAACAAGAGGCTGGATGCAATCCAAGCGCGCGATATTGCTCGATACAAAATGCAGAAATTGAAGCAGGGGCTTTCTAAGAAGACAGTAAACAACCAGCTCGTGATTCTCGGTCGACTGCTGGCGATCGCAATTGAATGGGAGATTATTGAAAAAGCACCCAAAATGAACATGCTTAAAGTGCCCAAGCCAGATTTTGATTTTCTCGATTTTGAAGAAGCGGAAAGGCTAATTGCAGCAACTACAGATGACTGGCGCCCGATGATCCTAATGGCCCTGAGAACTGGAATGCGACTTGGTGAGTTATTAGCAATTCGCTGGGAGGATATTGATCTTGTCACCAAGCGGATTTTGGTGCGTCGCAATGCCGTTTACGGCGCTATCGGAACGCCAAAAAGTGGAAAGAACAGAGAAATTCCACTCTGTGATTCCCTGTTGGATGAACTGAAAAATTACCGGCATCTCAAAGGAGAGCTTGTTTTTTCCAATGCTCGGGGAAAAATGTGGTTAGCTCAGGATACTTACAGTCCGCTTCACTACACCTGTCGGAAGGCTGGACTTCGAAAAGTGGGTTGGCACACGCTTAGGCATTCGTTTGCATCGCATTTGGTCATGTTGGGAGCTCCGATAAAAGCGGTTCAGGAATTGCTCGGCCACAGCACCCTTGAAATGACGATGCGGTACGCGCATCTAAGTCCAGACGCAAAGCGCGACGCTGTCCAGCTGCTGGACAAATCCGCACATTCTAGGATCACCATAGGATCACCAAGCGGGACGGGGGATTTTAACTAGTTGAAATAATTGAAGAAAAATAGTGGAGCTAAGGGGGATCGAACCCCTGACCTCATGACTGCCAGTCATGCGCTCTCCCAGCTGAGCTATAGCCCCAAGAATACGGGCATACCCAATGCGGCCGATTTTCTACCAGCGCGCAGGACCGGTGTCAAACTATTTCGTCGCTGCTGATTAGAGACCCCAATCACTAGGCCCACAACTTCCCAAGTGCTTCGTCGATAACTGCTTAGACAGGGGTCATTGATTTTTGCCACTGCCATGTTGCTCAGTTAGCCAGACTTCTAGATCATACGCTGGCAACGGCTTACTGAAGAAGAATCCCTGCACAGTATCGCACCCGTATCGCTTCAATTTGTCCAATGTCTCTTGGTTCTCTACACCCTCAGCAGCAACATCTAAGCCTAGGTTGTGGCCAAGCCCAATGGTCGCCCGGACAATCCGATCGTCGTTTTCATCTTCTGACATAGTAAAGATAAATATTTGGTCTATCTTTACCTCATCCACGGGTAGGGTCTTGAGGTAGGCAAGGGAAGAATACCCCGTGCCAAAGTCATCGATAGATAGTTTTGCCCCTAGATCCCGAAGCCCCATGACAACGTCATGTGCCCGCTGAGGATCGGCCATCAGGCCGCTCTCGGTGATTTCTAGGGTGAGCTTGGCCGGATCAAAGCCGGATGAGGTGAGCAGGGTTTCCAACTGTTGCGGCAACTTGAGGTTCTGGAGGTTGGGTGCAGCGAGATTGACTGCTATGGCCAAGTCAATGCCCTTTCTGTGCCATTCTGATGCCTGAGATATCGCTGCCTGTAACACCCAATCTGTGACCTCGTGAATCAACACGGTCTGTTCTGCAGTCGGAATGAACAGGTTGGGTGGCATAAAACCCTTCATGGGATGCATCCAGCGAATAAGGGCCTCCACAGCAACGGTCTGTCCGGTCTGCACATCGATCTTCGGTTGGTAAAATAATATGAGCTCGTTATTATCCACAGCACGCCGAAGCTCAGTACCAATACCGAGCTGGGCCACTGAATACCGCTTCATGTCAATTTCAAAAACCGTTGTCGGAAGCTGCTTTGCTTTGGCATGGTACATCGCCATTTCAGACTGGCGCATCAACGACACTGCATCCACACCCGGTTCTTCTGCTACGGCAACACCTATTGTCGCGGATATATCCACGCTAAAACCCGTGAGATCCATGGGCGCCTGCAAGGTATTCAAGATCTCAGCTGTAAATGCCGGCGTTGCTAAAGGATCAGCATCGCCGCCAGCAGCGATTACGAAAATGTCTCCTCCGAGCCTAGATAAAAGAAAGCCAGCTGGCATGACCGCACGTAACCGCAGTGCTACCTGCTTTAGAATCTCGTCACCAATAGGATGACCGAGCGTCTCATTCACCGCCTTGAACCTGTCGAGCCCGACAAAAAATGCATAGACTTGCCGCGAAGGGCAGCATTGTTGAAGCCGCTCCTCCAAGTCTTCCACAAGCACATTGTAATTGGGCAGGCCAGTGATTAAATCGGATTTCGCCATATGTTCAATGGTCCTATGGCTGGCATGTGCATATGTCTCCAATACCAGGCCCAGATCGAAAAGAACAACTTTAATAAGGGCCGAAACAATGTCTGCAGCTTTTGCAGGCGTCGCTTCTGGTTGCTCATGCACAGCGCTCTGCAGCGCATCGAGTAACCACGAGTACGCGCCTACGTACAATTCCTCAGTCACTCCCAGTTTGTGGTGCACAACACCGGTACGGAAACACCTTCGTGCATGCACAACACCGTACTCACCGGAAAAAAGATGCAGCAGGTGATCTTTCATCGCAGAGACCAGGCAGTGTTTTCCAGGCATTACCTGGCGCGCATCCTGGGATGCGCTAAACCTGGCAAAAAATGCGTCCAAAATGCTATCGGCGTTTTGAAGGAACCAACCTCGCCGCCCTTTTAGAAGCTCCCTGTCCCGATCAACTAGATGCAAGAAAGCAAGGCGGCGATCGATCATCTCCGAGGAGAGTCTCATCTCAGTTGCAATCTCATCGACAATTGTATCGATATCTTCCATTTTTCCCCCTCAATACGAACAGAGGCCACCTGAACTACGATATGAGCTCTAATTGTTAGTTTTCATTGAACAAAAGACAAATCAAGTTTTTTGCCCATCTCTCCATCTTCGAACTTTCAGCCATCGATGCACGCGAATATGCCTGTGCCTTGAAAAAAATGATTATGGGTCAATACTTTCTTGAGGGCATCGAAAAGACCATGGCACAGGAAGAGAAACCAACGTCGGTCGACGAGATCGCAGGTGTATCCCATAAGGATCGGCTTATTGCATTTCATCTCTACGTACAACGCGCCATGGTGCGCTTTGCCGCGCCGTTCGTCGTGCTCTTATATTGCTACCATTTGTGGGAAAATCCCTGCTGGCAACACGTCACCCGCTTGATTTCTCTGATCTTGGCTATCGGCATCTGGATAGCTGGATTGCAGTTCACCAAAGCCGGGAAGGTGGAAAGAGCAGCCCTGATGTTCGCCTTCTCAGTTATCGGCGTTAGCGCCGTATCCCTGGCCCTGATTTACGGAAGTGCGATATCGTCTATGATGGCGAATCTTGTCACTGCCTACTACCTGTCCCTGTTCTCTGTTCGATACATCTATGGGGCAGCAGGCTTGATTATGGCAAGCCTTGCTGTGAACGGACTCGCCTATCAGCAAAACTGGTACGAGATGGTCATCCTGTCGACAACAGATGCGCTGACAAACAACATCTTGATGGGCGCTGTCATCATTTCATTCTACGTGATGCTGTTGATAAAAACACAGAAGTGGAACAAAACCCTCGTCTCGTTGCTCACCAAGACCAACGCGTATCAATCAAAAATCATCAACGCAGCCAACAAAGTCGCAACCACCTTGAGCGACGTGATTGCCGAAATAGTTCGCATTGCCGATCTATTTGCTGATCAGTCAGCCTCACTCACGGATATGGCCACTACCACGACATCCTTTACGGCTCGGGGCCAACAGGCCGTGGATGAGACAACTGCTGTTGTGGCCAATACGCGCAAAGCCGTGGAAACAACCCTAAAGGGTTCTGCCCATGGCAAGGAACGATTGCTCAAGGTTCAAAGCGGTTTCGAAGATGTGGTCAAAAATAACGACAACGTAAAAGCCGACTTCACAGACCTCATTTCAATGACCGACAATATTGCAGAGGTCCTGCGGATGAACCAGGAGATGAGCGCCCAGATCAAAACGCTGGCCCTGAACGCCAGCATCCAGGCGGTTAAAGCGGGCGAGCACGGAGTTGGGTTCCGTGTGGTGGCACAAGAGCTGAAAGATCTGATTCAGGATACTGAGGAGCGCCTGGTGGTCGGCCAGAGACTGCTTCACAATATCCAGCAGTGCGCGTTGAAGAGTACTGGTACGCTGCAGAAAAACATGGACTTTCTCGTCGAACAATTCGGTGAGCTGCAGACGACAAGTGCGTTTATTGAGGAAATGGCCGAAGAATACGTCCGTACAGCCGAAATGATGGAGGGGGTGGCCACTGGCGCCAACACTCAACAGGAGTTATTGAACAAGGTCGATATTGGCATGAAGCGCATCGGCGGCATGGTGGCCGATTTTGAGGCATCGTCAAAACAGCTCTTGGATTGTGTGGAACGGATCTCGGGGTCGCATCAATCCCTTAAAAATGTATTTGCCGATACCAATTAAGCGAATAGAAGCAACGAGTTGCAGGGAACTAGGACACGACTTCGCGTTCCATGCTGAGCACACTTAGCAACAGACCTTCCAACCGTTGAGAAGAAATCCCATCCATTTTGACGAATCGTATGCCAACACCAAGCCCATCTTCGCATGTAACGCGACGCACTACCTCTGCCTGGGTTGAGAGATATTCAGGTAAACTCTCGTGCAACAGATTTAAATCGATAATCATTCCGGGTTGTATGAGCGCCTGAATGTCCTTGCTTTTTAATCTGAGGAACGCCCCGGACATGCTCAAATTCTCCACACGAGCGCTCATGTGTTGTCCAGAGATATCCACATGTGCCTCAATGCGTGTATGTACCCTGGGATCTCTTCTTCGTTCAGGAGATGGCAGGGGGGCAGGTGGTGAGCATGGGATCTCAAGCGCCACCAGGGTCTGATGGAGCTTTTCTAAAAGCACATCTGTAAGGGACGTAAAAACTGCTTCAAATCCGCAATTGCTCGCATCCCGTGGATCGAGCTTGGCAGAAACAACTACGGCTTGTATCGCAGGCAGCGGTTGCATACCCAGTGGGCACAGCACCACTGAAAATACCGTTCCCACCGGCGGAGGTCGCAGCGAAAGAACAAACATATCCACAAGGGAAATGCGCGTTGCATAGAGATCGCGCACACCGTCATTTTGAAAGCCGCATTTCACCTTGGCGACGACGTTGACCATGGGACCTGGTTGGAGCGCCTTTCTCGCACATTGATGCATTATAAACCTCCGCTGCGTTCCAACTCCTCCAGAACCATCTCTTGAATCATGTCTTCTGTTTCTGGTGAGTCGTGCAGAAACTGAACGCCGATCTGCCATCTGTTGCCCAATGAGAGGCAACGTATAACTTTGGCGCGCATTCTCAAGGGTTCACAGGCCCCGATTGTCAATAGAACAGCTATCTCTTCACTGGTCCTTAAAAATGCGCTGCCAAGTAGCAACGCCCCCCCAGCAGACAGATTCTCAACACCGTGTATGACCTGGCTGTCTTCTTCTGCAAAGACAATTGCCGAAGCCGGAATCCGAGCCCGAGAATGTCTGCGTCGCTCTTGAAATACTCGCCCTTTTATGATGGCCCCCCTGTCTCCACTATCACCAATGAGGGTTCTGCAATTTTCATTCCGCTGCTGGGGGTGTTCCTAACTTGCACGTCATCCCCGCGAAAGAGGGTGTTGCGAAAAGGGGTAGTGCACGTCACTCCTGCGCAGGCAGGAGTCCAGAACCAAAGGGAATTAAAAGGTTTTATAGATTCCCGCCTGCGCGGGAATGACAATTTTGAGACTTTTGCAACACCGCCTGCGCGGGAATGACATAACGCGATCCATTTTGAGGTTAGGAAAAATCAACTGAGGTGGGAAATCACCCTGGAGAAAATAGGAAAATGCAGCCAGCGCCTAAACCTCGCCTATTCCTCTTGCTTCAATATCAACTGCGCCGCGATATAGCCTGAAACTTGTGCCAAGGACACGCTGTGTCCCGGCCACGTCCACGCCCCGGCGAGGTATAGCCCACCAATACTGGTGGGAATGGGCAGGCGATCCTGTTGCTCTGGGGTAAAATTCCATCCATATGGCACGCCCCCACGGTTTAAGGTGTAGCGTTCGATGGTCCGCGGCGTCATCCCCTCTTTTACAACGATGTGCTCTCGCAACCCAGGCAAAAGATGCTCGGCCATGCCAATCAAGGTATCCATCATGGCTGCTTTTTGCTTCTCATATGCCTCGCCTTCTGGTGGCCAGGTCAACATCTCTGAATAGGAATTGATGACAATCGCGGCTTTGCCCTCGGGCGCGTAAAAATCATCATTCAGATTGGAATAAAAAGTAAAGGAGGCAAACCCCTGGTCAAACCGGCCGGCCATGGCATTGGTATACATGGCATCAGAATCGTATCCCGTATTATAAAAGACCTCATATTCCTCGATGCCCCAATGTGTCAGCGGCACATCCAGGCCAAGGTACACGCCTACCAGGGAATTGCTCGGCTGCATGGCACTTATTTTTCGGCGGATCTCCTCTGGAGAATGATCCTTGTCAATCAGCTTAAAAAATGTCTGATACGGATCTGCGT
This sequence comes from Myxococcota bacterium, assembly GCA_030065855.1. GTDB lineage: Bacteria > Myxococcota_A > Polyangia > JAAYKL01 > JAAYKL01 > JASJCT01. The sequence goes on from JASJCT010000112.1 coordinate 7,790, forward strand.
TGGAAACCACATACCGGGAAGTGTGGGCCTCCCCAGAGGCAGTAACCACGCCCTGTACCTTGTTGTTTGCTACTGTAATACCGGTGACGAGGGTGTTTGTTCTTACCTCACCGCCGAGCTCGATAATGCGCTGCTGGTATGCCTGGGCCAACGCCTGTGAAGAGCCCTTTATATGCCATGCGCCGTTTTTCATGTAGGAATAGGTAGCAATGAGGTAAATCAGGGCCCACTGCTGAGACGGAGGTGGCCCGTGATATACCCAGAACTGGCCAATTACTGCCTTGAGCTTCTCGTCCACAAAAAATTCGTCCAAGACTTCTTGAAGCGTGGCATTTCGGTATGCTGCAAGCGTGGGCTGTCTAAAGGGAATCGCTGTCTTCATCAGCAATGCGCGGACAGGATTCGTAAGATAGAGCTCTCTGAGCTCAAATACTTCGCGCTCTATTTCAGCCAATAGCTCAAAAAATCGATAGATGTTTTCTTTTTCCGTCGGCCACTGTTCACAAAGTGCCGATTGGATTGCATCGACACCATTGGGATAGACAAAATCGAGCCCTGGAAATATCACCCGGCCGAGTTCAGGGATCTGAATCAGCTCAACTTTTTCCCGAACACCAGATGCTTCGAGAAGCCTCTCAATGAGGCCATCTCCGCCCAAGGACATCTCATGGAGGGCGATGTCGAAATTGAACACTCCCCGTGAAAAAGACGACGTACACCCACCTACCTGGTGGTTTTGTTCGAGGACAAGGACGCGCATGCCATTGGCGGCCAGGTGCGTGGCAGCAGATAAGCCTCCCATGCCAGCCCCGATGATGATCACGTCAAAGTCTGTTTGGGTCGATTTAGAAAGTGGACGCGCACCACACCCCAAAATCCATACACAGATAACAACAGCGCCACAAATACGAAAAAAAACAGACGGCCTCAATCGGTTACCTCCAAATCGGTCTTCTCCCACCTGTGAATAAAAAAATACAACAACAACGCAATCTCAAAGCGGCGCATGCAGTGCAATAGACGGGATTTGGTAGCCAAACGGCCGTCAAGACGTGGACACGCTCTTCTCTCTAATAGACTGTTTATCGAGGGGTTGTAAACAGAAATTGACTAAATGGTATATGCGGGTCCTGTACGCAAGCCTCACCAATCGAAACCTTAAATAGGCAGCTAGATAGTGAAATATCGAGTCGTATTATGTTCGGATTGCGAACATTTCTATACGCAAATATACGCAAAAACTGGAACACATTGAATTCACTGGGAAATCCAAATACAAACATGGATAAACCCTTACAAATGAAGGCCGGACTAGATCGTACAAAGCATATATCCTCATTAACCTGCACCAGCCAGGCATTATCTTTTATTAAAGAGACAAACTCTTTATAATGGCTGGCTTTGCGGATGGCTGCTCCCGATCGCTTAGTAATGAAGAGGAAAATCTCGACGTTCAATCTTTTTTTTCTTGACAGACCTGATTCCTGAACATATGCTTCGCACTATCAGGCAAACGGGTGGAAACCTATTGAGTTTCCAAGCAAAATCAATTTCGCAACACGAAGAGGAGAAGGACAATGACAAAAGCCGAACTGATCGAAGCTGTAGCAGGTACCAAAACCGTACCAGATGGATTGTCGAAAAAAGCCGTTCAGGCGGTGATCGACGCTACATTTGAGGAGATGAAAAAATCCATCAAAAAAGAAGAGCGGTTTTCATTCCCAGGGTTTGGCACGTTTAACAAGAAAAAACGCGCTGCCAGGACAGGTCGCAACCCCCAGACCGGTGAGAAAATCAAAATCAAATCCCAAACGACGGTGACCTTCAAGCCAGCTCAAGCACTGAAGGATTTTGTCGGTACCGGCCGCTCATCAAAGAAGAAATAGCACACCTGCTTTCCAGAACACCTTGAAACCACACCAGTTCCTACCCCCTTTTAAAGTCGGGGTTTACTGAAAATTAAGATATACCCCCCAACAAGATTGTTCGGTCAATGGCCCAACGGCTGCTTGACAGGGGGGATATATCGAGCAATATGTTTATTTATTTATGATTTTTAGGGAAAATAATGATATGATAGGTCTAATTGGATAGAACAGGAGATGGGCGTATTTAGGGACTTCCAAATTGTGTAAATGAAGCAATCTAGTGTTGTTTGGGGGTTGATTTGACGCTAGCATGAGCAAGGGGGATTCGTTGGCACAGAAAGTCAAAGGAAAGGGTCGTTCATCGGCCGATCGGTCAGAACTCATCGAAAAGACAAACGAAGTTGAAAAGCGGGATGTAGAGGATTACATCGAGAGAGATATCTCGTCAGATATTACCTCGTATCTGGATACGGATTCAGGACCCAGTGATGGGTTTGAACGGATTCACCAAACGCTCATCACAGGTATCGATGCCAGTCCGATCGTTATTCTGCTCACTGATACGGATTGGATTACGCGATACGCAAATGCCGCCTACGAGCGGATGACCGGTTATCAGAATTCGGCTGTGGTGGGATTCAGGCCTCGGTTATTTTGCGAAAAAACTTTTGAGGAGACATTTGATGAGGCAGTGCTGTCACGGGTCACGGCTGGTGAGCATTGGAATGGGCGATGCAGTGGACATCGGGCCAACAAAACATCTCTTGAAGTCGATGTAGCCATCACTCCAGTTCGAGATGCTAGCGGCGACATCACCAACTACCTGCTTTCCATCAAGGATATTACCGATGATGTGGCCCGAGATACCGCATTTCTGAGGGCCCAAAAAATGGAGGCGATTTCTACCCTGGCCGATGGGCTTGCACACGATTTCAACAATATCTTTTTTGCCATACTAGCCAGCGCCCAGCTTGCAATTCCCCATGCCTCAGTGGATATCACCCGCAATAATCTCGAATCTATCGTCGAAGCCGCCCACCGCGCGACCCGGCTGATCAAGCAGTTGATGACCTTTGGTCGAAAGCGGATTGAGGAACACACCTCCCTGATGTTGCAAGAGGCCGTCCAAGACGGTATCGAGCTCCTTCGCACCCTCAAGCCCGCCAATGTCCTCTTGAAATCATCCATCGATGCGCGCTGCCCGGCAGTGTTGGGAAATAGAACACAGATCCAGCAGTTGCTGATTAACCTTTCCATGAACGCGTTCCACACCATGCGCGAGAACGGTGGTGAACTTGAAGTCACGTTGGAAAAAGTGACCTGTGATGATGATCTGGCCGCAGCGCTGGGAGATACTGCAACTGAGCAGTGCGCTCGGATCTCCATCAGGGACTCGGGTTGCGGGATGAGCGCGAAAACCTTGTCCAGGGTCTTTGAACCCTATTTCACGACCATTGAAACTGATCCCAATGCAACCGGACTCGGTATGGCAACTGTACATGGCATTGTTTCTCAACACGGAGGTACTATTCGCGTTGAAAGCGAACCAGGCACTGGCACGTTATTCGAGGTTTTTCTCCCCATACTTGGGGCAAAACCCATCGCCGAGACGAGAAGTGTACCGCCCAGCCTAACGCGCCCTGAACTCGAACAGATCCGCGTCCTTTTTGTCGACGATGAGGAGATACTATCCGAGATCGGCAAGCGTATTCTAACGCATTTCGGCTATTTGGTAGACGCCTTTACCGACAGTAACGAGGCATTGGCCGTGTTTCGATCTGACCCAGAGGCATATGACGTAGTGGTGACAGATCAGACGATGCCTGGCCTGTGTGGGTTTGAGTTTTCTCGCGAGCTCATTAAACTGAGACCAGACGTACCCATCATATTGCTCACCGGCTTCGATCCAGAAAGCGACGCAGAACAAGCCACAAAAATCGGTATCCGGGAATACGTCACCAAGCCCATTACCATGCAGGCCCTAGCGCAAATCATCGAACGCGTGTCAAAGTAATACCTACCGAGTTCCCATTTCAATTTTCGCAGGTGTTATCCCATTGCAAGTTATGGTTACACGCGTTTGTACGATTTACTTTATCGGACCTGTTTCTCCACCACCTGATGGGGGATGGATGACTAGCGCAGGGGTAGGAGCGTCGTGCATACCGCACTATCAGTAAGCGCTTCTATCCCGCTGGTTTTTAATGATCTTCTGTCTGGCAGGTCGCCGACAACCGCGCATACTGTCGTGGGTTCATGGCCAGTTATCAGAAATGCACCTGGTACAGGAACGTTATTGCCACACAATATGGGCGGGTGAGCGGCGTAAGGAAACAGGGTTTCATGGCCCTGGAATATCACCACGTCCCAGTCTATCCGGTCGGTTCCAGGGCAGGTAAGCCGCACGATGAATCTGTCGCCGTCTTTGTACCCGGTTGGGTTCTCCACAATGGCGCCGTTGCGTTCGCGCACGAGCGTCAGTGCCAAATCTCCCCCCTTGAACGCGACAATCCGCCCGGGAAGTTGGCCATCTGCTCTGAATATGACAAGCAAGATCACCGCCACTACCGCGACCATTGCCGATGCGATTCCCCCTATCCATATTGGTTTCAATGCGGTTCCCAAGATCCCTGGGCGTTGCGCTGCAGCGGGCAATGGCGGTAGGTCGTAAGGATCCTGTTCAATCGAGGTCAGGCGTTCCTTGCAGTGGATACAGTCAGTTAGATGGGAGCTAATCTGCCTCTGCGCGTCTTGATGCAGCTCACCCAAGTGGTACTGCTCAAGCGCCAGCCATGACAGGCGGCTGTCGCAACACGTGGTCATTGCGTGCCTCCGTTCTCCATGGCTGCCAGGGCCCGGGCCTGTTGTTGTAATTTTTTCAATCGCTTGCCCACGGTCTTTCGACTATATCCGGTTACGCCTGCTATCTCGTCTTGGGTCATGTCATCAAAGTATCGATAGACCAGGATTTCATTGGATTTTCTGTCAAGAGAATCGATCAATCGCGCGACCAGATCCCTTCCGATTGCCTGCTCGTCCAGCTGTATACGGTTTACCTGGGCCAAACCAGCGCCTCGTTCTGCAAGGAGGCCGTAGCGCTTTTTCCTATTGCGAATGGCGTTCAGGCATCTGTTTGTAGACGCCCTGTACAGGTACGGCAGGTCAACATCTGTTTTGCCTGTTTTCAGTAAATCCACAAACAGTCCTTGCACGATATCCTCTGCATCCTGGACGCTCGCTAGCATTCGCACGCACTTGCGCATCAGCGCAGGGCCGTATCGCTGATAAATATCCATTCTCCCTAAGGGGCGACCACAACAGCATCTGAAGAACACTCGTATATGCCGTCAATCTCAATAAAATATAAGACCGCCCGGGCAGTGCCTTGTTTTTTTAAGGTAAATCTCATTTCTCCGTCTTGGGTGGGTGCTTTGTATTCGAACCGGGAAATCGACCAATTGTCAGCTGACACGGCTTGGCTCAGGATATTTTCCCCATTGCCGAGAACGTCGATTTCCAGTTGTAGGGATGCGCCGGGATCCTTATCTGCCATTACTTCGACCTCGTAGCAGTTGGGCCTGAGATTTCCAGGGCCGGCCTGTTCGTCTGCTGCGGTCAACATAACCAGGTCGCCGATGAGTCCCAACCCAGGGTCGTGGGCATGCCAGGTGGGCACACCGTGTTCTATGTCGCCACTTGAGAGATCGAAATCGCACCTCGCATCACAGCACAGGGCAAAGAAATCGATGGGTGTGCCAGTGTCAATATTCGAAGAAGCATCTTCCCTTTCCATGGCGCAGGCGCACGCGCATCCGAAGAGTAGAAACAAAATAAATACCCTAGCAATTATCGTTAATCCCTGTGTCATGACGTTAAAACCCCACCCGAATGCCACCGGTAATGGCCAGACCGCCGGCGTTGTGGGCATCGCCGATTTCGTTTTTGATGGACGGTGCCCAGACATACTCGATTTCTGGAAGTGTAAACCCCAGATATTTCCATGGGTTGAGCTGAAGTCCAGCAGCACTTGCCAGGTGATATCCAAAGGATGTGTCCTCATCAACGCCAGCATGGCCGCCGTCACCGTGGAAAAAATCAACCCTTGTCCATGCATAGCCGCCTCCTGCTTGGAAGTAGGGGATGACCAGGCCTTTTAGAAGCGGCACCTTCCCTCGCACTTGCAGGCCAAGGCGATGTGCCTGCCACTTCACCTTGTGCCTATCTCCAGGGAACAGATCTCGGATCGCAGTGCGGTAATCCAGGCTGGCGTATCCAATTAAAATTGAGAGATACTTAAGTGGTGTATAGACGAGGTCTACCTTTACGGTGCCGCTGCTTCGCTTATCCGCATCCTCGTACCTAAAATCTGCCAGCCTCCGCGTGTAGTCCGTGTCTAACCCAGCAAGCAGGCCTAAATGGAGTTCCAGAGCGAGGCGCTCCTTGCGATCTGGTTTGGGGGTTGGTTCGACGTCTCCTTGTATCGTCAGCCCTTTAGTTGGAGCATCTCTGAGTGCAATTTTTTCGCAATGCTCAATAGCCACGCGGGACGTTGTATTGTCCGCGAGATGAATCTCGCACTTCCTCGCCTTGTTGCTCTCGTATTTTACCAATGCCTCGTATGTGCCAGGTGGCAATGCCACTTCTAAATTTTCCCCAACTGCCTTGTGAATCTCAGCGACCACGGTGTTGCTGTTCACATGGGTGATGAGCATTTCACCTGTAAGCTCGGTGGGTAGTGCTATTTTTGCACTGGCTTCCTTTGGCCACGTCAGCACCATATCCCCTTTACCGCGCAGGTCGGTTTCAAGGGTGGCGTGTTGCTTTCCAACTGCAGTGGTAGCAGTGGCCCTAAGGGTGGTGTTGTACGCATAGTCATAGGCTTCAGAGAGGGTGACCGTACCACTCTGATCTGCATCAGCCACCCCACGTAACCCGACTGTCAGGTGATGTGTGAAGAACGACCCCTCTAGGGTTTGCGATTCCTGGCTCAGCTCGCTGGAGGTGCTCGAGGCCATCACAACAGTCCCCTCGGTGTTTAGTTGTTCTACGGAATTGAAGGAAAAATCCGCTGATGGTGCCACGCCCTTGACATTTGATATTGCCCCGGACTGGCATGCGTCCAGGATAATCAGGGTGACAGTGGCAGGTAGTTTTTCAATGCGCTGTCGCAGCTGTAATAGCGAGACCTCGTCGTGACCCAGGTTGAGACCCCCTGAACGGGCATGTCCTGAGTAGTAGAACAAGAACACCGATGGCTCGTCCCTGCTGGCGCGCTCTGTAAGGATCGCCTCGAATTCCCCTAGGACTTTGGCGAGCTCTGCGATCTCCGGGTCTACGAGCACTTCCACATTGCTGGATGCATACTTGCCAATGTCTGTGAGCACTGACTTCATTGCCATGGCATCATTTTGTGCAAATCGCAGCGGAGATTGGCCGTGGCCCTGGCGATGGCTGCCCACCAACAAGGCATAGTGGGTTGTATTTGGATAATCTGCCTGAGCAGACAAGGCAAACAAGAGAGGGAAAACAAGTGAAATCAGTCCAATGGGTTTTGACATCTCACCTCAACAACAGCAATGCAGACACGCGCCCGCCACTTGGATAACACCTGACCGCAGCATTTTGCGACCCCTTGCGGATATTTTTGCCGAATCATCGGGAATTGAGAAGTGATTGACAGGATGCCCTGCAGCAGTGCATCTTTTCCTGCTAAGAGGTTTGATGCGACAGGGATTTTTTACTGCAGGTTTATTCATCATCATAGCGCTCGTTCTATTGCCCGTTCAGGCCGGTTCCCCAAAACGAAAGACCTATACTATCAAAAAGGGCGACACCCCCTTTGGCATTGCAAAGCGCTTTGACGTGCCCCTGGATGAACTGCTGCGCTACAATAACCTGAGACCTAATAAAAGCCCTTTCCAGATCGGCACCGTGCTCAAGATCCCCTTTAAAGGGGAGGTCACAGGTGCTGAATACATCGTTAAACCCGGTGATTCCATTGCCAAGATCGCCGACTTCCACGCGGTCTCACAGATAGACCTGCGCGAAGCCAATGGCCTTGGCAAAAGGGATACGCTTAGATCCGGTCAGAAAATAGTCATCCCGATGATGCTGCGCCGCGGGGCATCGAGGAGCCACGTGGTCCGAGCGGGAGACACCATAGGTGCCATTGCTGCGGCGTACAAGGTGAGCGTCAAGAACCTTCTCTCGGCCAACAAGCTCACCCCGTCGAGCCCCATCCGATTGGGGCGAACCCTTATCATCCCTGATGATGAAGAGCTGATAGACACCTATCACCCACTAAAAACCGACCGGCATATTTGCAGCGGTGTGAAGATTAAAGGCGGGGTGCGCCACACAGTCCAACCCGGACAATCGATGTGGATCATCGCTCGGGCCTATGGCGTGTCTGGCCAGGACATCGCCAGATACAACGGCCTTAAACCCGAGACACCCCTAAAAGTGGGACAAACCATTGTCATCCCCGGAGCAAAGGTCCCGGTGCCAGTAAAGACCAAGGGCATTGTCATTCGCCCGATTCGCTTAGTCAGCGTGTGGAACGACAAAGCCGAAACACTGACCCTGATTCGCTCGAACGGGCGCGTTGACCAAACGTCCCGCAAGCGGCTGAGTGAGCTCGTAAGACCCAAAAGAAGTAAAAAACTTCGACTGCTGCACCCGCGATTAATCCAGATGATTCAGCAGGTTGCCGACCAATATCCAGATAAGATCATCGACATTGTCTCTGGATACCGGCCGGATCAAACCGGTAATGAATCCCAGCACACCAAAGCAAGGGCCATTGATTTTCGCGTCAGGGGCGTACCCAACAAAGCACTTTACGAATTTTGCCAGCAGTTGCCCCAAGCGGGCTGCGGATACTACCCCAATTCTTTTTTCATTCACATGGACGCTCGGGACAAGCCGGCCACGTGGACCGATTTGTCCTCAGCCAAGGAGCCATCCCGTTACGTGAAGCGGGTGTCCAAGAAAGCTGCCCCAGAGTAGATCGGGGAGGTTTTGTCTTAGGGTTGCACCGACCGCGTGTCCAGTGCAAAACCAGGGGTGGAGGTGTGATCATGGCTGAGGCTCGGATCGTGCGCCTGAGCGAACAGGTGGCAGATCAAATAGCGGCTGGAGAGGTGGTGGAGCGGCCGGGCTCGGTGGTCAAGGAGCTGCTCGAAAATGCACTCGACGCAGGGGCCACGCGCATTCAGGTGGATATCGACGACGGGGGCACGCGCCGCATTCGGGTGCGCGACAACGGGCGTGGCATTTCAGAAGACCAGTTTGTACTCGCGTTTGAAAGACACGCGACCAGTAAAATACGGTGTCTCGACGATCTCGATACCGTGGGCAGCTATGGGTTTCGGGGAGAGGCCTTGCCGGCAATTGCGTCGGTGTCCAAGATTACCGCGCGCACGCGCACCGAGGCCGATGTGGCTGGCCACATGCTGCGACTCGAAGGCGGGGTGGTGGCCGAGCGGCAGGACACGGGGTGCCCGGTAGGGATGGACATTGAGGTGAGCGATCTTTTTTTTAACACACCGGCACGACTGAAGTTCCTCAAGCGGGCGTCCACCGAGGCCAGTCATGTGAGCGAAGCGTTGGTTCGCCTCGCTGCGTGCCGGCCCGATATTTCGTTTAAAATGACCTCCCAAGGCCGCAAGACACGCGATTTGCTTAAGGTAGAGCGGCTAGAAGAGCGGGTTGCCGCCATGTTTCCAGGGGAACCCTTGATGCTGGCAGAGGGAAAAGAAGCAGGTATCGAGGTCAAAGCCATATTGGGCGCCCCAGATCGGGCGCGGGCTGGGGCCGGGTCGCTCTATACGTATGTCGCGGGTCGATTCATCCGAGACAAAACACTGCTGCGGGCAGTGACCCAAGCGTTCGGGGGTACCCTCGATCACGGGCATTACCCCATTGGCCTCATCGAGCTCGATCCGCCTAAAGGCAGTATAGATGTAAATGTACACCCCCAAAAGATCGAAGTGCGCTTTGCAGACCCCCAGGCGGTCTATCGCGCGGTGAATCGCGTGATCGGCGAGATGGTGGCTCGGGATAGTTGGGTCTTGGGGCAGACAGAACCGTCAGTCAGTACTGAAGCAAGGCATGGGTTTGCACCCAAGGCCAGTGCCTATCGGCCATCTGGGCGTCTCGTGCCCCCACCGCCCAGGCCGCAGAGTGAGGTGCCTCGGATTGACCCACCCAACGCGCGCATCGAAACCCAACCGACGCATCGGATCGAACCTTCTCGAGAACAGGGTCGGTTCGAGCGACTCGATTACTTGGGTCAGGCACAGGGCCTCTTTTTGTTGTTCGAAACCGAGGACGCGCTGGTCATTATGGACCAACACGCAGCACACGAACGCATTACCTATGAGCGACTGAGAGAAGCAGTGCTCAAAGGGGCCATCCCCTCCCAGCGATTGCTCGTTCCCCACGCTGTGGTGATGGGGCCTCAAGATGCAGAGGGAATGATGGATCTTCAGGCAGAGCTGAACCGACTCGGGCTTGACATCTCCCGGTCGGGTTCGGATCGCATATCGATCCACGCCGTACCAGCCGCCCTGACCCATGCATCGCCAGACCGGTTGCTCGCGGACATGGTCCTCGCCCTGCAATCCGGCAGGTCTGATTCGAGCGGCGAGACTGATGAAGCGGTGCTTGCAAAAATGGCGTGCCATGGATCTATACGCGGCGGTCGGGTGCTGAGCCGGCCTGAAGTGGATGCATTGCTCCAACAGATGGACCAAGTGGATTTTGCTGCCCACTGTCCCCACGGACGGCCTGTCATTGTGGAGTTTCCCTGGCAGGAGATTCGACGCAGGTTGGGAAGGACCTAGCTGGGTGTTACCTGTTGGCAAAAAAGTCGAGACTTTTTTTGCCTATGGGTTAAAATAGTCGTATGTATGTACAGCGCTATAACCAGAACGATATTGGGTCGGACCTACTGGAAAAGATGGTGTTTCTGGCTGGACCGCGTCAGGTGGGCAAAACCACCCTGGCAAAACAGCTAATAGAACAAGAGCCCGGGGGACTTTACCTCAACTGGGACAATCGGGAGGATCGGCAACAGCTACGCAATGCCGTGTGGCCTGCAGCGTCATGCCTAGTCGTATTGGATGAACTGCACAAGTATCCTTCGTGGAAAAACTGGTTAAAGGGCGAATACGACAAGCACGGGGACCGGCTTCGCTTTCTCGTAACCGGAAGCGCTCGCCTAGAGGTCTACCGTAAAGGTGGCGACTCCCTTCAGGGGCGTTATCATCACCACCGCCTTCACCCGTTCTCCTTGGCAGAGTTGGAGAAAACAGGGGCTTTGGGTTTTCCCGAGCCAGGAAAGGAGCTTGCGTTTCCAGCTTACAAAGCGAGCTTTGCATCGACCCTGGACCAGCTCCTTTCCACCTCCTGCTTTCCCGAACCATTTCTACTGGCCACCGAGCGGGCGCTTAGGAGATGGCGCAAGGAGCGCCTGGACCGGTTCTTAATGCAGGATGTTCGTGACCTAAATATGGTGCGGGACATGGGGCAAATTCAGGTCCTGACAGACCTACTTCCCGACCGGGTTGGTTCATTACTGTCTGTAAATTCTCTCGCAGAGGATCTGGAGGTGAGCCACAAAGCTGTATCCAACTGGCTCGATATTCTCGAGCAGCTCTTTTTCGTGTTTCGGATTTCACCGTTTGACACGCGCATGGCGCGTTCGTTGAAGCGGTTGCCCAAGCTCTACCTCTGGGAGCACGGACTGGTTACGAACAAGGGAGCGCGTTTGGAAAACCTCGTAGCCATGCATCTGAACAAGTTTTGCAACTATTTGGAGGATCGTGAAGGTCACCGAGTTTCACTCCATTTTCTTAGGGACAAAGACGGTCACGAGGTGGATTTCCTGCTCACTTACAACCGAACCCCCTGGATAGCCGTAGAGGTCAAACAGTCCGGCCAATCTATCGACGCTTCCCTCAGGTATTACGTCGAGCGCCTTCAAATTCCTCACGCCTTGCAAATCGTATTGGAAGGAAAAGACGATGTCGTTCAGGACAACATCCGCTGCATGCCGGCCGCCAAATTCCTATCGGCCCTGGTTTGATTTGCACAAGGCGGTGGGTGGGAAATATGATTTCGGCGACTTATTCGTCTATGAGCGACGCCGGTTATTACAGGAGCCTGACATGAAAAGCGTTATTCGTTTGGCAATGATCCTGTTCGCTGGGTGGAGCGCCTGCGCACAATCCCCCAGTTCAACCGAGCCTGCAGCCCCGGTCGTACAAGCGTTCGATAGGGAGAACGATGGGCCTGTCCGCACCGAGGACGTGCAGGCGGTCTCCCTGCTGGGCACGGCATTGCACATCCCAAAGCTCGACGACAAGGTCCGGGCCAAGCATGAACAAAATCTCAACATCGCAAAGGCCAAGTACGACGCTGACCCCAAAGACGCAGACGCCTTGATCTGGTACGGCCGCCGCACCGCCTATCTGGGTCGATACTTAGCAGCAATCGAAGTGTTTACCAAAGGCATCGCGCTTCATCCCGACGATCCCAGGATGTACCGGCATCGGGGTCACCGGTACATCACCACCCGTCAGCTTGACCGAGCGATCGACGATCTCTCCCGCGCCGCAAACCTAATCAAAGGTACCAAAGACCAAATCGAACCAGACGGCCTGCCCAACAAGCGAAACACGCCCACGAGTACCCTCCACTTCAACATTTTCTACCACCTGGGTCTGGCTTACTATCTGAGCGGAAAACTAACATTGGCCCTGGACGCATATAACAACTGTCTCGAGGTGTCCAAAAATCCCGACAGCCTCGTGGCGACGACCCACTGGCTGTACATGACCCTCAGATTGCTCAAAAAAGAAGACGCGGCCAAGCGCGTGCTCGAGCCGATCAGCGAGAAGATGGACATCATCGAGAGCTTTGGTTATCACAAGCTTGCGCTTTTCTACAAAGGCGAGATAGATGAAAAAACCCTAAGAGAAAGCGCCCTTAGCTGGATCGACGACCCAGCGGTAAAATACGGCCTGGGCAACTGGCACTACTACAACGGCAGAAAACAAGAAGCCGTCAACCAGTTTAAAGATCTCATCAAAAACAGCAACTGGGCCACCTTTGGCCACATCGCTGCCGAAGCAGATCTGAGCAGGCTGTAGTGACCGGAAAAACAGTGACAGCACTTGACCGCTCTGCTGGGGAAAAACCGTCGATTCTCGTGATCGCCGGACCCACCGCATCTGGAAAGACGACCATCGCCCTTGCCCTTGCCAACGCCTTTGGGGGCGAGCTCATTGGTGCTGACTCCATGCAGGTGTTTCGGTATTTGAACATTGGCACGGCAACGCCAACGGCTGAGGAGTTGGGCGGCATTCGGCACGCCCTGATCAATATCCTGGAACCAGACCAGCCCTTTGACGCCTCACAGTACGTTGTCGCGGCTGACCAGGCGATTGCGGACTGCGCTGCAAGAGGTGTCAACCCCATTGTGGTGGGGGGGACGGGACTCTATATCCGCGCCCTCTTGCACGGCCTACATCGAGCGCCCCCACCCCAGGAAGACGTTCGGGCCCATTTTCTTGCCAAGGCTGAGCAAGACGGATGGCCTGCGATGCACCAAGAACTCGCCCGTATCGATCCCAAAACCGCTGCTCGCCTACACCCCAACGACGGGGTTCGCATCGTACGCGCTCTGGAAGTGCTCGCATCAAGTGGTATTCCCATGTCTGAGTGGCAGGAGCGCCACGGTTTTGCCAAGTGGCGGTATCGGGCGTGTATCCTGGGCATCGATCACCCAAGAGAAGTGCTGTATCGCAGAATTGAAGACCGCGTGGATCAGATGATGGCACAGGGATTTCTCGATGAAGTTAAGGATTTGGTACAGCGTGGATTCTCAAGAGATTTAAAACCCATGCAGGGGCTTGGGTATCGACAGCTCATGGCCCACCTCGCTGGCGAGACTGGCCTTGAAGATGCAGTGGCCGACATCAAAAAAGAGACCCGGCGCTTTGCCAAGCGACAGATAACCTGGTTCAAAAAAGAGCTGGGACTCGAATGGGTGGGGCCGGACCAGGATGATATCCTCAAAAGAGCACGGGCATGCTTTGCACAGGGCGATTAGTTAGAACTAGCAACCGCTTTGATCTTTTCGACAAAGCCCGGCACCTTGTCTATTAATTTTTCGAAGCTCCCCTTGGGGTGGGGGACTTTCAAGATTTTGGTGCTGTTTTTGTCTTTTACAATCACGGCCATGGGGGAGAGTTGCACACTGCCTCCGGCAGCAGAGCCCATGCCAGTGCCCTTACCCGCGTTGGCGTGCTTGGTGTCCTTTCCTTCCCCTTCGCCCTGGCCCCCGCCGCCTCCCATGCCCACGGATAGCTTGAGGATGGGGACGATGGTTTTGTCGCCGACCTGTACTGCTTTGCCAGTGACGATGTTGGCGTCGGCCAGCTGACTCATGCTGTCCACGGCCATGTCGAGTATGGTGTGAATGGCGCTCATTTTTGACCTCCTTGATCGTCGATGGATTCCAGGGTGACGGTATCGCCTTCGATAACGATGAAGGCCACTGGAGCTACCTTAATACTGCCTCCACCTGCCGAGCCAATGGCCGTGCCCTTGCCGCCAGTGTTGGACCCGTCGCCTTCGCCCTTTCCCTGACCCCCGCCGCCGCCAAACCCGGCTTTGATTTGACTCAGGGGTAGAATGGTCGTGTTGCCCATCTCAATAGGGGTGGCGACCACCCCCTGCTTTTTTGCCAAGGCGACCAGTTTATCGCAGACCACCTTAAAGCTCTGTTCATATGCTTGTTCACTCATTTTAGACTCCTTTTTTAACCGCCCGTTCGCGGTGGTTTGATGATGGTTTCGCTGCAGCAGGCTTGGGACGCGCCCTAAAGTGTCGAATGGCAGCCCTGCCGCGCCGGCTCAATGCATATCTGGCCACTCCCACAGCAATGCGCGGTAGCCAGACGGTCATGGAAAAGTGTGCGTTTCCTTCGAGTGTGGGTTCCTGAAAATCGAGTGCCACATCTTTGGCAAAGTTAGGCATGAAACACTGGACCACACCGATAAAAGCAGCAGCTTGACCCGTTCTGTACGGGTCGGAAAAACCCAGCCGACCTTGCACAGTGCCCTTCAAAAAGAGCCACCTGGGCAACTGACCGAGCAGATGGCCCTTGTGGGGCATACGCGCCATATGGACGAATCGAGCTGCACTGTTTCCCTTCTTTTCCGTCTTCTTTTTCTTCTTTTTTTTCTTTCTTACCTTGTCCTTTTTTGTTCTGGTCAAGGGGCCGGACGTGATCGGTATTCCCAAGAAAAAAAACTGATAGCGCAACTGATCAATCGAAGCCTGCATGTCGAGGCCGAGCAGTTTCAGGGGCCAGCCGCACCACGCCTGGGCCCCGGCCCATTCCCCACGACCTGCTGCGTCGACCTTGAGCTGGTAGGGCATGCTGATCAAAAAAACTGCAAGCCCCAGCAGGCCGATCAACACCCAGAGCATCCACAGCAATATGGTGAAGAGCATCTCCACTGCTTACCTCAAGATCTGCTCCGGCGCGGAAGCTTATCCAAAGCCCAACGCACCCCATTGACCGGGCCTGCCATAGCAGTTGAAACCCCCTGAGTTGCAGAGCGAACGCCGGTCATCGAACCGCGAGACGCATCGCGCATGGCCTTAAATCCCTCTAGAGAGGTCACTGGGGATTGTAGTGCACTGAGCGAAGCAACGACCCAGGAGGGATCCGGTGATGCCTTCTTTTCTGCTAGTGCAGGTCTGACCATTCTTTTGAACGCGGCCTTGGCAACCCGGGACAGCAGGCCGAACTTGCGTTTCTTTTTCTTAGCTGGGACAGTACTGGGTTTTGAATCCGGCTGATGACTGGTTTGGCCGAGGGCTGCCACTACCTGATCTGCCAGGCTGGGCTCGCCAGTGGTTGCGTCGGCTTGCACCGGCTGGAATGCTTCTGCCACCAGCTCGAGCCAGGCCTCTTTGCGGCGACAGGCAACACACTGACTCAAGTGCGCATTGAGTGCGATTTGTTCGGCCTCGGTCAGCTCGCCATCTGCAGCCAGCTGGAGCAATATTTCGGA
This sequence comes from Myxococcota bacterium, assembly GCA_030065855.1. Taxonomy (GTDB): domain Bacteria; phylum Myxococcota_A; class Polyangia; order JAAYKL01; family JAAYKL01; genus JASJCT01. The sequence continues at coordinate 23,751 of JASJCT010000112.1, forward strand.
TTGACGACACTTCATTCTTCGTCTCGGTCGAGCGCGGCCAACTGCTCGATCAGCCGCTGGCGCGCGCGAAACAGATTGGTTTTTACGGTTCCGATGGGCCAACCAGTGGCCTCAGCTATTTCCCGATAATCCATGCCCTGGCCGAGACGCAGCTCCATCACCATTTGCTGGGCACTGGGCAGTGTTTCCATGGCCTGATGCAGCGCCTGTTCGACTTCCCAGCGTTCGGTAATTTGGGCCGGGTCGGGCAGGGGGGACCAAACGTCGGCAGGGCCTCGCTCGTCTAATGATATCAATTGCTTATGGCGCTTGACCGCCAGTCGTAGGGCATGGTTCAAGGCAATGCGACACATCCAGGGACGAAGCTGCTTGCCCTGTTGGAATGTATCCAAAGCGCGCATGGCCCGAATCAGCGACTCCTGGGTTGCATCTCTTGCCTCATCCCGGTCCTTTAGTATTCGATATGACACCGCATACACTACCCCTTCAAACCGGCGAACCAGCTCGCGCCAGGCCGCCTCCTCACCAGCAGTACACTTCTGAATTAGCTCTGTTTCGTCGATGTTTCTCATTGGGTCACTGCTGTTGAGCCATATTTCAAAGGGTATACCCGTCGACTAAAGAAAATGTTTCACCTACTTTAAAAAAAAGCAAAACAGTCTTTGTGAATCAGTAGCGGTAGCCCAACCCGCAGGTTTGGGGCAGTATTTAGCCCCCGAGAGGTGGTGTGCTTGGCGGATCGACGATTTCTACTTCTATCTCCTCGCTGAGAGCAGTGAGAAGGAGTTCGAATTCGTCTTTAAAATCCGGCGCTACGAGCAGATCAATGACATCATCGCTTCCCTGACGCGTCGTAGGTGTGGCCATGCCGTCATGGGATTCGAGGAGCCATTTAACATAACCGATATGTCGTTTATCGATACGAATCGAGCGCAGCAGCATTTTCGTCTGGAAAGGCATGGCCCCAACCATACCACATTTTCCGGTCGATCCATATCGCAGCACAGGAGGTGTCCGTTATCGGAAAGATTGTATAAAGGTATCTATGGTCGCCTTTCCGGCTGATTGAGAATTCGATTGACAACCAGCGGAACTTCTCGTGTCTTGCTATTATGATTAAGAGATCAGCCAGTGCACCCATTCGGGAAGCAGCGAAATCCTTTCCCCTGGTCGCGATCACAGGGCCACGACAGTCGGGCAAGACCACATTGAGTCGGCATGTATTTGACGATAGACCCTATGTTTCATTTGAAGATCCCTATGTCAGGCAGCGATTCGAGGAGGATCCCAGAGGATTCCTGGCGGTCTATGAGGAGGGGGCGGTATTTGACGAAGCGCAGCGATGCCCTGAGTTGTTTTCCTACTTGCAGGGGCAAGTGGATGGGGACAGTCGAATGGGGCGGTTGTAGGTTCCCAAATTAGCCAAAGAGAGACCGGTGAGGAGTAGCCGAATTGGGCTAGCGGTGTGGAACTTGAAATGATGCTGCAATCGGGGAAATTGGGGTAGAAAATTTTCCCGGAGT
>JASJCT010000113.1 GCA_030065855.1 Myxococcota bacterium
AATTGTTTTCAAAGGTAAAATTCGATTGGACGTGTCAAAATCCCCCTAACCCCCTTTTTCAAGGGGGAGATCCTTTACCCGGCATAAAAATAGCAAAAATCGCGACATTTGCCCTTAACCGAATGCCATTGCCCCTTTGCCAAAGGGGGAGAATGACTCGACATCTCTCGGTTAACGCCAATGCCAAGCAGGCCTAACATCGCGGATTGCTTGTTAGTGATCGGGCTTGTATCTCCACCACAAAAAAAATAAGGTGAAAAAAAATCAAATTTGGCCGGTTGAGGTGGAAACTTTTTACGGCAAGCGGTCGATAAGAACGACAACAAAGCAGGAGTGGGGTTTCAAATCGAAGTTTACGTTCTGAAAGGAAAGACAATGTTATTGAATACATTACAAAAAACGCTTTTTGGCAGCGTTGGTTTTCGGTGTGTGTGCAGCGGCACAAGGTTGCCTTAGAGAGAACCCGAATTACGAAGAGCCAGACACCAACACTGAGACGGACACTGAAACGGACATCAGTACTGGCACCGACACTGATACCGGGACCGACACTGACACCGGCACTGACACCGGCACTGACACCGACACTGATACTGATACAGACACCGATACCGACACTGACACTGATACTGATACCGATACTGACACTGATACCGACACTGACACTGACACTGATACCGACACTGACACTGATACTGATTCCGATACTGACACTGATACCGACACTGATACTGATACTGACACTGATACCGATATTGATACTGACACTGATACCGATATTGATACTGACACTGACACTGACACTGATACTGACACTGATACCGATACTGATACTGACACTGACACTGACACTGATACTGACACTGATACCGATACTGACACCGGCACTGAAACAGATACTGACACCGGTACCGAGACAGATACTGAGGGACCGCAGATCCTAGAAACCGTTCCACCTGCTGATGCAACAGGTGTGTCGACAGACATTCAGGTTACGGTGACTTTCAACGAGGAAATCGCCCAATCTTCCCTGAATACAGTCAGTTTCAGGCTAGAGGACAACCATGGCTCGCAGGTCAACGGTACAGTCCAGGCAGCTGCCACAGGTGGAACGTTTACACCTGATGCAGAGCTGTGTGGTGACAAGACATACACGGCATCGGTCACCCAAGCGGTCACCGATCTAGCGGGCAACCCGCTTGAGGCGACGTATTCCTGGTCATTTACGACGCGTCCCAGAGCGTGGGGCGACGCCGAGCTCATCGAGAACCATAGTGTTGATGCAAACGACCCCCAAATAGCTATGGACGCAGTTGGCAACGCAATTGTCGTCTGGGGCGCCGGCAATGATATTTTGGCCAACAGGTACGAAGTCGGCATAGGCTGGGATCCAACTCAATTCGTAACCATTGACCAAAATGCCGGCAATGCATCCAATCCCCAGATTGCCATGAACGCCGCCGGCAACGCCATCGCGGTTTGGCAACAACACGACGGCACTCACGACAGCATCAGGATCTGCCGATATTTAGTAGGGGAAGGATGGGGTACAGCGAGATTCATTGAGGACAACCACTCCGGCAATGCATGGTTTCCCCAGGTAGCCATAGACGACACCGGCAACGCGATCGTCGTTTGGAGGCAGGAAAGCACAGGTAATGCGATTGCTGTTTGGGAGAAGAAAAGCGGATCTGATTGGGATTCGTTTGCCAATCGTTTCGTGCCTGGTACAAATTGGGAAACACCACTACTCCTTAAGGATGAAGATGCCGACAACTCAGGTGGCCCAGAGATCGTCATGGATTCAGATGGTCATGCCATTGTGGTTTGGGTGCAAAGAGATGACACTTCATATCACATTTGGTCCAGGCGATATCAAAATGACGAGGCCAGCTGGGGAGTCGCCGAATCCATCGAGAATGAGGATAGCTACGATTCATTTATACCCCAACTCGCCGTGGACGCCGCTGGCAACGCCGTCGCTGTCTGGAAGCAGTTTGATGGAACCCGGAATAATATTTGGGCCAACCAATATCGCTAGCACCTTGTCCTGCAAAGTGAGCTCAAGTGCTCTCCAAGAAGATCCTACCAGAGTCATATATCAAAACCTCGACAGGTGACCTCTGCAGTGCCGGTGATATTTAAACCACCGGGCTCAGCAAAGGGCGAAGCGTGACCATGGTAAAGGAAAAGTTCAAGCCAGGTAGGAACGTCATCTACTGCAGCACGCGCTCCAGTGTGGCTAGGGGGCCGGTTTCGTCAGTGCCGGTAATCAGTTAGATGTGTCTATCTCCATCTGAATTGACTTGATCTAGTTTATGATTTACTTATAATAAGTAGTACAAATAATAGATAAGGCGATGACACAACCGGCCCTCAACACCCAGACCCTGATCCAAGCCCTTGACTTGCTTGGCAAGCTTCTAGAGCGGGCCAGTGCCGCGTCCATATCTCTCGTCATTTGCGGTGGATCGTCCTTGATTGCGACTGGACTCAACCCCCGCGCTACCAAAGACGTAGACATCGTCGCATTTTACGATGAAGATAGCGGCATTCGGGCAGCACACCCCCTACCTGCTTCCCTCGTCGAGGCGGCTCTGAGCGTTGCGGATGAATTGGGCTTTAACGCAAATTGGCTGAACAATGGCCCCCAAATGATGGTCAACGATAAGCTACCCAATATGGGGCTTCCGGACGGTTTTGTGGATCGACTCCATCGGCAGCCATATGGACAGAGATTGACGATATATTTTATCGATCGCTTGGATCAAATCTACTTCAAATTGTTCGCCGCCGCAGACAAGGGCGGGCCGAGCTATCATCTGGACGACTTGATCGCCCTGGCCCCAACGGCCGATGAGCTCGAAGGTGCGGCCCAGTGGGCTATGATTCAGGACCCATCGCCAGCTTTTGCAGATACGTTGGTGGCGATGTTGAACGCAATCGGATATGAAGATGCGGCTCAAAAGCTTTAAACAGCAGCTGCAAGAACACCTGCTCGACCTTCTTTGGAGGCAGTGGTGTGCCATTGGTGTCTATGGCGACCTGCTGCCTGCCAGGCGTTTGGTGATCGACCCTGAAACCCTGCTGCTTATGACGTGCTCGTTGGGTCGACTTGAACCGCGTATGTTCGATGAAGCGCTAGACTGGCTCGCGGTCAACGGCAATTTCATCAACACGCAACGCCTCGCCACCCTGTTGAAACAGCACCCGTTCACCGGCCAAGAGACTCTAACAGCGATCGCAGCGTACTTGAACACGCAAGACAAGAGCGCCAAATGGCGCTCCCTGTCCCAAGCCACAACTGTCAGCCAAAAAGAGCCGCTGTTTCAGCGCAAAGACGGTCGAAAGATGGCATCCTTTGGCGAGGTCGATCCGGTGTTCGCCGCCTACGGCTTTCTTCGTGGCAAGGTGGTGCTGCGGCGCCATTCCCAGGTGTTCGATCCGGTTCGATCCACCTGTTTTCTGCTGAAACTAAGGGCGTTTTGCGGCGTCAATGCCCGCGCCGAGACATGTCTCTACCTCAGCACACATCCTAGGGGCGCCCATCCGAGTTTGATCGCCAGGGAGTCTGGATACTACCAGAAAACGATTCAGGACGTGCTCGTCAATATGACCAAATCCGGCTTGGTGAGGTGCCGCGAAGCCGGGCGGGAGAAGATCTATTCCATCCGCGAGGAGCTCGTCGAGAGTTTGCAGCTAGGCACGAACGGCACCCCCCAATGGATGACCTGGCCCCCGGTGCTGGTCTTTTTGGCGTCCGTCTACTTCAAACTGGACGAACCCGGCTTCTTTGAACTCGACCCCCTTGTACAATCGACCGAGCTGAGAAAGCTGACCAAAAGCACCCGCAAGGCACTGGATGCAGCCGGGTTCATTGACCTAACCGACATCGAGGCGCATCATCGAGCCGATGCATTTCTGACCCGCTTTTCAAAAGCCGTTTTATCGATGCTCAAGAAGCTGAAGTAGCAGACTGATCTCTATTGCAGCACGCGCTCCAGGGTGGGTAGGGGGCCTGTTTCGTCAGTGCCGGCAATGAGGTAGATGTAGCCGTTGAGTCGCTCCATTTGATAATACGCCCGCTCTGAATAAAAAGAGGCACTGGTGCTCTGGTATTTGTCCAACACTTGGGCCATGTCGACCGGGATCTCTATGAAATCGTATCGCCCAGCGGTGCTGCCCGAGGGGCTTGGATTCTCACCGAGCGTTTCCCTGTCCACGCCCGGGAAGGTAAACATGTAGTCGAAGTAAAGCAGGGCCTGGTGTCCGTGTGTTCGTTGGCCGTTGGGATACTCGGCCGTCTGTAGTACCCAACTGTTGTTATCCCCGTCCGGCGAGACGATTTCGCACACTTCAAATGTGTTCGTGCCTCGGTTGTCCGTACCCTCATGGGCATCGTCTCCCATTATCGCCAGGAGGTACAAGGGCGGTTCTTCCGTATCTGTATCCCGTTCAGCCGGCGAGATGACGATGATCTCCTCTTCGGTGTCAGAGTCTGTTTCAGAGTCTGTTTCTGAGTCCGTGTCCATCTCCGTATCCGTATCTATTTCTGAGTCTGTGTCTTCCTCAAATCCGTCACCGTCCTGTCCCTGGTTGGTGAGCAATGGATAAAACGCTCGGGCCTGGTTCAAGCTGTAGGTCAGGGGTAAGAAGGTGCCCAGCATCCCATCTGCGAGGACTTCAGCCCGCTCTCCAGAAATGAGATACCCAGACCCGGTCGCGTCTGGGCGACCACCCACGACAAAAATAAATGTTTTGTTAGGAACGGTTTCATCGCCGCTGGGCACTGTGGCTACCAGGCCGTCCAAGCCCTCTCTTTTGGCGGTCATGACCACGTCGAGGGTCTCCCACTTGCTGATGCTGCCGTAGTTCAGCGGCGGTATGGGGTCGTCCTCGGGAATGGTTATCGTGCCGTCGTCAGTAAAGGTCGTGTCGGTAATGCCGTCCTGCAAGAGATAGACCTTACCGCCATTGCCACTTTGATCTGCATTGCGGTAGACATTGTAGCTTTCCGCATTGCTCGGGGGGATCCACGAGATCTCTATGCCGTTACCCGTATTGGTGATCATCTTCAGGTTGGACCCCAGTGATTCACCCCACGGACCCACGGCTGAAACGCGGTAGTAATAGGTGCCCTTGGCCAATGATCCGGTCTGAATTGGCTGCATTGCGCTGACCCTCGGTCTTGTAGCAGGCCCTAGAATTTGAGCCCGCTCCACCGAATCAAGGGCTTCTGCCAGGGGCGCTTCCACTGCTGTGTTGGCCGGCGAGCCCCCGAGGGCATAGAGCCATTTGCCCATGCGCACCATTGTATGGCCCTGGCGGGGTACTGCGAGCGCGTTGATGCCCCTCGGGGTGTCAGGCCCATACCACTGTAGTGAGGGAAAGACCGATCCCGGATCACCGGTCATACTGACGGGAATGATCTCCGTGTCATCCAATACCTCACCGTCAAATCCATTTTCACCCGCATCTAGTCCCCCGTTTACATAGATATATGCACCGCCAAACACATCGCGTCCCTTGACCGACGCATGGCGCCACCTGGCAGTTATCAGCTCCTGATCCACGAGCTCAAAGTTCTCCAGGTGGCCTTCTGACGAGGGGGTGGCTTGGTATGCGTAATGAACGTCGTACTGGGTGTCTGGGTTGGTGACCCGCACTGGGTACACCCCCTGGGTGAGCGCACTGGCCGGGAGGAGCGCTGTCAGCTCTCCACCACTCACAAAGCCAGTTGAAAGATCGAGGAAAGTGCTGTCCGGCAATGCCATTGCTACCACGGCCCCATCCTGAAAGTGCATGCCATATACAGTCAAGTCGACTTCATCGGCAGCTGGAGAGCGTAACGGATCGATGCTGGTGATATTCGGAGGGGGCTGGGTTGTGATTTCAAACTGTCCAGGCTCATCCCCGATCATCCAGCGGGCAGACAGGCCGTTGGGGTTTGCCAGCTCAACGTAATAGAAACCGGTCGGCATCTTTTCAGATTCAGACGGACACACCGCGTCTGAGCTTTCGCTGTCCGAATAGAGCACAATGCCGGCCACGTAGCGATCAGATGGGTCGTCGACCCGGATCCAAGTAACCTTGGGCACTGCCACAAACCCGGTACCTGTCAGCACAACCCGCTCATTAGAAAGCTGCCCATCGCCAGTGACGCCGTGCCAAGCTGAGTTCGGGGTCACCGAGGTCAGGGTCGGCGGTGCCTCCGCGATCCAGGAGATGGTATCCGGACAAGTGGACGTCTCTGCAAGACTGCTGGTAATGGTGACGGTATATTCGCCGACAGCCACCTGGTTAACAGCAGTGTCGACTGAGGCGCTGTGCAGCCCTTGTACGGTTGCCAGACCCAGGTCGATTTCAGTGGCGTCCACCGTATTTGTCAGCTTGACCGAGATGCCATCGCTAAATCCAGTGCCCAACACTGAAAAGCTGCCCGCGACAAGGGTTGATACTGCGTCTGGATCCACGCTGGTGCAGGCAAAGGACTCCTCTGTGCCAGTATCTGTGTCCGTGTCTGTGTCCGTGTCCGTGTCCGTATCCGCGTCTGTCCCCGTATCCGAGTCGGTATCGGTATCAGTATCAGTACTTGAACTGGTATCTGTGCCATCTCCTTGGTCTGATGAATCCCCACAACCCGAGCAGGATTCCAGTGAAAATTGACCCACAAAAAGGGCCAAAGCGTAAACAAAAACGACCCCAGTCTTGCCGTTTGCAGTGCCTGCCATGTAGATCTCCTTTTTATGTATACTGTTATCTTCCAGTATATTTAGTCGCTGCCAACGTAAAATATACTTCATATTTAATGGAACGCCCGGCGCGTTGTGTTGGACTGCCAAAAGGGAGCAATCCAAACGGATCTGGGCGAAGCATCAACAGGGGATCGATTTTCCCTAATCTTGGCAAATCTGTAGATTTCCGCTTTGAATCATGATCCCGGCTGATATTTAGCGGCCGGAAACCCGATCCCAGTCGACTGACTTTATTTTTCCCGTTCAAAATCGAACAAACACAGGCGAATTTCGCCACCCAAACCGACCGCTTCGGGTGACGCGGCCATTTTGATGAGGAGGAAAACGGCAAAGACATTTGAGGCAAAACAACAGGACAAACAAAAAATATTAAGCATTAAACAATTATTTTAAGGAGGACAAAAATGAAAAGATCTTGGTTATTAATGTTGATAACAATATTAACGATGGCCATCATCTGGACCCCTGCCTGTGGGGATGATGACGACGATGACGGCACTACAGATACTGACACGGACGGCGACAGCGATACAGATACTGACACAGATACTGATACAGATACTGACACAGATGCAGATACTGACACAGATGCAGACACTGACACTGATACAGACACTGACACTGATACGGACACTGACGCCGATACGGACACTGATACAGATATTGACACCGATACCGACGAATGCGGGGAACACCCGCAGGAGATGCCGGATTACGGCACTGTCGAGTTAGGCGACTACTGCTATATCAACATGCACTGTAAATCCAATCTCTGTGCTTCATATCGACAGCGCACACCTGATCCAGACGGCGTATGCGAGGAAACCACCGAGCCGGACAAAAGTCTAGGCATCGGCACAGTTCTAGATTTCGAGACCAGAGAACCCCTAGCAAACGTAACAGTAAACCTCTACGGAGCCACGAATGTACAATTTGTGGGCTATGAAAACGCCACTGTCATCGACACCGTCACTTCTGGGAGTGACGGCCGCTTCAGAAAATATGTGAATCGCCCACCGGCTACCGAGATAAAGGCAATTCTTGCAATCATTCTTGGAAATAACGAATACGCCAATTCGGCCTTTGGCGTTGATGAACTACCATGGGACCCTGGATTCAAGCGCCACGATTTCCTTCGGGTGAAGAAGGCAACTGTAAAAAAATGGTCTGATTTGCTCGCCTCGGATACTGACCTGGCAGACTACCTGCCCTTGGGTGATAAGGGCGGCGCCGTCGGCACGATACTGGACATCGACTGCAATAAACCGGTTATCGGCACTGAGCTCAGGTCGGAGAACAACAACAGCAATGCAGAGATCAGATACCTCAACGCGGATGGCACTGGTTTCAACAAAGACGGTGGTATCACTGCAAGCGGGGTCTTCGCCGTAATGAATCCAGGCCTGCTCGAGGAATTCAATGCCTACTATGATGGCGAACGGGTCAATATCGTTCCAGGTCAGTTTGCCAATCAGGACGGGCTCGTCGCCATTGTCGACATGCCCCTTGAAGCAGACGAGCACGGCATCGAACTGTGAGTTAATGACCCGCAAAGGCTCCTGGTATTTTTCGCATGACCGGTTTTTTTTGAATTTTCTGTTATAATTCAATATCGTCTCATCGACATCTGCCAGGGAGTGCCACATGTCCATGCATTTCATCATCGCCCCGGTATTGATTTTTACAGGCGTTTACGCAGCTATTGGGACCTATTTTTTGATCTCCTACTTCCGGATACCGGAAATGCGGACGTCCCATGTTTTTTGGTTTAGCGCTGCCTGTTTTGTATCAGCCCTGTACAATGTAACGCGCATCGGTCTGTACTACGCTTCAACGTGCGAAACAGCCTATTTTTGGTTAAGGGCCACCCATGTGGTCATTCCCATCCTCGCCATTACAATTGCCGGTTTTTTAAACCACTATGTGCACGACAGCAGAAAGTGGATAGTCAACAGAATCATTATGGTCGTCTTTGGCGCATTTTCCATATTGGCGGTCTTTGGCGGTGACTATATTTATGACAGCACAAGCTGTGCGCCGGGCTACTTACACTTCTTCGGCACTGCCATTCCTAGGGTCCGGTTTATACCCGGTCTGCTTGTCACACCCATCTATATCGGCCTCTCCCTTGCTGTCGTCTATGGTGTTTTCTATTTCTTTTATTGGGGAATAGACGCCCATCCTAAGGAGATCATTCCGATTTTCGTGGGCGGTACCATCTTGGCGGCCGCAGTAATTTCCGATGTTGCAGTTGTCTACAAAGTCATATCGTTTATCTATATTGGTGAATATGGGTTTTTCTTTCTCTTGCTCACCATGTGTTACTCGACCATCATTCAGGCATCCCGATACGGTAGAAGAAGACTGCGAGCGACCACCAAGAAGAAAAACAAACCCGCAAAAGACCTACTGTCGGGCATTGATAAAGATGCCACAAAGACCAGCCTGATCGATATCATGGAAGCGGAAAAGGCCTACATGGACGAAGATATCTCGCTCGAGACCATTGCCAAGCGCCTGTCCCTGCACCCGTCAAAATTCTCCAGGTTTATGAATGAGGTAATGGACAGCGACTTTAGAAATTACGTCAATAAATACAGAATAGAAGAGGCCAAGCGCCTTCTCAAAGAAGAGCCAGAGGCGAGCATCAAATTCATCTGTTACGAGGTGGGGTTTAAGTCAAAGTCCTCTTTTAACGACGCGTTCAAGAAATTCACGGGCAAATCACCGTCTGCATATAGACAGGATCTCTCCAAGTAGGACGGCATTACACTCTGTCAAAATCCCCCCGCCCCCCTTTTTCAAAGGGGGAGTATTCGAAAGTCCCCTTGAAAAAGGGGATTTAGGGGATTTCGTCCTTGCCGGCAATGTGTCAGATATTACTTTTAGCGACACCCTCATTTGCATTTTCCGTGGCTTGCTGATCTGCCTCGTTGCCTGGAATGGGCATGTCGTCTGTTGCTACTGTTACGCTAAAGCCAGGTGTCTCCTTGGATACGTACATCGCAAAGTCAGCCTTCTTCACGAGCTCCGAGGGTTGCACGGGAACGTCGGGCTCGGCCGTGGCAATGCCCACACTAAAGGTAACCCCAGTACCTGCCAGTTTTGACTCTGCTTCTGATATGAGCCTGCGCACAAACACCTGTGCTACTTCCTCAGATGCCCGGGGGAGTATGATACAAAACTCGTCTCCTCCGTACCTGGCAGCCACATCCTCGGCCCGGATAGTTGTGCCTATAATTTCGGCGGTAGCTATCAGGATTTCATCTCCCCGCTTGTGTCCCTGGGCGTCGTTCACCTGCTTGAATCCGTCCAGATCAAAATAGATAAGGCTTAGGCTCTCGCCGGTTCGCTGACAACGCGCAAGCTCCCGCCCCATCTCTTCAAAGAAACTTCGCTGATTGAGCAGACCGGTCAAGCCATCCTTGCGCGCTAGTTCGGCCAGTTGTTGGGTTCGCTGGGCCACCATCTCCTCGAGCCCTTCTGCGTATCGCTCTATCTCTTCTTTGCCGCGGGCAAGTTCGTCCAAAAGCCCGTGGATGTAGGTATCAAAAACCAGCTGCAGGTCGTACAGGACGATTTTATTGAGGGCGTTGATTTGATTTTTACATTGATCAGTATCTTCGGGAGGATTGGTATCGAAATGTTCAGCTAAGATGGTAACCAATCTGCGCATCGCAGAAATGTAGAGCTTGGGTGTAACGCCGATGCGCTTGTGAACCAGGCCGATGCGAAGCCGGGCCTGCGAGTAGTCCGCACCGTATTCGCCATCAAAGAGGTCGAGCACATACTTGCGCAAATGTTTCTTGAGGCGTGCCAGGGTCTCTGAATCTCCAATGAGTCGGGCCACTTGGTCGATCTCCACCTGGGCAGCATAAAAATCGTCGACCAACGTATCCACCTCAGCCTCAACGAGGGGTTTGAGACCAACCAGGATGTCCTTGTCTGCTTCGGTGAAGTCCAATAGATCTTGGCGGTGCTTGATCTCCCGTTCAGTCAAGCGCAGCTGTTCTCGAAGTGTGAGATCTGTAACTTTCATGAAATACGCTTAAAAATGCCCCTGTAACTATTATTTGCCCCAAATCCGCTGGCGCAAATTTCAGATTTGTTTAAAACGTTTCACCTATTTTGACCGAAACCCATTGATCTGATAGGGATTTTTCAAGGGATTTATTAATGAAATTACTGATTCAGATTCCCTGTTTCAACGAGGAGGGGGCACTCGCGGAAACCATTGCTGCATTGCCGAGCGACCTACCTGGGATTGACCGGATCGAAACCTTGGTCATCGATGACGGCTCCACAGATCGCACGGCAGAGATCGCCCGGACCTGCGGTGTGCACCACCTGGTGAGGTTCTCTGGCAACCGGGGATTGGCCCGGGCTTTCATGGCTGGTATTGACGCCTGCCTCCTTCTAGATGCGGATATTATTGTTAATACAGACGCAGACAACCAGTACGATGCTGCTTGTATTTCCGATCTGGTAAAACCCATCCTGGCCAGAGAGGCAGACGTGGTGATCGGGGATCGTCAGATCGATTCGGTGGCCTCTTTTTCATCGACCAAGAAGCGCCTTCAAAAGTTCGGCTCCTGGGTGGTGCGCCAGGCAGCCAAAGCAGATGAGGTGCCAGATGCCACTTCTGGATTTCGGGCGTTTTCTCGCGAGGCAGCCCTGTCGATGTTCGTCACGAGCGAGTTTACCTATACCCTCGAAACCATCATCCAGGCCGGCGCTGCAAAGCTAAAGCTGGCCGCAGTGCCCGTGAACACAAACCCTCCGAAAAGAAAATCCCGGCTGTTCAGGAGTATCCCCGAGTATATCAAGCGGTCGATTTCCACGATTATTCGCGTTTACACCATGTACAATCCACTGCGGTCGTTTTTGGGGGTGGCCACCCTGTTTTTATTGGCCGGTCTGATCGCAGGGGGACGGTTTCTCTATTTTTTCTTTGCAACAGAGGGACCCACGGGTCATGTGCAGTCATTGATTTTTGCGGCGATTATGATCCTCGCGGCGTTCCAGATCGCACTTTCCGGCATGGTCGCCGATCTCGTGGGTGCGAACCGCAAGTTGATCGAGTCTGTGTTGCGCCGTATTCGAACGTTGGAAACCGAGGCTGCCAAGCGAGCCCGCAAAGAAGCAGAGCCTAAGCCTTGAATGGCGCTTTTTGCCGCGATAATGATGGACCGGCTGACATCGATGCTCTCCCATAGAGGACCTCGTATCGCCCTTGGGATCGGGTTTTCAATCGGTATTGTGGCCCTTGCCTGGCCGCACCTGTCTCAATCCGTCCTCCATCGCACCTTGGCAGACCTTGATGTTGGACTGGCTGTGGGGGCGTTTTGCATCTATTTCGCAGTAACTGGGCTGCGCGCCGTGAGATTCATTATCGCCGGCGCCCATATGGGGGGTGGTCAGGCCTTTGCCGTTGCAGCAGCCCACTCGGCCCTGCTGCGCGTCATGCCCCTGAGATCCGGTGAACTGGCCTATGGCATGCTGCTCAAGCGAATGGGCGGCGGTAGTTTTGGCGAGGGCCTGGCGGCTTTGCTCATGTTGCGCATCCTCGACCTGGCCGTACTCATGCCCCTGGCAGCTGGGGTGGCCATTTCCCTGAGCGCAGGGCCCCGGTCTACATGGATAGGTGCTGCCATGGCCCTGTTGAGCGGGCTCTTGATGGCGGTTTTTTTCTTCCTCAGGAAAATTTCCAATTGGCTGGTCGCTCAGATCCCATATCGCGACACAGATCCCCGCTGGCGCCGGGCGATCGGTCGCTTTGCACGTACCCTTGACGATACATATACCCTCAGCCCCTTGAGGAGAATGGCCCTGATCGCACTTACCCTTGTGCTATGGGTGGGGATCATCGCCTGGTTCCAACTCTTTTTAATGGCCCTCGGTGCAGTCGATACCTGGCGATTTGGATTTGAAGCCTCGATATTGGGATTTGTGGGGTCGATCCTGCCCGTATCGTTGATCGGTAGTTTTGGACCGATGGAAGGTGGCGTTGCCTCAGGGCTGATCGCTATTGGGAAAAACGCGGAACTCGCCGTGGCCAGTGCCATTGGGGTCTCTGCACTGACCTTTCTCTGCAATTGGGCCTATGCAGTGCCGGCCATTGTCTTTATCGCGTTTCGAAATGCTTTTTTTTTCAAAGGCGTTTCCAAAGGGCCGGCCGCTAACGACCAAATCCACTGGCGCTCCGCATGGCACTACCTGGTTACTGCAGTGTTCACCATCAGCGGTGGCTTGCTCTTGCTCTTCCGATTTGGATATGGCCTGGAAGTAAACGATCAGTTTCAGTATCTGCTCCTTCCCTACCGGTCTATTTATCGTGATTTCCTAATCGGAGATTGGTTTACCTGGCACACCACCCATTATCACCTGACGTTTTCGTGGGTTATTCGCGGTCTGTTTGCCCTCCTTGGACCAGCTAGGGCTGCCTATGGCGTATTTGCCGTGCACTTCGCCGTTCTTTGCGGGATCGCCTATGGCCTATTGCGCATTTGCCGGATCAACGGTTGGCAGTGGCCTGCTGCCGCGGTTGCTCTGTTGGTGATTGCCTTCATCAGGCAACTCGGCATGGCCGGGGCCGTTGTGAACCACGGCACCCTTGTCCCGGCAGATGCTGCCTTACCCCCCTTTTTGCTGGCCCTGTCTTTTTGGGCAGAGCGGCGATATCACATGGCCGGCATCTGGTTGGGCATGTCAGGGTTTTTACACGCCAATTTTGCCCTGCTCGGCCCATTGACCTTACTGCCCTTTCTGCTTTTCGACATCGTCCGCCAACGAAACTGGCGAGGGCCGGTTATCCTTGTTGTTTGGTATGTCATCCTAGCCAGTCCCACCCTCTTTGTGGTCGCTCAGCGCTTTGTGCTTGCAGATGCTGCCCCGCAGGGCATGGACGTGATGTTTGCCATCCGCTCTCCCCATCACTACCGTCCAGACTTGCTGAATGGCCTGGATCCCTGGTGGCTGTCAGCGCTCTTAATTGGCGGATTGCCCATCTGGCTGGCGCGAGATAACAACCCAGTCACAAGGCGATGCACTGGGATCGTGATCTGGCTTATCGGGCTTCAGCTCGTGGCGGGTGTTGCCACTGTATGTGAATGGCAGGTCCCAGTACGCCTCTTTCTCTGGCGACTGTCTGTTCCGCTGGCCTTGTTGGGCGCGCTTGCAACCGGGGCGTTGCTCGTCCGATCCGTGCGATCCCTCAATATTCAAGGCCTGGTATATGCCGTTACTGCCCTTGCCATCATCGCTGCATTTGCCACGCCAGGAGGTGTTCGACTCGCGCCGGACGTGGTGTTCAAGGGGGGTGGCCTGGCCCTGTTTGGGGGGATTCCCCTTGTCGCTGCTGCATTGCTCAATAGATTCGGGAGCGGCAAGATCAACGCATCCCGTGGGATCGCCACGGCACTTTGCGCGCTGTCCCTCATCTGGTTGGGTTTGTTGTCCGTGCCCAATCCCAGGGTGCCGCAGGCATACGCGCTCAGGTGGGAGGGGGTCATTCAAAAATGGTCTGCGTTCATGCCCGTGGATATTGAACACCGTCCTAGGTATGGGAGGCATTGGGCAGTGTACAACTGGATCCGAAACCATACACCGGCGACCTCGGTTTTTCTGGTGCCGCCTGGATTGTCCGACTTTCGCATGCAGGCGCGACGCGGCATCTTTGTCGATTGGAAGTGCTGCCCCATGAGAGGAGATGAAGCCCTCGAATGGCAGCGTCGAATGTTGGCAGTGATGGGCACCCAAAGGTTTCCGGCCAAGGGATACGCCCTGTATAGCGCAGCCAGTGGGAGGTATCTATTCCGACCCCTGCCAGCGCTCGCAGCCCTGGCCCGCTCCGAAGGCCTGACCCATGTGATGACCAGCCAGAGGCACATCAACCCAGCTGGCACCGGCCTTAAAAAGCTGGTCACCCTCAGTGGCTTTACCGTGTACGAAGTCGAGTGAACAAAATTGCCGCAAAGCGGCAAAGGAATATAGCCTGGCGGCTTTAGCCCCAGGGCCATCTCAAGCATCGGGGTCCACGCGTTTTTTTATGATGCTGCTCACCAGGTACAACCCGGCTGCGATGAGGATAATCAGGGGGCCGGTCGGGACCTGCAGATCCATTGTTTTGGAAACCCAGAAAGAAGCGAATAAACCCGCGGTGGTGCACACACCGCTTGCAATGCCGGCATAGGCCATCATGTGGATCAGGTTTTGAGACCAATGCCTGGCTAATGCCGCCGGGAAGGTGAGCAGGGCAATGACCATGATCACCCCAACCACCCGGATGAGAATCACAACCGCAATGGCGATCAGGGCCAGCAGGACGTGAAGGATAACCCCCACTGGAATGCCAATGACGTATGCGAACTCTTCATCAAAGGCCACAGCTTGGAATTCCTTGTACAACAAGAACACAATTGCGACGATGATCACGTCCATGATCCCTGCGATAAGGAGAAACTCAGGCGGCACAAAGAGAATACTGCCGAACAGATAGCTCATCAGATCCGGTGCATAGCCCGGTGTGAGGGCGATAAACAGCATGCCCAGGGCCATACCAATGGACCAAAACATGGCCAGCAGTGTATCTAAGTTGCCTTGGACCCTACGGTAGGCCACGCCCAGGCCGATGCTGGCCAGGGCTGAGAACGCGGCAGCGCCGAGGATGGGGTTGAACCCCAGCAGATAACCGAGGCCAACGCCGCCAAAGGCCGTGTGGGATAAGCTACCTGAAATGGCTGACATGCGCTTTACCACGATATAGGTGCCCATAATACCGCAGGCCACGCTCGCGAGGAGGCCAGCGGCCAAAGCCCGCCTGAAAAAGGGGTAGTCAAGGGCCTCTAGCATGTTTCTTCTTTGTGATCTTCAGAGGCCGATAGCAAAGTGCTGTTCGACCGGGTCGGCATGACGTGAACCGGGCAGTTATACGTTTTCTCAAGCAAATCCTGCGGGGGCTCACCCCCCTTGTGTTGGTAAAGGCGACGGTTCACACAAGCCACAGCGGTAACAAACGTCGAGATCACGCCGATGTCGTGGGAGACGAGCACCACGGTCATCCGCTCCTTTAGCTTGGCCAACAGGGCGTAGATCGTCTGGCCGCTATGGGGGTCGAGGTTTGCAGTAGGCTCGTCTAAGAGCAGGATATCCGGCTCGGTCACCAGGGCCCGTGCGATAAGCGCTCGCTGTAGCTGACCGCCCGAGAGCTTGCCGATCTGCCGGTCTTTGTGTGGCAACATATCGACTTGCTCTAGGGCAGCCGCAGCCATTTGCCGGTCAGCCCGGCCATAGCGCTGAAACAGACGGCCGCCACATTGCCTGCCCGTGAGAACGACGTCAGTGACGTTAATCGGGAATTGCCTATCAAACCCGGTGTACTGGGGGACGTACCCAACCCGGACGCGCGCCCTGCTCGGACGTTGGCCCAGCACGCGGATCTCACCGCTATCCGGCCTGAGCAATCCCAGGATCAATTTGAGCAAGACGGTCTTTCCCCCGCCGTTGGGGCCAATCACCCCGAGGAGCGCGTGCTTTTCCACTGCCAGGTCCACG
This sequence comes from Myxococcota bacterium, assembly GCA_030065855.1. GTDB lineage: Bacteria > Myxococcota_A > Polyangia > JAAYKL01 > JAAYKL01 > JASJCT01. The sequence goes on from JASJCT010000113.1 coordinate 16,308, forward strand.
TGTTCCAAGACCGGCGTGGGGCCAAAGGATTTTGAGACGCCACGAAGCTCGATGGCATGATCGGTCATGGGGTCAGCGCCTTTTGGATTTCCTTGGCCGCGCGCCGCAGTTCAACCATCCAATCTGCTGCCAAGGGATCGATGATAACCACGCGCCCACCGATCTCCTGTGCCACCAGCTCGGCGCTCTTGGCAGACATCTGGGGTTGGGCAAAGATGGTTTTTACGCCCGCTTCTTTGGCTGAAACCACGACCTCCTGGATGGCATGGGACGATGGCTCCCGGTGTCCGTGCTCTAGGGAAACCTGTTCGAGACCATAGTCCTTGGCAAAATAGGTCCAAGCCGCGTGGAAAACATAAAACCGCCGCAGGCTGAGATCTGAAAACAATGCCTTGAACCCAGCGTCCATGGCGTCCATGTCTGATTGCAAGGCGTTGAGGTTGCGGTCAAATGCATCGGCCTTTGATGGGACGATTGCCTTGAGTCCAGCCGCGATGGTTTGGGCCATCTTCCGAGCCTGCCGCGGGGAAACCCAGACATGGGGATCACCCGAGATAAGGGAGATGCCTTTAGTGCTGTCGATCACAGTCGCGCTGGGCGCCTGGGCCAGCAGCTTGTCTAGCCACGCCTGTTCAAAGGGGAAGCTTTCATGTCCGACCTTCACGTACAACGCCGCTTTACTGAGTGCTGTCATTTGATCCACAGTCGGCTCGTACGTGGCTGGGTTGGCACCCGGGGGAATCATCACCTCGACGCGAACCGAATCCCCGGCAATACGGCGCACAAAATACGCCTGGGGCACAATCGACACTGCGACCACGGGTTTTGGCGGGGCTTCCCGCGTCTTGCCACATCCCATCGGGAGTCCAAAGATGGCGCTGAGGATTAGTGCAACCATCTGATTTCTATTATGTTTCCAAACCATAGGGGATATGTATCGCTCGGATCTATGCAGGTCAAGGGATTAGATATGTTAAGATGAACGCTCTATGAGCTTGAGCGCGTTAGAAATCGGCCGTGTCGTGGCGGCCTTGCAACCGGAGATATCAGGCGCTTTTGTAAGAAAAGCAATCTCCCCTGTGGTCCTGGATCGCCTGGTACTCGAGCTGACGAGCGGCTTTCTACAGTTCGTGCTCAGCAGTGCTGCCTGTCGTTTTGGGCGAATATCGAGCAAACCCCGCGCCGCTTCTACTCCCCATCCATTTGTCATGCTGCTGCGAAAGGAACTCGTGGGCATGCGGCTTTGTGGGATCACCCAAGTGAATCAAGATCGGGTCGTGCGAATAGATGCTGAGGCAAAGCACCGCGTGGGCACCCTGATGTGCGAGCTCACCTCCCGCCATGCCAACCTGTTCTGGCTTAAGGAAGGCGATATCATTGTGGGGTCGTTCCACGTCAATCGATCTCACAAGCGCCAACTCGTGCCAGGATGCCCGTACATCCCGCCGCTACCCCGTCCGCCATCCCAGGCCGAAGCGATGGTTCGCTTTCGCGATACCCCACATCTAGAACGTGATATCGAAACCCACTACGACCAAAAAGAGACCGCGCTGATCGAAAACCAGGAACGCGCCCTGGCCCGCCGCCTCATCCACCGGGCCATGCGTCGCGTGGATCGATTGCTCGTCAAGCTGGACGCTGATTATGCCCGCGCATCCCAAGGCGACCACCTGGCCCATTTGGGTCACCTCCTCAAGGCCAACCTACATCAAGCGACCAAGGGGGTAGAACGCCTCGAGGTGGTCGATTTTGAAGGGAAACAGGCCGTTATTCCACTAGATCCCCTTCTGGGACCTGTCCCTAACATGGAGCGACTGTTCGCCAAATCCAGGAGACTGCGCAAGGCCTTGCCAATTATCGCTCATCGTCGGGCTGAGACAACCGCCAAAAAAGAAACCCTCACGGCCCTGGCCGATCGCATCGGGACGCTGCCTGCCACAGACCTGGAAGAAGCTTTAGCTGAAGTTGCCAAGTGGTTTCCCGAGTTCAAACGGCAAATGGGTAAGCGGCACGAAAAAAATGCCGAGCGATTGCCCTATCGGGAGGTTGCAATCTCAGCCGGCCGTATTGCCCGGGTGGGTCGGTCAGCCAAGGACAATGACGCACTCACCTTGAGATTTGCCAAGCCCGACGACCTGTGGCTCCACGTGCGCGGTCGGTCTGGCAGCCACGTGGTCGTGCCCATGGGGCGCGGTGAAGATCCCTTACCAGACCTACTGGTCGACGCTGCCCATCTCGCGGCCCATTTTTCATCTGCCAAGAACGACCCAGATGTGGAAGTCGTCCATACCAGAAGGCGATATGTCCAGAAGCCCCGCGGCGCGCCCCCAGGGGCTGTGCGCCTGCTAAAAGAAAAAACACTCCTGCTTCGAATAGAGCCAGAGCGCCTGCAGCGCCTGCTCAAAGGAGCCCCATGACCATGGGAGCCCGAAGCAAGCTGAGATTCCCCCTTCGACGAAGGGGGTTAGGGGGATTTCGTCTCCGGCGAGTATCCCTGCGATTGACGAAAATCCCCCCGGCCCCCTTTGCGAAAGGGGGAGAATCATTGACTCTTCTTCGGCAAACACCCATGATTACATCTTCAAAGCACGCGCGCTACGCGATGGTGGCTATTTTCGCTATTGTCTTCCTTGTCAGCTGCTCAGGCAGTCAGACAGTTGCCCCTGGACCAGATAGATCCCAGCCAGCGCCCATCAGGATGCAGCACCAGGTGGCGTTTTATCGCAACGACGACGTGCAGGTCTTTGACGGGTACCTGATCCTCAGCTCAGATACCTTGCTCGTAAAAGCCTTTGCCGGCCCAGGGGTGGATTTGTTCACTGTGGTGCGTGGGGCACAGGGGCACTGCGAAGCACTCCACCTTCCCGGCCTGAAAGATAAAATCGATATTCAGGCCGTTGCCGGGGACATTGCCCGCGCCTATCTCGGCAGATGTGTGAATTCAGACAGACCGGGAAAAAAGACCTGCCAATTTTTAGACGAACCCATGGTCGAGATCGCAGACGACAAAGGCCGCATCATCGAGCGTCGCTTCCCAAAAGCCCATGGGATTGGCCTCACCGTTCGGTACGAAGATTTCCGCGCGTATCGAGATAGGATCGAGCCGACAAAAGTCACCCTAACGTGGGGAAAAAGCAAAAACCGCATGATTATTCGCGTCGTGGACCTCAAGTTCCTGGAGCAGATAGACCCCGCGGCGTTTACAAGCTGTTGAAATATCGAACGATCTTGGATGAATAAAAGGACGCGACCTTGTGAAGAAAACGCCTTGATCACTTAATCCAACACCTTGTTTAGTGAAGAAAACGGCTTGATCACTTGATCCACACCCTTTTCTAGTGAAGAAAACGGCTTGATCACTTTGCACCCCCCGTTTTCTAGCGAAGAAAACGACCTGATCACTTAATTCAGCCCCTATTCCTGTGATGAAAGCGGCTTAATCACTTTGCACGCACTGTTTTTCTGTTTAGTTATAGGACGCTATCAAGGACCTGGCCTAGGGTTTCCAGGGTGTAGGGCTTTGGCACCACGCCTGCAAAACCAAACCGGGTGTGGTGGGCCATCACTGGATCGTCAGAGTACCCGCTGGATACCAGGGCCACGCAGTTTGGATCGCGCTCCAGGATCAATTGCACTGCCTCCTTGCCCCCCATGGCGCCTGGCACGGTGAGATCCATGATCACAGCTTTAAAGGGATTGCCCTGATCGATCGCCTGGACATATGCATCCACTGCCTCCTGACCGTCCACAACGCATACTGCTTCGTATCCGAGCTCCTTCAGCATCTCTGCTGCCGTGTCCAACACGATCGCCTCGTCATCCATGACCAGGATGCGGCCCTGTCCCCGGGGTAGGGGGGTGCTCCCTGGCTTCTCTTCCACATCAGCCCCGGGTTTTGCCGGGATCTCCAACTCGAAGGTCGTGCCTACCCCAGGGGTGGAGCGGACATTAAAACTGCCTCCGTGGCGTTTTAAAATGGCGTACGCAATGGGGATCCCAAGCCCAGACCCGCCCTCCTTTGTGGTGTAGTAGGGATCGAAAATCTTGGTCAAATCGCTCGGGTCAATGCCGCAGCCCTGATCGGCAATGGTCACCCTGATCTGCGGGTCGTCTTTGCCGGCTTCTACTTTGGGTATGTTTTCGATCTTCACGCACACAATCCCGCCGTCCGGCATGGCCTGGTTCGCGTTGATCAGTAAATTGTGGAATACCTGACTCATCTGGGCCGGATCCACCTCGGCCGGCCAGGTCTGCTCGTGCGTGTGGAACTTGCAACGCACATTGGACCCGTGCAGGACCAGACCTGCTGCTTCTCGGGCTATCTCATCGATGGATGCGATTTTCTTAATGGGCGCGCCGCCCCGGGCAAACGCCAGTAGCTGCTGGGTCAGGTCCGCTGCTTTGCGCGCAGCGCCCTCCACAGCCCGGATGTGCTGGGTTGGGTAGCTACCGCGCTTTATAGCTATCTTGGCCAAGTCGATGCTGCCCAGGATAGCGGTGAGCAGGTTGTTGAAATCGTGGGCCAGACCGCCGGCCAGCAAGCCGATGGACTCCAGCTTTTCCCGACGCTGGGCCTCTTGCTCCAGGGCGCGCCGATCGGTCACGTTTCGTACGTTGACAACGATCCCACCGATACGCGACTCTCGCAGCAGGTTGTTCACTGTTCCTTCGTAGACATGCCACGAGTCATCTGCGTGCTGGGCTCGGTATTCCAGCTCGAAAAGCGTGCGCGGGTGCACGAGTACCCGATCCAGCAGCGCGTAGAGACGGCCTTTATCGTCTTCATGAACAAAGTCAAAAGCGCTGGACCCCAGAAGCTCTTCTGTGGCGTACCCACTCATCCTCGCCACAGATGGGCTCGACCACTTCATTTTGCCGTGCTGATCTATAATAATGATCTGGTCCTCGGAGTTTTCCAAGAGCGCTTGAATCCGCGCCTCATTGCTGCTGATGGTCTCGAACAGCTGTGCATTGCGAATCGCCACGGCCAACCGGGGCGCCAGTAAATCCAGCATCAACCGGTGATCAGGAGAGATACCATCCACCTGGGCAGCGCCGGAGTTAAGGGTCCCAAAGCAGTTGCCCTCCACGATCAACGGCACCAGGTAATCGGAGTTGATACCCCCTTCGAGCAGGAGCGGATCCAATTCGTACGGTCTCTCGAACGTGCGAATGTTTGGGCGGTACAGGGCCTGTTGCCTTCGTATGACATCAAACAATGCCATTTTCCCATCGGGAATAAACTTTCCCTTGGGAAGCTGGCTGTCTTTCCCACTCACCTGCAGCAATACGAGGCCGTTCCGGTACTCGTCCACAAGTGCGATTGACACGCGGGCAGAGGCCACCATATGGCGAATGTGGTCAAGGGCGCCCTTGAGCACACTGTCTACGTCCTGGTGGTGCACGTATTGCTCGAAGGTCGAGAGGGCCTGGAGCACGCGCTGCTTGGACGCCAGGTCTGCTTCGGTTTGCTTGCGCTCTTCCATGTTGCGGATAAAAACCAGGTCGGCAGGGCGCCCCTTGAACTGAATGAGCGAGGCTGACGTCTCGCAGTACACGCGCTTTCCGTTCTTGGCCACGATGCTAATGAGGAAGGTCCTAGGCACCTGCTTGCCTGCCAGGCGGTCCTCGTACCGGCGCCTGACCGCAGGTATATCTGCTTCGTGGACCAGATCGAAGAAGTCTAGCCCCTGATCCACGTCCTTGAGCGTGTATCCAAACGTCCATGTCGACGCTGGATTCAAAAAGACGATTCGGCTATCCTGGAGAATATGGATGGGATCAGGGCTGGCCAAGACCACCTGTTTGTACAGCTCGGTGGTGTGGTCATCTCCTATCTCGCCTTTGCTTTGTTTTATCTGACCTGCCATGGGCTCCCCCCACTATCCAGAGTCCGCATGTCTGCAGGAACTTTTATCGTACACTCTGACAATGTAAAATTTCAGTTTTGTTTACACCATTTAGCGCAGCGATTATGATTCTGGCGCCCATGTGGGTCAAGTATTAATGAAGTCCATGGCAGAGGTCTCATGAAGAACACTGGGCCCTACCTCTGACTGTCATTCCGCGCAGGCGGGAATCCATAAGACCGTGTAATTTCATTTATTTCTGGACTCCTGCCTTCGCAGGAGTGACGTGCATTACCCCTTTTTCCAACACCCTCTTTCGCGGGGACGGGGGATAGTTAATCTTACGTCTGTGCCTTCGCCTGGCGTTCCGCTTATGATCACCTTACCGTTGTAAGGCCTGGCCCGTTCGGTCATGCCCAATAGGCCCACGGCGTTGAAGTCGGCCTTTTGCGCCTCGCTGATCCCGATGCCGTTGTCTTTCACTGCGACCGTTAAAACATCGTCTGTCTCGGTCATTTCGACTGCGGCCTTGTCTGCCTTGGCGTGGCGGGCTACGTTGGTCAGTGATTCCTGGACAATGCGATACACGGCTGTGGAAAGGTCCGGGTCTAGGTCCTCGGTGGTGACTTGGGCGGTAAAGGCGCATTCAACACCGGTGCGCTCCTGCCAGTCCTGAACCATCCAGTCGATAGTGGCCACCAAGCCGATCTCGTCCAACATTGTGGGTCGAAGCTTCTTGGTGATGTTTTGTACGGTGCGTATCGCACCATCTACCCTGGTGTGGATACCGTCAATGCGTGACTTCTCGCCTGTATCATCTGTCCATCCCCTGGCAGAGAGCCGCTTTTTGTGAAGGGCCACGTCTATCTTGATGCTGGTCAGTACCTGGCCCAGCTCGTCGTGCAGCTCCCGAGAGATGCGCGCGCTCTCTTCTTCTTTGGCTTGGGATACCCGTTCGCCCAACAGTCGGAGCTGTTCCTGGGATTGGGCAAGGGCATCTGTGCGCTGCGAAACAAGCTGCTCCAAATGCTCCCGATGCTGTGCCAGCTCGTCGTCCATGCGCTTTCGCTCGGTGATATCCCGAGCAATGATGAGATACCCCAGCATGTTGTCATTGCTATCAATAAGCACAGAGCTGGCCAAGGAAACGGGAATTCGAGATCTATCCCGGGTGGCAAACCAAGTCTCGAGATACTTGACGTTTGCATCTTGCTCAGATGACTCACCGTTCGCAATCCAAACCGGCATATCCACACCATCTGCAAACAGGGCGCGCACATGTGTGCGGCCAAGCATCCCCTCATCATAGTCGAGGAGTAACCGCGCGGCCCTATTGCCCGACTGAACCGAGCCATCGGGATTTACCAGAAAGAGTGCGTCCGACATGGTCGCAACAATACTTTCTGCCGCAGTCATCGGCGTTAGGGCAAACATCTCGTATTTCCAAATGGCATAGGTAATTGTGAGATTAAAGATGATGATATATGTTGATAAAAACGCTGCTGCTGGAACATTTGTAAAGAAGAAGTGGATTAATACCAACTTTATCGCCACGGCACATCCTCCTATGGATGCGGCAATCAGGAATAGCTGCGTCTGTCGCTTCTTTGCTCTAATGCAAGTTGACCTGTAGTACTTTCCTGTTTGGAAAAGCGCCAAAAGGACCAATCCAATTTCCCATACGTAAGCAAGGAGATCCAAACCATGCCCTGGTCGACTAAAAGACCATCCCCAATATTGGCGCACCGGCGGTCCGATGAACAGATGCATTGTCGCATCGAGCACAATGATTAGAACGGCTGGTGCGTATAGAAGGAAACACATTACTCTGCTAGTAACCAAATAGTCTTTTCCGATGAATGCCCAGACGAAATGTACGAATAGGGGCGCGCAGATTGACCATACAACCTCGATCCGCCGCCAAAAATCTGCTTCTTCAAACGAATTGGACTGGAGAAATCCAAAATCTGTAAATGACCAAAGGGCCAATGACATTGAGAACAAGGAAAACAGTCTGTTTGTATTGGATTGAGGGTTCTTGGCGTAAACCGTGCCGCTTAGAAAAACGCCGACAAGAGATGACAAAAGCGGAAACAGTGCATAGGGATTCATTAGGTGAGGAAACTACCCCAACTTAAAACGATGGGGAAGCGTTCGCTCTCGGCTTGGGCCTTCCAAACAGGGCAGTGCAATATAACAGAGCTGCTGTCTCGAACACTATGCCCCAACCCTGAATGGGGAGACACTGACTGTCTCACATTGGGTTCTGCTGAGACAGCCGTGTCCATCAATGGGCTGCCCACTGTTTTCGACCTTTCTTATTTGCGCAAACGCATCCCTCTAGCCCCCGCCCCCAACGTCCAATTGCCCACCGGGGGAGGGGTGGGGTGGGGGTTCCTACTGGTGTGGGTAATAGTCAGCCGATGCGGAGAGGGGGCCGGGAGAGAGGTTTTTGGGACGGGCTAGATAGCAATCCCAAAAATTGGATCGGATAATGCAAGCCTCAAATTCAACGGCATCGGTCTCTTGTCGGCAGCTTGTTGATATAACGGAGGTAGAGATGCCACAGGGCAGAATACTCATCACCGGAGCGACAGGGTATGTTGGGGGCCGCCTCTTGCCTGTACTTGAATCCCGTGGATATGACCTACGCGCCTTGGCCCGGCACCCCCAACACCTCTCGGCAGCGGCTGAACGAGGGGTAGAGGTTCTCCAAGGGGATCTTCTAGACCGAGCTTCTGTGGCAAAGGCCCTCTCGGGCGTGCATACGGCCTATTACCTCGTCCACAGTATGGGGTCGAATTCAGACTACACCCAACTCGACCGGGATGCGGCCCTTAACTTTATTCGTGCCGCCAGAGCTGCCGGTGTTCAGCGGGTTATCTATCTGGGCGGCCTGGGGGATAGTGGGAGCGAGCTGAGCCCCCATCTCACGAGCCGTCAAGAGGTGGGGTATTTGTTGCGCAGTGAGAGCGGAGGCGTCACCGTGATCGAGCTTCGCGCCTCTATTGTTCTGGGGTCTGGTAGCCTTTCGTTTGAAATGATTCGCGCCCTTACCGAGCGCCTGCCTGTAATGGTGACCCCCCGCTGGGTATCCACCATGGCCCAACCCATCGCCATTGAAGACCTCCTGGATTATTTGACCCAATGCACCGACCTCGAGGTCGACGGGAACCAGGTATTCGAAATCGGCGGTCGAGATCAGGTGCGATACCTCGACTTGATGCGGGAATACGCCCGTCAGCGGGGATTGAAGCGGTTGATGGTCCCAGTGCCGGTGCTCAGTCCTAGAGTCTCCAGCCTCTGGCTCGGTTTGGTCACACCGCTTTATGCCAGAGTCGGGCGATCCCTCATCGACAGCGTTCGCAACCCCACGCTGGTGCATGACACCGCGGCGATGACTGCATTTCAAGTAAAGCCAATGGGGGTTGAGCAAGCCATTGCCAGGGCCCTGCATAACGAAGA
>JASJCT010000114.1 GCA_030065855.1 Myxococcota bacterium
ATCGAATTTTACCTTTGAAAACAATTGCTTGGACAATTGAAAATCCCCCTGCCCCCTTTTTCAAGGGGGATTCTTTTCTGGCGATCCTACGCTATAAAAACACCCAAAAATCCTTAACCGAATGCCATTGCCCAACGTCCAAGCGTCCATCGGGGGAGGGCCGGGGTCATAAGCACTAACTTAGTCGTTCGGATTTCTGGCAACCCCGAAGCGGTTGCCCATACCAGCCCAGCGCAACGCGCTGGGATCATTGAGAATTTAAAAAATAAGCCCCAAAGGGGCGCTCCATTATCTTGGCGTGTGAATTTCTGTACTTATTTCCCTTTGGGTCGCCCTTTCAGGGCTATAGAACTTGTTTTCGAAATAATCCCGGGGCGTTGCCCCGGGCTGGTATAGTTGAGCCCTTTGGGCTCCATTGCATCCATGTCCTAATAAAACACTATAAGCAATCTTTGCCACATATTTTACACATACAAACCGTCTTGATGGTTTGTATGTATTGCAAACGTGTTTTGGGGACCATCACGATGGTTTGTATATGTGGCAAACGTGTTTTGGGGACCATCACGATGGTTTGTATATGTGGCAAACGTGTTTTGGGGACCATCGCGATGGTTTGTATGTGTGGCAAACGTGTTTTGGGGACCATCGCAATGGTTTGTATGTGTGGCAAATGTGTTGTTAGGACCTAATCTTGGGTTGTTTTGTAGCAGCACCCCGTTTCAGCGACCTAAGGCATGGTCTTTTATTTGTCTTGCTTTGCTCCTAGGAAGCTACGCAGGGTTGCACGATGTTACTTTTTGGTCTTTTTCATCCTCGGGAGGTTCAGCGCGTCTATGATGCTGGCTATTCTGCTTCTCGAATATGTCAATCCCTCATTACCAAGGGCGCGTTTAATCTCAGAGACGTTTTGACCGTGGCGAAAGTAGGCGGCTTTTACGATGTCTATGTCGTTTGGGACAGCCCTGGTCTTTTGCTCAGCTGGTTGAACAGCTTCGTTTTGATAGGCGGCATCGCCGTAGCGAAGATAGAAGATGGCCTCTGCTGCTTTTTTCGGATTGACTCCCATTGCCACTCGGGTTGCAATATTCTCGGCAATCTCCATGAGTCCCCTGACATTCGTCGTTTCGAATCGGTCTAGCATCAGCAATTCGTAGTGGACAGTATTTAGAATATCTCTGCTTTGGGAGCTGGGTAGGGTTACGTTTTGGAAGGCTTTATTTAATAGGTAGTCGAACAAACACGGGATGTCTGCCAGACGCTCGCCAAGGGATGGTATGTTGACGACCCTGAGTCTGGCGAGCAAGTCGTGAGCTAAGGCGTAGGTAGGGGGCGGTTCGTTCGAGGCCAGGACAAACAGGACGTTGACCTCGCGGGATGTTGTCTCACCGATGCGCGCCAGCTGCCGGTCTTCCATCACTCTGAGCAGGCTTTTTTGAACCCTTTGAGGCAAATTGTGCGCTTCATCGAGAAACAGGATGCCCCTATTGGCTTGCTCGATGTAGCCGGGTCTGGCTGCCACATGGGAAAAGACCTTTGGGCCCACGCCAAACAGAGTGGTCATGGCCTCTTCTTCAGATGCAAACCGGGCTGCGTTTTGAATCGTCAGTCGTTGGTATTTGATCTGAGCCAGCGCGTGGGCAGCCAGCTCCTTGCCGCTACCTGACGGTCCGGCGAGTAGGATACTGCGGTTGGGGATGGTGGCCTCTTTGAGCTCGCGCAATAAGGGCACGGCGTAGAACCGACCCACAATGTCGTAGTATTGCTCCTCCTCGAATTCCTTTTCGTCTTCGAGTACATATTTTAAGAGCCGCGCATCTTTGAGGAAGACCAGGATCGTCTGGCCCAAGCGGATCACCGCCTGGTCTGGCAATCGCTCTGGGCCGTGGATCCGTCGTCCGTTCAGGTAGGTGCCGTTCTTACTGCCCAAGTCTTCAATTTGGTGGACATCTGCATTGCAAGTGATCTGAAGGTGCCTTCTCGATACATCGGGGTCAGGCAGTTTTAGCCCGTTGCTAATATCCCGACCGACCCGCAACCGGCCACTGATCGCTGCGCGGTCCGAATGGGGAGTAGCATCCAAAGGCGCGTATGCCACCAGCAGGGCAGGGAATGCAGACGTCGCATTAATCCACAGCAGCGCGTTCTGGGTGGTGTGTGTCTCATCTTCGTACATTAAAAAAGGAGCGTATCGATATATGATTGAATCATCAATAGAGAGAGACGAAATCACCCGTCCCAGTTATGCCCCCAGGCCTTCCCTCACTCCGGCCCTGCCCAGTTATGCCCCCACCCCGGCCCTCCCCCGGTGGACAATTGGACGTTGGGGGAGGGTGAATGCAGTGTTTGAATTGTAAATCGGACATAGTACCACTATTCTAGCGGCCGATCGTCAGCTCTGTGAGGCTGGCGTGTCACCCGGAGACGAGGTGCGTGAGGGAAGATAAGCTACACCATCTGACGCTGCGGCTTGGATTTTTTGCCGCTGCTATATTGAGCTGGAAGGGGGCGACCAGTCTTTGGTCCAGCGGTACGGTGCCAACCCATACCATTTCTGCGAATTTGATGATGTTCGGATACTTACTGGGATTCATGCTCCTCTTGCTCTCGACGCTGCGCACACCTCCGAAATGGGCAGAGGCCGCAATCCCGGGCGCCATGGGGCTGGTCATTTTCGGATATGGCTGGATTCACCATCTCAATGAATCCTTTAGCGGTCATCCACACACCACGGATGCGCGCATCTACATGGACTACGCGGGTAGGTTGCTGCTCAGAGGTGAAAATCCCTACACCCACGACCTGGTTGAATCTTTTCGCATCTTTCGCGAACCAATGGTCTTTCTCACCTCCCTGGTCGACGGTGATCTCTCAGGACGTGTGGCCTATCCCGCAGGATCGGTGCTGCTGGTTGTCCCCTTTTTATGGTTAGGCGTTCCCTCGGACCTCATCTATCCATTGTTTTTTGTTGCGGCCCTTGCGGTCTTGTACTTCGGCGTTCGGCCGAGTGTTCGACCGCTCATTTTAGTGCCCTTTATCGCCGAGCAGGAATTCATACACTACTGCTTTGGCGGTGTAACTGACCCGGTATGGATGTTTTTCCTCGTCATGATGATTCGCGATTGGCCGAGGTTGGGCCGGCGCGCTATTTGGTATGGCCTTGCGGCTGCTTACAAGCACCAACCCTGGGTGATGATTCCCTTTCTCCTCATTCGAATCTACTGCGAAACCCAAGGCGAAACCCGGTTGAAAATGGTTGGGATCTCTCGATTCATCGCCATCAGCAGTGCTGTGTTCCTGGCCATTAACGTACCCTTTATCATTTGGGATCCGGCAGCCTGGTTTTACGGTGTGACCGAGCCCGTGCGAGCGAGCATGATAACCTTTGGGGAAGGGCTCTCCACCCTCACCATGACCGGCGCGATTGTGATCCCGAAGGTCGCTTATACAGCGATGATGCTGGGGGTCCTCGGTCTATGCTGCTGGGTGTACGCACGACACATCAGTCACTTGAGGGAGTTCCTATGGATCGCGCCGGCCCTTGCCCTGTGGTTTGCCAATCGCAGTCTCACGTCCTATTGGTATTTCAATGCCCTGCCCCTGGCCTATGCGTTGTTTCGCAACCGCTCGCTGGTCGATCTACCGCTGCTGAGCACATCCAGGCTCAGGCTGACGCTCGTGCCGGTCTTCGTTGTACTGGCCGGCATTGTTGCGACGGTGACCTGGTATGGCACGCGAACGCCCGTGCTACGACCACAAATCCAGTATCCTATTCTCACCGAAGGTGCAGGGGGCTCCCTGATAAAGCTCTGGGTCGAGAACCTTACGGATCAGGAGATCGAACCGCGATTTACCGTCCAGAGCGTCGCCTTACAACCCATGTTCTGGTCCATCATGTCCGGTCCCAGAATACTCGGTCCTGGGCAAACGAGGCTCTTCGAAATCACCCGGCCCGCATCGTTTGCCGGATGGGATATCAGCCGAGGCGCGCGATTGACCGTTGCCGACGCGCACCGATCCCATATTCGAGCCACGATACCGATCCCCGCTTCAAGGGATCACCGCCGCCCGGACGCCATTCCCAACGGCCAGCTGCGGTTTTGGGAACGCTACAGCGATCACCCGACCTTTTGGGGTGCACACCGAGGGCAATCTGGAAAGATCGACATTGACCTGGTAACCCCGATGGAACCAAGAGGACCTGAAACTGCTTTGCGCATTAAAACCTCGCGCACAACCCGGTTAGGTGATCCACCGCTTCGGGCCGGGATTGACACCTATGTCATGCTACCCACCCAGCCCGTACACATCCGAATTTTCCTGCCACAGGGGGCCAACCGATTTCCAAGCCCCAGTTTGATTTACGGGCTGCGTCTGCAAAGCCGAAGGGACGAAGGTTGGATCCTGTTCGGTGATCAGCCTGGGATCACCACGATAGATAACGGGTACGGCAAAGAAGTACCGTGTACTATCATCGCCTCGCCGCGGGGGCAATGGAGCGAGCACGTCATCGACTTGCGCCATGTGTTGCGAAGCTTCAATTTTCAGATTTACGAAACCCGCCAAGAAATCCCTCGTTTCGCCCATATCGATATCCCGTCCATGCCGCTGTCCATTCATCTCGGGGTCCTCGCCTATAGCCCGTACACAGATTTGGACATACGCTTTGGACCGCTGACAAATACCGTTTTCGAAACTCAAACAGATGTGCTGTTTGAACAGGGACGACATCACCCGGAGTGGATGGAAACCTGGAGAGGGAACTACAATTTCACAGCGCGCAATTACGAAAAAGCCCGTCATCACTTTGAAACAGCCATCGCCATGGCGCCGGCGTACGGACCAGCGCATATGGGGCTCGCAGAAACGCTGTTCTGGCTGGGCGACTTTGAACAGGCCGGGCAGGCGTACGCTCGCACCGTCAAAATGGGTCACGACCCCGGGTTTGCCCAAAAGGGCGTGGGCTGGTCACTTTACAACTTACGCCAATACCGGGCAGCCATAGAGGCCTGGCGATCCGCCCTGGTAATCTTCAGCGAACAAGTCTCCCCACCCTTGGCCCATGTAGAAGACACGCTTAAGGGCCTGGCCATGGCCCATGCACAAACTTATCAATGCGCTGGTGCACTCGATGATTTTTTCAATGCCGCGCTGACGTTCAAGGGCATTGAGCTGCCTTTTTCAGCACTCACCCAATGCAGCCAACACCGGATCGACGCCCTAAAATCACAGATAGCTCAATAACGTATGGCGTGCAGCACTGCTGGGTGCGCCCCGTGAAACATCTATTTCCAAGCTTATCTTTGAGAGGCGGAGCCAGGTGGAACGCGGTATTCTTGGTGTTAAACACGCCGCCCAGCGGGTGCGCGTGAAAGTGTAGATTGAGATTCAGGGCAGACCCAAATCTCTGCGCAAAGGTTACACTCCCTCCAATACACGCTTTGATCCCGACTTTCTTACCCTGCTTGCGATACCGCCCCCGCACTGCCCGCAGATATACCGAAAGCACATCTAACCTGTAATCTAGTGCCATGTCAAACGTTATTTGTCGGGTTAAGTTAGTAGATTCCCCCTTGAAAAAGGGGGGAAGGGGGATTTTGTCACCTTGCAATGCCAGGGGAAAAGACGAAATCCCCCCAACCCCCTTTGCCAAAGGGGGAGGTCTTTTACCCGACATTGTAGACTGGACAGAGCACTAGCTGAGTCATCAGATTTAACTGAATAAGTAGAAAAGAACATCGCCCATTTCAGTATACAGTACTTGGGTATTCCACCCGATATGCACTAATATTGAGGGATAAATGCATTTGGTACGCTGGCATATCGTACCGAGTATCAAACCGATAACAAAGTGGCTGACAAAAATAATTGGGGCAATGTGCAGCACGCTGAAAAGCATGGCTTGAACGAACAGCGCCTCCTTTTTGGTCAGAATACGCTCTAACCCTCCTAAAATTAATCCGCGGAACGCGAGTTCTTCAAAAACACCGGGAAGAAAGGCATTAATCAAAAGTATTGACCAAATTGGCCAACTGTCCCTGATAAACGCTGCGCTTACGCTGAGATACGGCATCCCTATCGCCGTTAAAATATAAAAATAGATAAACATGAAAAGCCACAGACAGCAAAAGGCAATCAGCGTCCATAATGCAGTACTCAAACGAAGTGATCTCAGCGACAGTAAGCTCAGCACACGCTGCCAACTGAGTGAGAAAAAAAACGCTACCACGACGGTATCTATTCCTACTACCCAAGCAGTTATCGTGGCAGCATCGTCGTTGATCATAGCTGCAAACCCAGCTATGATCGAGGTGCCGAGTAAAACTCCGTACAGCAGTGCAATTCTCTTTAGCTCCCCAGTACGACTATCTTTTTTTGAAACAGCCTCTTGCGCTGTTAAATGCAACATCTCAGACGGATGATCGGCTGATGATCTTTCAGTGCCACAACTAGGGCAAAATCTACTTCCTTCGCGCTGAGGTATGCTACAATTCACACAAGTTGCAGAGGAATCGCGCGTTGAGTCTGAGTTAGGCATTGTCCTTGCGAGAGTCTAGGGCGCCTTTTATACCGTTTACTAGCGCCGCAATTACGATGATTTTGATGAATATCCCCTGCCCAATGGTCCGGGGATCGGCGATAGCGTTTCCTGTGATAACAACCACATAAACTGCTGCCGCCGTTAGAATCGCAGGCAAGGGTGAGCGCCGGCTCCAGATGCCTAGGCCGGTCATAATAACCGCAAGAACAATATTGACTGTTAGAATCCCCCAGGGTTCCCAAGCGATAACTTTACGAAGCTCTCCTGCGGTATAGGTCTGGCCATTAATAGGCTGCGGAATGGTCGCGTTTGCTTCCAGCCCTTCCAGTTGCTTTAGCACCTTTTTGGTCTCATTGTATTGTATCCCAAACATAATAAGGCCGAAAATCATAAACAAAACCGCAAGGACAAAAATAGTGGTTGTGGCTGACGTTACGTTGCTTTTGCGCTCAATATCTTCCGCGCTCGGTAGCGCTGTACCGCATGATTCGCAAAAACGGTCCCGTGGCTGAGCAACCGAGTCGCATTTCTTGCATATACGTTTCTGATTTTCTTGGCCCGTTGGAAGGACCAAATTGCCATCCACTCTTAGCTCGAAGGTTGGAATCATCAAATAACTGAGCTTGATGACCAACTGTGCGAATGTACCGTCGTCCAGGTGAAAATTGATATCTCGACGAATTTTCCAATTGATCTTGTTAAATAAAATGCGATCGTTGTACTTGACTATGTCGCGACCGGACAAACGCGAATCGAGTGTCACCACATTCTGGTCATCGATTCTCCATTTAAGTTTCACCATCGGTTTCCCTTTTTGTTCTGGTCTTTACTCGAACTGTGAATGTCTCACGATAACATTTCCTTACTCGCGCAGCAATGCAGTGGCCGCACACACAAGTACTCTTTATTGATGTCCAAAGCACCGATAGCGGAGCTCGTAAAACCCACGTCATTTCCGCGCAGGCGGGAATCCAGATTTCCATTCACATAGATTTCCGCCTGCGCGGAAATGACCGCTTTCTGGAATGATTTCAAAGTAAACATATCGAATTCCAAGCTATTTGGGACAGACATCAACGCGCGCCAGCAATAAATCGCTAAACGTTTCCTGAGCATATTGTTTTCCCCTACCCACTTTGGTCCGGCCTAACCGTGTTAGATCCTCAATCAAGCCAATCTTGCGGATTAACCAAACTCGAACCCTTGGTGCTGCCTTACAAGACTGGCAGGTGTGGCGACATCCCCACGCACCCTAGAAAACAGCTCGACAAAGAATAGTCAAGCAGTTTCACGACGATGCCCCAGTCAGGGCGTGGGCTGTAAAAACTTCTGACAAAATAGAACGATTTCAGGCTACAGTCGTATTTAATATTGACTGAAAAATTCTGCTACGCTGTGCTTTGCTAGGAGATTGTCTATGGGTACACGCAGATGGAAATGGGGCCTACTTGTGTTGGGGTGTGGTTTGGTTGCGATGTCAGGGGTGGGGCGGGCTGATCCGTTTCCAGTAGCTGACTTGCCACCGGCGTTGCGTCCCTGGGTACCGTGGGTACTCGATGCCAGTCAGGATCGGATGTGCCCGGTGGTGGCCGATGAATCGGTCTGTCTCTGGCCCGGGGAAGTCTCGTTGGCGTTTGGGCAGTCCGGCGGGTCCTTTGAGATGCAGGTCATCGCGGATCATTGGACAGAAGTGGCACTTCCCGGTAGCGATCGACATTGGCCCCAGGACGTCCGGGTGGGCGGTAAACAGGCCGTGGTGCTCGGCCATGAGGGGCCGACGATTCGTGTCGCACCGGGCAGGTATCGCATCAGCGGCCGGTTTTTCTGGGATGATATGCCCCAGGCGCTCTGGGTGCCCCGGGCCATTGCCCTGGTCGCCCTCAGGGTCGATGGGAAAGAGATCCCATTTCCCCGGCGAGATGCAGACGGTACGGTTCGATTACAGGGTGCGTCTGCTGGCGTTCAAGAGGACGAACGGCTCGACTTGACCGTCATGCGCAACGTGAGCGATGGGATTCCCCTTCAGGTGGAAACCCGCCTGCTACTCCGGGTATCGGGCAAGTCTAGAGAAGTGACCCTGAAAAGCGCGCTCGTCCCTGGCGCGGTTCCCCTTAGTGTGGATTCGGATATCCCAGCCAGGGTGTCTGACGCGGGGGCATTGATCCTCCAGGTGCGTGCCGGTACCCATATCGTGACACTTCATTCTCGTATCGAAACAGATGTAGCGTCCATTAAATCCATTCCCCGCCAGCCACCTTGGCCCGACAGTGAAATCTGGGTTTGGCAACCAGACGAAACCCTTCGCCAAGCTGGTGTGTCTGGACCGCCCGGTGTGGATCCGTCTCGCACCTCCCTTCCAGCGGAATGGCACGGGCTGTCCGCATTTCTCGTCGAACCGGGCGCTGGGTTCAACATCGCCACGAAACGCCGCGGACAACCCACGCCCCCGCCTGATCAACTCACACTCAGCCGGGAAATGTGGATGGATCTCGATGGGGAGGGGTACACCGTTCAAGACCGGCTCAAAGGAACCCTAAGCCGCGCGTGGCGCTTGGATCTAGAAACAAACGGGACCCTGGGCCACGTCACTGTGGACGGTAGCGATCAACTCATCACCAGCAACCCCAAGACCGGGAAATCCGGCGTGGAGCTGCGCAATAAATCCCTTGATCTACTCGCTGAATGGCGGACCCAGGGTAAGGTAAGTGACCTGCCCGCAGTGGGGTGGTCTGAGGATGTGCAGCAACTAAAAACCACGGTTCACCTGCCTCCGGGATGGACCGTGCTGTTTGCCAAGGGAGTGGATAACCTGCCCGGGACTTGGTGGGATCAATGGGACTTGTGGGGATTTTTCTTTGTGCTCATCATTTCATTTGCCATGGCCAAACTCACCAGCCCCCTGCTGGGCATCATCGCGTTTGTCGCCCTGGTCTTGTGCTTTCACGAGACCGATGCGCCGACAGCCGTGTGGGTAAGCCTCCTGGCATCTCTGGGGCTGCTCAAAGTGCTGCCCCAGGGAAAACTGCACGTTGTCGGACGAATTTGGTGTTGGCTCAGTATTATTTGGCTCGCGGCAGTGCTGATACCCTTTAGCGTGCAACAGGTACGCACCGGGCTGTTTCCCCAAATCAAAGGGGAGGCAGCATATGGCTTCTTCATGCAGAGTGCTGCGCCAGATGTGGGTCGGGGACCCCCGACATCAGATGTTCCATACCCACAGCAAGCAGAAGACAAAACCGCGCCGGCTCAGGTGAAGGGCCAGCTGAAAGCGCTCGGCTATCTTCAAGATGGAGCTGCCGGCGGCGGAGCTGCCAGCGCGCCTATTGAGGAGGACTTTGAAGAGGTGGCCCAGGAGAAACGGAAGGCGCGCAAGAGACCAGTGGCGCGAGTACTCGCAAAGGAAGGGCGGTACCAAAAGAAGTCCTTGGCACAGGACCCCAAGGCCGTGGTGCAGACCGGTCCGGGCGTGCCGAACTGGCATTGGACCCAGATGAACTTCACCTGGTCCGGCCCGGTGGCCAAGAGCCATCGATTCAACCTTTACATGATGTCTCCCAAGGTCAACCTGATCGTATCCCTGCTTCGCGTTCTGCTATTGGTATGGATTGCGCTTCGCGTCGCCAGCGAGCTCTTGCGCGTCTTGAAAACACCGGGCCACAGGGGAGGGAACAGCAGCGCTGGGCTTCTCAGCGGGAAGTCCAAAGCCGCTTCGGCCACCGCCATGGGCGTGCTTCTCGTGGGCCTGCTGACGGCTCCCCAGCCCGCACTTGCCGAGGAGGGACCGAGCGAATCCAGGCTGACCCAACTGCTCGAAAAGCTGACCCGAGCACCGGCCTGTCGTCCGGATTGCGTCTCTGCTGCCAAGCTTTCTGTTTCAGTTCGAGAGCAACGGATCCTGTTTCGGGCTGAAGTGCACTCAGGAGATGTATCGAGCTGGCCCATCCCTGGGCCTGCCAAGCATTGGGTGCCGGCTGAAGTGCGGGTCAACGGGCAAAAGACACTGGCCCTGGCCACCCGGCCGGATGGGTTTATCCACGTTCGACTCGAACCAGGCGCCCACGAAGTAGTGGCCGAGGGCCTCTTGCCTCCGGGAAACACCCTAACCATCGAATTCGGACTCACTCCCCACCATGTCAGTGCGGATGCTCCGGGATTCGTAGTGGAGGGTATTTCCGAAAATGGTCGTTCAGAGGGCTCGATTCAGCTCTCCCGCAGTGCGACTACAGGCAGTCAGCAACCCGGGCAAGCGACCTTTGAAGAAGGATCCTATCCCCCCTGGCTGGAGATCTCTCGAACGTTCGATTTCGGCATCCCCTGGTTGCTCCATACCCATGTGCGGCGCGTCAGCCCGGTGGGCATGCCTTTAGTGATGCGGATTCCGCTCCTGCAAGGGGAGGCGGTAACCGAATCCGAAGTGCAAGTGGAACAGGGGGAGGCAGTGGTGTCCCTGGGTCGGGACCAAACCGAATTTGTGTGGTCTTCCACCCTTGCAGAACAACCCCAGATCACCCTCGCCGCCCCAACGGGCAAGCCCTGGACCGAACTATGGACCCTGCAGTGCAGCCCGGTATGGCAATGTGCCCACAACGGACTCGCTCCTATCGACAGTCGAGGAGGGACAAAATTCCAACCCGTATTCATGCCGTGGCCCGGTGAATCCCTCGACCTCAGCCTTACCAAGCCCAGTGGTGTTGAAGGCCAATCCATCACCATTGACGCGGCCCGACTCATCCTGTCCCCTGGTATTCGCCTTGTAAAAGCCGAGCTCATGCTCTGGATTCGTTCGAGCCAAGGGGGATCCCAGGTCCTTACCCTGCCCAAGGGGGCACAAGTACAAACCCTTACCGTGGACGGCGCAGAGCGGACCTTTCGGGTGCAGGGAGAAAAACTCGAAGTCAATTTAATCCCAGGGTCGCAGCAAATCAAGGTGGCCTGGCAACAATCAGGGGGCATTGATACCCTGTATCGCGTCCCCGAGGTTCGCTTGGGTCGCGAGTGCGCCAATGTGACCGTAACGGTTAAACTGCCTGAGGATCGCTGGCTGTTGCTCGCCGGCGGACCGAATTGGGGCCCGGCCGTGCTGTTTTGGGGGGTTTTGATCACCATTCTGCTCGGCGGACTGATTCTGGGACGCATGAAGCTCAGTCCGCTCAAGTCTTGGCAATGGATGCTGTTGGCGATCGGCCTGACCCAGGTACCGGTGGTCGTAACTTTGATAATAGTAGGGTGGTTCCTGGTGCTCGCATGGCGGGCCAAGACGTCCCCTGAGAGTGTCTTCCTACACAACGCCCTGCAAATCATACTCGCCCTCTGGACCCTGGCCGCACTGGGATGTCTGGTCGGGGTCGTGTACAACGGTCTTGCAGTGCGTCCTGATATGCAAGTACAAGGGGCCGGCAGTACCAACACCAGCTTGATTTGGTACGTGGACCGCATTCAAGACGCCTTGCCCACGCCCTGGGTAGCCAGTGTTCCCATTCTGGTCTGGAAGCTGATCATGCTCGCATGGGCCCTATGGCTTGCAGGAAGCATCATCAAATGGGCGCCATGGGCATGGCGGTCGTTCAGCGCAAGAACCCTCTGGCGCAGGCGATCAAAGCAGGGCAAAAAAGAAGATAGTTCTCAAAAGGGGTAAATGCTTAGGCAACATAGGTTGCGATTCTAATTATACGTGCATTCATTCCCCTTTTCAGGTATAGCATTGGTATGATTAAATATATATTTAATATGTTATTTATCACTCTTTTGATCACGCTTTTGCATCCTGCTGAAGTGGGTTGTGCGACCTCGGTAGAAGATACGTCAACCCGAACCAATGACATGCCAGCAAATACTCTCAAAGGCGCCGAACACCAAGGAAATGCGGCTCGGGTAGCTGAAGTAAAAAAAGAAGAAAGCGAATATCATATCAAAATCAGGTTGGTGCTGCCCTTTTCGATATTGCGCGTGGGCGCTAGAGATGAACGATGGTGTGGCCTCATTGATGGAGATTGCTTTGCCTACCACCACGAATCTGCGCCTGGATTTTTTGGCGCAGGACTAAATGTTGCACTAGAACGCAATGATCTATTGGCTGGCGAAACTGGCTTCGACATCTCAGGTGCTGCCTATTTGCGATGGTGGAGCTTCTTTTTTCGCTTGGGCGTCGTGCCACATTTGCTAGATCAACGAACGCAGGAAAGAGGTTGGGTTCTTCAAGTCGGAGGGCTTGTTGGTATGAGATATTTCAATTTTCAAGAGGATGCCGACATACAATACTATGAAACACGCGCGTTTTATGGGACCTTAACCGGGACCTTAGAAGCGACGCACTATTGGACCAATCACTTTGGACTGTGTATCCGGTTTTTGACGTTGCTCGAAGTTGGTATCGCCAATAAGAATCGAGAATTCGATGGCGCTCCATTTGTATGGCACGCCGGTGCAGATGATAAGATCACCTTTGGCTGGGGGTTTGATTTTGGGTTAGCGTTTTAGAAGCCACGTGCAGGGTTTTCTATCGCTATATCCGAGAAAATCGAATACTCGTGACGTGTCTGCCTCTGCCGGGCCTGCGGCGAGATGTTGAATTTGAAATTCGATTTAACGATCGCAATCAGCCACCACGATCTGATCAAACTGCTGCCACACAACGTGGTCTCGAGGCGTTGGGGAAAGAGTAGAATAGACCATGGTTCGCTGCTGATTGGGGCAGGGCCACTGCGCGATTTTTATATTGAGGGTCAAGGGCTCCTCGGTGGCAAAGGGATCTATCCAGGTTGCCGTACCGGAAAAATGACGCATCCCCTCTGCTTCCGGTTCTTCGGTCAACGAAACCGCAAACGAGCTCGTATCCTTGACCTCTTTTTTAGAGACTGCCTGGTACAACCCGGAAAAGTACCTGAGCAAAATCTGCTCCAACTGCGCTTGGTTCAGCTGAGGCTCGCCCTCGAGCCACCAAACAAAGGCGTAGGTAAAAAAGGTCTCCCTATCTGGCTCAAACATACCAGGGGCAAACCTGAGCTCAGCAACGCCCTTGAGATCGATATCCGGCGCAAATGCCAGGGGAAAAGGAATCGTCTCAGCCCGCCAATCCGCCGGTGCTTTTTGAAAGAGGGTGGGATTAGTGGTCTCTTTTTTCTGACAACCGTTGCTACTGAAGGCCATAGCAACCATCAATACCAAGTATATTCTCCACATACCCTGGTAGATACATTAAATTGACAGGTTTTACCATTTCCGACTGGACTCGCTGATGGTATCTCTTTGCAGGTGGTATATTGTTCGACCATAGCTGAGATAAAACGAATAACTGATGGAGGTGAGAGATGAGCACCCATCGCGTGGATGTCGTGCGCACGACCAGTTGGTCGGCCGGTCCGGGGTGTCATGGTACCTGTGGGGTGCTGGCCCACGTGCAGGACGGCAAGCTGGTAAAGGTAGAGGGAGACCCACAGCACCCCTGGAACCAGGGACGACTGTGCGCCCGGTGCCTGGCCATGACCCAATATGTGTACCACCCCGAACGGTTGACCCGGCCCCTCAAGCGGGTAGGAGCGCGCGGCGAGGGCAAGTGGGCTGAGATCTCCTGGGACGAGGCCTTTGACCTGATCGAACAGGAGATGAAGCGGATTCGCCAGGAATACGGACCTGAAAGCGTGATCTTCACCATGGGCACAGGCCGGGACATTGGACCTTGGATCTGCATGCTGGCCTATGCGTTTGGCAGTCCCAATGTGATGTTCGGCATGAGTGGCAATGCCTGTTACAGTCCCCGTATTGCTGCTGTAGAGACCGTGATGGGGGATTACTGTGTGCCTGATGCGGCCCAGTGGCTGCCGGATCGCTATGACGACCCCAGGTACGAGCGTCCCGAGTGTCTGGTGATATGGGGCTATAATCTGCCCAACGCCTGCCCGGATAACATCTTTGGGCACTGGTTTGTGGACCTGATGAAGCGCGGCACAAAGGTGATATGTGTCGATCCGAGGATGTCCTGGTTTGCCTGCCGCTCTGAACACTGGCTCAGGCTCCGGCCCGGTACTGACGGGGCGCTGGCCATGGGCATGCTCAACCTGCTTGTGAACGAGGGGTTGTACGACCCTGACTTTGTGGCGCGCTGGACCAACGCCCAGCTGCTGCTGAGGCGAGATACAGGACAGCTACTGCGTGCGGAAGAAGTATGGCCCGGGGCCTCCCAGAGCGATTTTGCCGTTTGGGATTCCCAAAGGGGCGAGCCAGTAAGATGGCATTCAGATGCGGTTGGGACGGACGCTGAGATACCTGTTGCCCTGAGCGGAGCGGTCTCAGTCCCACTTGCCAGTGGGGATAAGGTGCAGTGCCAGACCGTGTGGGACGCATTTGTGGACCGGGTAAACGAGTATCCGATCGATCGGGTGTCAGAGATCACCGGCGTGCCTGAAAAGGAGATCGCCGCGGCAGCCCGGTTCTACGCCAAGGCCAAGCCCGCGGCTGTGCACTGGGGCTTGCCCATCGATTCCACCCCGGGCATTACCCCCACGGCCCAGGCCATCACAGCCCTGTGGTGTCTGACCGGAAACCTGGATGTGCCCGGGGGCAACGTGATTGCCCGCCATGCGTTCGACGCAGTGGCCTATGCACTGCCCGGCGCCACCGGCGCGATCCGGCTGGCTACCCAAGAAATGGACGAACCCAGGATCGGTCGGGATCGGTACGGTCCGTTCAAAAAGTTCATCTGGCGGGCCCAGACCGACTTGACCCTCAATCAGATAGAGACCGGTGATCCCTATCCCATTAAGGGCATGTGGCTGCAGACCGGGAACCTGCTCGGAGGCATTGCGTTTGAGCCTAAAAAATGGCACGCAGCCCTGAAAAAGCTCGACTTTATCGCTGCAGTGGATCTGTTCATGACGCCTACCACGGCACTTGCCGACGTGGTGCTGCCAGCGGCCAGCTTCCTGGAGAAGGAGAGCGTTCGCAGCTGGTGGGTGCCCCTTCAAACCATCAATAAGGCCCTGGAGGTGCCAGGGTGCCGGCCAGATGTGGAGATCAATTTCGAGCTGGCCAGGCGGTTTGATCCAGAACTTCGCTGGGACAGCGTGCGCGATCTGTTCGACGAGATCATTGCTCCGTCTGGCATGACGTTCGAGCAGCTGCAGGACAAAGGGTTTGCCTTTCCACCCGAAGGCCATCCGAGCGCCCCGTATCGCCGGCACGAAAAGGGGTTGCTGCGCCAGGACGGCCACCCAGGATTCGCAACCCCCTCGGGCCTGGTGGAGCTCTATTCGGTGGACCGGGAGACATGGGGCACAGATCCCATGCCCCATTACGAAGAACCGCCCTTTACCCCGGTGAGTCGTCCAGACCTGGCAAAGAAATATCCGCTCATCTTGTCCACGGGCCGGCGATCTCCGGTCTTCTTCAATGCAGAGCACCGGCAGATACCCTGGCTGAGGGAGCTGGATCCGGATCCCATCGTAGAAATCCATCCAGACACGGCCGACGCACTGGGCATCGACGACGGGCAGTGGGTATGGGTGGAGAACTGGCTGGGCAAGCAGAAGTTCAAGGCCAAGCGCACACTGGTGGTTTCCAAAGACATGGTGATGGTGCCCCACGGCTGGTGGTTTCCTGAGAAGCAGGCGGCTGAGCCGAACCTCTACGGAGTGTGGGAGTCGAACATCAACCAGCTGATTCCCATGAACGCGCAGGGAAAAGACGGCCTGGGCGCACCGCTCAAGAACCTACTGTGCAAGGTGTATAAGATCGAAGGAGGGGAGGGCTGAGATGGGTGACGACAAAAAGAGATTCGGTCTGCTGATCGACTATGACTTCTGCACTGGCTGTCACGCCTGCGAAGTGGCCTGTGCCCAGGAGTTCAAACGAAAAGCCAAGAGGGAAAAGGGCATTCGGGTGCTGGAGATCGAGCAGCGCCTGACCGAGGACAAGGCCTACCTCACCTATCTACCATTCCCCACCGAGCGGTGCGTCCTGTGTAAACACCTTACGAAAAAGGGAGAAAACCCCGCCTGCGTAAAGGCCTGCCTGGCCGCCTGCATGACCTACGGTCCCATAGACGAGCTGGCCCAAAAGCTGGCCCAAAAGCCCAAGATGGCCCTGTGGACGCCTTGCTGAGGTGTTGCGGAAGCCCTGTCAAAATCCCCCAGTCTCGTTCTTCAAACTTACTCTAGCCACACCTGACACTGTGGAAATAAAAGCCTGTTCCGCGAAGCGGCACTGCTTGCTCCCACGCGCGACAATAACGGCGACTTTTTATGGAATTTGAGGCATAATGGAAAAGACGCCTTTTTTCGTGATATCCGAATCGGTTTGGAAAAGGACAATTTAATGAAAGCAATTCAATTCCTATTTGTTGTTTCTCTCTTTGGCGGGTGGTTGGGATGGTCTAGCTGCGGAGCGTCCCCAGAGGATTCTGAGGAGGATCATAGCTCGAGCGATGCTGATAGTGATGGGGATTCAGATACCGATGGAGATTCTGATTCTGATTCAGATGCAGATAGTGACACAGATACTGATTCGGATTCGGATTCAGACATGGACACAGATAGCGACACAGATACTGACATAGATACTGACTCGGATTCAGACACGGACACAGATGCGGACACAGATTCAGATACTGACACTGATTCAGACTCAGATACGGATACGGCATCTGATACAGCATCTGAAACAGATGAATGCGATGAAATCCCGATCATGCCGATGGCATTTGACCTGCTCGATGGATTTGTCAATTCAGAGGATTTTGCATTTGATGATGCTGGCAATGTGCTTTCTGTGGATCGCAATGGCAATCTCATCAAACAGACGAAGTTTGGCTCCCCTCAAATTTTTGTTCCCGGTATCACGTCGACGAACGGAGGTTATGAAGAACAGGCCTCTGGCATGGCATTTCTGCCCAATGGCGATTTGGTTGTTGCCGGGAACTCATCGTTGCTGCGCGTAGCTTCAAACGGCAGTGTGGTCACAATTATTTCTGGTTTGGAATACCCCAATGGTGTAGAAATAGACAACGCAGGGAATATTTATGTTTCAGAGCACGCTGCCGGGAGGATACGGCGCGTCGACCCAGAAACCGGCGAATTTGAAATCATTGCGACTGACCTTTTCAGTCCCAACGGCCTTGGATTCCCAACCTACATTGGGGCGTGGGCATTGGCGGCTGGGAATTAGATGAGGTGTATGTGCTGTCACGGGGCACCGAAGAAATGCTCGTCATGCCCCTTGGTCTGCCGGGAACACCCGTGGCATTTCCTTAATGTTTATAGAGCAAGACGTCTGCCAGGATAGGTGGTATCAGCCAGTGGATTATTCACAAAGATATGTTTCGAGATTGCAGGTCATCCCCTCTGGGCATGTGCCAGGACCCGTACAGGGGATATAGCCGGAAACGTTAATATCGATTGCTTTATGGGATCTTACGGCAAACTCGACACACCCATGCGCCACTTGAACGGCATCTACTGTACCTCGGGATAGCCTGCCACTGGGGAAACCAGTAACACCCGCGTCGATTAAGGCATCGATAATAGCGGCAGGCACCAGGCCTTCTCCGTTATCTTCGAACTCGCATTTGAGCGTAATCGGGGTGGAGCCGTGTTGATCGATATTCAGTGCGAAAATCACCACCGTTCGCGTGTCTTGAGGTGGGAGATCCCACTGTATCGCTAGGTCCTGTCCTGGAATAACAACCAATTCGCTCTGCTGTGGCTGTATCGCAGGGCTACCTGCACCGTGAAGTGTGATTTCGTCCAAATAACCAGTGGTTGTCTTTAGCTGTATATCTCGACTACTGATATCAAATATCGGGTGAGGCAATTCTGTATCGAAATAGTTATTGCCGGGCGCTCGTGGCTCCATGGCAATCTCCTTTTCCAATCCATCAATTGTTACTGTTCCAAGATCTTGACCCAAGGGAAAAGGGATACACGTGCCATCGAAATCGCAGGTTTCTTCGGCCAAGCACGGCGGATCACAGACCAGGTTGTGTTTCTTCCACAGAATACACCCGCCTTGTTCCAGCTCGTTGGTTGTAATCGATGCGGGCAAAACGCCATTGTTTACAATCCCTTGAACACTAGAATAGTCGGCGAGCACGGTGACCTCAAACCCACCCAGACGGTCTTCTAACGCGCATCTATTGTTGAGCACGGTATCTTCGGTACCTGAGTCTGTGGACGATTCAGAATCTGTGTCATCTTCCTCGTCGGCAGAAGAAGTATCACACCCAATAAATACTAGTACTAACCACAGTACGAGATAGGTGCGGATGAAGTTTTGCATTGCAGCCTCCTATATACATCAGTCATCCCTAAGTCGAAAGGAATGCCATCGTCGCATTGTACAGTCTTGCGCTCTTGAAGCCAAAGGGGTTTCTTAGGCAGGGTTTTCACCTGCGGCTGTCCGATTAAGTCGTAGCTAGTTCAGCTGATGGTATGCCGGCACGGCTCACCTCGGCGCATTTTTAGCTGATAATTCATTTATCCATATATATGCTACTGCCGCTCCAGATACTGCTGATAGTTTTCTCTATTGCTTTTTATTCTATTTGCTATCTCCTCCCGATACTGATCCAGCGTTATCCCTTGCGCGTTTCGATAATCATCCGCCTCCCATGCATCCTTTATCAGCCAGTAATAGCCATCCAGGTGCGACAACATAGCGTCGAGTGTGAGTTTGCTGTGAATGTACTGCACATGATTCTCGAACATCGCTCTGTAGGGCGGGTCATCATTATAGAATCGATTCATCATATGACTTATTGTAAAAATATCTCCATTTTCCGGAGTGCCCGCCTTTTTGAACGTAACATCCAGATCCCAGGGAAAAATACGAAACCGCGGGTGCAGATGGGTTGAGACAAAATAGAAATTGTTGGTCACGCCATCCCCGTGATGCAGATACTGCACCATGGCCATATAGAGCAGTATCTGATCTACATCCGCCATCTGTTCAATCCGATCGCGGCCTTCATCCGATGGCTCTTTCGCCAGGCGGCGGATAAATTCCTCCAGTCCCACAAATTCTTTGGTCCCATACTTTACCGAAAATTTCTGCTCCAGATTCTCATAAATATCGGCACCAGTACCCATGAGCGATTTTTTTGCCTGGTACATGTACACCGGTGTGATGCCTTCGGGAGAAGATTCTTTCCAGTAATCCGGTTCGGTCATCAGCTGTTGGAGATTGTAGACTCCGTAATACTCGTCATTCACCCATAGCGCCACCGGTTCGTATCTGGGCATCTCAAAACCAACCAGGTCATAAGCATGATAGGCCATGGTCGCTCGCATGGTGGAGTAGTCACCTACCATTGCGTTAAGGCGGAACACCTTCATTCCCTCAAACGGTTCTTCCAGATGCAGCTCGTAGCTCCGGCGCAGATTCTTAATACTGGTGGCCCCTGAATGCAGCACTTTCGCTTTATATAATTCGCTGTTTATCCAGGCAGACGCCGGCACCTTGGGCTTGGCATGCAGGCCCGTGCGCATGGCAGACAGATCGTCTTCATCGATATAGATCGAAAAGACCAGCGGCAAACCGTAGCTCTCATGGGTTGGGGATTCGATACATCCGAAGAGCGTCCCCATGGACAATATCAACCCCAGTGACCAGGCTAAAGTCCTTCTAAAAATAGTAGACCAGCTCTGCATAAATGCTCTTCCTCTCAAACCGTCTTTGCCCCACATTTTTGGGAGCTTTCGTACCGATAGTTTCCGCATTGATACTCAGAACAATCTTTTGTATTCGCAAATTCAACCCGACGAGAAACTGCAGTGAGTTCAACCGGGTGGACTCCAGGTCATCAAACGTGAGGGATGTTTGCGCCAGCGGGTATAGGGACACCTTGTCCGCGAGCCGAAACCGATACGCTCCCTCGAGCCGCGGGCCCAGAAAATGAACCTTTCGGCTGTTTTCAAACAGCATTTGATAATGACTCAAATCGGGATCGATCCCATGCACCATCTCGAGTGCAAAGCGCACAGACCTTTTCTGGTACCAAAGCGCCAATGCGTTTGCAAACACGATCAGCCGCCCAACAGTCTTGAACTTACGAATCTCCACAATCCCCCACACACCGGCCCGCAGCCCCTTTACACCACTGAACTTGTGAACCGCCGAATATGTCACATTGCTGTTGCGGCTGCCGTCATGAGAGAGCGCTAACGAGAGAGTATTCCGTTTACTGCCGCACGGCCGAAACCGAATGCCTACCGCCAACTGACGTCCTACCAAACCGCTGCGCTTCATCTTCTGATACACCGAAGAGCGGTGAATGGTAAGTCGCTCCATCTTGTTCTGTTCGTACTCAAGCCCAACGATCTTTTTTGTATACCCCATACGCAGCCGCCATGTTTTGTTAGGCTGCCATTCCATATATAGCCGGGAGGGGATCACCTCTCGATCATAGGCGGAGGCATCAAGCGCAAAAACGCCTCGCACATGATACTTGTACTTGGTTTTGAGTCGAAGTCTCCCCTCCATGTCCACTTTGCTATCGATGGTATTTCCGATGGGAATGGGCCCAATGGCACGATCGTACACACCGTTGAGACGTCCCGACATCTTGAAGGCGTGTGCTGTGGCGCTATGGAGAAGGAGTAGGCAGAGAAGGATTAACAATAAAGGTGAAAGTGTTGAGCGGGCCATGGCTTCCAGCTTGTCAATTGGTGTGTATTAGGCTGTCCAGTCACTGCACCATGTGTGGTGTCGATTTGGTATTAATATACTATCTAATTTTTGGGTCTGTTTGTCAACAATTTGACGATTTTTGGACCCTCTTGTTCTAGCGACAGGGCCAAGCTTCAAACGGTCGCCTATCTCTCTTGCAGATCATCTGCGCCACTTTCCATTGGTTGGTGTACCGATGGCGCTAAATCGCCGCATGCCTATCACGCCCGTGGCTCGGCCCTTGTCGATGGTGATTCGCTGCACCTCTTTTTTATTCTCCACAGCCCCCCAGTTCCTGGAGCGGGTCAAGGCCAGCTTTGACATGTGTGAACCTCATCGAGCGTTATCTTAACCAAATTGTTTTAGGTATCATGCGGGGATAAACCCCGCTGCTACATGACCATCGAACTTGTAGCCCATTCGATGCACCGTTAGGAAGTACTGGGGATCGCTTGGGTTTTCTTCGAGTTTCTTCCTCAGCTTGGCTACGTGTACGTCCACGGTGCGGGTCAACGTAAGGCTGGCTTGGTCCCAAACCGCGTCTAGTAGGGTGTCTCTTTCGATAACTTCCCCTTCGTGGTCGATGAAATATTCTAGCAACCGATATTCCCGGGCAGATAGTACGACGCGTTCACCGGATTTTTGTACGGTCCGCTTGCGCCTATCCACGGTGATATCGCCGAACTGGACAACTGTGGCATGACGGTTTCCCGATTCGGTTCTCCTGAGCACTGCCTCGACCCGAGCGATCAGCTCCATAAAGCTGAACGGCTTGGTGATGTAGTCATCAGCCCCGAGTTTTAATCCCAGCACTTTATCGATCTCCTGTCCCCGGGCGCTGAGCATGATGATCGGCAGATTAAACCCGTCGTTCCTGAGTTGTTTGCACACATCCAGCCCGTTCATTTTGGGCAGCATCACGTCGAGTATGATCAGGGCGGGCTGGATTTCCTTGACCCGCTCGAGGGCCGCCACCCCATCGCCCACCACTTCGGTGGTATAGCCCTCGTATTCAAAACCGTCTTTTAGCGCCACGGCCATGGCGGGTTCGTCTTCGACGATGAGAACGTTTGGCATATCTCTTCTCTCCTCCCCGGGCTGCCTTATGCGTGTCGGTCAGCCGGGATAGTTCCCTGGGATCGGCTGTTTCTCTGTCCGCCAGTGCCCTTGGCCGATACTGGCAGGCGAAGATAAAACGTACTTCCCTGACCCAGCTCGCTCGATACAGTAACCGTTCCATGGTGGGCGCGCATGATGTGATACACAATGGCCAGACCAAGGCCACTGCCCTTAATATCGTGGACGAGTCGGGTACTCACGCGGTGGAATCGGTCAAAGATACGACCCTGCTCCTCCTTGCTGATGCCAATGCCAGTGTCTGCCACTGAAATGACGTAGACCCCGTCTTCTTGGGCCAGGCGTACACCAATTCTCCTGTTGGCAGGCTCAGTATCTTTAGAATACTTGACCGCGTTGTCGAGCAGATTGTGTAGGGCCAAGCCAATGGCCTCTGGGTCGGCTTGGATCTTTGCCAACGGCGTGTCTGGAAGATCGCACAAAAGCTCGACATCAGCCTGACCCAGGCGCAGTGAAAAGGATTTGAGCACTGATTGAATGACCTCGGCCAAATCCGTAGGCACGAAGCGGTACGTTTTTCGCTCGGACTCGATGCGAGAGAAATCCAGGATATTGTCGATGAGCCTCGTAAGCCGCTGGGTCTCCAGCTCGATAATCTCTCCATATTCCTCTATTTTCTCTGGATTTTTGACCTTGCCTTGCCTGAGGAACTCGGCAAACACCCGGATCGAGGCCAGGGGCGTCCTCAGCTCGTGGGACACGTTTGAGACAAAGTCTGATTTCATCTCGGACAGTCGCATGGCCCTACCTGCGGTTCGAAGTGCCAGGGCCAGGCCGCCGAGTACGGTTACAACCAGCAGCAGGGCCA
This sequence comes from Myxococcota bacterium, assembly GCA_030065855.1. GTDB lineage: Bacteria > Myxococcota_A > Polyangia > JAAYKL01 > JAAYKL01 > JASJCT01. The sequence continues at coordinate 23,142 of JASJCT010000114.1, forward strand.
GGCCCATGTTGGTGTTAAAACTGTTGCGCGCCCATTGCTCAGGCGTTGGGCCCGGGTTGTAGAGATGAAGTCGCCAGTCAGTGAAGACAAACGGAAAGCCTAATGAAATGCCAGATATCGAACCGGGGTCCGAGACACTGCCAAATACCACCTCGTTCTCCTTGTTTCTGACAACCACTACCAAATTCTCAGTATCTCTCTTTGGGGACAAAGTGGTCAGCGCCTGTGCTGCAGCTGTCTTGAGCAGGGATCCGGCAAAGTAAGATTGGTCCACGACAAAAGCGGCAATCGCGATAAGCTCCTTGTTCTCTCCAACGACGGGGTTCAAAACGATCCGGTGGTTTGGATCCTGCTCGTTGACCTGCAGGCCGAAGTTTAGGTAAGCGGCCGTGCCTTTTGTCCGCGTCTGCCAGGGCAGGCAGGCGAGGATGACGGCCAGGGATTCGTCCGAGCCAGGCGCGGAAATGAGTGCATTTTCGTGTGGATCAAAGACGAAATGGGTACCGGTTCCCACTTGTCCGTAATGGACCAAATAGAGGCGGCGGATACCCAAAAGATCGGCCTTGGACCAGCGATCGACGATGGTTGAATAATCCCCATCGGCAACGTCGCGTTGGGGTATATCGAGCAGCGCATCGGCTTTGGCGCGATAGAATCCGCTCACGTCTTTTGCCACTGCGTCCAGGTAATTGCGGAGCGCCACCTGTTCAGCAATAGCAGACGCCTGGGCCAGCTTGTCCAACCAGATGTATTGGAACCACAGCAAGACAAGCAGTGGGATGATAAACACCGCGAACCCGAGGAGCAACGGGTTAGCCTTAATGAACCGGACAATTGCGCTCAAGAACGACCCCTCCAATCAGAGCGAGTATGGACCAAATTGGATGCGATCTGTTGGGATTTTACAAGTTCTTAACAAGATTTACATCATTTTACTTGGTGAACTATAATCATATGAAGACCACGGGGGTTAAAGAAATGATTACGATTAAATATCCATATTGGGGTGATCGAAACAGACACCGAAATACTAAAAGTCCTTTTCGTTGCTGCCGTGGCTTCATATCAGCGCTTCTGGTGGGTGCTGCTATTCTATCTGCTTGCAAAGCTGGGGCACCAGATGGGGCAGAACCATCGACCAGCGACAAAAGCGAACCTTCCCAAGTCGCGGCAAATAGGCAGGAAGAAAAAGCATCACTGAAGCACAGTGGCCAGTCTTCCCTACTTCCCAAGACAAAGATAAAAAAGCCAAAAGCAAAAAAGCACATATTAGATCCGGCATTAGAAGAATTTCTTTTAGGAAAAACGCTAAAAGAGCGATGCGAATTGGTACACCGCTGTTTCAAACAAAACCTGCCGGCCAAATATCATCCAAAGGATAGAGATCTGGTGCTGGAACAAGCAGACAAGTGCACCTGGAGACTGGGACAGGCTCTGGGAATGAGGAAATGTCTGCCATATACCTTCGGCAAAGACGCCAGAAACGGCATACCGGTGAAGTTGGTCTCTATAAATGTCAAACCCCGCCACGGTTCTTCGAAAAAGAGATATCCTTTCAGCGTGAGATACAAAGATATAGTCCAAGAGGAATGCCCGTGTATCAGAGGCTTTTCTTCGAGTTTTATTCCGAACTCCCACCGCTCGGGTAGTAGGTACGTTGCGTGTATCCCAGTAGAAACCTATGAGAAGCCAGTCGTAAAATTTCGGTGTATTGGAAAAACGGTGGCTATAAACGGTCCTTACAGACCATTGCTCAAGCTGCTGGGACTCCCTTATCGACGGTTTACCCTTTTGGATGATTCTCGGCCGCTGAAAAGTGGTTGTGATAAAAAGAGCTATGAACAGCTTCGAGACCAATACCAAAATAGTCCGCCGTTCTCCATCCACGCATCAGCTCGCAATAATAATGAACCAGGCACCACCATAAGATATAAACACACCTCCAATGCCAAGAAGCTATTGAGGGCCATTAAGGATGCCCAGCTCGATGTGCTGCCCTCTAAAATCGAGATGCCCGAGTGTCAAACTGGGACTTATACACTGGCAGTTAGTTCCTACCGCAAGGAACAGATCATCACCTTTCCCAAGGGGTGTGATACCCCGGTCATTCAAAAGCTGAATAAAATAGTAACCATTCTTGAAGACATGCCGGATATCGAAGAATGCCCGAACCAACCCCAAAAATCCGTCTACGACATATATTGCTCGCGATCCTTTCGAAAGGCGCTATCTGTATCCTGTCATATGGCGCCCTAACTGATCCTTCCAACGGCGGCCCTCGGATCCGTACCTTTAGGTCAACTATTGGGAGTGCGCATTCTTCTTTTCCCAAACAAACCCCCGCAGTCACAAGGTGAAGAGGTTGTT
>JASJCT010000022.1:0-47500 GCA_030065855.1 Myxococcota bacterium
GGTAAAATTCGATTGGACGTGTCAAAATCCCCCTAACCCCCTTTTTCAAGGGGGAGATCCTTTACCCGGCATAAAAATAGCAAAAATCGCGACATTTGCCCTTAACCGAATGCCATTGTGAAAAAGGGGACGGGGGGGATTTTGACAGGGCTTGTGCAACACTCTCAATTGTCGGAGCACATGGGCGCGTGATAAGATGCGACCCATGAGATCAAGCGTCATTTATCTCATCGCATGTGGCATGCTGTGGGTTTCATGTCGCCCGGGCAGCAGCAATGTATCGAGCGTTGCCCCGGGTGATCAGAAACCGGGTTTCAGAGACACCAATGTGGCGACCGGGAGCGCGTCTGATGAACCGGCCGGGTTTGCCGAACCCAATGTACCCTTTGCAATGCAAGGCGGGGGGCCGCGCCATCTGCATCGCTCCCCCCTCCCTGGCCCGCGGCATACCCCTCGCGTAGCGGGTCGCTTTTTGTGCGGTGCCCGGGTGGCTGCCTCTCCGGTCATCGGACCAGACGGCACCGTGTATGTGGGATCAATAGACGGCACATTCAACGCCATTCGCCTCGATGGGGCCCTTCGCTGGAGTTATGTTTGCGACGGGCCGATTTTCGCCACCGCCGCGATCAGCCAATTGGGCTCGGTTTACGTGGGGTGTGATGACGATACACTGCTCGCCTTTTCCACAGACGGCACCCTTCGCTTTACCTATGCCATGACACAAGATGTGGATGCTTCACCTGTGATAGGTCCGGATGGGACGGTGTATGTGGGCGGTGATGGCCTGCACCTGATTCACCCAGACGGTAGACGCCGCATGAAGGTCTGGCTCGGCGGCCACGTGAGTGCGTCGCCAGCTGTTCGACCCGACGGCATTGCCGTGGTCGGCAGCCACGATCACCGCCTATACGCAGTGTTTCCAGACGGATCGGTTTCCTGGAGCTTTGAGACCAAAGGTCCGATTCACGGACCCGCAGCCATCCTCGATACCAATGACGTGGTTTTCGGGTCTGATGACGGGTACCTGTATCGCCTCGCGGCCTTTGGTAGCTTGCGTTGGTCGCGGCGCACAGGCGGGCCCATTCGCGCTGGGGTTGCCGTATCGGTCGACGGCAAATCCGTGTACACCGGTGCCATGGACGGCGTCATCTATGCCTTTGACGCAGCCAGTGGAAAGGAGAGATGGCAGGTGCAAACAGCCGGCCCGATTCGGGCCACGCCCATGCTAGACAGCGAAGGCACATTGTACGTAGGATCTCGTGATCATCACCTCTACGCCATTGACAGTCAAACAGGGGAGGTCCTTTGGCGCCAGGATCTCGGCAGCGAGATAGACGCGACAGTCGCCCTTGCAACAAAGCGACGCCTCATCGTCGCAGCTGACGACGGGGCCGTGCGCATCCTGAGGGAAGTAATAACACAGTGAATCAGACACCCCGCCAAAAGGCCGAAGCGCGCGAAGTTGTTGCCCTGAGCCCCTTGGCCGCTTTTTCTCGCGACCACGGCCCAAGAGAGCGACCTGAGCAGCCCTGCCCGGTGCGCACCGCGTTTCAGGTGGATTGCCATCGGATCGTCCATTCCAAGGCATTCCGCCGCCTCAAGGGAAAGACCCAGGTCTTCCTGTGGCCCGAAGGGGACCACTATCGCACCCGGCTCACCCATTGCCTGGAGGTGAGCCAAATCGGACGAACACTGGCGAGGACGTTGGATCTCAATGAAGACCTGGCCGAAGCCATTGCCCTGGGTCACGATCTCGGCCACACGCCCTTTGGCCATGCCGGCGAAGAGGCAATGCAACGGCTCGTAAAGGGTGGATTCCGGCACGAGAAGCAGAGCCTGCGGGTAGTATCCAGATTGGAAAACGACGGTCGCGGCCTGAACCTTACACCTGAAGTGAGGGATGGCATTTTGCGCCATTCAAAAGGGGCTGGTCCACTCCTCACCCAAGCCGCAGATGCCCTGCCATCGACCCTCGAAGGACAGGTCGTCCGGTTGGCCGATGTGGTCGCGTATGTCAACCACGACTTGGACGACGCCCTGCGCGCCCGGGTCATCGCACCGAGCGATTTGCCGACAGGCGTGGTGGACATCTTGGGCAGTTCCCATTCGGAGAGAATCACCCGCCTGGTCCTCAGTATTGCAGGGGAGACGAACCTAGAGGAAACAAAGCGCATCCGCATGAGCGCCGAAGTCGCCGAAGCACTCGAGGTGCTGCGTGTGTTTCTCTATAAAAATGTTTATTACGATCAGCGCGTCCATGCCGAGTTTCACAAGGCCAGTGCCCTGCTCGAGCGGTTATTTGCACATTTTCATCGAGATCCCGATCAATTCTACGATATCTATTGGCCCTCTGCGCTGCGGGATGGCACCTTCGAGGATGATGTCAGGGATTTCGTCGCCGGCATGACCGATGCGTTCGCATTAAACCTATACGAAAAGATCTTCACTCCCCGAAGATGGTATGTCGTATAGTTACATTGCGGTCCTGACGCAGCGGACGTTGGTTTTATTGGCAACATTGTAATTGCTCACGTATCCGTCGGAAAAGCTGATGAACCATGCCCTGTCGGGTTTATTGAAGGTGGCGGACCAATACCAGCCTTTGTCATTGCCAAACATGCTACTGCACACGGTACTTTCGCGACAACGCTTACAACGACCGATCTGGCCTTCCTTGACGGCGTCCTCACATTGTCCGAGAAGCTCGATAAACTCTGACCGGGTCGGGAGACGGTAAGTTGCAGGGCAAAACGCCTGTGCCTCGATGTGGGTCATTTCCAGTCGCTTGCCTTTGCATGCCGTGCCGTTCCACTTCGTACCAGCCACGCATCTCAGCCAAACCAAATTCGTTTCGGGTTGGGGGATCTCCTCGGGCAGCGCTGTCTCGCCCAAGGCATTGTTACTTGCGGGTTGCTCGGCTTGTTTTCCATACGAAAGTCCCAGGTAGAATGCGCCAATCCCCACAACAGTGAGGCAGATCCCTATTGCAGCGAGTATCGAGAATTTCTTGCTAGACCACTGCTCTGGCGCGGGTGCTTCGGACCATTCGTTTGGCGTGCTGAGGTAGGTGGTGTTGCCCCTTTGAATAATAGCTGGGCTTTTGTGTTCTAGATGATTGGTAAGATCAACAGATGCGTCCCCAGCGTCATCATTACAGAGGATGCGGGCAGCCAGATGCTTGAGCCCGTCTCGCCTGTCCTTGGCCTTTGTGAGTGACGTGATATGGCCAAGCAGTGCTGCGGCGCTTTGGGGTCGACTAGCGGGATCCTTACTGATGACCCGGCTTATCAGCGTGCTGAGATCAGTAGGCAGTTCTTCGCAAATCTCACTGAGAGGCGTTGGAGCGTTGGTCAAAATGTTGGAAATCAGCTCGTAATAATCATCGCCCTCAAATGGCAATACACCGCTAAGCATTTCATAAAAAACGACCCCGGCTGAAAACAAGTCCGATCTGTGATCGATGTGCTTGGCAGACCTGACATGCTCTGGCGACATGTAGGCCGGTGTTCCCAAAGTAAACCCTGTGCGGGTGAGTCGCGGTTGTTTTGTTTCCCGGACAAATCTGGAGATGCCGAAATCTATCAGTTTAATCGTCGGCTCGTCATATTTATGCGAAACGATGAAGATGTTTTCAGGCTTGAGGTCTCTATGAATGATGCCTTTTTCGTGGGCCGCGCTGAGGCCGAGGAGGATCTGTTCAAATATCCCGCAGGCAGTGTTGAGGTCGATGGTGCCGACGCGGTGAAGGAGGCTGGCGAGACTCTCCCCTTCCAAGTATTCCATGATGAGATAAAACTCGCTGTTTTCGAGAACACCGACGTCGAATACGTCCACGATGTTCCTGTGCCCGATCTCGGCTGCTGCTCGGGCTTCGCGGTAAAACCGCTCGATCATATCTGTGTCGTCTGCCCTATCAATCGATAGAAACTTGATCGCCACTCGCTTGCCAATAATCAGGTGCTGTCCAAGGTACACTGAGCCCATACCGCCTTCGCCGAGCAAGCGGAGTACCTTGTAGCGTCCGTCAACGATTTGCCCGCTATGACGTCCACTCATTCCATTCAAATCCAACCGCAATATCGATGTTTCCAATGTTAAATAGATTGAGGAGCCTATAGCATTTTTTTTTGATATGGAAGACTGTTCTGCTTCGAACAAAGTGACAAACCTAAGGAGGTATGCTTCATGAAAATCCATCGTTGGGCAATATTAATCGCACTTATCTCGATTACCTTAACCGCAAGCAATACCGGGTCTGCCTGGGAAGAACACAGTTGCACTAACATCTCGGCCAGAGAGCTACGGATAGTCGTTCACGGAACGAGGCACTTTAATCCGCACATGGCAGAGCGCGTTCATATCGACATTCCGTCGAGTGCATGTGCTATCACACCGGCCGCTTACTATGACCTCTTCATCGATACGAAGGAAAACCCTCACATCTACCAGATGCTGCAAACGGCTGTTGTGAGCAAAGCCAAAGTAACCATTGGATACGACGCGCATCAGGCCGAGGGGTGGTACTATGCTGTAACGTCCATCGCCATCGTTGGTTACAACTAAGGTGGGTAGCACAGCGTCATCAGGGCGCGTATAAAACAATTCAGCAAACAACGCATGGGGAGAACAGTATGAAAATCGCAGTCCTTGGTGCAGGTGGTCAACTGGGTCAGAAGGTACTCACTGAGCTATTGGCGCGCAGCGTTGCGCCCGAGACTGTCATCGCCGCTGTGAGAACGCCCGCAAAGGTAGCGCCATGGATCGCGCACGGCATTTCAGTTCGCCAGGCCGACTATGATGTCCCTGCAACCCTTGTCTCGGCGTTTTCTGGTGTTCAAAAGGCATTGCTCATACCCACACTCGCGATGCCGTCGGATCGGGTTCGCCAATACGAAAACGCCATCACCGCTGCCCGGCAAGCCGGCGTAGATCATCTGATTCACTTCGGCCTTGTGCCCACGGCGATCGAGGCCCCCTTTGTGGTGACCCCCTTTCTGCTTTATGTAGAATCAGCGCTGCGCATCAGCGGGCTCAACTGGACCATCCTTCGCAATGGATTGTACGCAGACCCCATTGTGGAATGGATCGATGACATCGTTAAGATGGGCACAATCCCCTATCCCACTGGGACCGGGCGCTGTGCCTATGTGGCGCGGGGTGATATCGCGCGCGCAGCAGCAGCAGTGCTCACGACCGATGGCCACGAGGGTAAGACGTATCATCTCACTGGCCCCGAACCCCTCACCACAGCGGATCTGTGCCGGATCGCGTCTCGCGTAACAGGCACAGCGGTCGTTGACACGGGGGCGACGGATCAGGATTATGTCGACGTTTGCCTGAAGTCTGGAGAGCCCGAAGGGTTCACCCAGCTCTTGCTCACCCTGTACCACACCATTCGCGAGGGATACCTGGATCTGGCGAGCCATGACATCGAAACCCTGACCGGCCAACCGGCTGAGCGATTCGAAGATTTTTTAAAGCGAAAATTAACATCCCGTTAACATTAAAAGAAAAAAATGATTTCAAACAAATGATAGGGATGGCACTAGAATTTTATCTATTGCGTTGGCACATGATCGATCCCATAAGAGTACCTTATTGAAAAAACAGAAGGGAACATCGTGAGGTTAACAGAAATCACAGCAGGGACGCGGTTTGAAAGCTGCTTTGTGGACGCTATCGAGAGGGATAGCAACGTACTTGTGCGAACATCCTGGCAATTCAATCCCGAGCTGGAATTTGCCGCGAGTGTGGCCCAGGGTCTTGAGATGCGTCCCAAACAACTGGCATATCGCTTTCTATACGATGCGCGGGGCAGCGAACTCTTCGAACGCATCACTGCACAACCAGAGTACTACCCCACACGCACTGAGGCAGATATCTTGCAGCGCGCCGCCCCTGAGATTCGCCAATTGACCGGTCCGGTGACCGTTCTGGAGCTCGGGTCCGGGAGTTCCGCCAAAACCGGTTGTCTGCTCGAAGCCTACTTGGCGCGCGATGGTGAGCAGTGCTATGTGCCGATAGATGTCAGCCAGAGCGCACTGCAGGGGGCGACCAAAGCGCTCACGCGCCGCTATGCGGACCTGCAGGTGGTCGGTATTCACGGCACCTATAATATGGGACTGCGCCTGATGAAGAGCGCGTCACCAGCCATGCTCGTCTTTTTGGGCAGCTCGATTGGCAATTTTACAGCGCAGGAGGAAGAGGCCTTCTGGCATTCGGTTGCCAGGCACACGGGGCCCGGGGATTTCTTTTTACTGGGCATCGACCTGGTTAAGGAAACCCACCTCCTCAACGCTGCTTACAACGACGCGGCCGGTGTCACCGAGGCGTTCATCAAAAATATCCTGGTCAGAATGAATCGCGAGCTTCACACTGCGATCGATATCGATGCCGTCGAATATAACGCCGAATATTTGCCAGACCACCAGCGGGTCGAAATGACGTTGCGATTTCCCGCAGCGCAGACCATCGATGTGGCAGCGGTCGGTAAGCGCTTTACGATTGATGCCGGAGAGCAGATACTCGTAGAAATCAGCCGTAAGTTCCAGCTGGCGACGATGAAAACACAGCTCAACTATTACGGGTTTCATGTTCGCCATGTGTTTACCGATGCCAATCAACACTTCGCCCTGATGCTGTTGCAGCGAGCTGATGACCGGAACGTGATATGGCAGTGAACAACGGCGCGGCAAAAGATATCATCACAAAAGATGGCATTTGCGGCATCTGTCCGGCTGGCTGTTGGATCAGGGCAGAGATTCGAGACGGCCGGCTCCTGTCTGTTCGCCCCCTTCCGGATCACCCCCTCGGGATGATCTGCAAGATCGGGCAATGCGCCCCGGATGTCGTTCATGATCCGGATCGGTTGTCTCGGCCGTTGAAACGCGTGGGACCCAAAGGAACCTATGAGTTTGAGCCCATATCGTGGGATGAAGCGTTTGACACCATTGTGCAGAAGTTCGAAGCGCTAAAGCGCCGGCACGGCCCTGAGACAACCGCGATTTACACTGGTCGCGGCAGCTTTGACATGGCCCTGTGCGATCTGTTTCAACCCGCTGGGGTTGCGGTCTCGTCAGCCTCTAGCGTGTTGTTTCCATTCGGATCCCCCAATACCCTCGGCGTGGGCGCACTTTGTTACGTGTCGTTTGCCATGATCGCACCCCACGTGACCATGGGCGAGATGTACATCACCATGGACTCGGACATTGAGCAGGCCGAACTGATCGTGGTCTGGGGTGCCAACCCGGCGACAGACTCGCCCCCGCTCGCGCAGAGGCAGATACTGGCAGCTCGCAGCCGGGGCGCGGACGTGGTTGTCATCGATCCCAGGCGCAGTGAGACCGCGCGCCAAGCCGAGGCCCAATGGATCGGCATTCGACCCGGCACTGACGGCGCATTGGCATTGGGCCTGATCAATGTCCTCATCGAGGAAGAGCTGTACGACGAGGCGTTTGTAACGGATTGGACCGTGGGCTTTCCCGAACTTGCTCAAATGGTCCAGCATTACCGGCCCGATGCGGTTGCGTCCATCACTGGCGTCCCAGCAGATGAGATACGCTCCCTTGCCCGACGGATCGCAGCGGCACAAGGCGCTGCGATCGCGATGTATTCGGGTCTCGAATACTCGGACAGCGGCGTGCAAGCCATCCGAGCGGTTTTTACGGTGTGGGCCTTGGCTGGCCAGCTGGATGTGCCGGGCGGCCTTGTTATTCGGATGAAGCAAAACGCGTTCCCCCAAAATCGATCCGGGTTGGTGGCCAATCCAGACGTGCGCAAGGCACTGGGTCGGGATCGGTTCCCGATCTATTCCCAGTATCGGGGCGAGTCCCACGCCATCGCCCTGCCCCAATCTGTTCTCGAAGGAGACCCGTATCAGATTCGCGGGCTCATCGTGCTTGGCGGTTCGATCATTACATCTTGGCCCGAGCCCCAGGTGTGGCGTAACACCCTCAACGCCCTTGAGTTTCTCGTCTGCATCGATCGCTACCACACGGCTGATTCGGCATATGCCGATATTGTATTGCCGGCTACCACGGGGTTTGAAATCACCTCTTTCATGCGTTACGGCCCGCTGTTTAAAATTCGAGAGCGACTGATCGATCCCCAAGGGGAAGCGCGCAGTGATTTTTTCATTTTGGCCGAGCTGGCCGAGCGCCTGGGCTATGGCCATTTATATCCTCAAACCGAGTCCGAAATGCTCGACCACGCGCTCGACGGTTCGGGTTTTACCCTCCAACAGGTGCGCGATGCAGGCGGTGCTGTCCAAATCGAGACAGACATCATGCAGTATCGAAAGTGGGAAAAGGGCCTGCTGCGGCCGGATGGACAGCCCGGATTTGACACCCCCTCTGGCAAATTTGAGATCGCTTCTACCATCCTGCAAGAGCACGGGTACGACCCCTTGCCCGCCTATACGGAACCGGCAGAGGGACCATTGGCCAGGCCGGATCTGGCCGCCCAATTCCCGCTCGTGTTCAACTCGGGCACGCGAACATATTATGACTTTAGATCCCAACACCACGGCGTGCCAAGTCTTAAGAGACACATTCCGAGCCCATTTGTCGTTTTGAATACCGAGGATGCCGCGGCCCGCGGGATTCAAGACGGTGACCAGGTCGAGGTGGCCACCCCGCGTGGCAGAATGTTATTTGACGCACGTGTGACCGATGATATTGTTCAAGGTGCAGTGGATGCATGCATGGGCGGGGGAGGGCCGAATGGATCAGCGGCGTGGCAGTCGTGCAATGTCAATGAGCTGACCGATCTGGATCACTATGACCCCATCTCTGGATTTCCGGTCTACAAGACCCTGCTTTGCGAAGTAAAGCGAATTAAGGCGCGCAAAGCTGACAGCACCCCCAATCGACATGACGACGTGCCGCCCACCCGAGTCCAAGCGCGCGAGCAGCCAAGCCGCCGGGTGTATCTCGACGCCAGCGCCACGACAAAAATAGATCCGGCAGTGCTCGAAGCCATGTTGCCGTTCTTGTCGAACGAGTGGGGCAACCCTTCGAGTATTCACACCTTGGGCAAAGCAGCGCGGCGGGCCACAGAAGCTGCCCGTCGATCCATCGCTCACTGCCTGAACTGCACGGCCAGGCGGATCGTCTTCACTGGCAGCGGCACCGAGTCTGATAACCTCGCAATCAAGGGCGCTGCCCAGTCCCTTCGCAGGCGCGGCAGGCACATCATCACCTCGACCATCGAGCATCCAGCTGTGCTGGATACCTGCCGGGCCCTGGCGTCTGAAGGGTTTGAAGTAACCTATCTTGACGTCGACAGGGACGCACGGGTGAGCCCACGTGATCTGGCCGCAGCGTTTAGAAAAGACACCATCCTCGTCTCCATCATGATGGCCAACAACGAGGTCGGCACGGTGCAGCCGATTCGAGACCTCGCTAGCCTGACCCGAGAGAAGGGGGCGATTTTCCACACAGATGCGGTGCAGGCCTTGGGAAAAATCCCCATTGACGTTGAGGAGATTGACGCGGATTTGATTTCCCTTTCGTCCCACAAAATTCACGGGCCAAAGGGGATCGGGGCGTTATACGTGCGCAGGGGGCTAGATCCGATGCCCCTCGTCAGTGGCGGCGGACAGGAGCGGGGCCTGAGACCCGGTACCGAGAACGTGGCCGGCATTGTCGGGTTTGGTCATGCCTGTGATCTGGCCGTCCGTAGGCTCTCAAGCGGGGAAATGAACCGGGTAGCAAACCTCAGGGATATGCTTCGAGATGGCATAATGAAAATCGCACCCAACGCGCGTTCCAACGGCAGTGGCCAATACTGCTTACCAAATGTCCTCAACCTGACCTTGCCCGATATTCGCGGCGAATCCCTGGTGCTCCTGATGGACCGGCTGGGCGTGTACTTCTCTTCAGGGTCGGCGTGTAAATCCGGGGATCCCAAACCCTCCCACGTCTTGTTGGCCATGGGGTTAACCGAGGAGGAGACCCACTGCTCCGTGCGCTTCTCCCTGGGTGTGGATACCACACAAGAAGATATCGCCCATACCCTAGCAAGCCTAGAAAGGATCATCAGCGATACCCAAAGCGCCATTCGATTCGTGGCCTGCCGTTAATAAGGTAGACGTATAGGAAAAAAGGGCATCGCCGTGTTATTGGTATTCTCCATTCACGTACCAGGCATACGTGAACTCGGTGATTGCATAAGTATGGGGCGCTGGGGGCGCTGGGGTCAGAGGTTGACAATAGAAGCATTACCGTAGCTATTTCCCATTGGATCGAAAACCAGAGAAGACTGGGCACGGACCGGCAGGCGCTTGGTACCATGTGATAATGCAGGTTTTGGAAGCGTATGGAGGATTGGAAAGCGGAGTGGGATGGATAGTGGGGCAGCTAATGCTTCTATTGTCAACCTCTGACCCCATATTCTCCTGTTCTGTCACTCTGACCCCATATTCTTGTCAACCTCTGACCCCATATTCCCATATTCCCATCCCGTTCCGTTGAGGTTTAGTGTACCCGATCCCCTCCCGGGTTAATTCGGGCCCGCGAAGGGGTCAACCCGCGAACAGATCGTATCTGATAGACCATAGACTGAGGACCATTGGACCTTTAGATGACTCGATTTTTTCACAGGCGTATTCGTCACACTGAGCTCAGTTCGCTACGCCTTTTTCAACCCCGCACTTGCGTATTTCGCACACCTCACAGGGGCGAAAGAGCCGACCATTTTCAGACAGACACCCGTCGCAGTTAATGTCATCGGCTTGTATGTCCGTTTTGTACATCACCGACCATTCCTGGGCGACCTTCCTCCGCAGTGCCGCCTATGGCTGATAAAAGCGCGGTGATTTTCTTACAATAATCCTTCACCCCGAAGGGTCTCGATGATCTTGGAAACGGATTTCGCGCGATTCATCGTATAGAAATGGAGTCCCCTTACACCACGCCTTAGAAGCCCGCGGCATTGCTCGGTTGTGAATTGAATGCCGAATTGGGAAACGGCCTTTTTGTCGTCTGAGGGCAGCTCCGAAAGCCCGTTGCGCACCTGGTCGGTGATTGTGGCACCACAAATGGAGGCGAGTGATGCCATTAGTTTTACCGAATAGATAGGCATAATGCCGGGCACCACGGGAACGGTTATACCGATCTGTTGGCAGCGCTCCATAAAATCAAAAAAATACTGATTATCATAAAAGTATTGTGCCACTAAATATTCAGCACCCAGGTCTTGCTTGAGTTTGGCATAGGAGAGATCCTTGTCTTTGCTCTCGGCCTGGATATGGCCCTCTGGATAAGCAGCCCCGCCAAGGCAAACGTCGTAGCGCTCTTTAATAAAGGAGATCATGTCCGAGGCATATTTCATAGACTCTGGATGGGGGTCGTAGGTTTCTTCCCAGGTGGGTGCATCGCCCCGAACCACGAAGACAGTCTCGATCCCCAACCCATTGAATCGGTCCATAACAGCGCAGAGGTCATCCGGCCCCAAGCCTATGCCGGCCAGGTAGGCGACAACGCAGAAGCCAAACTCTGTTTTCAGTTTCTCAATCAACTCGAAGGAGCCATCTCGAGTGGAGCCTCCAGCCCCGAAGGTCACCGAAACATAGTCCGGGTTGACTGTTTTGAGCGTTGCCAGGGCTTTGTCGAGCTTGGCCGCGGCCTTTTCCCCTTTGGGCCGTGAGAACTCGAAAGAAATAATGGGCTTATCGCGCTTTTCCTCAAATAGATCTGTTACGCGCATAGGGTCCTCCTTTGCGTATTGATCCGAGCAAATTGCAAAGTAGTATTTTGTTTACTGGAACCGTATGATTTAGACAAGCCTAAACCCCATATGACGGGCAACGCAGTGGGCAGTGTAAATGGATGACGTTAAAATCAGAAATGCAGTTCTAGAAGATGCAGCGTCGTTGGCTGATCTGTCGACTAAGCTTGGCTATGCTTCTACATCCCAGCAAGTTGCAGATCGGCTGGAGGTGATGCTTCGATCGAGGGAGCACCTTGTCTTGGTCGCTTGCTTTTTCGACGGTTCGGTAGTTGGGTGGGCGCACGTGTTTCTTGCCCGTCGTATTGAGTCGGAAACATTTTCAGAAATCGGTGGACTTGTCGTGACTGAGCAATATCGTGGCCAAGGCATTGGCCGGTCGCTGTTGGGGGCTGCTGAAAATTGGGGGCGGGGTAAAGGCATCAAAAGACTTCGAGTCCGCAGCCGTTCTACACGTCATGATGCCCATGCGTTTTATAAGCAGCTTGGTTTTTCACTCACCAAGGAACAGTGGGTCTTGGACAAACCAATTGAGCTATTTACCTAACCAGCCTCGTTTTCACCAGCCGTGCATAGCATTGAGCTTCTTTTAGAACCCCCCAACCCTCAGTCGCATTAGCTTCGACGCCTAATAGGAGATCGGGGAAAATCGTCAGTGTTGCAAAGTGTGATGCGACCACCGGCGATATCTATTTTTTCCACAAATTCGTCCACGAGTGGTACCGTCACCTGCACTGTTTCGCTTTCCACGGTGATGACTTCGACCCCCCCTTGTTCGCGACTCGAAACCACGCGGCCGAGCAGTGCGTCCCCGTCCATGACTTCGAGTCCGATCAGATCAGCCACGTAGAACTCATCGGGCAAAAGGCGAGGAAGTGCATCCCGCCGAACACAGATCACCGCACCCTTTAACCGGGCTGCGTCCTCTCTAGTTGATATTCCGCCGAAGACGACGCGATACCCCCTCGGCGAGGGTCTACAGTCGAGACAAGCAATAGGATGAATATCATCGCCTGCCTTTACGAAAAGCAGATCCTTATAGGCCGTGAGATCTGATTCAGGGTTATAGACAAATATATTGACCTCCCCCCGAATACCGTGAGGCTTGCCTATAACACCGATTTCAACGAACCGATTCGTACAATCGGACGATACCACGTCACTTGGGGCCGCTACTCGATGATATCGAGCACCGCCCTCTTCCGCAACTTTGTCGATGCAGCGCTTAAGATTGTGCGCATCGCCCGGGCGGTTCGGCCCTGTTTGCCGATTACCTTGCCGAGGTCTTCCCTCGACACTCTGAGCTCGATAACGGAAGACTGCTCCCCTTCAATCTCTCGCACTTCAACCTGGTCGGGATTATCGACCAGCGCCTTGGCCATGAACTCGATTAGGTCTTTCATCTGCATATCGCCACCTCTGCATTCGTCGTGACCGCCGGGCAGCCTCTGTTGATCATACCAAAATATTACCTCCCTTGCAGCTTATCATCGACTGCGAGGGGGGTCGCGGGTACTGCTTGTTCAATATGAATTACAAGATCCTCTCCTACCCTGCGATGTGCCACTTGGCAATATGCAACGCTGCTTTTTATGCATCCTGTGCATCGCGCCGGATAAGTTCGCTTACCGTCTGCGACGCCTGGGCGCCCTTTGAAAGCCAGTAGTCGATCCTATCTCGCTTCAGTGTGACTGCAGCAGGGTTCTTTGTAGGGTCGTACGTCCCAACCAGCTCTAGAAACGCCCCGTCTCGCGGAGCGCGTTCATCTGCCACCACAACACGAAAAAAAGGCCTATTCCTACCACCGGCACGTGCCAACCGAACTCTGACAGACATTTCCTTGTTTCCTCCCGTTTCCAAAGCGCATTCAATAGTTGCCGGTCAAACGAGTATACATCCAATTCCCCCTATACTGCATCAAAAAAAATGCGAGTCAACTGGGCCGCGCGAGTATTGCGCGATCGGCTATTTTGTCAAGAGATTTTAGCAAGTTAATCGTCTTTTTTTTATCAATGGGGTGTGGCGGGTGAAACAAAAATATGAATCGTATCACGAAATGATTGCTTTTTAGGGCCAGGCGTCTGGGTTCTTGCCTATTGCCGTCAGCCGGGATTTGCAAATGCCCACTCATCCACTTCAAGTGCAGTACTTCCTTTTGCTCCAGGGATATCAGCGCACTGCTTGCAGTCGAGAGAGACGATTCCCAACCGGCTCGCGTGGCGAACGCTCTCTGACTGCGATCGATATCCGTTTTGATTTGCGATGTGGAAATCTATCAACAGCATTGATTGGTTTTATTTTTCATTGCATTTGCACATGTGAGTCATTCATTATCAGCCTGTTTTTGGCTGATCCTGCACCAAGGGGAAAGGAGGTATGATGAACGATTTTAAACTCAACACAGCAGCGACCAAGAAGGAGATAATCGAGCAGTACAAAGAGCTTCTCGATGCCCACAAGAAAACGGTTCGTGAGCGGGAAGCATCAAAAAAACGCCTCACAGAATTGGAAAAGCACGTGGAGTCGGAGGCCACCGCCGCTGCAGATGAAGCCACTGTGCAATCCGTGATCCAAAATATCGGCCGACTGAAAGGTCAAATCGGCGCGACGCTGAATGACGTTGTCGATCAGATGAGTGGTCAGGCCGAAAAATTGGAGGGGTACAAGCGTGCGATTTCCCTGCAGGAAAGTCGACTCAAGGAGCTTTACGACATTGAGAGCACTGCAGACGCGCTCGCCAAACTCATCGATGCCTATGAAGAGCGAAAGCAAGAAGAAGAGGCCGGGTTCCAGGTTTCAGTGGCGAAAATGACCGAAAAATACGAAGAAAAGAAGCGCCAATCCGAGGCGGATCTGGCTGAGCAGCGCCAGAATCTGGAAACAGCAATCGCGGAGCAACGGACCAAATGGATGGAAGAGAAAGATCGGGAGAAGAAACTTCGCAGCGAAGAGAGTGCAGCTCAAAAAAAAGAGCGCGAGCGCGAAGAGTCGGAATACGTGTATGAACGAGATAGGGCCCGGAAACTAGATCAGGATGCCTACGAAGAGAAAAAAATGGCCTTCGAGAAAGAACTCGCTGAGTTAAGGGAAAGCGCTGATCGCACATTTAAAGAGCGAGAAGCGGCGATCACCGAACGGGAAAAGAAACTTGAGGATCTTGAACGCCAGGTCGGCGCATTTCCCTCAAAGTTACAAAGTGAAGTTTCGGATGCTGTCAAAAAAGCCATGGAAAAAGTTAAAAGAGAATACGAACAACAGATCAAGCTGCTGGGCGTCGAGCGGGACTGGGAGAAAAAGATACTAGATCAACGTATCGCACACCTCCAAGAGGTTATCACTGGCCAGGATAAAAAAATCGCGGCCACCGGTGCCGAGCTCGCCAAGGCGCAGGCACAGGTCAACGAAGTCGCCAAGAAAGCGATCGAAGGCGCTTCTCTAAACAAGGCGTTTCAGTCCGTAAATCAAATTGCGTTGGAACAAGCCCGTCAATCAGAGAGCAAACCCAGCGATTGATACCGCCTCTTCAACTTGAATCCCAAGGTCATTCCTCAGCCCACTGAGACACCCCCATAAAAAAGAAAAAAACGGAAACCCTATGGGTCGCTCGAGCGTCCTAGGAGTGAAGGTAGCGGCGATAAAAAATGACAAACGCTGAAATAAAGAGAAAGACGGCGCGTAAGCAAAATAGGAGGCAGAAAATGACACGCAATATAACAACGATCCAGCTAATATGGTCTAAGATATTTGGAACTCGCGGGCTGCTGGGATTGGCTCTGATCGCATTGATGGCAATCGCGGTGTTCATCCCATCGAGCTTTGCAGCAAACCAAACCAAGTACCTCGATAAGAACAAGGCATCATCGGCCTATACCTCTCAGGTACCAGAGGATCTGCCCCGCGAATGGAATTGGGAAAAACCCCGTATCAGCTTTGATCACATGTACCCCAGCAAGTGACAGATAGGGTCACGACCTGTCAGCTTGCACGCCATTTTAGTACAATAATTTCATATGAGTGTAATAATCAAGCCAGCTTCAAGCCCAGCTTAAGAGGCTAATCTTCCGGCAAATCCAGGGTCACAATGTCATCGCTGGTCTTGGCGTGGGAAACACAGTTGCGACCAGCATCTTTGGACACGTACAGTGCCTTGTCCGCTGCTTCGAACAGGGACACGGGATGGGAAAAGTCAGTGCTGCAAGCCAAGCCGATGGACACACTGGCGCTGAGCTCGGTGCTATTCCACGTGTACGTGGTGGCTGAAATTTTCTTGCGAAGGTCAATAAGTAATTCAGTGGCTTCTTCAATCGGCGTGTGGGGCAAAACAATGCAGAACTCCTCTCCGCCGTATCGGAAGCATTCGTCTTGGCGGTTTTCTCTAACAGCTTGTCGCAGCAGGGCCGCTGTCTTTTCCAAAACAAAGTCGCCAGCCTTGTGCCCATATTTGTCGTTAAATTTCTTGAAGTGATCGATGTCCAAAATGCCGAGACATAGCGAGCTCTCCTCGGCAATTGCATCGGTGACCATATTACCAAAGCGCACCTCAAAATGTCTGGAGTTGCTCAGTTTGGTAAGGCGGTCCGTGATAGAAGCGTCGTAAAGCCTCGCTTTGTTGAGATTGGACGCAGCGTTGTCTGCCAGAGATACGAGCAACTGCTCGTCGTCTTCGCCGAATCGACTGAGGGGATCGATAATCGTGTTGCCGTTTTCGTCCTTTTTGACTTTGTTGGTCAGGGTGATCACGCCCTCCACATCGGTTCCCCACATGATGGGCGCAGCCAGGATACAGTGCACGGTGTTGCGGCTGACCTGCTCTATTTTCGCACGGTCGTTAATCCGGATGGGATGGCGAATTTTGGCCGCCATGCCGGACACACCTTCGCCGACCGCAAAGGATTTGGTATCCAAAATACCCTCGTTTATCGCCTTTAGTGTCTCGGGTGGAATATTGCCCCAAACCGCCTTTATCTCCAGTCGCTCTGTTTGGTGGTTGTACAGCATCAGGTTGGCCTTTTGGGCCTTGAGGGCCTCGACCGCAGAGGCCAGGGTCTCGATCATCAGTTTTCTGAAATCATTCACGTTGGCGAGCTGTTGATTCACATCGTAAAGCGTCCGTAAGTTATTGAGAATACGGCCATTTTTTTCGTATTTGAGGGTGGAGTCGATCACCGTGGCCGCAACCGCAGCGATTTCCTCGAGGAATGCGTAATCAGTTTCAGGGATTTGGGATCCATCCTCACATTCCCCGAGCGTTAGGACACCCAGGACATCCGAGCCCCTGAGCAGTGGCACCCACACGTCTGATTGCAGCACGCTGAGGTTCCACCGATTGAACGCACTTTCAAACCGGGGAAGCTTTCGCATGTCTCGAACCGCAAATACGTCCCCTTGGTGGATGAGCTGCCACAAGAGCCCCTGGTTATGGGGGATTTTGAACATAAACATCTCTTCTTCGACACTCTGTTTGTCAGTAAATGTGTCAGGGAGACCGCAGTAGGCGCGCACGCGGTAATACACGCTCTCCGGATCCAGGTCGTCCAAAAGCAGCACCGATGAGTTAATCGCTGAATAGCGCTCCCGGCACACTTCCATAAATGCCTCGAGCAACGAGTGGAGCTCGAGGATTTGGGAAAACCCTTTGCCGGATTGCAACAGGGCCCGCATTTGAAAGACCCGATTATCCAGATTCGCCGCCTTTTCTTCCATATGGTGCAGTTTGACCTGAAGTGCACCGATCATCTTCTGCTGGTCCTCGAGCTGCTGGACCAAGGCCATCAGATTCAGATGATCTGCCGATGGCTCCGGGGCGATGGGATCTGCGGCACGACTGCCTGTTTCCGAACTGTTTACCGTTTCGACCATGCTGTTCCCCCCACGCGAAGGACAACCTCAGGGTTAGACCTATCAGTCTAAAGTAACGGTAGATTTTCGGTCTGCTTAATAGCTAGATTTTGTTCTGTCTACAATGTGTAGGGCCGGGGTTTATCCCCCGGCCACCTATCGGGCGTGATGCATGGAAGATGGCGTGGGATAAACCCACGCCCTACAACGGAATTAGCGAAATCGAAAAGATTTTGTGGGGATATCTCAGCCCCCGGGTTCTCAATGGGGCTTTTTTTGCTTTCTAATGGCAATTCTGAGCTGATCGTTTTTCTTTTTTAGCATATCCCTATCTTTTTTAAGTTTTGCGATCATTGCAGCTTGGGCTTGTAGGGTATCATTGAACTCCTTGGCAGCGCCCATATGTTCCTCGGCTGCTTGGGCCGCGGCTGCTTGGGCCTGCAGGCGCGTCACTTCCTCGCGCAGCTCCCATATTTCCCCTTGTGCATTTTCATATCGCGCAGCAGTTGCTTTTAGTTCCTTTTCGAGATCACCGCTGACCTGAAGCAACTCGGTTTCCTTTTCCATCAAGCGCTGCAGCTCGGTCTCTCGCATTGATTGTTGTTTTGCCTCTGCCTCTGCAAGGGCGCTTTTAAGAAGAATGACATGGCTTTTTGTGTCTTCTAATTCAGCTGTTAGGGTTTCAAGTGCGTCGCTCTGGGATGCCGCTTCAGCCCGTGTCTGGTCGAACGCTGTTTCGATCTCCAATGCGCGCTCGAGGGTCTGGCGCTCGCGCGACTCTGCTGCTTCGGCGCGGTGGTGTTCGGCGCTCGCTTGCTCCTTTTCGTAAGCGAGAAGTGAATTAACCCGCGAGAGATCTTCAATCAGCCCTCCCACTTTTTCCGTGGCCTGCTGCAGGTAATCCTTAAGATCGGTCGGGCTCTGCAGTTCAGCTGATGCACCCTGGGTCAGCTCGAGTCTTGCAGTCAATTGGAGAATTTCCCGAGCCAACTCCTGGTTCCCTACCTCAAGTGCCTGGGCCAGGACATCCATCCGTTCTAAGAGGGCCTTGTTTTCCTCGAGTGCGGTTTGCTCTGCTTGGGCGGCTTGTTGGGCCATCCTTTCGAGCTGTTGCTTACTGCGCGCTAGCGCGTCGGCCTGCTCCCGTGCCAGCAGGTCGCTTTCCTCTCTTTTGTGCTGAGCGTCCTGGCGGTCTGTCTGTGCCTGGTCTCTCTCTTTTGTCACCCGATCGAGCCGGGCACTGAGGGTGTCGCTTTGCTGCTCGAGGCGCGATACATTGATTTGAATGTCATCCAATTTCTGGGTGAGCAGGGTTGCCTGCTGTTCAGCAGCTGATCGGGCTGCTATTTCTTCGAGCAACCGGGCGTGCTCCTCGTTAAGTCGCGTCTCCATTCGCTCCCGATCTCCTGCCGCAACTGTCCTTACCCGGCTGAGCTCTGCTTCGATGCTGTTGGCCTCTGCCTGCCTATCTTTGAGCGCTTCTTTCTCTAGTTCCAGTTCGATTGCCCGCTCCCTCGCAGTGACGACTTCGTGCCGTTGCTTTTCCAATTCCCGGTTGAGGGTTGCGATTTCAGCCTCTAGGCCGGCGACGTCCTCTTTTGCGTCGTCTAGTATCCGCTGCCGTTCCTTGACCTCAGCACGGGCTGTTCTGAGGACCGCAGCCGCTTGGTCCCGGTCCTTTTCCGCGTCTTCCCGTTCCCTTAGGGCAATGGCCACCTTTTGTTCCTGTTCAGCGACCGTCTGCTCATGTTTGCGAATGCACTGCCGGGCGTCAAACAGGTTCTTGTCCAAATCCAGGATGCGGGCGGCCTGTTCCTGATTTATCCGCTCAGATTCTGCTTGTAACTTGTCCCTGAGCCCTAGCTGCTGCTCCGCATCTCTTAAAGCCGCTGAGATCGATGCTTTTTCGTGTTTGAGGATCTCGGTTTTTTCCAACGCGGCTTCGAGCGCGCCTTGAGATTTTTCGAGCTTTGTTATCTCTCGACCGCGCATGTCGCTCTCGCTCCTTGTAATGGCGATACTGGCGCGCAGTTCGATGAGTTTCTCGCGAATCGTTTCCGCCATCAGATCATAGGGCACTTGGGCGATGATCGACTCGTCCACACGACGATAGCTCAAGCAGCAGATACCCAGGAAATGGCTCGGCATCTCCCCACTTTGGGGCAGCAGGCGATCGTCCAGAATGGGAGCCGCAACAACGGGTTCCCGGCCAATAGGGTTCAACTGAGCACCGTGCAGGGGTTTTACCGCCAATAGGGTCACATGGGGGAAGTGGCGCCTTAAGGTGCGTTCAACATCGAAATAGTCGGGTAGATCTGCGTGCAGATGACCGTCGAGATCCCGCGCATCTCGATTTGGCACGAGAAGGCAAACAAGGCCCTTGGGGCCAGCAATGGATCGCACTGACTTCAAAAAATCACTCAAGGCAGCCAAGCGAGCGGCACTGCCGCGCGCGTTGTAAAAGATGAGGTCAATGGAATCCTCTGCAAATGGCAGGCAGTCGTCAAAGGCACGGATGCATTGGCAGCTTTTAATATCGGGTGTGACAGGGCCGTTCCGTTCCCCAAGGATTGCAACGACCGAGCGGGCCGAACGCCCAAAGATCTGGATGCCCTGATCATCGACGGGGTGGCAGTCCAATACCCGCTTGCCCGATACAAACTGCTCGCAGAAGAGATACGCAGGGAGATGTGATCCGATATTCATTAAGATGAGTTTATGCCCATTATCGCTTGGGGTGAAGGGCGGTTTTTACAACCCGTCCAGGGACAGTTCATTTTTGCGAAAAAAGAGCCGCGATGGTCTTGGTGGGAAGGTAAAGCCTATCTGGGCGATCCTTTAAGGAGGTAAATCCAAAATGCAAATAGAATTGCCTCGCATTGTCATCAATTGCATCCACAATCACACCTGTGGACCCGATGCGATCAGCACCGGTCAGACACTTATTGAGTGCGTCCAACAATAAAAACTCACCAAAGCCCGACTTCTGTACCGAGATGTCCACTGCCAATCGACCGAGCATGGTGACAGGTACTGACGGGTAGCGCGGCAATCTTTTGGCCAAGCCGTCCGGAAGGTCACCCAGGTCGATACTCAACGCCGAAAGCGTGTAATATCCCCAAATTCTCTGAGAATCGTTAGCTAAAAGGACATACGCAACTGTGGCAAATCGTCGCTGGTCCTGGCCGACCTGTTGGTGTAGGTAGGTATCCAATAATGCATTGCCTGAGGAAAATAGGGTTCGGTCATGGTGGGATGCAAGCGGTTCAATGAAGTAAAACGACTTGGAAGACATAATTTAGGGCGTATCTAGGCGCTTGTTCTTTTCAGGTAGCGTTTTGCAGCTTTTCGTAGACGGGCATTCGGCTCGGGCGGGCTGATGAAGGTATCAATAAAAATGTTGCGATCTTGCTCGGACAACCGCATCACCTCGTGCGCGTGTAATGTCTTTGTGGCGTGAGCCTTCACACAGCTTAGAATGAAATCGGTTTGAGAGAGACCCGCCACAAAGGCCGCACGCTGAATGAGAGATTTGTCTTCGACAGACACCCGTAACTCAAGTCGGGCCTTTTTCGGCGGATTCGAGGAATGTTGTGCATCTGACGATGGCATCCAATCACCTCCTTTTTAACGTACGGCAATTTGCCTCACATGTCAATGGACGCATGTTCTTGTGCAAGCCTTTACACCCAGGCGTCAGCCGTTTTTTTTGTCGTGGTGATCAAAAAAACGGCGAACCCGGTGGATGTGGGGGGGCATCCGGGGCGAGTTCGCCGTCGAGCTCGTCCTGCTTGCATGCGCTATGCCAATTTCGGATTCCGGAATTTTTAGACCCGTGGGTGCGCCGAAAAATAGGGACATTGATCCGTACTAATGACGGTCAAGCGGATCGCAGCTCCCATAGGGAGAGCTAATTATCGTTTTTGTAGGATGGTGGGTCGCTTTTTTGAAATTTTACATTTCTTAAGGGATCTATCATTTTTGAAATTTCAATTTCATATTTAAGGAATTATTATTTTAAATCGATAAAAATAATTTCTTTTTTGAAATAATTTTATTTCTTTTTTGAAAAACATCACACACCGAACTAAAAGATGTATCCAGCGCGCAGGCCCACCTGAAATCCCATGCCAAATCCGCCGTCCACGACGACGGCCACGTGCCGATGGGGCTTAAACCGGGCGCCCACGAGGAAATTGACCCAGGGCACGACTTTTAGCTTGTCATATGTTTCATTGTATTCCTCCCCCTCTCCGCACCAAGGGTCCTCGTCTGGGTCTGGACCATCGCACGGTTCAGTGCCGTCACTTTCCGCTGTCGCCTCTGTCCGAATGATATCTCCCCATGGAATGCCAAGACCGAGGCCGGCGCCGTACATAATGGCCACCCAGTCGGTAAGGGCCGTGCTCCACATGAAGTCCGCTGTAATCAGCATGGCCTTCATGTCGTTGGTCACGTATTCCCAGCTGCTTTCCCCCTTGTCGCTCTCCTTAAAGGAGATGGGATCATCCCAACCGAGCCCGACGAACCATACAGCTGCCGTAATATCGAACCCATCCCTGCGGTAGGTAAATTCCGGTCCCACGCCGATGTTGCTGATGAGCGGCAGCGCGGAACCAGGGTCATCAGAAGGGCGGGTTGTATCCACGCCGAACCACTTGATGAGCCACTCGGGGATCATGATCCAGCGGAGCCGGGCGCCCACCGAGAAATAGGCTTTTCCCGGTTCTTCGGCGCGGCCGGTGTCTTTTTCCACTGCCGGCGCTTCAATTTCTGCTGTTTCAATGCCGGCGAGGAACGCCTCGTCCTCATCTGTTTCGCCAGATGCTTCCAGGTCTGGGTCCTCATCAATCAACGCATCATCTTGGGCCAGGATCGGCCGAACCACCAGGCATATGGAGACAACCAACAATGCAACATACTTGGTATTCATCGTATTATTCCTCCGCTCGGTAACTGGGTTGCCAATTCGAACTCAGAGTATAGGTCCCAGCGCAAATGCCCTCAACCGCAAAGATGCTGCAACCTATTCCCAGTTAAATGTATTCGCCGAGTCATGTGTTCTGAAGATTCGGTCGTCCCCGCGAAGGCGGGGAACCCTGTTACTTTCCAGAGGCGGGTATGCTGACCAGAAAGGTGGCACCTTTGCCCTCGGCTGTGGCAAAGGTGATGCTGCCGCCGTGTCCCTCGACGATTTCTCGGGCAACCGCGAGCCCGAGGCCACTGCCATGCTCTTTTCCCAGCGTAACAAAGGACATAAAGAGCGTGCCTTGCACTTCATCAGGGATGCCCGTGCCCGTGTCGGTGAACCCGAAAACGAGCTCATTGCCCAACTGATCTGCTTCAATCGTCAAGCTGCCGCCTTGTTGCATGGCATCGACCGCGTTTTGAACGATATTTTGAAATGCGCGGATGAGCTTGTCCTTGTCGACCCGAACAGCGCCAGACAGCCGGATATGGGGGATCAGCCCAATATTGTTGGCATCTAGAATCGGCCGAATACATTGAAAAAAATCAGTCATCACGTCTTCGATGAGGACACTGCTCTTTAAGATGCGCCGCTCACCGCGAGAGAACGCGATGATCTCCCGCGTCATCGTCGTGATGCGATCCAGGGCCTTTTCGATGTGGGCAAGGTATGTTTCCCCTTCTTTGCTGCGCGCATCAGCGGCGAGCAGGTCTGCATACCCAGAGATCACGGACATGGGTGTTTTCAGATCGTGAAGCACGCCAGTGAGGAGCCGACCGATGGTTGCCAATCTGCGCTCCCGCTCCCGCTCTTCACGGTTGGAAAACTCTTCTATTGCCTGTGAAAACCGCGCCGCAACAAGTCTGAGCAACGACATATCGGTCTCGTCGAATGCCGTACCGGTGTTGCGATTTGCCACCAGCATCGCGCCGTGGGACCGGGCATTGTGCCGCGCCAGTAGGGGCACTGCGGCCACAGTTTTGGGCGTCACACCGATCCGCTCGCTCATCCGCTCACTATATCGGGGATCGGTTGTAGGAGCGTCCAGGTTGATTTCCTGGCCCTTTGCTGCGACCCATCCTGTAAAGCCAAGGCCCAGCCCCACGCGAAACACCCGATGTCCTGGAACCCCTGCCGTGGCCACCCGCATTTCAGCGCCCGTGTCATCGGTCAGGTACAGGAGGCCCACCTGGGCGTGGCTGATGTCGATAACCCGCTTCAATATGGAAACAGACAGGGCCCCCATATCTTCACTTTGAGAGATCCGCCGTTCCAGGTCGAGTAGGAGATCGAGCTCCTGATTGCGGCGCAGTAAGGCGCTCTTTGCATCGACGAGCGCTTTGTTCTTTTCCACGAGATCGACCATCAGTCGGGAGTTCTCGATGATCAGTGCCAGGCGACCTGCCAGCAGCCCTAGGAGCTCCATGTCTGCATCGTCAAACGAGGCGCCATCTCTCTTGTTGAGCACCTCCACCACGCCGATGATGTTCTTTTCGGGATGGCTCTGAATCGGGTGACAAATCACGCAGCGCGTTACAAACCCGGATTTTTTGTCCCAACTGGGGTCGAACCTGTGGTCTTGGTATGCATCGGGAATGTTGAGCGGCTTTCCGGTTCGCGCCACCCAGCCGGCAATGCCCTGACCGAGCTCCAATTGGATTTCCGATACCTCGTCCCCTTCGATGACGCGGGATACAAAAACGCCTCTGCTGTCGGCGACATACAGTGTCGAGCGTTCGGCCTCCATCAGCGGGGTGATTTGGGCGATGGTTTGGGACAGCACGTCATCCAAGCCCATGGTGGATTCTAAGACCAGGCCTATTTGGCGCAGACAGTGGAGTTGTCGCTCCATGCGCGCGACCCTGACCTGCTGATCTTTAGCGCTCGTTGGGTGGTGGGATATTGGTTTCAAGGTCTGCTCAGCTCTCGACTTTTGTGCCGCAATCCTTGCAAAATTTGGTCCCTTTATCGAGTCGTGAACCGCAATTACTGCAATATTTTTCAGGCGTTCCAGAGGTTAATGGGGTACCGCACGCGGCGCAGAATTTTCCCTTTCCAACCGATGCCCCACATGCCGAGCAAGTAATCGTCTCAGGGGAGCTGCTGGCCTCTGATCCCTTCACCTGGCCGGGCTGTGAGTGGGAGTGCTGTTGTTGGTGCTTATCAGGCGCTGTGTTGTGCCCCTGTTGCATCATCCCGGCCATACCGAACCCGACGCCCAGAGCAGCGCCGCCGAGCATTGCCTGGCCCCCCCCTTCGCCGTCACCACCGCCGCCCTGGGACATGCCTTCGCCAGCTCCCATCATCGCCTTGCCCGACGCAAACTGCTGGAATTCCTGCATCCCCCCGGCCATTCTCACGTACGCGGCATCGGTGTAGAGTTTTTTCAGATTCTTCTCGTCCTCTTTATCGATTGAGAGGGTGACGTTTCCGAGTTGAACGATTTGTACGCCGTAGTGGTCCACGTGTTTTTTTACGCCGTCGAGCACGGTCTGCTCTATTTCCTCGGTGTAAGCGCCAGAGACCACATCGAGCACGGGCCACCGCTTTTTAACGATGAGCTCGGCTGTCTGGTCGCGCATGACTTTGAGCACCTGCTGTTTGAACCAGTGAAAAAACGCATCGTTTTCAGCTTGGCGCATGCCCACGAGTCCCAGAATCAGGGTTTGGGGCTCTGTAATTTGTAGGGAAAAGTCGCCGTGGACCTTTATTTCTACGGGGACGCCGGATTTAGGATCTTCGACCGATCCGATGCGACCGCCGAATTTCTGGCCTGGGAACTGCCGGGTCGAGACAAAGAAAACCTCGGCGATGAAGACATTACCGCCGGTAAAGGCGTCCACCAGGTTAGACAGAAACGGCACATTCTCGGTGCGCAGAGAATGGCGCCCCGGGGGGAGCTTGCCAACAGCGCGGCCATCCTTGAAAAAGATCGCGACTTCGTCCGCATCCACGGTGAGTTCTGCAAAGGTGGGCACGGTTTGGTCCGGATGTTTGTAGATCGCCAGGTCTTTTGCCTCGTCTGGCCGCGCGACCATGATCTCCTGTACGCCGCGCTTTAGAAAATCGGTGATACCCATCGTGCCTCTCCTCGATTTAAGGGTTGCCCATCCTCGGTTTAAAGTTTGCCATCCTCGGTTTAGAGTTAGGATGTTAACACCATCATTCTAATATAAAAATTTGGCAGGCGCTTGTTCGGTATCTGATTAGCGTTTGCTATGTCTAAGGTCTCATTCCTCGCAGGTCCACAGCTCGCAGTCGCTGAGGTTTTCTGGCAGCATGTAATCCTCTGGAGCGGCGTGGTAGTAATTATTCCAGTTACTGGTCAAAATGAGATGCGCCACAAGGGCGAACGCTTCGCATTCGTCAAGGGAATCGTTTAAGATAAACCAGATATCGCCCATCAACGCTTCGAGGGCGCAAAGACCAGAGAGGGAAGTGAGAATGGCGTTTTGCTTTAATTGCAAATCCCCGCCCACTGAAATCAGATTGCTCAGGCCGTCGAGGTTTTTCAGTTGATTATTTACACCGATGTACAATATGTCATCGATCTTTTCTAACCCCTCGAGCCCTGAAACCGTCTCCATGTAATCATTAATAAAAATGACCATATAGCCCTTGACGTGGGTAATGTTCTCGAGCCCGCGCATGTCGGTGATCCCATTACTGGGATCAGTGGCAATATTATCTGCACAGCCGATTCTGAGGCGCCCATCCACCACTGAGAGGCTATCGAGTCCTTCCAGTGTTTCCATGTTTTCGTTGCCGCAGATACTGATGCCACCCACATGGTCGAGGGATGCGAGGCCGCTTAAATCCTCAAGGCCGTTGTTGTCGTACAGATAGAGCTCACCCGTTATTTCTGCCAATTCGGATAGCCCTTCGAGGTCCTCAAGGGCGGGGTTTAGGTAAATAAAGAGAATCCCGCCGATGCTGGTGAGCGCATCGAGGCCATCGAGGCTTTTAAGGCCCGGATTCTGTATGATCTCCACATTTCCCAGAACGGTCGTTAAGCCGCGCAAGCCACCTAAATGTTCGAGTCCTGTTTCTGTAATGGTGAGGTTTCCGTTTATTTTTTTCAGACAGTCGAGCTCGGTGAGTTCAGTGAGTGCTGCAGAGGTAAGGGTCAGGTCGCCGTCAATTGTATCGTAATCCGATATGAGGGCGAGGTCGGCATTGGTCTGAATCTCAAAACTCTCTCCAGGGGCCGATGGTTGGCAGTTGGTTGGCTCTACATCATCGGTCGAGGTTGTGTCTGTGAAGGCCGAGGCAATGACCTTTTCAGATGTACACCCCGTGCTGTTGAGCGCACACCCAGAGACCACTACCAGCATCATTGGGAGCCAAGCCATTGAGCAATGCTTGTTCGTATCCATTTGGACTGGCACCTCCATTGCCCCGCACCAGTTTCTTTCCACAACGCGTCCCCGCGTCTAATCGAGTGCTGACGCGAGGTGATCGAGGCGAGCTTCGGCTTCGGCTGTCTGAATGGCCCTGGGAAACCGCTTTAGGAATGATCTCAATGCCGTGCGCTCTGATACCCGGTCTCCCATTGCCCGATAGGCGGTCGCCTTAGCAAACAGAGCCTCCTGGGCCAGGGGGCCGGATTTGGATGTTGCCAAATACCGATTGAAATGGCCAAGTGCTTTTTTGGGATGTTTGAGTTTCTTAAGGTGGATTTCCCCAGCGGAAATCAAACTTGCCCGCGCCTCGTCAGAGTCGGGGAATTGCCGTATCAGTCTATCGTAGATACGCGCGGCCTTTTGCCAATCCCTTTGTACCCGGGCTGCCCGGGCAGATCGCAGCAAGTCCTTGGGCAATGTGCTGGCTTTAGTCGATGTACTTTTGGATGCAGTGGATTGGGACTCGGCCTGTTCCCTTGGCTGGAGATTCATAAAATCAAAATCCCTGGAGATCACGGATCCTGACTCAATATCGATCAATTCCCGGGCTGTTTGGTACGCATTGACGGCAATTGTCAGCTCCCGATATCCAGATCTGACAACCGCGCTCACCGGTGTTTGTCCGATGGCGACACTGTCGATTTCAACGGACGCGCCCTTTGGCGTGCTCTGGATATTGATGACCGCGGTGTCATCGGCATCGAGAAGATCTACGGATCGAACCTCCTTCCAAAGGGTCTCTTTATCCATTTTTGATAGGGTCCAGGTGCGCGTATTGCCGAGCCGGGTTGCGCTGCCGCTGCGGACGCGACGCTGCCGGCCGATCTTATCTGCAATCTCCACCTCACCCCTCAGCACCCGTACCTCGACCTGATCCTCGGCGGTTACCGAAAAGATGGTTCCCTTGACGTTGATAACGCCTTCCCGCGTAGCGATCCCAAACCCGGGTCGCTCGATAGTCGGGTCGAGAGACACCTGAATCTGACCCTGTTCGAGCAAAACCTCCAAAGCATTGGCCCCCTTTTGTCGGAGCGCTACTTTGGTATGCGCGTTTAAGGAGACGACCACGCCCCTTGGTAGGTTGAAAACGGCGCGGCCGCTTTCCGTGGCCATACTGTCGCCAAGGGAGAAGCTATCCCCGAGCACTGCGCGCTGTTTGC
The DNA here is from genome assembly GCA_030065855.1 of Myxococcota bacterium. Taxonomy (GTDB): domain Bacteria; phylum Myxococcota_A; class Polyangia; order JAAYKL01; family JAAYKL01; genus JASJCT01. The sequence goes on from JASJCT010000022.1 coordinate 28,098, forward strand.
CCAGATACACATCGCCGGATAAGAGCATGAATGTGCCCAGGATAGCTGGTTGCCCCTCGGGTTTCGGCCCCAGGTCTATGGGCGCTGGCGGCGAGGCCGGGGCACCGAGCCACCAAAGAAACAGCACTGCTGCCACTGACGCTGCTGCAACGCCCGCCCACGTGCGCTTGCGCAAACCAAACCCGAGATTTTTGAATCCTATAATGTCCCTTGTTTGATCATCGAAACCCGCAGGTTCCGTTGCCCTTGAGAGGACACAATCCACAAATCGGCGGCGACTTAAGTCGTCCAGCGGCTGGGCCGCGCCCGTGTTGTCATCCTGAGAGGCAATGTCGAGCAGAGCGCGCTCTTGTTCGCAATCCTCACATGTGGCGAGATGGCGCTTATAAAAGTCACTATCATCCTGCGAAATCTCGCTGCCCTGGGATCTTTGTAAGTCGATCTCAATAATTCTGTGACATTCTTTAACTAGGTGTTTCATATTTTCCCCACCCCAAGCCATTCTTTTAAGGAACGATCAGCCAATATTCGTTTTTTAAGTTGCTTGCGACCCACGCGAAGCCGATCCCGCACGGTGTTCACCGGTGTACCTGTCATTTCAGCGATTTCTGAAATCCCGTAGCCCTGAATGTGATGCAATACAATTGCCGTGCGCCGGTCTGTTGAGAGCTTTTTAAGGTGCCCAGCAATGCGAAGCCGGATCTGATCCTGGGCCAGGCACTCTTCCAAACCTCGCGCCGGTGGCAAATGGTTGAAATTTGATGTCCCCCACAATTTGTCCCTTCTTTGGCGCTTACGCGCCTGTTTCATTGCCGTTCGAACGGTAATCCGATCTGCCCAGTATCTGAGCGAGCATTCCCCCCGAAACGCCTTGACCGAATTGAGGATTTGTATCAGTGCCACCTGGGCTAAGTCATCAGCATCCCGTTCAGGGTTTGCCAGATAGGAAGCGGTACGCCGCACCTGGTCGACCACGGCGTTTATCAAATCGCGCTGTGCGTTTTTGTCTCCGCTGGCCGCGGTTTGTGCCAACACGAGTTCAGACTCGTAGCGCGGATGCAGGTATAGTTTGTGTTTCTTTACGTTGTCCAACGCCATTACTATAATTGTACACATATAGAGAAGAACTGGACGGTTATTTTTATGGGAAAATGTCTTTTTTATTTATCGATTGGGGTCGCAATATCCAAAATGACGATCGAGATTACAGAATTACTGTATTTCCTTGCCTTCCCTCCGGCTAAAATGAGCCGATAGCAATGCCAAGACGAACAACCGGGCGGGCCCGCCAGGTTGCCAGAACGACACTGCTATTTTGGTCAAAATCGCTCAAGATGTAATTCACTTTGTTGAGCCGAACATCCACACCCATATCCGCAAAAATCTTCAACTGGGATGTGATGCGATATCCAATTGATACGCAAGGAATAAGGGATATGCCAAATTCATGGCTTTTTTTATCGATTAGCATGTTTGCTTTACTTGCATTAATGATCTCTACTGCAGACTCAAAGCCGACACTTGCCATTGCTCCGAGGTCAAACCGCCCGATGCCATGTACATAGGCCAGACCCAACCCGAATGCATAGCGCACCAGTGTCAATTCGACTTGAGCAGCGGTCCCTGTGGTCGACGGGAACAGGGTGTAGCCGGCCACGGCATGCCATCTACCTGCAAGATGGGCATCCAGTATTATCGTCCCGCCAGGTATTATCGGAGTTTGCTTAGAGAACATCTCAAGGGCAAGGGCCATTTTCAAGGAGAACCGGCTGGTATGGACGCGATCGGTCGCAGTAGCGACGTCTTCTTTTTCAGAGGGGGGTGGTTTGGTCTGTACGTCTTCTTTTGCAGTCGGTTCCTGCTTATCTGCGTACAGATCTTTTGCCTGCCCCCGCAATATGGTTTCGATCGATGTCCGAACAATAATGCCCAGTGACTCAGATATCCCACCCGATCCAGACCCTTCGAGGCGACGCTCGATCACCCGTTCAATTTCGGGAACCGCAAGGTAGAGGAGGGTCCTGTCCTGCTGGGTAAAATCACACCAAACCACCGCTGCTGCACCGGTTTCCGAAGCGATGCGATCAGCGGCCTCCTCCTGGGTGGGCAGATCCGGGCCAAAGTCGGCCTGCAACAGAACCTGAAAATCAACCGGTAGATCGCTCAGTTGGGCTTGGACCGCTTGAAGAAACGGATCGTAGGCCTCCTGATTATCAGCCGGAACCACCATGACGACTGTTTTGGTGATCCCGGTCCTGTCAGATGGGTCCCCGTCCGCGGAGAAAGCTGGGGAATGGACAGCGGCGACCGCGCTTAAGATAAAAAAAAAGAAAGAGAATGTATGGAGATTCGCTGCATTGGCGTTCTACTCTACCGCCAATGAGGTAAAAATGCGATATCAAACGAGATGTACAAGACCAAAAAATAGCTGGGATTTGGCAACATTCTCCACTTTTTTCTGATAAAGTATTGCCGATAAAATCTATTGGAGGGCCAGTATGCGCTATTTTGTTTTTATATCATCGATTTTTTTTATCGCATGTGGGGGAGCAAGCCCATCGGGTAAGCCGACTGTGGACGTGCCTGAACAAGATGAGATCGAGGTTGGCTACGATGCCGGTGACTTTGTGCCAAGAGCTGTTCTGGCAAGAGCCGAGCTCACCACGGCCGTCGATGCCAAGCGCTATCGCTCTGCAGCGCCGGTAACGACGACATTCTCTGTAAAGGAGAGGATTATTTATTTTGTCGGCAAACTTAGAAAGGTACCCACAGACGCAGCTATCGAGGTGCGCTGGTTTCTAGACGCCTTGCCCGATCCGGTGCTGATCTCGGATGTGCGCGGATCAGACACGTTTCAGTTCATCGCGTCCTTTGAGCCAACGCAGAAAAAGTTCATCCGAGGCACATATACCGCTCGCGTTTACGTGAACGATACGGAAATCGGCGCAAAACCCTTTGAGATTTATGACACCAACGCTGAACAGAGGGGGACGATCGTCCGCAATCTAGCCCTATCCAAGCGGGTGAATCGCAAGGGGCGACCCCAAAAGGCGACCCATCGGTTTAGGGCGGGAATAAAAAAGATATATATCGGATTTGATGTGAAGAATCCCGAGGTTGGTGCTGTCGCAGAGGTCCATTGGACCCGCAACGGCAGTACGTTTCATACAGAAGACGTCCAGTTATCCGGGGATGACCGCTACACCGCATTTATCGCATCTGAAGGCGGGCTGCCAGACGGGGAGTACGCGGTCCAAGTATCGGTCTTTGATGTGGCAGGAGCCACCAAGCCCTTTACGATTGGCACCCCATCCCAAGGTCCGGCCATTGGGGAAGTCGCCCTTGGCGTGGCATTGGGTCCGGACAACTTGCCAAAACGCGCAACAACGATCTTTTCCCGCGATACGCCGGTCATCCAGTGCGGGATTCGCTTTACAGATCTCGCGCCCAACTCCGTATTGGAGGTTCAGTGGGTGCAGCTGGCAGGGACTGAACAGGTGGTGCGATATAAGACCCGATCCATGGTCTCAGCCGGGGGCTCAGGTTCAATGGGCGCTAGTTGGGAGCCGCCGATCGAACTCGACGCAGGGCACTACAGAGCTGTTGTCTGTGTAAACGGCGAGACCCTGGCTGAGGAGCCGTTTACCATCCGATAGCCAGCAGCTATTGCATCTCAGGACGTCTCCTGGTACCCCAATCAAAGTTAAATCACGTTGGCCAAGGAAAGAAAAATATTGATACGGGATCCGGGAGGTACAAGCGATCTGTCAGACGAATTTTGGCGAGTGTAGTTAGCAAATTCCCCCTTGAAAAAGGGGGTTAGGGGGATTTTGTCACTACGCAATGCCAGGGGACATGACGAAATCCCCCCCTTTGACGAAGGGGGAGATCCTGTACCCGACATTGCAGCTTGGGCAGTGTCCTAGGAGGGAACCGATATGATGGAAAAAACCAAAATCCGGGTTGCACTTGCGGCTTTTGTTTTGGGATTGTCTTTTGTCGTATCAGTATCTGCTGCCGAGGAAGACCACACCCACGATGATCACGCCCATCGCTTCTTTGCCGGGGCCAAGGGCACCTTCCTGGCGTCATTTGTCGATGGAGAGACCCATTTATTTGGGGGTGGCGGGTTGTTTTTCGAAGTCGCCTTGGGACCGGTGGAGCTGGAGCTGTGCGCGCGGGTGCTCGGCAATGGGCACGGGGTGATCTTACCCGTGGATTTGTTGTTAAAACTCCCGTTCCACCTGACACAGACGATTCATCCGTTTGTCGGCCTCGGACCGACGCTGGTGCCGGTATTCCTGGAGGAGAACGCACTGCATGTCGGCCTAGCCACCGCAATTGGCAGCTATTTTTGGATCTCCAATGCCTGGGCCCTGGCCCTTGAAGTGAACTACAATCTTGTGTTCGAGGGGCATCTCGCGCACGAGGTGATGGCCAATGTGGGTGTTGTTTTTGGGTGGTAACGAAATCCTCAGAGGGACGGTATGATCAAATCGGATAAAAAAGCCCTGCTAGACCAACTCAAAGCGGACCAGGTTCGGTTCATCAGACTCCAGTTTACCGACATCATGGGGGCCAATAAGAATGTCGAGGTACCCGAGTCAGAATTTGAAAAAGCCCTGGATGGACAGATCCTCTTTGACGGATCCGCAGTAGAGGGCTTTGCGCGTATTGAGGAGTCTGACATGCTCCTCAAGCCGGACAGCGCTACATATGCGGTCTACCCCTGGCAAGAAGGGGGCGGTCGGGTGGCCCGGTTGATCTGCGATATTCACAATCCAGATGGATCTCCGTTTGAAGGGTGTCCCAGGCTCACCCTCAAGCGGGTCTGCAAGCAGGCGGCCGATCTGGGGTATGGCTTGCAGATCGAGCCCGAGCCCGAGTTCTTCCTCTTCAATCGCACGGCAGCGGGAGAGCCCACAATCCAATCGAACGACCAGGGGGGATACTTTGATCTGACCCCCACCAACCAGGGAGAAGAAGCGAGGCGGGCGATTGTCAATGCACTTGAGGCAATGGGCTTTGGCATTCAGGCCGGTCACCACGAAGTTGCCCCGGCCCAGCACGAGATAGACTTCAAAAATCAGCACGCCCTGGGAACGGCGGACGATATCGCGACATTCCGCTTTGTCGTTCGAAAGATCGCCTGTGATGCCGGCCTCCACGCCACCTTCATGCCCAAGCCTGTTTTTGGCCTCAACGGCTGCGGCATGCACTTGCATCAGTCCCTATTCAAAGATAATGAGAATCTTTTTTTTGACCCCCAAAGCGAAGATGGATTGTCTTGCATGGCCAAGGGATATATCGCGGGCTTGCTCCAACACGCCAAGGCATACTGCGCCGTGACAAATCCACTGGTCAACAGTTACAAGCGACTGGTACCGGATTACGAGGCACCGACCCATGTGGCATGGTCCGAGCGAAATCGAAGCCCGCTGGTTAGGGTCCCGGCCCCGAGGGGGGACCGCACCGGGGTCGAGCTCCGCCTGCCCGATCCCACCTGCAATCCCTACCTGGCCATCGCCGTGATCTTTGCTGCAGGACTGGAAGGCATACAGCACGAGGCTGATCCAGGCCCCCCAGTGAATCGCAATATCTTTTCAATAAGCCATCGGGAGCAGCGCCGCCTCAAGATAGACCCTTTACCGGGCAATTTAGGCGAGGCCATCGATGCCATGATCAAGGACCGCTTTGTGCGAGACGTGCTCGGAGATCACATCTTCAAGCATTTTGTCCAGGCCAAGCGCACGGAATGGCGCGAATACATGGCGGAAGTGCACGCCTGGGAAATCAATCGCTATCTCGCCACCTATTGAACCGAAACCACATTGATGCTGAAGACAGGCCCTAGTGCTCATTCAAGCCTACTCTGACGGGTGGAGATTCCGATTTCCCCCTTTGAAAAAGGGGGGTAGGGGGATTTTCAAACACTGCGGGAATATTGACAAAATCCCCCCTCCCCCCTTTTTCAAAGGGGGAGTTTATGACCCATCACTCATCACTTGACGAGGTACTAGTCTGGAACCTTGACAAGGCGGACCATAATTTATATGATATTAACGTATGCTATCGATGAAAGGAGCCGATAGCAATGGAGACAATCCTCGTCATCGAACCGAACGAGGCCGTTAAAGAGCGAATCAAAGAGGCCCTACCGTCAACGGACCTCGTGTTTGTTTCATCCGAGAAAAGCGCATTGGCAAAAGCGAGACAGCTCGAACCGCAGATCATATTGATGGACACTGTGTTACCCCGCCTGAACGGGTTCGAAATTTGCCAGCGCTTACGAGGAGATCGAGATACGCGAGACATCCCGGTCATCTTCATGGTGCACAACACCAGGGAGATTGAAAACCTTGGACCGAGTGTAGACGGGTTCATTGCAGTGGATGACATTGATACATTGAAGCACCGCGTCTCGGCAGCTGCACGAGAGGCGAATATACGCCGGGAGCTTCGAAAAGCACTGGCGATGGCGGTTGAGGGAATTGTCGACGGTTCGGACGACTTAACCGAATACGAGCGGCATGTGCTTAATGATGGGGGATTCTCAAACGATGCTGAGATCGATTTCGCGCCAATTGCCCAACGGGCCGCACAGTACGAGGATATTCTCACCTCGAGTCTGACAGTTTCACAAGCGGCTGAACATCTCGGCGTTACCAATGGCCGGATAAGGCAGCGATTGCTGAGCAAAGCTGGCCTCTATGGGATTCGCCAGGGCAATCAATGGCGACTACCACATTTTCAGTTCAGCAAAACAGGGCTGGTCCCGAATATCGAAAGAGTGATTGCCAATTTGGATCGAGAGCTAGATCCGGTGGCAGTTGTCAGATGGTTCAAGCGACCCAACCTCGACCTCGAGCAAGGCGATCGCAACCTCTCTCCTCTTGAGTGGCTTTCCCAAGGCAAGGCATGGAAGGCCGTGGCTGATCTTGCCACAGATCTCTAGTACCGCCAATGGAGAGACTTCCGAACCCACCAAAGAAGTTCAGCGGTCCTCCGATCCTTAACAGGTGCAGTACTGGAACAAAACTGTGGCGTATTTACTATAAGGGGGGTCGTCATCCATCTCGTTGGAATGGCTTCCGATTCTTTGGGCCCACAACAAGCCGCTTCGATCATCATACTCTGCCAAAGCGCCCGCAGAGTAGGGGTATTATTTATGCGACAAGTGGACCTGATGCGATTGGTACAGCTGTTGTCGAGTTCTTTCAGGACACGCGTCATATCGATCGTTTTCGGGCGGAACCGTGGCTTGCGTGCTTCGAGCTGACCGCTCCGGTTCCGTTACTCGACACGGGATCTGAATGGCCGGTACAGGAGGGTGGCAATATGGCCATCAACTCGGGATTGCGATCTCAGTCGCGGAGATGGTCGCGGAGGATCTATCGGGAGTATCCACAGGTCGAAGGTATTTGGTATCCATCATCTCTCACAAATCATCCCTGTGCTTCCCTTTACGAGCGAGCTACACATGCACTCCCCATCCGACCCAGGTTTAATATGGCACTCAACACCACTTCGCTGTTACCAGGCTTGAGCCGCATTGCCGCAAAATTCAACTACACCATGAATTAGTTCTCGTAACTACCCAGCGAAGCCTTGGCGTAGCAGGACAGACGTCCTCTCAACGACTAAACCCCGCTACTAATAGTGATGCCACCCCAGAGGGCAAAGCCGTCTGCTGCCTTGAATTCAGTCGCCTCGCCGGTCTCAGCATCGACCGTGTCGGCGAGATCTGTCCAGGCCACATTGAACCCCGGGCTGAAACACACGCGCTCTCGAAGGCAGATGGGCAAGGCCACCGAAACCGAAATGTCGTGGATATTGCCCGCCCCGTCATTGCCTTCTTTAAAGAGCTTGAATCCATATCCCAAACCCAGCCCGAGTTCTATTTGAGGTGTTAGGGTAAACTGCTTGGCCACTGTCGGGTTGATGTACAGATAACTGATACCCCGAATGCCTGCTTCATCTTGTATACCGAAAAAGTAGGATGCGTTGAGGCCCAGGTCTACAATTAACGATGCATTGAAGCCGATACCCGGCTCGATGAAGATTGGCACGTCTGCTCCGGTGATCGACGCGTCTGCTCCAGGGTACAGGTAGAGCACAGTGCCAAAGGAGAGGGCCATCTCCTGGGTCAGTTCCCAAGGGTAATTTAGGTAAAGATCTTGTTCCGTTCCCAGGGCGCTTGCCACATTTTCTCCGATGTTGTCACCCGTAACCTGGTACGCCCCCCAGTATCCGAGCTCGATACCTGACCCGAGAATATTCCAGGAAATGCCCGGAGCGAAGAGCATCTGCTGATCCAGCTGGCTGTCTTGCTGAAAGACGTTGTACCCGCGAAACACGTACGCCGTTTGAAAATCGAGTGACATATTCAGACCGATTTTGCTGTCTTCCAAGGCTGCTTCCCGTTCTGAAAGAACCCGGTCTTCTTGACCGATAACCCGCGCTGGACAAATCACTGTCAGCCCGATCAAAAGAAAAAATCTCAAGAATCCCAATAGGTCCTCCTGCTGTGGACCGTAGCCCTTGTGGCCGCGGCTTATTCTAGCGGGCTTCAGCTGCTACGCCATCGACAGGTGTCACAGCGGTTTCGTCTTCTTCTGCTGTTCGGATGCGATAGATCTTGTGCACGGGCAGGACAAAGATCTTGCCGTCCCCGACCTCGCCGGTCCGCGCCGCGGTCATCAACGCCGAGACGGTTTTTTCGACAAAGCTTTCAGATACGCCGATCTCCAAGCGTACCTTTTCTTGAAGCTCCATTTCGACGCTCATTCCCCGGTAAGTCCTCACCCGCTTGAGCTCTCCCCCATGGCCTTCTGCAGCGCTAATGGTCAGTCCGCGCACTTCGGCGTTGAACAGGGCTTCGAGAACTGCATTCAGTCGCTCTTTGCGCACAATCGCGATGATTAATTTCATGATCCACCTCCGCCGGTGCTGCCCACTGGTTCGTTTACCCGGGCCGCTGCCACGGCGCGCTGTCTCGCTTTGTCGGAAAGCAGCAGTATGGCGCCTTCGCCGCTCGAATAGGCCTCCTGGTCGTGCATGGGACCGTCCAGGCCCAGCCGCTCTTCTCTCTCCCCAGCCCGCAGGCGCATTACCACAGCGATGGCCTTGAGCAGCGCAAAGGTCATCGCGCCGCTGTAGGCAAGGGTCGCGCCCACCGCCAACAACTGTTTGAGCAGCTGTAGTGCGTTACCGTATAAAAGCCCGTCATCACCTCCCCACACACTGTGCGCAAACACTCCGGTTAACAGGGCGCCCACCACCCCGCCGAGACCATGGGCAGCGACCACATCCAAAGAATCATCGAATCGCGATTTGGACCGCCATAAAATGGCGAAGTAGCTGGGAATCGCCGCGACCATGCCCAGGGCAATGGCGCTCATCGGGCCGATAAACCCGGCTGCTGGCGTGACGGCAACGAGCCCGACCACAATGGCGGTTGCAGCCCCTACGGCGGTGATGCGATGGTTGCGGACATAATCCACGATCATCCACACCGTCAGGGTTGCAGCAGGTGCAATCATGGTGTTGACAAACGCCAGCGCAGCAGTGCCGTCTGCGGCAAGGGCACTGCCGCCGTTGAAGCCGAACCAGCCGAACCAAAGCAAGCCGGCCCCCAGCAGCACATAGGGCACGTTGTGCGGCAGCAGCGCCTGTCGATGATAATCGTTGCGCGGCCCGAGCACCATCGCCGCGACCAGGGCAGCCACACCGGCATTGACATGGACCACAGTGCCGCCTGCAAAATCGAGCGCACCCAGTTTTGCCAGCCAGCCGTCACCCCAGACCCAATGACAAATCGGGGCGTAGACCGCCAAGGCCCAGAGGCTGATAAAAACCAAATAGGTACTGAACCGCATGCGCTCGACAATCGCCCCGGATATCAGCGCGGCAGTGATCACGGCAAACGTACCTTGATATCCCATAAACAGCAGGTGCGGTATGGTTCCGTTGGGCTCGATACCGACCCCCCTCAGGAATGCGTACCCAAAGCCGCCGATAAACGATGTGCCCGGTGAGAAGGCCAGGCTGTAACCCCCGATCACCCAGACAATCATCACCGCACCTAAGGCGGCAAAGCTCATCATCATCGTGTTCAGCGCATTTTTTGATCGGACCAGGCCGCCATAGAAAAATGCCAGCGCCGGGGTCATTAACAAAACAAGGGCGCACGCGCCCAGCATCCAGGCCGTATCAGCGCCACTAAGCCCTGAATTGCCGACTGTTCCTGTCAAGGTGTCCACGATCTACCTCCGTTTTCGCCATGGTTAGCCAATGTTCATGCAGTGGTTCGTAGCAATCGAAATTAGGCGTGTCAAATTAAAAATGAATAATTTGCAAAATTTTGATATCAAAAATTGATTAAAGAAAATTTTTTAATATAAAATATATAAAAATAGTGCACAATATGATTATTTTTAAAATCATTGTCTAAAATAAATCGCCTGTTGATTCTTTTTCGACGGTTAGCGCTAACATGATCGCTCTGATTCCTGGAAACCCCGAAGGGGTTGTCCATACCAGCCCAGCGCAACGCGCTGGGATCATTGAGAATTTAAAAAAATAAGCCCCAAAGGGGCGCTTCATTGTATTGGCGTGTGAATTTCGCTACCTCATTTCCATATGGGTCGCCCTTTCAGGGCAATAGATCTTGTTTTCGAAATAATCCCGAGGCGTTGCCCCGGGCTGGTATCGTTGAGCCCGTTGGGCTCTATCGCATCCATGACCTTAAGTTAGCGCTTATGACCCCAGCCCTCCCCCGATGGACAATTGGACGCTGGGGGAGGGTGTATAACTTAGCGAATCACTTGATGCGGACTAAGCCGCGGGGAGGTTCTAGTTAGAACAGGCCGATCACCCGGTCTGATATGGCTGTGTCGAGTTTGTTTTCTCGGGCGTAGCGCTCGATCCAGGCGGCCACTGCGGGCTGGACAAGGCCCTTGGGGTCCTCGCCGAATGGTTTTAATGTCTCATTCAACCAGGCATCGACATCAGCGGCTGGGTCGTCTTTGAGCTTGGCCACCAACGCGGGCAGGATAGATGCGCATAGGGCGATCTTTTGATCCACGGGAACCAGGTCCGACACCAGTAGGGATTCGGCAGGGACCTCGGAATAGACATCCCCTAGCACATCTGGACCCAAGCAGAACTTAATGAATTCATTTCCCACAAACGTGGCGAGGTCGTTCGTTTTTTTAATGACGTCGTCTAAATCGGCATCTGTAACTGACCTGAGGTCTGCCTCGGATACATCGCTGAGCGTCCCGGTAAGGCCGGTGCCAGAGGGCACTTCGATATAGACCTTTGTCTTGGGCTCGGTGCCAGAGGGCCGAACCGTAATGCGCATTGTTTTGCCCGACGCCATATCCAATTCGTATGAGAGCACGTTGCGGCTCGCCTCATCCGTAGAGCTCTTAATGGGACCCCCCACTTTGTGATAGTCGATAGCCCGTCGCACCTTCATGCCGGCGATCTCTGCCGGTGGATTCTCCCGAAGTCTATCCTGGATGCGTCGAATGCGCTCGAGCCCGACAATGCCCTCCATGACGAGAAATCTTAGCTGATTTCGGTAATATCCATAGACCCGGTAGATATCCCGAAGCAGTTCGATCGCGGTTTGATTTTCCTCGGCGAGCTGGCTGGCCACGCCTGCGAGAAAGACCGCTGCACCGCATGCGTCCTTGTCGCGAATATGGGGCGTCAAGAGGTAGCCGTGGCTCTCTTCGTCGGCGAGCAAAAAGTCATCGAGGGTTCCACGGGCCTGATCGCCGTCCTGGGCTTGGGAGGTTGGCGGAAACTGGCCGGACTGCTCCAGGTGCTTTAACACGTCGCCGATATACTTGAACCCGACCATGAGGTCGCCGATGACTTGGCAACCATATCGCCGGGCGATCTCCCGCTGCAAGCTGGATGTGACCGCCGTATTGACGAAAATCGGATGGGCCGGCAAGGTCCCGGCTTTCTTTTTGGTCGACAGCAGGCTTTCGACGAGAACAACCCCAATTTCGTTGCCGTTGAGAAAGGTAAAGCCCCCATCGCCATCCTTGACGGTGATGCCGAGCCGGTCCGCGTCCGGATCTGTAGCAAAGGCCACGTGACATCCGTTGGCTGTTGCTACCTCGTTTAGTCGGTGCATGGATTGGGGCACCTCGGGGTTGGGAATGCGAAACGGTACTGAGGCAAACGAACCGTCATAAACAGACTGTTCTGCCACGGGAACAACCTCAAAACCCAACGCCTCGAGCGCTTCTCGAACCGTTGTATTGCCCGTGCCACACAGGGGGGTAAACGCGATTTTCGCTGCCCGCGAGGCCGTGGGGCAAAGGGCGGTATTTAAATCGATATACCGCGTGTGCATCGAAGGTGGGATAAAGCGAATCAGCCCTGCTTCCCGCGCCTGGGCATAAGACATTTTTTTGACAGCTGTTACCTTTTCCACCACACCGAGCAATCGTTCGTCGTCTGGGGGAATCTCCTGTCCACCGGCGGCATTGTAGAATTTACCGCCGTTGTCGTCCGGGTGGTTGTGGGAAGCGGAGACATTGAGGCCGCCCGCAGCATGCAGTTCCCGAATGAGGAACGAGAGCTCTGGTGTGGACACATATGGCAAGGCAGATGTGGGCCCATCTGGCTCATCTGCCAGGGGACCATTGACATAGGTCACGACGCCGTTGGCGGCGTATGTCATGGCGCATTCTCTGGCCAAGTCTTTAGAAGAGATATCCTTTAAAATGCCGTCCACGCCCACATAAAGGCCTCTTAGATCGCAAAACCGCCGAACGTCAAACGCGAGGACGACACTTATGTCACCCTTAAGGCCCATCACGTCTCGGAGGTAGTCGCAGTGCCCCTGCACGGACAGGGTTATCGTATAGGGATTGATGCGGTTGGGTCCGGCACCAATAGGTCCCCGCCTGCCCCCGGTACCAAATGGCATCACGCGCCAAAAAGAATCGAGCAGGGTCGCGTAATTTCGATTCGTCACCAGGTGGGAGATATACGGACGATAGGCCAGCAGCGTATCGTCCGCAAGCCATGCCGCAATGTTCTTATACGCCCGCTGCTCAACTTCTGACCCGGTTGAGAGGCTGTGAACACCGCTATCATTCAATATGGTTTCTTGGAAGGTCGTCATGGCCGGTAGGGTATCTGAAACCAGCTGAAAAAATCAAAAAAATAATACCAGTGTGCCAATGGTCGCTAAGGCTCTAATACCGCGTCAAGTGGTGGGTAATAAACGCCTCCTTTGGCAAGGGGGAATAGATTACCTTTGTTCGATAACGTTCATTTGACAGTGCGCTAAGATGCGGTGCGGCGGTTTGCCCTTTGTTTTGTTCCCTTTTTCTTGGTGGTATTCCGCTGGATGCCCAGGATATTGGCCAGGTATTCCCCTGTGGCAGATTCCTTAACCCGGGCGATTTCTTCTGGTGTTCCCGAGGCGACCACCTCGCCGCCGGATTCACCCCCGTCCGGACCCAGGTCAATGACCCAATCCGCGCATTTGATAACGTCGAGATTGTGCTCGATAACGATGACCGAATTTCCCTGATCGACCAGGTGATCGAGGACGGTCATGAGCTGGCGCACATCGTCAAAGTGCAACCCGGTCGTGGGCTCGTCGAGCACGTATAGGGTGCGTCCGGTCGAACGCTTGGATAACTCCTTTGCCAGCTTGAGGCGTTGGGCTTCGCCGCCGGACAGGGTATCTGCCCGCTGGCCCAGGGTGAGATATCCCAGCCCCACTTGGCGAATCATGGCCAGGCGATCGCGGATTTTAGAAAAATTTTCTAGAAATTCATATGCCTGGTTGGCTGTTAGCTGCAGGATGTCGGCTATATTCTTGCCCTTGTATCGGATCTCAAGGGTCTCCCGGTTGTAGCGCTTGCCCTCGCAAACCTCGCACTTTACGAACACATCGGGGATAAAGTTCATTTCGATGCGAATCAATCCATCCCCTTGGCATGCCTCGCACCGGCCGCCCCTGACATTGAAGGAATATCGCCCTGGCTTGTATCCCCGCATTTTTGACTCGGGTAGGGATGCGAACACATCGCGTATCAGGGTAAACACCTGGGTGAAGGTGGCTGGATTGGAACGGGGCGTGCGACCAATGGGGCTCTGGTCCACGTCGATCACCTTGTCGATGTACTGAATGCCCTCGACCCGATCAAATGTTTGGTTTTTGGCCCCAACGCGATAAAGGCGTTGCTTGAGCGCCGGCAGCAGGGTATCGACCACCAAGGAGCTCTTGCCAGAACCGGAAACACCTGTCACCGCAACCAATAGGCCCAGTGGAAAGCGAACGTCGATGCCCTTGAGATTGTTCGTGCGCGCACCTTTTAGGACAACCGCACGGGAGCCGGGGATCCGCCGCCGCTTTGGGGGATCGATGGTCATGCGGCCTGAGAGATACCTGCCGGTTAAGGAGTTCAAATTGCGCTTGATTTCGTCGGCACTTCCCTCGGCTACGACGCGTCCGCCCCGCACGCCCGCGCCCGGGCCCATATCCACGATGTGGTCTGCCGCTTGAATCGTATCCACGTCGTGCTCCACCACGATGACCGTGTTGCCCTGATCCCTGAGGTTGTGCAGGGTTTTTATCAGCCGCCCGTTGTCTTTCTGGTGCAACCCGATGGACGGCTCGTCGAGCACATACGTCACGCCGACGAGGGCCGCACCGATTTGGGTGGCCAACCGAATCCGTTGGGCCTCGCCCCCGGAAAGTGTTGCCGTAGGGCGATCCAGGGTCACGTAGTCCACACCCACGCGCGCCATGAACTGGAGCCGCGTGCTAATTTCGTACAGGATGCGCTTGGCAACTTCGGCCTCGCGGGCTGAAAAGGTCACCTTGTCAAAAAACTTCAAGCACGCACTCACGGTCAATGCCGAGACCTCGGCAATATTCTTTTTGCCAATCCTGACGTTCAGACTCTCTGGCTTCAATCGGGTGCCATTGCACACAGGGCAGTTGATGCGGCTCATGAACCGGTGAAACTCGTCAGACAGGAAGTCGTGATCCTCGTCCCCTCCTTCTTCGCGCTTGCGGCGTTCGTATTCGCGACTCCGGCGCTCCAAGTTGGGGATAACCCCCTCATACCCGCGCTTGAAGGTGAACTTTCGGTTGTCCTTACGAACAGTAAACTCCACCTCATCATTCGTCCCCTGGAGGATCAATTCGCGGTGTTCCGTAGGCAGTTCTTTCCACGGGGTAAAGGGGTCGATGCCGTACTTGGTCATGACGGCATCGAGCAGCTGCTGATAGTACGGGGCGTTTCGCCGCGTCCATGGCGTAATGGCCCCTTCGCGTAGGGAGAGGGACGGATCCGGAACAATATGCGCTTCGTCGAAAAACATTACCTGACCCAGCCCGTTGCAGTTGGGACACGCCCCGGCTGGATTATTAAAGGAGAACAGGGTGGGCGACATCTCGGAAATGGATACGTTGCAGTCGATGCAGGCGTACTTGTCGGTGAACGTGACATCCTCTCCTTCCACAGGAGAGATCACAACTGCTCCCGCAGACAGGCCAAGGGCGAGCTCGATGCTGTCAGCAAGGCGGTTCCGGATATTCCCTTCGTTCACCAACCGGTCGACATACACATAAATGGTGTGTTTCTGGCGCTTATCTAGGGTAATCTCTTCTGAGAGGTCATAGATCTCGTCGTCTATCATCACTCGCACAAAACCGTCCCGCCGCAGGTTTTTTAGCTCCCGCTGAAAATCCCCCCGTTCCCCGCGAACGATGGGTGCCAGCACGCTGAAACGCGCGCCTGCCGGGTAATCGAGAACGCAGTCTACTATTTCGTCAACGGTGATAGCGGTGATGGGCTTGCCGCACTTATGACAATAGGGTCGCCCAACACGCGCGAACAAGAGTCTCAAAAAATCGTAGATCTCTGTTGCCGTACCTACAGTGGATCTGGGATTGCGCCCGGCCGAGCGCTGGTCGATAGCTATCGTTGGTGAAAGCCCGTCGATGGATTCGAGCTCGGGCTTGGACATCTGTCCCAGAAATTGACGGGCATAGGGCGACAGGGACTCGACATACCGTCGCTGACCCTCTGCGTAAATCGTATCAAAAGCCAAAGATGATTTACCAGATCCCGAAGGTCCGGTAATCACCGTCATCGCACCCCTTGGGATGTCCACATCGACTTCCTTGAGGTTGTGCGTCATCGCACCGCGAATCTGAATCGCTTCCAACTTCTTTCCTTCCAAAAATCAATCCTTTGTCGGTCTAGATCTCACGTCGAGCCAATGATCCTTATCGTCCATTAGTTGGTACGTGGACCTAAAAAAATTATAATATTTCAAGAATATTACTTCTACATCGCAATAATCTCAAATACTTTATGTTTTCTTCAGCCTGCTGGCCGGGGCGCGCTGAGGTCGGCGGCCAGGTCAATGGCCGCTCGCATGCCGGCTGGATCAGCGTTTCCCGTACCTACTATATCGTAGGCGACGCCGTGGTCTGGGCTGGTTCGGATAAACGGCAGTCCCATTGTCACATTCACTGTTTGGCCGATTCCCCCGAGCTTCAGCGGTATCATCGCCTGATCGTGATATACAGAGACCACAGCGTCGTAGCGGCCCTGGAACGCATCTCTAAACACCATATCTGCCGGTAGTGGCAGGGTTATGTCCGCATCGACCTGTGCTGCGATTTTCCGGCAAAAGGGGTTGAGGATCTCCTCTTCCTCAGTTCCAATGAGCCCGCCCTCGCCCGCGTGGGGATTCAGTGCTGCAACGGCGATGCTGGGCCGCGATCTGTTGCCCCGTAGGGAGAGCAAGGTCATCAGATGGCGCACTGTGCGCTCAAAGCGCGGCCAACTGATCGCATCGGCCACGGCTCTGAGGGGTAGGTGGGTGGACATGAGGCCGACAGCGATGGTTTTCGACGAAAAGATCATCGTGACATCATCGGCCAAGAGGCCTGACCGGGCAGCCAAATACTCCGTGTGCCCCCTAAAGCCGGGCGATATTTCCGCCACGCGGTTTTTTGCTATCGGCCCGGTGACGAGTGCAGTGCAGTCCCCGCCAAGCACCGCGTCCACAGAACGCTCGAGCGCTGCATACTGGGCAACGGCTGATTGGAGGCCAGGGCTGTGGATCGGATCTCCGTTTGGACCGCAGTGGATCATCGCTACGGCGCTGCCCTGGGGCGCCTGAGGATTATCTACGAGGGCTATTTTAACCGGCGGTGCGACGCGTTTTACAGCCCGTTCAAAGCTCGGCCAATGACCAAAGACAATCGGACGGCACCGCATAAGCGCCGCCTCAAGGCTCATACAGATGATCTCCCCAGAAATACCGGCGGGGTCTCCCATGGAGATCGCAATGATCGGTTTTTTCGTATGCTCATGCATGGCTTGCTCACCCCAATGGCACCGTGTTGAGAGATATTAACGGGGATTAAAAAAACACTACCCTATAAACGTGCAACCCTACATACCCGTATCCCCCCCCAAAGATTCGGATCGTCTCTTATTTGGGAACATTGATGCGGAATGTCAATGATTATTTATGATTTCGATTCCAATTTTATTCGACGCCCGGTAGATATCAGGTGGGAACACAACAAATGCTCTGGCAGATCACCATCGCAAAGGAACAGACCGACCAGTTACCCGCAGCCATTACCGTGGCGGCGAACAATTGGTATTCAGCCCTTAAGAACGGCCTCGATAGATACGGCCTCGACGGCACGTTGCTTTCGCATCTATCCTGCAAGGTCAATCCGGATAAAAGCGTGGCAGTGACCGATTTCATCACCCGCAGCGTCTACACCCTCAGGGCCGTGGAGACAAATGCCCTTGCAAAGGGGAATGGAGATGTAGATATCACTGTCAAATCCGCGGTCCGCGAAGATATCGCGCCGCATCAGGTGTTCTTTTCTCGGGATGAGGCACCGGAGCGGGAAGGCGGTGTCCTCTACCGGGAGCGGCTGATTCGGGTTGCCTCGGATATGGATAAAGAACAGGCGGGTGCACTGGTTTACGCCTACTTTGACCGGCTAAAAGCACTGGGGGCGCCACCGGGTTTGATGGTGTTTATTTCAATCCAGGTATTTGATCGGGCAGCCCATGATCACGCATATCGACCCCCCTTGGCAGCCCTTACCTGGCGGGCATGGCAGCGCGATAAACCGACCGTGCGGTTCCCGCTTTTAGGAGACGAGGGCATAATGGTGAGCATGCGACCGCTGCCCGGACCAGGTGTGACAATGGTGCATGCACGAAGGTCCCCCTCCAAGCAAAAGGGCGTGACAGGCTTGATGGTACAGGCATTTGAACAGATGCAACGCATCTATGGGATTCGGGATTGGGACGAAGCTGCCGCATGTGCGCTTCAGACCGCCATATCCCTTATCGATTGCAGCAGTGGCGCCTGTATGCTCATCCCTCAGGATACGCACCAGCTCTATGTGGCAGCGGCGGCTGGCCCGATAGCTGAGACCATACAGGGCAAGCACCTTTCGGCACGCATGGGTATCGCTGGATTCGCCATGAACACGGGCGTTGTTGTGACCGTATCAAATGTCCAGAATGACGATCTGTTCACCATTGAAACAGATGAAATAAGAGATTTTGAAACGCAGAATATCGCGTGCGCACCGATCCAACACGAAGGGCGCATTCACGGGGTTATTGTGCTCATCAACAGCCCGAGACAGGGTGGATTTACCCAAACCGAATCCAATGTATTGGCGTATCTCGCAGGCTTCCTAGCAGAGTATATCGAAACCGCCCTGCTGTCCGGGGGCAACGCATTGGATAACGAGAAACGTTAGCGAGGCGTCACCTCAAACCGATGCGTATGAATGACCTGGCCCGCCTCTGCATTAGCTCGGACGAGCTCCGGCGAGGCCCGCCTACGCCGAGCCTACGGCGTGGTTATCGAGTTTCGAGATAGATTACGAGAAACCAAGATCCCGCCGTAGGCCTGGCGGAGGCGGACACGTCAACACTTGACGCATTTATTGAGAAGTGTGGCTTTGTAGATTTTTAAGGCGCCTTGATCACTTCTAGGCCGGCGGGGGGGGTGAACGAAAATAGCTCCTTTGACAGGCCCCTATTGACAGCTGGGTTTGAGAAGTCAAAGCGATTCCTGTTGCCGTCGTGATCCACGACCACTGATCGCACGACCTGAAATGTCGACGAATTGAGGTACACCTCAACACGCCGAAACGGAGACCGGGCGTCTTTGGGCCACAGTCCGAGGACGATACCGTTTGGAAAACCGTATTTTTTCTCATCGAGGCGCTTGGTCTGGTACTCTTCCTGAATTGGGGTCTCTCCAGTGAGAAACGCTAGGGCCCTTCTCAACCGCTCCGTGTCGGCAGTGCCTGAAAACACCTGGGGCACTTCGGGTTCGTAAATCCAGAG
>JASJCT010000022.1:52500-225742 GCA_030065855.1 Myxococcota bacterium
TAGGGGTAACCCGAAGCGGTGAATCGAAGCCCCGGTAAACGGCGGCCGTAACTATAACGGTCCTAAGGTAGCGAAATTCCTTGTCGGGTAAGTTCCGACCTGCACGAATGGCGTAACGACATCCCCACTGTCTCGGCCAGAGACTCAGCGAAATTGAAATGTGCGTGAAGATGCGCACTACCCGCGGCTAGACGGAAAGACCCCGTGAACCTTTACTATAGCTTGGCAGTGATTTTCGGGTGTGTTTGTGAAGGATAGGTGGGAGGCTTTGAAGCCGGAGCGCTAGCTTCGGTGGAGCCATCCTTGGGATACCACCCTGATGCATCTGGGAATCTAACCTGGGCCCGTTATCCGGGTCGGGGACACTGTCTGGTGGGTAGTTTGACTGGGGCGGTCGCCTCCCAAAGAGTAACGGAGGCTCGCGATGGTTCCCTCAGGCTGATTGGAAACCAGTCGAAGAGTGTAAACGCACAAGGGAGCTTGACTGCGACACCGACGGGTGGAGCAGGTGCGAAAGCAGGCGTTAGTGATCCGGCGATTCCGCATGGAAGGGTCGTCGCTCAAAGGATAAAAGGTACTCCGGGGATAACAGGCTGATCTCCCCTGAGAGTTCATATCGGCGGGGAGGTTTGGCACCTCGATGTCGGCTCATCGCATCCTGGGGCTGGAGCAGGTCCCAAGGGTTTGGCTGTTCGCCAATTAAAGCGGTACGCGAGCTGGGTTTAGAACGTCGTGAGACAGTTCGGTCCCTATCTGCCGTGGGCGTAGGAGACTTGAGGAGAGCTGCCCCTAGTACGAGAGGACCGGGGTGGACAGATCCCTAGTGTTCCGGTTGTCCCGCCAGGGGCATTGCCGGGTAGCTATATCTGGAACGGATAACCGCTGAAAGCATCTAAGCGGGAAGCCGCCTCCAAGATGAGGTCTCCCTGGACCTTCGGGTCCCTAAAGGGTCGTTGGAGACTACAACGTTGATAGGCCAGGTGTGAAAGCGCAGCAATGTGTGGAGCTAACTGGTACTAATCGCCCGTGAGGCTTGACCGTTTTTCTAAGGAACGTAAGAGTCGGGGCGGTTCGCGGACCGCCCATTAGATAAATCGAAACCGAGGTTGTGTTCAGGAGCTATCCACGTTCGTCCGTCGGGGCGGTTCGCGAACCGTCCGATGTGCTGTTTTCCTGGACCGGCTCGCTGGAATGAGCCGTTTATGACAAGGTTACAATCGCCCGAACGTGGGCGATAAACAGGTTTTCCGGTGACGATAGCGGAGGAGCAACACCCGATCCCTTACCGAACTCGGAAGTAAAGACCTCCAGCGCCGATGGTACTGCAGGGGTGACCCTGTGGGAGAGTAGGACATTGCCGGGATTTTTCTTTGCCCAGTCAGAGACATCTGACTGGGCTTTTTTTTTCTCAACGCCGGGCCAGCGTTTATTCTTCGGCGTTTATGGCACTTAAGAATTCGGTCCTCGATGCTTTGTCGGTCAGAAGTGCGCCGGCGTAACTCGCCGTCACTGCTCGGCTTCCGGGTTTTCGCACGCCGCGAATCACCATGCACAGCTGCTCCGCGTCGAGCAGGCAAGCCGCGCCCTTGGCCCCGAGATGGGTGATCAGAGCGCCGGTGATCCCGTGGCCAATCTCCTCTTGAAGGGTGAGCCGGTGGGCAAAGCAGTCGACGAGGCGCGCGATTTTGGAAAGGCCCACAATGCGTGGGCCGGGTATATACCCCACATGGGCCACGCCGTGAAAGGGTAGGAGATGGTGTGGGCAGACACTGTGGAAAAACATATCCCGCACGATCACTAACCCATCGTCCCCTAGCGTCGTGGAAGCGCCGCCCACGAGGATATCCTTTGGGTCCCAGGCATATCCGTCCAAAAGCTCGTTCATCCACATGTTCGCAGTACGAACCGGTGTTTCAATTAGCTCGGGATAGGTGCCTGGGGATCGGCCTACGGCCCGTAGGAAATCCTCAATGGCCTTGGTGAGCTTGGGTGTGCTGTCTTTTTTTGACGCCATGTTACCTCAAGATGACAATAAAATCGTCGTCGTGTCACGCTGCGTAACTTTCGTCTGTCTTGCTTCGCCAAGACAACGCAGGATAGCACGATAATCAGTGGCGCACAGGCATTGCATCTTCTGGTGCGAGGCCGGGCAGAATGCGTCGCTGTGCGTTCAGATCCTTGTCCGATCGCCACCAGGCAATGTCTGTTTCCCCTGGTTGCCAGCTCAAATACGAGCCGGGATAGGGCCCGCCTGGCAAGATGATTTCCATGGTCTGTTCGTCCAGCATCTGAGCACCCACAGCGGCCATGTCATTGTGGGTGGTTCGCCGCTGTCGACTGAGCAGCAATAACCGCTCTTTGAGCCGAATCACCAATGGCGGATCGTGCGGGTGAATGTCCGGTACGGCGTCCTTGGCAATCACGCCCAGGTCTGCAAGGTCACACCGGCAGGATGCCTCTTCTTTGGCAATGCGGATCAGTCGCTCGGCCCACAGCTCAAGGCGGCAGAGCATCTCGGGTGCGGGCTTGTTGGTTTGGGTCATTGGTCGCTCAGTCGCGGTTGCGCAAGCTTATACAGGTATGACCCCTTCAATCTCCGGTATTTCCTGCTGCAGGGTGCGCATGACGCCCATTTGCAGGGTCATGGCTGCTGAGGGGCAGCCATGACATGCGCCCATCAGACGAACCTTGACCTGGTTTCCATCCATTCCCACGAATTCAATATCGCCGCCGTCCATCTGAAGGGCAGGCCTGATTTTTTCCTCGATTATCTTTTGGATGCGCTCTTCCATTGGTGTTCCTTTCAAAAAGTGCAGGCACCTTTTGCCTGTCTCTTTTAATGATAACGTACGTTTAGCGTGCGACTGTGTCAAGCACGCCATGGCGGCGATCGCGACCATTGGCGGCGCGAGACCGCTACAACGCCAGTCATTTTCCAGCGCACCCTTACCGCGCAATGGCCAACCGATCGGCACACCCTTTGCTTCTGCTGACATGAAACGAGGTTGCCGATGAGTGTATGCGTAAAATGCAGCGCCCTTTCCGGGGTCTCTGCTGATGCCGTATCTGTGGAAGTGGACTTGGCCATGGGCCTGCCCGCATTTGCCGTCGTGGGATTGCCCGAAGGTGCGGTCCGGGAGTCGAAAGTTCGGGTTGCAGCTGCCTTAAAAAATTGTGGATATGCCATGCCACCCCGCAAGGTCACGGTCAACCTTGCCCCAGCCGATCTCAAGAAGACCGGGTCTGCGTTTGACCTGGCCATTGCCCTGGGGTTGCTCGCCGGCGTGGGGTTGATAGCCCCCGATCGGATCAACAGTGTCCTGGTGATTGGCGAGTTAGGTCTCAACGGCACCTGCAGGCCTGTGCCAGGGGCGCTTCCCCACGCATTGTTCGCGCGGAAAAAGGGGTATGCATCGGTGCTCATTGCCGCTGAAAATGCCAGGGAAGCGGCGGTGGTGTCTGGTATCCGGGTTATTCCAATTCCAAATCTGACTGCAGCGGTGATGCATCTCACAGGGGAGCGGGAAATCCCTCCCCTACCGCAGACCGAGGTGGATCTCAATGTGGGCGCCGACGATCTCGATATGGCTGACGTCCGTGGGCAAGAGCATGCCAAACGGGCCATTGAAGTAGCTGCAGCCGGGGGCCATAACCTCGTCATGGTTGGCCCGCCAGGCGCTGGAAAAACCATGCTGGCCCGCCGACTCGCCACTGTGCTGCCTCCCTTGAGCTTTGAGGAGATGTTGGAGGTGTCTGCAGCCCATTCAGTCCTTGGCATGACCGGTGCCTTGC
This sequence comes from Myxococcota bacterium, assembly GCA_030065855.1. Classification (GTDB taxonomy): domain Bacteria; phylum Myxococcota_A; class Polyangia; order JAAYKL01; family JAAYKL01; genus JASJCT01. The sequence continues at coordinate 56,293 of JASJCT010000022.1, forward strand.
GGCCGCTGATCACCCGAAGACCTTTTCGCGCACCCCACCACACTGTCTCTGATGCGGGGCTCGTGGGTGGGTGCAATCCGCCGCGTCCAGGAGAGGTATCCCTGGCCCATAACGGGGTGTTGTTTCTCGACGAGTTGCCCGAATTTAAGCGGCACGTGCTCGAAGTCCTGCGGGAGCCCCTCGAAGAGGGTGCGATAACAATTTCCCGAGCTGGCGGTCAAACGACCTTTCCTGCCGCATTTACCCTGGTATCGAGCATGAATCCATGTCCGTGCGGTTACTACGGCTCAACCGAACGGGACTGCACCTGCTCGACCACAGCAGTGGCGCGCTATCGCGCCAAGATCTCCGGACCCCTGCTCGATCGCATTGACCTCCACGTCGAAGTACCGGCTGTGCCCGTGCGAGAGCTCGGCGGGCGCAGCAATGCTGAAAGTTCTGACATCGTGCGGGAGCGCATCGTGGCAGCGCGGCAGATTCAAACCGAACGATTTAAAGGCACGGAAGCACGGTGCAATGGCCAGATGACCCTACGGCAAATCTATCAGCACTGCGCGGTCGACCCTGACGGGCAGCGCTTGTTGGAGCAGGCGATTGACCGCCTCGGCCTATCTGCACGGGCATATGCCCGGATTCTCAAGGTTGCCCGTACCATTGCCGACCTCGACAGGGGGGGGAAGGCCATCTTACCGACCCACCTGGCCGAGGCCATTGGCTACAGAACCCTGGATCGAAAACAGGCCTGACCAGAGGATGAACAAGGAGAAAAGAAAATGAAGGTAAAAGAAAAACTAAAGGCCCTTACTTCAGCTGTATCTGAGATCGAAAAGCAGTTTGGACAGGGAGCGATCATGTACTTGGGAAGTGCGCCAGCAGCAGGGGACGTCCCAGCGTTCTCAACCGGATCCCTGGGGCTCGACATGGTGCTCGGCCCAGGCGGATATCCCCGGGGTCGTCTCATCGAGATCTATGGCCCGGAATCGTCGGGTAAGACCACCCTGACGTTGCACGCTATTTCTGAAGTTCAACGGGACGGGGGGGTCTGCGCCTTTATTGATGCAGAACATGCCCTCGATATTTCCTATGCCAGGGCGCTCGGTGTGGATGCGGATCGCCTTCTCGTGTCCCAGCCGGATTGTGGGGAGCAGGCCCTTGAAATCGCAGATACCCTGATCCATTCGGGCGCGGTCGAGTTGGTGGTCATCGATTCTGTCGCAGCCCTGGCACCAAAGGCCGAGATCGAAGGGGAGATGACAGATCACCATGTGGGCCTTCAAGCCAGGATGATGAGCAAGGCCATGCGCAGGCTGACAGCGATTACCCACCGCACCGGGTCGACCATTATCTTCATCAATCAGACCCGGCAAAAAATCGGGGTGTCATTCGGGAACCCTGAAACAACCACTGGCGGCAATGCATTGAAATTTTTTGCCTCATTGCGTCTTGATATCCGTCGCATCGGCAAGATTAAAATCAAAGACGAGACCATTGGCAACCGCACAAGGGTCAAAGTCGTCAAGAACAAGCTGGCGCCTCCATTTCGAGAAGTCGAGTTCGAGATCCGCTTTGGACGCGGTATCTGCCGAAGCGCAGAAATTATGGACCTGGCTGTTGAGGCAAATATTATCGAAAAATCCGGTGCCCATTTTTCAATGAACGGCGAGCGCCTGGCCCATGGCCGGGAAAACGGCATTGCCCACCTGGAAGCCCATCCCGCAATGGCAACAGATATCGAGACCCGCCTAAAAGCCGGGGCAGCGAAAAAAGACCCGGGTAAACCCGACCCGTCAAAAAGAGAAAAAGCCGCATAATCGTTGGATAATCCAGGTGCCCTGGCATTGCACCCTACCTTATACGTCGTAATATTACAGATTATATATGCTTATCGGGGGAACTGTCAGGTTAGTTCCTCTCTAGAAAGAAAGACTTACTGATCAAAATGTAGCTGCGGGGTTTAGCCCCACAGGTGTAAGGATCTAGAATTAAATAGCTTTTCACCGTGGGGATAAACCCCACGGCTACAACAGGATGCTGGCGCAATAACGGGGCTTGTGTGATGCTTAAAGGTCATCATTGCTATACATCAGCAGGCCTGGTGATTGTCTTGATGATTCTGACACTTTGCATTTCCCCCAATGCCCGCGCCGAACCGATTATTGTCTCTCCCCTGCCTGAGATGTCGAAAATCGGTCGCTATTTCGAGTATCTGGAAGTTGCAGATCCCAACCTAACCGTTGACGACATTATTCACAACAGACACGGTGGTACCTGGATTCAATCGCAAAAAGATGCGCCTGGCTTTGGATTTAAACAAACCGTCTTCTGGGTGCGGTTTACAGTGAAAAATACGAGCAGCAGTGAGGTGGCATTTTTTTTCGAACAGGCCTATCCACTGGTGGATAGTCTAAAGCTGTTTGATTTAAAAAGCGATGGCACCCATGCAGTCACTGAGGTGGGAGATATAAAACCCTTTTCCGAGCGTCCCTACGAGCACAGCAGCTTTGTATTTCCGTTGACGATAGGGCCGAATGCCGAGAAGACGTATTATCTCAAGCAGCATACGCAAAGTGCCATGAGCCTGCACTTCAATATCTGGTCACCGGATCGGTTCAGAAAAAAAGCGCTCATAAAAGAGCGCATGTTGATGTTGTATTACGGTATGGCGCTGGTAATAGCAATCTATAATCTATTTCTCTATTTTTTCATTCGGCATATTTCATACCTCTTTTATGCATTATATGTTTTCTTTTTCCTTCTCTTTATTATGACAATGAACGGCACGGCATTTCAATTTTTGTGGCCGAACTATCCATGGTTTGGCAATTGGTGCATCCCGATCTTGCTTTTGACGCTTATTGTATTTGCAGTTTTATTTTTCTTATATTTTTTGAAATTGAAATTGACTGCACCGCTCACATATAAGATAGTAAAATATCTAATCACTTATGTAACAATAATTCAATTTGCAATATGCTCGTTTGCACCCTATCGCATATCAATTCGGCTAACAGCTATTTGGACAATCGTCGTCTGTATATTTTCCTTGCTTGCCGGCTTTCGGCTTGCTTTTAAGAAACATCGGCCGGCCATTTTCTATACTGTTTCGTGGGCTGCTTTCTTAATCGGTGCCTTGTTGTTTCTTTTCAGGGTGTTTGCCATTCTGGACAAGAATATAGTAACGGATTGGGCGCTCCAGATCGGATCTGTGTTTCAACTCATCCTCCTATCGACCGGACTCGCGGATCGCATCAATACACTGCGCAAGGAATCTGAGATACTCATTGCCAAAACGGAAAACGCGTATGCGGAACAGATGAATGTGATTCGGGTTGCAAACAGGCTCAGTGATATGATCGATGACCTCGTCCATACTGTTGAGCGGGTAGCCGCGTCTTTTTCAGAGAAAGTCCAAGGGCAGGCATACTCGATTGGCAGCATCATCACTGAGGTGGGTAGCTTGAAAGAGCTTGCCCGGCAGACCTCCTCGTCTGCCGTATCGACGCGCGTCACCGCAGAGAAGAGCAGGGCTGAATCGCTGGAAGGCACCCATATTGTCGAGCGGCTAAAAGCTGGCTTCGGCGAGATCAACGAGATGAACGAGCTCTCCCAGGCAGAGTTTACAGATCTCGCCGAAAAGGCCGAGAAAATCGAAGATATTCTCGAGAGCAATCGGGAGATCGCCGACAGGATTAAAATCTTGGCCATTAATGCGGCCATCCAGGCGGCAAAGGCAGGGGAACACGGCCTAGGGTTTCGGTTCGTAGCAGGCGAGCTCAAGGCCATGATTGCAGACACAGAGGAGAGCCTTGTCAAGAGTCACCAATTGCTGGGTGACATTCGCGCCCGGGCCAGGCAGACGTCTCAGACCATCGAGCAGGGCACCAAGGGATTGCAAAAACAGACCAAGGAGCTGGGATTGGCAGACAAACTCATGCGTCGGCTTGCAGATTCCTTTTCCGAAACAGTGGATTCAGTCAATGCCATCACTGGCGATGCGAAATTGCAAGAGGATAGAATAAACAAGGTCGGGGTTGGCGTAGACAATATCGATTTGGTGGCAGAACAGATAGAACAAGCAGCGGACAAACTCATCACCAGCGTAGAAAAAATCGTATCATCCCAAGGAGAGCTGAGACACGTGCTGGCCGGCACAGCGCCGTCGACACAAGGAGACGGGCCATAGCAACCCGCCAGCGTTCATCCCCGGCGCAATTCCTCATAGTGTGCAGGTAGTGATAGACATCTTATTTTGGATTTTTGCATTGACACTATACGCCAATGGCGTATTATCATAATATGATCTTTGTTGAGACATCCATCTTCACAAAGGAAATTGAGCGCCTGCTTCCAGATGAAGATTATCGCATGTTGCAAACTTCGTTGATGTTGAGACCTGATGCTGGTCAGTTGATTCGCGGCAGCAGTGGTTTGCGGAAAGTACGGTGGAAATATCCTGGAAAAGGAAAGCGCGGCGCTTTGCGCGTGATCTATTACTGGGATCCTCCTGATAGAATCTTCATGCTGCTACCGTACAGAAAAAATGAGCAAGAAGACTTGACTGTTAACCAACTCAAGCTGCTTAGGCGCTTGATAAAGGAGTGGCCGTCATGAAAAATGATGACTTCGATAAGCTTGTTGCAAGCATAAAGGAGGCCAGAGATATCAAGGCCGGTCTAAAAAAGCCCAGCCGGATATTTGAAATCGAACCTCCTGATATTAAGACGGTTCGAGAGAAGCTCAATGTTTCACAGAGCGAATTTGCGCTGATGATTGGTGTTAGCATCCGGACGTTACAAAATTGGGAGCAAGGAAGGCGCAAGCCAGAGGGACCAGCAAAAGCGCTGCTGCGAATCGCATCGAGAAACCCAAGAGCAGTCCTCGACGCCCTTCACGCGGAATAGGTAGGCCAACGATCGCTCAGCTTAGCTTAGCAACCCCCTGAGTACCGCATTTAGTACCGCATTTGTTACTTTTTCTAAGTGCGATGAAAGGATTAAATTATCTCGTTGCTACGCTGGCTTTCAACTGCTGACCTTCCCAGATTTTATTGATTGTCAAAGAGCTCACCACAGCCTGGTGGTTTGCGTCGTTTCCCTGTGCGTGTACTTGATAAACATCATTTTTGTCCTCATCGTCGTCCCAGACCACGTAGTAATCGCCGCTGGATGTTATGGCAATCTTTGGCCGGAGTTGATCGCCACCGCCTCTTGGATTGATGGTCAACTCCTTAATGGTGTTTTGACCGTCAGCGCTGATTACGGCTGCTCTTATCTGCCACATTTTGTTTTTGTTTCGATCATCAGTCCATACGACGAAAATTTCACCTGTCGGCGTCATAGCGATATCCGAAAGTAACTGACGACCATCCACGTATTGACTAACCGTTTTTTCCGGGAATCGAACAGTGCCGTCGTTGTTGAAACCCTTAATGTATACGTCTTGGAGTCTGTCTTCCCACGCAACTGTGAATTCACCTGTCCTGGCCACTGCAATCCTGGGCCAAACATCCTGGTCACCAAGTTCATCTGCCACCAATATTTCTTGAAATCGCTCATTTCCTAAACGGTTGAAACCTTTCACTTTGACGGAGAGAGAATCGTTATTAAGCTCGCCCCAAGCAACTGCGAAGTTCTTTGCGCCATCCACTCCGACTGCGGGCACCGCCGGAATGATGTCTGCTGTTCCGGCGCAAACCGTGATCGGGTTGAAGCTTACTATCGCCCCCTTGTTGTATCCGCGCGCGAGGATTTTTTGACCGCTCCCGTTCCGTTCTTGCCACACAGCGACGAAACCGTCGTCATCATCCATGGCCATGTCCGGGGCCTGGTTTTTTGTTCCGCTAGACGTGTTGATTCTAAGCGCTTTGAATAATTCCTTTCCTCCAAAATCAAAAGCGCTCGCGAGAATGTCGGCACTTTCGGTTCCGTCGATAAATTCCTCCCAAAGAACAACGGTCCCGCGATCCTTGTCCATCTTAATCACTGGCGATGCGTGCAGTGTGTTGGCGGAGCTGTTGACAGTCTTGGGCCCAAAGCAGTACTTGCCCCATCTGGCAAGGCCTGCGACGCGTACCTGGTAGGCATGGGTTCTGTGCTGATCGTGTTGCCATGCAACTGCGAAATGAGGGGCGTCGTACATGGCACACACACCGGCTATATCGATGGGGCTGAGCCCGTCTCTTTGGCCGATACTTACGTTTTGTTTGGGGGTTATGGTGTCTTTGTTGCGATCTTGGGCAAAGGCTTTTCTGCCATAGTGCATTATAGAACCGTAATCATAGTCTCCTGAGATTGTGCCTGACGGTTTGATCGCGAAATGTCTCTCTTTATCTGATGCGATGTTGTCGGTGTGAATTTCGACATATAAATCCCGATCTGGCCTCTGATGCTCGTGGTAGAGGCCCACGGTATGTCCTATTTCGTGTACCAGGCTTCCTATGCCGAAACCGTCTCCGATGTCGCAGCTGATGCGTTGCTCACCGCCGATTCTCCCGATGTTTGATTGGCAGTAATCGTCTGCTAGTTGAAAAGACAAGTAATCGCTTTGCGATGTGCGCGGCACCAACGTAATTATTGTTCTGTCATTCCAATGCTTTATCGCTGATTTGACGTTGTTCTCTTGTTCGCTACTCAGATTGTTAAAGAACAGTCAAGGTCATCTAAATGAGGCGCAATCCATGGTCGAAGCTCCAAAAAATGCATGGGTTGTATATTCCGAACGGTCGCGTCGGCTCGGTTTTCAAAGTATGGTAGGGTCCGTGATAGACTTTTTGTTGTCCGAATATCAGAAGGTGGACACGCGATGGAACAGGAACTGTTTTTGCACTATCTACAGGGGGCGATTCAGTTAAACGCTTCGGACGTTCATTTCAAGGTGGGGTCGCCACCGCTGTATCGTATTCAAAAAACACTGCGCGCGGTGCGGGGCGATCCATTGACAGCTGAGGATACAGCCGATCTGACCGGTTTTATCCTTAAGGATAAGTTAATATCGAGCGACCCTAAGGAAGTCCGGGACCACGATACGTCGTACAGCCTGCCGGGTCAGTGCCGCTTTCGGGTGAATATCTTTCGCCAGCGAGGTGCGCTGTCGCTGATACTACGCATGATTCCAGACGTGATTCCGAGCTTTGAAGACCTCCTGTTGCCACCCCAAGTCGAGGATCTGGCAAACTACACCCGTGGGCTCGTCCTGGTCACTGGGGCCACGGGCTCGGGTAAATCCTCTACCCTCGCCTCGATTATCAACCATATCAACCTAACCCGGGCGAGCCATGTGGTGACCATCGAGGATCCAATAGAGTTCTTGCACACCGATAAACACGCGTCCATTTCCCAACGGGAAGTGGGGTCTGATACAGCTGATTTTAACCGAGCGCTGCGCGCTGCCCTGCGCCAGGATCCAGATGTCATCCTGGTGGGTGAGATGCGGGATCTCGAAACCATCGATATCGCCCTCAAGGCTTCAGAAACAGGCCACATGGTGTACTCCACGGTGCATACGTCAGATGCGGCAAAGACCATTGGCCGGCTGATTGCTGTGTTTCCACCTGAGGAGCAGGAGATGGTGCGCATTCGCCTGGCTGAAAACCTGCGGGCCACCATGAGCCAACGCCTCCTGCCCAGGGCCGATGGTCAGGGAATGGTGGTTGCCTGCGAGTTGATGAAAGTTACCGGCACGATTGAAGAAGCGATCAAGAATCCTGATGAAACCGCCATGCTCAAGGACTACATCGAAAAGGGCCGAGAGCAATATGGCATGATATCATTCGATCAATGCCTCATGGACCTGTACCGGGGTGAACTCATCTCGTTTGAAACAGCCAAGCGGTTTGCCACGAGTGCCGGTGATTTTGAGCGCGCGCTTCACTACGATTAGTGCGATGTCAAGCGAGGTTTATGGTATAACGTTAGTTTATTCCCCTTGAAAAGGGGGGTAGGTGGGTAAGGATTTGTTTAATGATAATAGACAGTTTTTCCTATGAACGGCCGAAATCAATGCAGGCGGCCTTGGACCTGTTGGACCGGCATAAGGCTCGGGCGCGCGTGCTGGCCGGCGGAACAGACGTGGTGGTGAACATGACCTACAGGAGCTATCTCCAAGGGTTTTCTAATGCAGGTATGGCCAAGGCCAGGTTCCCCTCGGTCAGGCGCGTCGCACCGATCGATACGCCTGAAATGCTGATCTCACTTGCCGACGTGGATGGACTAGGCGACATATCAATTGGGGCAAGGGCTGTCCGCATCGGGCCCTGTGCTACCATGGCTGCGCTCGCGGGTGGGGATGATTTCCCCCTAGCACTAGCAGCAATCAGAGATGCGGCCGCGATCATGGGCTCGCCTCCCATTCGCAACCGGGCCACTATTGGCGGCAACCTGGTCAATGCCCGGCCAGCTGCAGATACTGCGGTTGCAGCCATTGCCATCGGTGCGACCCTGCGATTACAGGCAAAAGCAGGGGAGCGCACGTTGCCTGCGGATCAGTTTATTACAGCACCGGGCAAGACAGTGCGGATGCCCGAAGAGCTGCTCGTGGCTATCGAATGCCCGGTGGGGGCCAACCAAGGCAGTGCGTATCTGCGACAAGGCTTGCGCGGGCAGCTGGAGATACCGATTACCTGCGTGGCTGCCTGGGTTGCGCTCGACGCCAATGCTGAAACCGTGACAGACGCGCGCATCTGTCTCGGTGCTGTGGGGCCGACGCCCCTGCTGGCGCCCAATGCGGCAGCCGTGCTCGTCGATGCGAGCCCGTCGGTCGAGCGCATTGCCCGCGCAGCAGATGTGGCTGTTACCGAGGCCAAGCCCATTGATGATTTCCGCGCGTCAGCCGGATATCGGCGCGACCTGGTGGCGGTCCTGACGCGACGCGCGCTCACCCGCGCTGTTCAGCGGGCGCAACATAGGGATATGGAAAGGCAGTGATAGCATGAAATACCCGTTGTCCATCACCGTAAACGGCACCCCCTATTCGCGGGTTATCGACGCCAAAACCACCCTGGTCGAATTCCTGAGACAAGAACTCGGCCTGACTGGCACAAAGATCGGCTGCGCCGAAGGGGAATGCGGCGCCTGTACCGTGCTTATCGATGGGATCCCCATGACCGCGTGCTGCGTATTGGCCCTGGAAGCCCACGGTCATCACATCACCACCATTGAGGGATTGGCAGACGGTCCCGACTTGCATCCGATCCAATCGGCCCTCATCAAAACAGGTGCGGTCCAATGCGGCTATTGTACACCAGGCATGGCCCTGAGCATCAAGGCCTTGCTCGATCAAACCCCAGATCCAACCGCGACCCAGGTGCGCCAGGCCCTGTCCGGCAATTTGTGCCGGTGCACCGGATACCAGAAAATCATCGAAGCAGCGTTGGCAGCGGCGGCCATGATGGCTGAGCAGACAGGTAAAAAAGATGGCGAACCACAAAATAATCAATAGCAGGGCGCCGCGCATCGACGCCGCAGATAAGGTAACCGGCAAGGCCGTATACATCGACGACATGCACCGGCCCAACATGCTCTACGCAGCCCTGTTGCAGAGCCCAGTGGCCCACGGCCGGATTGTCAAGCTGGATACGGAGCGGGCACGCGCCCTCCCCGGGGTCGTGGATATTATCACTGCTAAGGAAATAGGAGAGGTTCAGTTTGGGGTCAGTCCGGCGCGCTACGATGAGACCGTCTTTGCCAAAGACAAGGTCAGATACGCTGGAGAGGAAATAGCGGCCGTGGCTGCAAAGGATTTGGAAACCGCACGTCGCGCCATCCAGCTGATCGACCTGGAAATTGAAGCACTGCCAGCTGTTCTGGACGCTGCATCTGGATTGGAACAGGACGCCCCCCAGTTGTTCGAGCGCTATCAAAACAACGTCACAGCAGAGGTCTCTCAACACTTTGGGGACGTGGATAAGGCCCACCAAGGCGCCTTCCGGGTTTACACAGACCACCTGCAGAGCAAGATGCAAGACGGCGCGTTCATGGAGCCCAACGGCTGTATTGCCGAGCAGGATCACCGGGGGTATCTCACCCTCTATAGCTCGACCCAATCTCCCCATTATGTCCAGCGGACCGTGGCCATGGTGTTAAAACTGCCGCTCCACAAGGTGCGGGTCGTAAAACCCCATGTGGGCGGCGGCTTCGGGCCCAAGGTGTCTGCATCCAACCTGGAGCTGGCCGTGAGCTGCCTCGCCTGTCGAACCAAACGACCGGTAAAGAGCATTTTCACGCGGGAACAGATATTCTTGCGCTCGCGCGCCCGCCATCAATTTCTGCACCAGATGACCCTGGGCGTAAACGAAGATGGCACCCTGGCCTTTCTCGATCACGAGGCTGTTCTCGACGGTGGGGCCTATTCCAGCTTTGGCATTGCCACGATTTACTACGCTGGCTCCTTGCTTGGCGGGCCTTACCGCTTGCCCAACATGCGGTACCACGGGGTAAGGGTCTGCACCAACAAACCGGCCTGCGGGGCCCAGCGCGGCCACGGCGGGGTGATTGCCCGGGCACTTTTTGAATCCCTATTGGATCGGGCTGCAGAGGATCTCCACATCGATCCCGTGGCATTGCGCCTGAAAAACATGATGTCTACTGGGGAGACCACCTGCAATGACTTAAATATGTCGAGTCTGGGCATGCGCGAATGCGTTGAATCGGTTCGGGACGCATCGAGCTGGTCAAAGAGAGATGCATTCCCCGGGTTTGAAGGCCAGGGCATGGGTATGGCCTGTGGGTTTTTTGTGTCTGGCGCGGGGTATCCCATCTATCGATCTGATACTTACCACTCCACGGCCACAGTGCAGCTCAGCGAGGTGGGGGGCGGCGTTGTGGTCAGATCCGGGGCGGCCGAGATCGGCCAGGGCTCTGATACGGCAATTGCCATGATAGCAGCCGAAGAACTCGGCATTCCGCTTGAGGACGTGCGCGTGATCAGCGGTGATACCGACGCTGCAATGGACCTGGGCGCCTACTCGAGCCGGCAGACCCTGATGACCGGCCACGCGGTTCGCATGGCTGCCATCGATGCCCGGAATAAGGTGGCCGAGGTCCTGGGCCAAATGCTGGGCGTCGAACCCAATCAGCTCATCTTCTCTGACGGCTTCGTGGATCTGGCGGGCGGCGGACTCGATATTGAGGCCGTGCGCAAGACCTATATGCGAGAGCATCGCGGCTTTGAGGATCATCCCATCCCTGGAGATCGCCTCACCTTCCGAGAGGCGAGCCGCATCGCGTTTAATACCCTCGGCACCATTGTCGGAACGGGTCGTTATAAGCCGCCAGTGCTAGGTGGCAAGTACAAAGGCGCAGCTGTGGGCACATCTCCGGCGTATGGGTGCTCAGCCCAAATTGCCGAGGTGACCGTGGACATGGAGACTGGTAACATAGCGTGCAACCGAGTGACCATGTCCCACGACTGTGGGTATGCCATCAATCGCACCCAGGTCGAGGGGCAGATGCAGGGCAATTTCCTCATGGGGTTTGGCGAGGCCCTGTTCGAGGAGGTCAAGTTTGACGATACCGGCCGCACGATCAATGCCAATTTGGCCGAGTATAAGGTGCCCACTACGGTAGATGTGCCTGAGCTCGTTCCCATCGTGGTTGAAAGTGTGGAGCCGAATGGTCCGTACGGGGCCAAGGAAGTGGGTGAAGGGGGTATCATGCCGGTGATTCCAGCGATCCTGAACGCGGTATACGCTGCCACGGGCGTTCGCTTTCGAGAGCTGCCCCTGACGCCCGAGCGGGTGCTCAAGGGCATTCAATCCCGCCATGGGAACGGTGGATCCCAGTATCCAACTGATGGGGCTTGCAAGCGTTTAATGGCGCTTTTAAAGCAGCGAAGAGATGAGCTCTAAGACTGAACACTCGGATCTGACCGACGGGATGACCATCCAGGTAACGGTCAATGGATTCCCCGAGCAAGTGCCGGTGGATGCGACGATCGCGGCCATCATCGAGCAATTCGAAGCTGGGGACAGCCATTTAATCGTCGAACACAACGGCCGGCTCCTGCGACCCGACCGGTGGTCTCACACTTGCGTAAAACCGAATGACACCGTGGAGCTCATCCATCCCTGCTTTGGCGGGTAGGCCAATACAGAACACCGACCTGACGGGGCTGAACATCGGGAGGTTAAATGTCTGCTTTTAATTTGCAAAGGCCAATGGTGCTCCTGGCTGGCATTGTGTTCTTTGGATTCATCAGCGGGTGTTCTGATAGGCGTGCTGGCGGTTCGAGCAGCGAAGCGTCGAAGTCAACAAGCGGAAATACGGAACATCCACCAAACGGCCTGGCTTCACTTCTTGCCGCACTGCCGACGGTAGAAGATTATCAACTCGACGAGAAGCGGGCAACTGAGTTCGCTGGGTTGTCTTTGGCATGTGTGGATCGAGAATACCCCAACAAACCGAGCCACGTGGCAGACGGGGATCACACGGTAAAACCCCCCAGGGAGCTTCACCCCGCTTTTTTTGGGTGCTTTGACTGGCACTCTGCTGTTCACGGTCACTGGGCCATGGTTCGGTTGCTCAAATTATTCCCGAACATAGCGGTGGGAGAGGAGATCAGATCTGCACTAAATAGGCACCTGACCACAGAGTACATCGCGCTCGAGCTCGCGTACTTCAAACAGGAGCACCACGATCTGTTCGAACGCCCCTACGGTTGGGGATGGCTCCTCAGGCTCAAAGCAGAGCTCGATACGTTTGAAGATCCAGATGCGAAAAAGTGGGCGCGATCGCTCAGCCCCCTGGCACATCACATTGTTGGGCTGACAAAGGCGTATCTGGAGAAGCTCTCAGTACCTGTGCGCGCTGGCACCCATCACTCCACTGCTTTTGCGCTTACCCATATCTACGACTACGCCATTTCCGCAGGCGATGCACACCTCAAGGAAGTCATAGCAAAGCGGGCCCTAACCTTCTACGGCAAAGACACGGACTGTCCCACAGCGTATGAACCTTCTGGAGAGGACTTTATTTCACCCTGCCTGGTGGAGGCGGATCTGATGCGCCGCGTCATGGATCGGAGTGCCTTTTCAAATTGGTTGGATGACTTCCTCCCTGCGGCTGATGCGCCCGAGTTTGAACCGCTCCTAAGGCCTGTGGCGGTCAAGGACCGCAGGGATCCAAAGATCGGTCACCTCATAGGACTTTTTTTTCAGCGCGCAGCTGCTTTCAACGGCATAGCAGGTGCCCTTGGGCCAGGAGATCCAAGGGGAGAAGGGTTCAGAAAAGTGGCAGCCATTCATCGTAACGCTGGGCTCAAGCAGATGATAGATAGCGGTTACGGTGGTTCCCATTGGCTGGCAACATTTGCAGTTTATCTCTTGACTGATGCAGGACCGTATTGACTCAAAAAAATCAAGGAGGATGGACATGGAACTGCATGGCAGACAGATCATCGGCCACGGGTTTTCAGCCCAGGGGCCAACGGAGAATTTTGCAGTAAATCCCGCAACAGGCGAGAGGTTGAAGGGGGCGTTTCACAGTGCAACGGTCGATGAGATACAAATGGCCGCTGAGGCTGCAATACGCGCCTTTGAAGTGCTCCGCACCATTTCTGCCCAACAAAGAGCGGACTTTCTGGATTGCATAGCCCAGGAGATCGAAGCCATCCAACAGGACCTGGTGGACCGCTGCCACGAGGAGACGGGCCTGCCGCAGGCCAGATTGGTAAGTGAGGTGGGCCGCACCACGCATCAGCTTCGTATGTTTGCCGATTTGGTTCGAGATGGCAGCTGGGTAGACGCGCGCATCGATGGCGCGATCCCAGATAGACACCCAGTGCCCAGACCCGACGTTCGACGCATGTTGATGCCACTCGGCCCAACGGTCGTGTTTTGCGCTAGTAATTTCCCCTTGGCGTTTTCTACGGCAGGGGTGGATACGGCATCGGCCCTGGCTGCGGGAAATCCGGTCATCGTAAAGGGGCACAGCGCACATCCAGGCACTGCTGAGTTGGTGGGCGGCGCGTGTATGCGGGCTTCTGAGCGCGCTGGCATGCCTTCAGGTACATTCTCCCTGCTGCACGGCCCTGGTTCCCAGGTCGGGATGTCCCTGGTCAAGCATCCTCTGGTCAGGGCGGTGGGATTCACAGGTTCCCAGGCCGGGGGACGAACCTTGTTCGATGCAGCGGCGTCCCGGCCCGTCCCCATACCGGTCTATGCAGAGATGGCGAGCATCAATCCCGTGTTCATATTGCCCGGGGCGCTCGAAAAAAGAGGCAACGATATCACGGCTGGATTGTGCCAATCAGTCACGTTGGGCGTGGGACAATTCTGTACCAACCCGGGTATCCTGGTGTTGCTGGACAGCCCGGACACTGAAGCGTTCATTCGCAAAGCAGCGACCCTGTTGGCGGAGACACCGGTGTCGGTCATGCTCAACAAGGGCATACGCCAGGCATACGCAGCTGGCATAGAGCGCCTAACCCAAACGGCGCATGTAACCAGGCACGTCCATGCGGATCCAGACGCTGGACCTGGGGCATGCCACGCATCAGCCACCCTCTTTCAGACCCGAGCCAGTCACTTTCTCGACAACCCGGATCTCAAGCACGAGGTGTTTGGTCCAAGTACCCTCGCGGTGATCTGTTCTGAGGATGAGGAGCTCCTCGGTGTGGCCCGCAGCTTTACAGGAGAGCTCAGCGCGACGATCCACGCGGACCAGGCGGATCTCTCAAGGTTTGCGTTGCTTCGCGGCATACTGGAGGCCAGGGTAGGTCGCCTGGTGTTCAACGGATTCCCCACTGGGGTAGAGGTGTGTTCGGCCATGAACCACGGAGGGCCGTATCCAGCCACGACCGACGTGCATTTCACCTCTGTGGGCACCGCGTCCATCTTCAGGTTCGCCCGCCCGATCTGCTATCAAAACTGCCCCCAGGATCAACTGCCCGACGAGCTTAAAGACGCCAATCCTCGCCGCATCTGGCGCACGGTCAACGGCACGTTCAACAACGAATAGCCCAATGATTCACTGAGGCTGGACCGACCCGTAGGGACACGAGTCAACAAGAAATGATGATCGAGTTGGAAGGGCTCTTTAACAGTGCGTCTCAAGAGGTGCCTAGTCCGAGTACTGCTTTCAATTCTCCTGGCGTTATCGGCATTTCAGTGTTTTTGTCTTGGTCAATAAAGTATCCCCTTAGCGTATGCTTGTCCATTACCTCCATTTTACAATATTTCGGCTCGCCGATTGTAGGAAGATCCACGGTTACATCCTGAGCTATATTTTCACCTTTATCATCCCGGATAAGGGGCAATTCATCAGCAAGCGTTCTAATGTGCAATCCTCCCAAGCTAACGTCCACGAGTTTCGAGAGGGTTGCGGTTAATTTTTTTTTGCCACTTAGATCTGAACTAATATGGCAAATTGAATAGTTTACGTCACAATTAGACAGAAAACGATTGTATTTTCTTCGGCTCCAAGGTGATGTTTCCTCATCGCGAAGCAGAACTTGAGGCAAAGATCTGCTAATAGTTGGGCCAGCATAGAATACTCGTTTTTCATTCCTGTTATTGAATTCGCCTCGGCGTGATAACAAGTTTTGAAGATAAGAGTTATTATCTAATTCATCCCTAAATGTTTCACATGCAATAATGCAGCCCGGAATCATCGAGTTATCGTAGTTTACACACTTCAGGGAGTCCCTTGAGGCCGCTATCCTATCAGGAGACATGGTTATCTTTCCCTGAAGCAATCCCAAACCGATACGGGGGGTAACATCGCCATTTTGTTTTTGCCATATCATCGATTCCACTGACAAAAGAATGTCAATCGCACACCTTAATGCCCGTTCACAATAATCATCCCGGTGAAACAGGAAGCTATTCTCATCCAACTCCCAACCTTCATAGGAACAAACTAAAGTGTATATTTCAGACAGGAGGGTCTTATTCATTCTGCCAGAAAAATTTTCATAGGTCAGCACAGCACAATTGATAGATTTTTCGTTAATTGTGGTGTCGTCTTTATAGCTCGGTGGATGAATGAATAATGGCGATGTGATATTGTAAATACTATCTTGAAAAATTTTCTCAATACCATTTCTGGAGCGAATTACATCAGAGAGAAAAATACTGTTGTCCATATCTACTAAAAACCCATCTACAAAATCCTTATACCGAAGAAGCTCTTCTCTTTTTGATTCCAAGTTATAACGAGTTCTGAATAACTTATATCTGTCATGGCTCAGATCATCCAACAGAACAGATATTTTAGTAAAGCGATGTTGTAACGGTTCCTTAAATTTATCTTGTGAGTATCCCGATTCTATCATTTTAAGAGGTGAAGAGACGCCATCTAGATGGTGTTTAATCGACGTTATACAATCAAAAAATAGTCGTGCCTTTACGTCACCGGGGTATTGAGTCATTCTTTTTCACCTTCCGGAGATCGGAGCTATCATGGTTGTATGAAATGAATTTTTGTCAGTTCCTCAAGGCGCAAATGCCAAAGGGATAGCAGAAATGATAGATGCGTATCATCTCCCTCACTTGGGTTTGATAAGATGGTACCTTCCATATATTTGGTGAAGTCATAGGAGTGCTTAAAAAGCGCACGCTTGTTCTCGTTAAGTATATTTGAAACGTAGTCAAACCCCAGAAAATTGAAACGCTTAAATGTGTCTAAATCATGATTATCTGAATTTTTCCATTTTTCAATATTATCCTTAAAATGATTAAATGCTAAAGAGGCTTGGTATTCGATATCTAGATCCCACACGACCTGATCTTCATCCGTTAATTTCACCTTACCGAGTATATCCTCTATTTTCTCTTTCTCTCCGTCATAGAGCTTATAGGCAATTCTATACATCCCATGGAGTGTGTGTGCTTGATTGGGAAGAAACGAGGAAAAGCGGGTCGCCTCGCGATGCCAAGCTTTTAACTTTTCCTTAAACGCTTCATCCTTATCAAACAAATCTTGCGCAGATTCCAGTTCTTTCAGAAGATTCTTTTCAAGATATGCGCGTGCGCTATCGTTATTTTTTATATTTCCGATCTCTGATGCGATAAAGAGGGGCTTACTGCCAAATTCCCGATCTTTATATTCTTCAAACTCATCACCAATGGTCGTCTCTCGAACCAGCCCCATCCATTTCATGTAATTACATAAATACCAAGAAATTAGGGATGAAGAATAGAGCCGGCTCTCCAGACAGCAATAGCACATCCCAGGAATGTTTTCTTTGGGCTCAGGCCACTCAGTACTGCAGACGTTTTTTATTGTACTCACTTTTGGATATAGGGTGGCGTCGGGATACTTTCTATCCTCAAAAGAAGTAAAAGATGCTGCATCACTTTTTACTTGCTGCTGATCACCCTTAAACGCTTCAAACAGCTGGTGGAGATTAAGCGTTAATGAGACTGTCTTTAGCGTTGCTAATAGTGTTTTAGGCAGCATCGTGTCCCCCCATATGGCGCCTGACTGTTGTAGGATTCAAAAAAACAGGCGTTGACCGTGCAAGCGTCCCGTCCGAAGTCATCAGATCTGAATTCGCTCGTCGCCAAGTGGTCATCAGTGTCACCTAGCTCTACCGCCCTGTCTCACCTCACACACATAAAAGTGGATCGGTGTTTTTGCCACAAATAAGTGAACAGCTCGAATCTAAACCTAACTTTTCAGGTGTTGTCAAGTAGTTGTTAAAACCACGTATCAGCGTGCTCCCACACCTTGAATTTTCAAGATTAGACCCCCTGATCACCCCCTGATGGGCCGTACTGCTATAGGAAGGCCGGTAGAACTGGGCACTCCCAGAAGTTGGCCAGAACGGTAAATTATTTTTACTCATACTGCACATCCCCCTCGCGCAGTACTCCAGGTGGTGAATGAAGTCTAGCAGCAGTATTTCCCCTCGCAAGCATCATTTTGTGGTTGCTACCAAAAAACATTTTAGTTGTGCATAGTTACTGAAAACTATCTTAACAGATCGGCCTGGTGTCAACAAATAATACCCCCATCCGACCTCTCAGAAAAATCCGACGGGAAAAGGGGTCAGATCTGATAACGGGCCAAAAAGATTTGGATCAGTTCCTTTTTCATGGCAGTTGCCTGCCTGAGTTTCATGGGCCCTTGGAAGAAGGCCGGCCAGAAGAATGCGCCGCCCACCATGGCCCAGAACAGGTCGGCGGCCAGTTTGGGATTGGGCACGTTGAGGCGGCCGTCGCGATGTGCGGCCCGGAGCCAGGTCGTGAGGGTGTCTTCTTCGTCTTCGGCGCACAGCATGGCTTCTTGGGCCAGCTCGGGATTACTGATAAAGACACCAATCGTCACCTTTATCATGCCTACCCACGTGGGGTTGTTCAGGACCTCCATCTTGGCGTTGGCAAAGTCGCCGAGCTGAGCTTCTAGGCTGCGCTTGGGATCGTAAGTTACCTGTTTGAGCGCATACGCTTGGGCCATGAACCGATCCAGCACGGCCTGAAACAGATCCTCCTTGCTCGGAAAATGGTTGTAAACGGTCCGCTTGGACGCTCCGGCGATCTCTGCAATCCGATCCATGCTGGCGTTGTCGTATCCATCTCTCGTAAACGCCTGCTCGGCCGCGTCCAGGATGGAGTCGCGTTTTTTACTGGTATCTCTTTTTTTTGCAGTCATTTCGAACCCTTAAAGTAAACTGCACTGTGCAGTGTAATTTAATCATTGACAGGGGTTTAAATTACACTACACTGTATAGTGTAGTATCCGGCTCGCCGAAAGGCAAGCGAGAAAATGCGATTGAGGAACACAATGAACCTTGCACTGAGAAAAAATTGGAAGCGCCGGTTCCTGGCGATCCCGATCGTTCTGACCGGCATAGGAGGTGTGTTGATGGCCTTTGCATGTGCGGCAACTGGCGCGACCCCATCGGGGGATGCGATTGAACGGATGAAGATATCACCGAACTACAGGGAGGATCGGTTCGTCAATACCTTGCCGGTTACAGAACCACCGATGTTTAAGGCCATCAAGGAGTGGATCAAAGGCGGTGACCACACCGTGCCCCAAAACCCTGTTTCCGTCGTGAAACGCGATAAAGAGGACTTTGAGACCTTGCCCCAAAGCGGCCTGCGCATTACCTGGATCGGGCATTCTACCACCCTGGTGGAGATCGACGGGGTGCGGCTGCTGCTCGATCCGATCTGGTCAGAGCGCAGCTCGCCCTATTCGCGAACCGGTCCCAAGCGGTTCCATGGGCCGCCCCTGGCCCTAGACGACCTGCCGCACATAGATGCAGTGCTGATCTCCCACGACCACTATGACCACTTGGATAAGTGGACGGTCATTCAGCTGGCCGGCAAAGGGTACCGCTTTGCAGTTCCCCTGGGGGTAGGCGCGCGCCTCAGGGGTTGGGATATTCCCGACACGCAGATCCAAGAACTCGACTGGTGGGACGAGATCAAGGTAAAAGCGGTGACGGTGACGGCCACGCCAGCCCGGCATTTTTCAGGGCGCTCTTTGGTGATGGCCGACCGGGACGAGACCCTGTGGGCCGGGTTCGCAGTGGTGGGCCCTGAGCACCGGGTGTATTACACGGGCGATACGGGCATGTTCCCGGGATTTCGCGAGATCGGAAACAGGCTCGGGCCGTTTGATGTGGTGATGGCGGAAACCGGCGCGTATAACCAGCTCTGGGCAGACATGCACCTGGGCCCGGAACAGGCGGTGCAGGCGGTCAAAGACGCCCAGGGCAAGCTGATGATCCCGGTGCATTGGGGCACATTCGACCTGGCCCTGCATGCCTGGACCGAGCCGGCAGAGCGGGTGATAGTGGCTGCGGCCGAGCAGGCGGTCCCCCTGGCCATTCCGAGACCCGGAGAGAGCGTGGAGCCGTCCAAGCCATTGCCTCTGCTGCGCTGGTGGCCGTCGATCCCCTGGCAAACCGCTGAACAGCACCCGGTGGTCTCGTCTGGGTTGTCGCAGAGTGTACAGCAATGATGTCGTCCACATTAAACAATACGGCCGATTTGACAGTTCTCGAGGGGGTGACGCCATATGACACAGCGCTCGCGCTCCAACAGGCGGCGGTTGCCAAAAGAAGGGCCAGGGAAATCCCCGACACATTGATGGTGCTCGAGCATACACCGGTTATCACGGTTGGTAGGAACGCAGACGATGCCGGGATCGTCGCTTCACTTGACGTGCTGGAGGGCCAGGGTATCCAAGTGCGGCATACCGATCGGGGAGGCCAAGTCACGTATCACGGCCCAGGCCAGATCATCGGGTATCCCATTATCGATTTACGCGCCCGCGGTCTGGGCGTAAGAGCCTATGTATCGCGCCTTGAAGAGACCATGATCATAGCAGCGCAAACGTTGCACGTCACTGCAGGCCGTCAGCAGGGTATTGTTGGGGTTTTCTGCGATCAAGGCAAACTCGGGGCTGTCGGGGTGAGGATAGCAAACGGTATCAGCTATCACGGCTTTGCCTTTAATGTCGCGCCGCATCTCGCCCATTACCAGCATATCATCCCCTGCGGTATGGCCGATATACCGGTGACGTCCATCGCCGAAGTAACCGGCATGTCGCCTTCGATCAGGGCTTCCAGGCAGGCCGTCATCGACGCCTTTGAAGTCGTATTTGGCGTGCACTTGCTGACATCAACCCGATGAATAGGGCGGCGGAGGGGGATCTGTGCTCGACAGCACCTCCTCCTCGGATGTGACGTAGGTCCCTGGAAGCCACGAGTGTTCCCTGGCGGTTTCAAGGGGAAATGGCCCCTCCAACGCCAGGTTATCTGGAATTTGTGCCTCAGCCAGGTAGAAAAGGGGCACGCTATCGATGCGCTCGGCATCGTCGTTCCATCGACAAAGGTCAGCCGCATCTCCCCGAACATAGACAAAGGTCATTCGCCGGGCATCTCGCATGATGCGATTCCACGGGTTGTCGACCGACGTCCACGTGCCACTGTTGACGTACACCGACCGTCCCTGTCTGATGCGGCGGTAGTCAACGCGATGGGTATGGCCCATGAGGACCAATTTGACATCTGCGAGATCTGCGATTTTTTCGGCCCTATCGACAAAGCCCTCGGCAATTGAATCCACAGACCGTCGGCGCATTTTCCGCCGCAAATGCACCCAGGCCCAAAAGGCTGCGCCAATGGTGAGCACCGCGAACAGAGACATCAGAAAGGCATTTGCCGTGAGCCATGGTATCTGATCGATGAGCTGAAAAATACCAAACCAAATAAAAAGTGCGGTAAAGGCAAAAATGCCGAGCCACATGGCGCGGCGGACGATGGGGGTGACCATTTCCTTCACAACGTTGGGCTTGCTCGCAGCGACCGGATGGATCTTGAGCTCGCTGAGGCGTTGGTACAGATGGCCGTTCGGGTCTTCTTGGGCCAGCTTGACAAACGTCTCGGACTGGCGCGCGTCTTCCTTGTTGGTCGATCGGGCACTGCCCGTGGTCGTGGCGGGTCCCAGGGCAGAGACAAATTGGGGATAGTGATCCTTGTAAACCCGCCAAATATCAAAGAGGTTGTACCGACGGATGAAATCCAGGTATTGATCGAATGACAGCAGCCTCGGGGTGTACGGGTCGAGCCTTCTGACCCGGTTGTAAAAGAAACGCACAAAAATAGACCCCAGCGGATAATCCAGGACCTTTTCTCCATCGGCTTTCCACCACCGCCGCTCCGGGAGCATGGGATGGAGGGGATAGCGAATGCTGTTGGCTGAATCGTATTGGTTTCCGTGTTCGATGTAGACCCGTCCAGGCTCGAGATAAAACCATTCGGGAAACGAAACGAGCCGGGCGAGGTGGTCGGCATCTGGACCGCCCGCAACGCTTGCCAAGTGCTCGAGAAGCCGCTTTCGCACCTTGGGGTAAAACAGCTCGAGGTCGTGGTTGCCACGAAGGATGACGACCCGGTGACCAGCGGCGATAAACCGGGCCAGCGCCTCAAAGAATACTTTGTGGCCGGCTGCGATAACGTCGAGCTTGTAGACCGATTTTTCCTCAGTCGGATTTAGACCGAATTTTTCTTCAGCAGAGCTGACGGAAAATCCCCGCTGCGTTGCCTCTACTGCCGATGGTACCCGCGTCACCGTGAGGAAATCAAAGACATCCCCGTTGAGCACGAGGGTAAGTCGGCTCGGGTCTGTTTCGTAGTCTTTTCCGAGCTTGTTGAGAAAACTGAAAAATTGCTGGTCGAGAAAAAAATCCTCTGTCGGGGAATACCGCGGCTCGTCTTCGCGCAATCCCTCGCCCAGGTGAAGGTCACTCAGCACGACCAGGTCGTGATGGTCACTTGGGGTTGTGCTATCGGTAGTGTTCACCGCTGATCATCCCAGTTGGCATCGCCGCCCTGTAAGCATAGTGGGTCTCCATCACAGATTCAATATACTTGGTGCGCACTACCGATGCCATAGCTGGGTCGACGCTGATGATAAGGGACGCCTGTAGGCACGTGGGCTCGCATTCCGGGCCATTGGGTGTGACAATACTGTAATCCGGTGCCACTGTCTCCAAGGCGAGTATGCGGTCGTTGTACCTGATGTCGACCCCAACAGCTGACGGGGCATAGTGAAATAGGACTGTAAATTCAAGCGCCGATGGGGTCAGGCCTAAGACGAGCGTATTTGGCGCACCTGTACAAGATAGGATCAGCGCGTTGTCCAGCGTACATGAGATCTCGATTTGCTGCTGACCCGTTGGCTCAAAAGTAAACGCATAGCTCCCAGGTGGGAACGCCGCGCCATTGTCCTGTTCGATGGTTATTTTCAAGTAGTCCTCACATCCGATCTCGGTGCATGCCAGGCCCCCATCAAATAGCTCACTGCTCCTTTGTAGGCATCCTGAGATGAGCAACAGGAAAGGGATAATAATACGAAAATAAAGCATCAGAGGTGCCTCTCGAAGAACCGGGTGATGCGGGTGAAGAGATGTGCCCGCGTATCTGATCCGCGAATGCCGTGGTCCTTGCCCGGGTAGAACAGCACCTCGAAATCCTTGCCAGCTCCTATCAACGCGTCTACGAGCAGGGCCGTGTGCGTAAAATGCACATTGTCGTCGGCCAGGCCGTGAATCAGGAGCAAGGGCGCGTCGAGATTGTCTGCTAGGGGCAACAGGGACGTGGCTTCGTAGCCGTCCGGGTTGTCGGTCGGCCGCTGCATGTATCTTTCGGTGTAGGCCGTGTCGTAGTATCTCCAGTCCGTAACAGGCGCGACCGAGACGCCTGCGCGAAACACCTCCCGTGTGCGCAGCATGGCGTTCAGGACCATGGTACCGCCATAGGACCAGCCAAAGATACCAATGCGGTCCGGGTCCACAAACGGCAGGGTCTTGAGATAGGCCACGCCCGCGAGTTGATCTGCGAGCTCGATCTCACCAAGTCGGCGGTGGATCGCTGTCTCGAATTTGTGACCCCGGCCATAGGTGCCCCGCCCGTCCACTGAGAAAACGAGGACCCCGCGACTGGCCATAAGGTTTCGCCACGGTTGGTACTTACTCGAGAAGGCGTCCCTGACGATCTGGGAATGGGGCCCCCCGTAAACATATATCAACACCGGGTAACGACGGGTGGGGTCGATCACGGTGGGGCGGGTGAGCAGGGCATTGAGGGTTTCCCCGTCCTCGGCAGAGATGGGAATAATGTCGTTTGTCACGGCCGCGTCATAGGTGTGGGTCGAACCAGGTCCGGCCACGCGCGCTGCGAATTGCCCGCGCCTGTCATACAAATCGACTCGTACCGGCTGGGTCAGGGAAGAATGGGTGTCCACGTAGTAGGCCATATCCGGCGAAAAAAGCGCCTTGTGGGTGCCGGTGATATCGGAGATTGGATCGATTTTTCCATCAGCGATGGACAGCTGAAAGAGCCCCCATGAGGTGGTCTGCTCCTTATTGGCCCGGAAAAAAATCGTTCCATCTGCCTCGTCTACGGCATCAATGGAAGAGACGACAAAATCTCCCTTTGTTAGCTGGGCAATGCCCTGGCCGGTCCGGTCAATTTTGTAAATATGGGAAAAATCATCTCGTTCTAGAAGGACGAGGAATGCCTCGCCTTGCTGTATCAACTCGGGCGGATCTGGTAGGTTCACCCACCTGGGGTCCCGCTCGGTGAGCACAATCTGGCAGGCGCCAGTATCCACAGTGCACAGTAGGAGTTCCAGCGCTGTCTGCAGCCGATCCAAACGGGTTGCGACCAATGTCCGCGAATCAGGATGCCAAGTGACCTGGGGCAGATAGGCATCCTCTAGATCTCCAGTCCCTATCCAGGTCGTGCGCACCTCATCTCCGGATGTATCTGCCACGCCGATGCGAACCACCGGGTTTTGTTCACCAGGCCTTGGGTAATACTGCGATATAGGAGGCCACTCGGGTGATCCGGCCATCACCGACCGGGTTGAAACACCAGACAGATCCATGTGATAGAACCAGAGCCTCCGGCTGTCAGGGGACCATCCAAATCCATTTTGGGTATTAAATTCCTCGCCATAGACCCACGTTACTTCACCAAATGTATTGTTTTTTGTCCCGACATGGCTGACAGGGAGCTCTTTTGATGTGGCGACCTCTAGAAAGTATAGATTGTGCTCCCGGGTGTAAGCGATTTTCGTGCTGTCTTTGGTACACTTGGCGTTTTTTTCAGCAGCTTCTGTTTGGGTCAGCTGCCGCTTTTCTCCAGATAGGGGGACCCAATAGATATCACCATTAATAACGACAACGAGATCATTGGCACCGCACCAATCATAGGTATCGACCGGCATAGTTGAATTCGCCACTAGGGGACGCTGCCGGTGTCCAACGAGCTCGTGTATCCAGAGCTCAGGCACCATCTCTTTGGTGCGGGATCGGGTCTTTCGAATGTATGCCACCTTTGTGCTATCTGGTGCCCATGCCATGTCTTTTGGGATTGCGGTTTCAGCGGCCGACTCATTGAAAATACGAGTAATTTCAACATCTAATCTCGGTTTATCATGCGTGCTCACCGAGGGCGGTGCAGGCGATATGGTCGGCATGGGTGGATGGGGTGCGCCGCAAGATAAGGCAATACCCCCTAGCATGAACCAAAAGATGCGATTAAAAAACATTGCGTCTGTGGAGCCGATGGGACTTGAACCCACGACCTCCGCGTTGCGAACGCGGCGCTCTCCCAGTTGAGCTACGGCCCCTTGGCTTTATAAATCGCGGTAATGCCAACCGCGGGGATTGCATTATATGCGTTACCTCTGTGGGAACAAGACTTTTTTGGGGTCCGTCAAAACTGCTCCGCCCATAGATGGCGTCAATGCGTTTTATCATAGACGCCCTGGCCCTGGCCTCATACCTTGCCGGCGCGAGGGATGACAACGATGAAAGCAGCGATGCTTCACAGTTCTTTAGAGAGGAGAGTTACAATGCATCACCACAAAAATGTCATCGCAAAAATCGTTAGCTGGGGTATGCTGTGTGCTACCTTCAGCTTATTCTCAATCCCGGCCCAAGGTGCCTACAAGATCGGAGACGACGATAGCTACCTGAAAATCGGCGGCTTGCTCCAGGGTTGGGCTGCGTTCACCGAGGATGGCGCACCGAGTGGAGAGGATTGGTCCACCGAGCTCTATGTACGCCGTATGCGCCTGATGTTTTTCGGCCAAATCAACCAATGGGTAAACTTCTTCGTCGAGACCGATAACCCAAATTTTGGAAAAAACGGGAATCTGAGCGTGGATACGTTCATTCAGGACGCCTATTTGGAGCTCAACTTACACCCGTCGTTCCAAGTCGACGTGGGCATGCTGCTCGTTCCGTTTTCCCACCACGGCATGCAGGGCGCGACGAGCCTCCTGGGCCTGGACTATCACGGTGCCCTTGTCAAACATCCAGCCGGCAGCACGAAGGTCTGGCGGGATTTTGGCGTGATGGTGCGCGGCATGGTGACGGATAGGTTCGAGTATCGAGTCGGCGTGTTTAACGGCGTTCACGGCAACATGGATCTCGTCAGTCGAGCAGGAGATCTGATCACCTGGCAAGAGGCCGCAGATCCCCGCAATCACAAGGATGCCCCGCGCCTTACCGCGCGCGTCACCGGCAATCTCTTTGAGCCCGAAGGCGGTCCCGGTGTGGGCGGTATGTTCTACGACGGGATCTATTTAAAACACACCGACGCAGGGGTCGTGTCGACAAAGCAGATTCTTTCGGTTG
This sequence comes from Myxococcota bacterium, assembly GCA_030065855.1. Classification (GTDB taxonomy): domain Bacteria; phylum Myxococcota_A; class Polyangia; order JAAYKL01; family JAAYKL01; genus JASJCT01. The sequence goes on from JASJCT010000022.1 coordinate 82,392, forward strand.
GGGCCTCCCTCGACTGGCAGCGCAACCTCAACGTGGAGTGGGGGGCCATCCCCACCTTGCCGGGCGAAACAAGGCCGATCGCGGATCGCAGCGACTACCTCGCAGTAGCGGCCGATGTGTTTTGGGATCTGCCCCTAGACGGACTCAAGCTCATGTCCCTGAACGGCCAAGTGAATTTTTACTACTACGACTATGGCGATCGGTCGGACGGGAACACCTATTGGGACACCATCGACCCGGCAGGTGTGTATTCGACAGGAGTGGGCATCAGCTCGGAAGTCGGATTCCGATACGACGCGTTCCAACCCCTGGTCCTGTTTGATTTCTACAATGCTACCAAGGCGCCTGAGGCAAACGAAGATCTGGGCGACATCATGGGTATCTACGGCGGCTTCAATTACTGGCTGTTTGGGCATGCCACATCGATAAAAGCCCAATTCGGCGCCATGAAGAAAAACGGGGGTGATTTCGGCATGAGCGGCACCCTGCAGGCACAGCTACTGTTCTAGACCAGCATCTAAGACAAAACCTCTCCCCCCGGGCTCACCGGCTCAATATCTGCTGCAGCTTTTCGTATAACCTTTCGATTTGATAGGGTTTTTGGATAAACCCGGCCAGCCCTTGGCCATCAAAGGTCGGGGCAATTTCGTGTTCGTTATACCCACTCGTCAAGAGCACCGGGATCGTCTCGTTGATCTTGCGGATTTCTCGGTAGGTCTTTTTGCCGTCCATTCTCGGCATTGTCAGATCGAGCAGCACGCACGCAATATCGTCCTGGTGTGCGTGCAGTAACTCTATGCCAGACATCCCATCGCCAGCGGTGAGAACGTCAAACCCGGCTTCTTTAAGGATCAGCGAGACCGTGGTTTGAACCACTTCTTCGTCGTCGATCAGCAGTATGGTCTTGCCGGCACCAAAGGCCGGTGGACTTGCCCTGCGCAACTCTTTGGCCGGCGGGTCAGCCATCTCACCCTCGAGCACCGGAAACAGGACCTCAAATGTCGTGCCCTTGGCTGGACGAGATGTGACCTTGAGCGCGCCTTGATGGGATCGCACGATGCCCATCACCGCTGACAACCCCAGGCCGCGGCCCATAAATTTTGTCGTAAAGAACGGGTCAAAGATTTTTCCAGCAGTGGCTTCATCCAGGCCACATCCGGTATCTGTCACCTCCAGGGATACATATGTCCCCTCGGACAAGGCCTCGCCGAGCAATGCACTGCTCAAAAAATCGACGTCGCACTTTTTGACGCGCGTGGTGATGGTGATGATGCCGCTTGACTCTGCGTCAATCGCTTCGGAGGCGTTGATAGCCAAGTTCAGCACCACCTGTTGCATTTGGGAAGGGTCAGCCTCGATGGGAGGGAGATCTTGTGCCAGATCAAAGGTCAACGACGACCGCTTCGACACAGACGATTCGATGAGGCAGGTCATTTCAGCAATGATGCCGGAAAGGTCCAGTTTGCTGGTGATAAGTCGCCCCTTTCCAGAATAGGCGAGCATCTGATTTGTCAAGTCCGCGGCACTGCCCGCAGCTTTCAGAATACCCATAATCAATGCCCTGGACGGCGAATCCTCAGGGAGTGTCATGAGCGCGAGATCGGCGTTGCCCAATATGCCCATCAGTAGATTATTGAAATCGTGCGCAATGCCACCGGCCAGCACGCCCAGGGATTCGAGTTTCTGCGTGTTTTGGAGCTGGGTCTCGAGGAGTTTTTTCTCTTCCTCAGCTGCCTTGATATCGGAAATGTCTCTCGCTACTGCGATGACGAATTTCTCATCGTTCAGCGCGCCGCTCGATAGGGAGATGGCAATTGGGAATTCAGTGCCGTCTTTTCGCAAGGCAGGGAGCTCGACGGTTTTTCCAATGACCCCGTTTGGCTTGCCAGAGGTGAAATACCCCCTGACGAATGTGTGGTGCTTCTCTCTGTATGCTTCCGGCATTAAGATATCCAGCGGCTCTCCCAGCATCTCTGTTTCTTTGCGACCGAACATCTGTTCAGCTGCTGGATTAAACAACGTGATATGGCCCTGCTCGTCGATCAGAATGATGGCATCCTTGGCCGCGTGAATGACGGTCCGTAGTTCTTCGACGGTTTTTCGAAGATCGGCATTTTCCTTGAACCACGCTTCCTTGTTTGCGACCAGTTGTTCGTACTGTTCCTGCAGATCCCGATACTCTGGGAAATCCAGGACATTGGACTTTGGGTCGTTGTTGGGCATTTTTAAAAGTTTAAACCCAAATGCAAGGGTGTCCATACGAGATTCCCCAAACCAACCCGGGTTGACTGGGGCGCGTTGATGTGTAGATCTGGTGCGGGACCTATACCCCAGGAGACATCAGATGATATCATTGCTCCGCACGCGGCGCAGTATACGGCGATTCAAGAATACCCCCATACCCATGGAGAAGCGCGCCCTGATCGAGGAGGCCTTACTTCGATCGCCATCCTCCCGCAGTCTCAATCCATGGGAGTTTTTGTTTATCGACGACCCCAAAGCGCTCGTCGACCTTGCCCGGTGCAAACCCCATGGCGCTTCTTTTTTGGCCCAGGCGCCGCTCGGCGTGGCCATTCTCGCAGATGAGGCAAAATGCGATGTCTGGATCGAGGACTGCTCCATTGCCGCGTTCATCGCGCATGCAGCTGCCCACAGTATGGGACTGGGTTCCTGTTGGATCCAGATTCGGTTAAGACCCCACGGCGATGACAAAACTGCCGAGGCGTTTATTCAAGCGCGACTCGGTATCCCAGTCCATATTCGCGTCTTGGCAATCGTGGCGATCGGTTATCCAGACGAAGAGAAAGCCGGACACCCCTCAGCAACCCTGGACCGCAAAAAGATAAGATACAATCAGTGGTAGTTGGACTAGCAGGCGGGAACTACTATTTCTTTTTGGCCTTTTTCTTTCCCTTGTGCTTGCTGTTGTACATTTGAATGAGCTTATCGGTTAAATCCAGGTGTGCCGGCGCCCATACCACTGTGGCCCGGTCGTAGATCATGGTGTATCCGTCGGAGCGCCCGATTTCTGTCATGATGGCGTCCATTTTTACGAGAATTTCCTTGGTCAGCTCGGCTTCCTTGCCTGCCAACTCCTTTTGAAACTGCATGTACGACTGCTGTAACTCGTTGACCGATCTGTAATACTCTTCGGCCTTTTTCTGCAGTGCTTCCTTGGTCAAGACGTTCTGCTGTTTTTCCAGGGTCTCCTTCATGGCCATGATCGAGGATTCCTTGTCCTTGATTTTCCTTTGAAGCTTTTCCTTCATCTTTTCGAGCCGCTTCATGGCCGCTTTACCCTCGTGAGTTTCATTCAGGGCCCGCATCCGGTCTACGAACGCTATCTTGAGAGCTTGCGCCATTGCCGCGCTTGGACCGACTGCCGAAAGGGCGAGAACCAGACTCACAGCTGCTGCCTTCGCAATATTTTTTTTCATTTTGTCATTCTCCAAAAACCGCCGTCGCCGCGACGACATTGCTTAAAGTATTTGCCTTCGGACACCCGTTAGACGACCGAGGATAGCCGCGTATTTAGCCTATTTGCATTTTTCCTTCACGATATTTTTTTAGAAGAAGTTACCAAAAGTAAATTGAAACATATATTTATCTTCGTCGGCATACGTAAAGGTCGGCCATCCCCACTCAAAGCGCAGCGGTCCCATTGGCGAAAACCACCTGATCCCTAAGCCATAGGACGTCCGCAGCATCAGGGGATTGCGATTGCAGGGATCGGTAAAATCATTGATGCCCCGACCATCACCTGCCTGACACCAGTTGTCTTCCAAGTTAAACGAGTTGCCCGCATCGAAAAACACAACACCCTTCACACCGGCTGCTTCGACAATGGTGAACTCCAACTCCGTATTCAGCGTGATCTTTAAATTACCGCCGATATTGATGCCATAGGGCATGGGTTCGGCGTTGGGGTCGAATCGATTGGGAATGGACAACCGGGGACCCAATGACCAGGGGTAAAAGCCGCGGACGTCCATGATGCCGCCAGACCGATACCGGTGGACAATGGCCAACCCTTCTGACCCGTGGGCGTGGGCGAGGCCGGCGCTGGCATTGAAGCGAAAGACAAAGCGCCAGAAAAGGGGCAGGTACCACCTGGATGCCAGAGAATAGCGCGTGAATCCAAACCGGGACCCAATGTAGGGACTCGCCCATTCGGCAGCGAGTTCATTATAGGACCCATCGGACGGAAAGAGCCGGTTGTTGCGCCGGTCATATGCGACGCGGGCTCTAACACTGGACGTCAGTCCCTCCTTAAACAAATGCGCCAGCGGCAAGTTTCGAAAGCCTGAATTCAGCTTTCTGCCCGCGATGAGCAGGCCCCGATTTGAACCGGTATTGATTTTGTTGTGCTCTAAGCGGTACGTAAAGTAGGCCCTTAAATCCCGAAGCCCAAGAGAATGCCCAAGGGTAATATCCCCGCCTGTTGACTCCCGGTTGTAATCGATTTGCGCCAGTATCGTGTTGAAGATGCTAAAGGCAAACGTCCAGTCCGTATCGAGGAAATAGGGCTCCCAGAAATTGATCGTAAAGATGCGCCGCATGCTCGACATCTGGATCTGCAGGGACAGGGTCTGGCCTTTTCCAAACGCATTCTGATCAGTGACCTGTGCCTGGAGAATGAAGTTTTCGATCGAGCTGAACCCCATGCCGATTTGGAATTGCCCGGTCTGTCGTTCGGTCACCTCGACCATGACCCGCATCTTGTCCGGTGCGCTGCCTTGGATCGTCGTAACGTCCACGGTCTCGAAGAACCCAAGGGCCATCACCCGCCCCTTTGAGACGTCGATACCGGTTTGGCTGTACTTCTCTCCTTCGTGTATCCTGACTTCGCGTCGGATGACCCGATCCCGGGTTTTTGTGTTCCCCCGGATGTCGATGCGCTCGAAATACACCATGGAACCGCGGCTGACGTCGAATACCAGGTCCACGATATTTTCATCGGGGCGCGTCAGGGTTTTTAAGTCCACGTTGGCGTGGGCATACCCTCTGTCCTGGTAGTAGCGCGTGATCCGATTGATATCCTCCATCACCGAAGTTCGCGAAAACCAGTTGTCGCGGCTGGTGAGCACCATTGCCCGCACTTTGCGCCGCCCGCCGAGCAACGTCACTTCGTTGCCCTCGGCATCGTGCTCCACGACTTTGATCCTGCCGACCTTGAATCGGGGACCCTCCTCGATGGGAATGGAAAGAAAGATATAGTTGCGATCCGCAGATAATTCGACCCGAGGCGTGCCGATTTGAACGTTCAAGTACCCCTTGTCCCAATAAAGCGCGGAGACGATCGTCAAATCCCGGTCAAAATCCTCCTTTTTGAACTTGCCGGAGTCCGTGAGTGAGGAAAGCGGACCTGCACTCCGCGTGGCCAAGTAGCGCGAGATCTCGATGTCGGTCAGTTCGTGGTTGCCGACAAAAGAGATGCGCCGCACCTGTACCTGCGCATGTTCCTGTATGACGAAAACCACATCGTAGGCATTCTCGCCAGCCGTTTCGAGGCGATAACTCACTTGTGCGAGAAAAAATCCCTTTTCAGAATACAGATCCTTAATTTTTTGAATGTTTTTGTGGATGGTCGGTATATCGAGGGGTTTATTGGCCTCGATGTCTAAGACCTCGAGAATATCTTCGTTATCAATCTCGTCATCGCCCTCTAAAATAACCTCGTTCACTGCCGGTTTTTCTTTGACGGTATAGTCGAGGAAGATCTCATCACCGGTTAATTTGGCATTTACCCGAATATCGCTAAAGAATCCGAGGTCGTACAGGGATTGAATATCTCGGGCCACCCGATTCGGATCATAGGCCATGCCCGGCCGCGTGCCGATATTCACGCGGATATCGTCGCTCGAAACCCGGCGGTTTCCCGAAATATCGATTTCTTTAACAGTCTTGCCTCGCAGGGATTCGATATTTGTGGTATCGCCCGCGGCCCCGGTTTCCGCGTTGCCGCCGATGGGGCCGGGTGGTGTCAGCTGTTGTGCAATAGCGGATATAGGAGGGATATTACTAATGAATAGTAACAGGGCGAATTGTATCTGTATAAAACGACTCATACCACGGATCATCTCCTGGGACAGTTCAGCTGACTGCCATTCCAAGGGCACGGGTTTCGGTTTTGTACGTCGAGGGGTAAGGAGAAGTCAACTCGGGAACATCAATACGTATAAAATCCCTTGCCGGTTTTTCTCCCGAGCCAGCCGGCTTCCACGTATTTTACGAGCAGGGCATTGGGTCGATACTTGGGATCGGCAAACCCGTTGTGGAGCACCCGAGCAATGGCGAGCACTGTGTCGAGGCCGATTAGATCCGCGAGTTGGAACGGTCCCATGGGATGATTGAGCCCCAATTTGATAGACTCATCGATATCCGAGATAGTACCAACACCTTCCATAAGGGCGCTGCAGGCCTCGTTGAGGTAGGGAATCAGCAGCCGGTTTACCATAAAGCCGGGATAGTCCGCCGATGAGGTGGTCGTCTTGCCCCAGTCTTCGGCCAGGGTGCGAACCGCCTCAAAGGTCTCGTCTGAGGTCTGAAGACCTTTGATCATCTCGACTAGCTTCATCACCGGTACCGGGTTCATAAAGTGCATGCCCACGACCCTGTCCGGTCGCTTTGTCGCTGCTGCGAGCAGGGTAATCGAGATCGAAGACGTGTTGGTTGCCAAGACGGCCCCGGGCTTTAATGCATCGTCCATGCGCTTGAAGAGCTCCAGCTTGAGTCCAATGTTTTCTGTCGCTGCTTCGATGCCAATGTCGACCCGGTCGAACGCGTCAACGCTCTCTACAGGGGTAAGATGGGCGAGGATGCGGTCTGCCTCAGTCTGGTCTATTTTGCCTTTTGTGATCGCCTTTTTCAGCTGTTTCCCGATCTTGTCCTTGGCTTTCTCGGCAATATCCAAGCTGATATCAGCCATCAGCACCGCGCATCCGGCTTTAGCAGCCACCTGTGCGATACCAGCCCCCATCTGGCCTGTTCCGAGTACGCCAACCTTTTCGAATTTCATGATGCGCTCCTTTCACTTTTTGACGCGTGCAACCCGCGTATGTCCCACTTACACCCGTTCCACTATCAATGCATTGCCCTCGCCACCGCCGATGCACAGGGTGGCCAGGCCGTATCGGGCGCTTTTTTGCTGCAGCACATTGAGCAGGGTCGTGAGGATGCGCGTGCCTGACGCACCAATGGGATGACCAATGGAGATGGCCCCGCCCAGAGGATTGACCGCCTCGATGTCGAGGTCAAAAGCGCGGACGGCCAGCAGAGTGACCACTGCAAACGCCTCGTTGATCTCCCAAAAATTGATATCCTTTGCTTCGAGGCCGGCGGCGCTGAGCGCGTTTTTAATGGCTATCACCGGAGCGACCGGAAACCTTTTGGGAGCAAGTGCGCCGAAGCCCCACGAGACAATGCGGGCGAGCGGGGTCAGGTTGTGTTTTTTTACAGCTGCCTCAGTGGCGAGTACGACAGCTGCTGCGCCATCGTTGATCGAAGATGCATTGCCCGCGGTCACGGTGCCGTCTTTTCTGTTGAAGGCGGGTTTTAAGGCGCGCATTTTTTGCTCGTTAAAGACCTGGGGACCCTCATCTGCGGCAAATACGACCGGATCTCCCTTTCGTTGAGGGATCTCCACCGGCGCGATCTCCCATGCGTTTGCCCTGGCTTCGGTTGCTTTTCGGGCGCGGGTGTAAGAGACAACCGCAAAGTCGTCCTGTTCCTGTCGGGTCACCCCTTCTTCAGCAGCCACCGCATCTGCGCAGGAACCCATGTGGATGTTGTTGTACACGTCCCAAAGGCCGTCGTTGACCATCATGTCCATCAGCTGACCCGGTCCCATGCGATATCCGTTTCTGGCATTGGGCAGGGCATATGCAGTTGCGGTCATATTTTCCATCCCGCCGCCGACGGCCATTTCTGTCTCGCCCAGGGCCAGGCCTCGGGCTGCCAGGATAACCGCCTGGAGCCCTGAACCACATACCTTGCCAATGGTTGTGCACGGCACAGACTCTGACAGGCCCGCCCCAAGGGCGGCCTGGCGGGCGGGTGCCTGGCCGGTGGCCCCGGTCAGAACGTGACCCATGTAGACCTCATCGATACTATCGCCGCTTACATTGGCGCGTTTCACAGCTTCGGTAATGGCGATACTGCCGAGTTTGGTCGCGGGAATACTGGATAGACTGCCGTTAAAGCTGCCGACCGCTGTCCGAGCTGCAGAAGCGATAAAAACGTCGTTTTTCGACATGGTAAAATGCCTCCTTCGGGGTGTGTGTGCCTGTTTCCCCTGGTTTTGTTCTGTTGTCAGTGGCCACATCCCATGCTTCCCAGAGGTGTGGCATTCAAATGGATAGCCGAACTATTGCCTGCCGTCCAGTCAGACTATGCCCTGCTGCTCGAACCTGCTATGATTTTCTGCAGTTTGGTGCCGGCGCTGCCGGGTAAGGAGAATGGGGAATTCCAATGGGTCCAGGGGAAAACAGCAAGTACGCTCGAAAACACCCGAACGGCGCGAAAGTGAATGAAATCATTGCCCAAGACGTAAAAAAGCACATGGTAAACGGCCGCCTGTCGTGCGAGAGCGCCAGCCGCATTGCCACAGTGCGGTGTATTGCCATGTCCGAGGTTGGGCGCACTGCGGATCTCCTGGAAGTGCGCCTCACGGACTGCTTCTTGGGCCTTTTTGGCATGACCCCCGATGGTAAAAAAATAAAACCCGTACAGCCTCTAGAGACCGTTCCAAAGGATCTGGAAATGGAAATCGCGCGTCATCTCGAAGACGGGCATCTGACGTGCGCGCGCGCATGGGACATTGCAAAGCGATTGGGTATCCTCCGACAGACCGTGGCGAGTGCCTGCGAAAGCAACGGGACGAAAATCTCAAGATGTCAGCTCGGCGCGTTTTAGATAGGCGGGTCCCGAAATTATCATTCCGGGCCCGATGGGGTGAGGCATCGCAGAAGAACGGTAAGTGCGCAAGGGGATTTTCTGGAAGGCGCGTCGGCGATCCCCAGCGCAACTTGAGTGGTACTGCAATGCAATGCCAGAATAATGCCAACTGACCACTTAAAAGGATTGGACCGAAAATATTGGCTTTTTCTAATGATTTGGCCAAGAAAACCCAATCCACTGGAGTAAACATAGGTCGGTATTGCAGTATTGAACTGCCCAGCTGGTGTGCCAAATACCCCGTACGGGTCTAAAAAAATACAGCCATGTGGTGTATGCTGGGTACTACGAGCAAACCATCATACCCACAGTGTTTGGGTATGATGTGTTGTTTCTGGGATTGACCCCAGAATACCGTTTATTTGGGGAAGAGGCGTTATTTAATGTAATTATGAGGATAGAAAACTGAAGGGATTGCGATGTTTAAACTTAATACTATTTGTAATACATTAGTATCAGATATATCTAAATGTTATAATTATCCGCAAAAAAAAAGACAGGTTCCAAAAACGAGTTTCGGAACCTGTGGAGAAGGGAAAAAGAGAACAATTTGACGATAATTTCGCAGGGGGGGGGAAACGAAGTTATCGTCATTTGCAGAAATATTAGTTGCAGCAAGCATGCCAAATAATCAAATATTTTATAAGTGTCCGATATTATTCAGATGTAACTGACAAGAAGAAGCAGTAAGAATGAAAAATTTTGATTTGTTTGCTATTGAAATTTCAAGAATGAATAACAGTTTTGCGGAATTGGCACAAAAACTACTGTCTTTTGTTGCACCACACCCACTATCGGGAATAAATTATTTCGCCGGTTTGCTGGCACTTGTTGGCCTGATTTCCGGGTGCGCAGGTACCGGTACCGGCGGCATGGAGTCTGAAGCGGGGATTGATGGCGAGAGAAAACCGTCCGCGACAAAGCCCGACACCCAGATCGACTCACGAACAGACAAAACAGCCCAGCCGCGCTTTGACGTCATTCCAGCCGGTAAGGCCCTGGAAGCCGGGGATGTCGATCAGGCCGCGGAACGCATCGCGCCAGCCCCGGTATCTCCAGAGGCCAGACTTATCAGGGCGCGCATCGCAGCAGTACAGGGCGATAATGAGACCGCGATTCGACTGTATCATCAGCTAACCGATGCTGTGCCTGCTTTTGAGATGCAGCGCATTATCGAGCTATCCCGGGCATTGGACGCAGCTGGCAGGCATGGCGAAGCTGCATCCCAGATCGAGGGCATCATCGTCTCCCATTCTGAACTTCCCACATCCGAGCACCGCTCGCTGCTCAAAAAAGCAGCACTTTTGTGGGAAAAAGCCGGTGATCGCGACCAGGCGATAAAACGCCTTGAACAAGCCCTTAAAGACGCCCCTGACGGTCGCGAAAAAGAGCGCCTACATCTGGCGCTCGGTCGCCTTCTTTTAAAAGCAAACAATCGGACACGCGCCCGCAAGCTGCTCACCCCCCTGGCCCAAAAGGGGCGCCAGGCCGCAATCATGACCCGCGCTTATCAGTCGCTTAAAAAAGCTGGGCTCGCACCGCGCCTGAGTGGGCAGGAGCGCCTCGACCGCGCGCGCCACTTTTTCCAGCTACGCGCGTGGGAAGCGGCCAGTGCTGCTGTTGCGCCCCTCGTGTCCGATAAAAATAGGGAAATCCGCGACGACGCCCAATTCCTAAACGCCCGTATTCTATTTAAAAAAAGGCGTCACTACCAGGAGGCCGTGGCCGCCCTCGGCCCCATCGCAACGGGTAGAAGTATCCACTCGGACGACGCTCAATTCCTCATGGCCCGGGCCCTGTCCCGGCTCGATCGAGATGCAGAGGCGATCGCTGCCTATCGCAAGTACGCAAGAAAGACCAAAAAGCCCGGACGCGCTGCTGAAGCCCGGTTTATCGCGGCGCGCCTGGCGTTTTACCTCGGCCGACACGGCGATGCATTGGGCGCGATGGAAGGGCTTGTGGGCAACGGTAAAAAGAAAAAAGCCCGGAGTGACCTCGATGCAAACCAGCGCCGGACCGCGCATTTCTTGGCCGGCATGTCTGCGCTGCTCGCAGGCAGGTTCGGGCGGGCAGTGCCCCATTTCACAGCTGCTTCAAAAGGAACTGAAAACGCAGAGGTGTTGGCCCGCAATCGATATTGGTTGGCAGTGGCTGAGGCCCGCGTATCGCCTGGCAAGGGCCGCGCCGCGTTCGAGCAAATTTGCGCAGATGATCCAACGTCCTGGTATGCGCGGTTTAGCGCCCGCCGACTAGAGGATATGTCCGTGGGGATCGGTCCTTGTGAGGTATCCCGAGTCGCGGTAGCGTCGCAACCGTATTCGCCACTGCCGCTGGATAATGTATCGGCACTAGCTGGGTTCTTGGCCAGGGCCGGTCTTTTCCGAGAGGCTGCGAACGCGCTGCGGCGCCAGGAAAAAACAGACCACGCATCAGCGCCGACGCGGGATTGGGTGTACCATTACCTTCAGCTGGAGGCGCCCTATTACGCCCTGCGATTGGCAAAGAGAGCATTTTCATGGCCCCCCGACGCAGGCGATGGATGGCGGGCCAAGGCGGCCTATCCCACCCCTTACAAAGGTTTGGTAGCAGTGGTGGAAAAGCAGCGACAGTTGCCACCCGGGTTGATCTATGCGGTAGCGCGCAAGGAGAGTCTCTTCGATCCCAATGCCGTGTCGAGTGCTGGCGCACTGGGCATGATGCAGATGATGCCCCACACCTATGAAGTAAACCGCAAACGCGCTGGATTGCCGCGCCGCAAAAACGGCGAAGTGCCTGGACCGGACGCGTCGATTCGGGCCGCCGGGTTTGAGCTCGAGTCCCTGCTCAAAACATTCGACAATTCCCTGCCACTCGCGCTAATGGCCTACAACGGCGGGAGTAGAGCAGTGAAGAGATGGCTAGAGCGCTCTGGGGACCTGCCCCTTGACGTGTTTGTCGAGAAGGCCGGGTTTGTTCAAACGAGAAACTACGTCAAGCGGGTCTATCAGAACTTGATTCGCTACCGACTGCTGGCCGGAGAGCCCCTCCCCGACCTCCCGAAAATGGCCAACAGGATAAAAAATAACAATGATGTTAAATAATTAGTGCGCCGCCGATCGCTTGTGACGGGTCACGTGGGACCGGTTGTGCTCGAGGACTGTGGCCCGCAACTGATTTAGTGGGGCTGGAATAGGCGGCAAGGTGTCGGCTTCGGCCTGCGTGAGGACCTTGACCCCAGGCGCTACGTACCGGTTATCCGGTACCTGAATATTCTTTCCCACATAGGATCCCTGGTGCAGGAAGCTGCCCTTTCCGATAACAGTGCCGCCCCCATCGACAACCGCTTGAATGTAAATCGTAACATCTGAATCAACATCTGCACCGTGCACGATGGCCTGGTGGGCCACGATGACCCGGCTGCCAATGCGCCGCGTTGTCGAATGAACCAGGGCACCGTCCTGAACATTTGAATCCTCTTCAATAACAAGGGGTGCCATGGGGTCGATCTCGTCCAATCGAATCACAGCGCAGGGGCCGATATAGCATCCGCGTTCGACAATCACACCGCCGATGAGCTGGGCGGTCGGGTCCACATAGGCATCTTTGGACACGGCAGGGGTTTGTACCAGGGTGCCGTCTTTGGCAACTGAGGTCACCGCCTGAATCGCTTTGTTCTGCTGCTCCAGCCAGCGCAGGGCACTGTCGCGGGTGGTAATCCCAGGTACGTCGACAACAAGGGGTCTTAAATTGTGTAGATTTGTTGTTTCAGTCATTTTTTCTCCGATCTCTTTAGTTGGGGTTGTTTTAGCGGAAACCGGAATCACTCTCCTGTTGCCGGCCCAATGGCCGCACTCAAGGAGCGGAGATAGGGATCTGTCTCCAGTAAGGAATTGAGAACCTCTTGGAGCTCTTGTCTGACTTCGAGGGGGGCCGCGGCCACCATATTTCCGTCCATGACATGGGCTAGGATCTGGTCCACTGCTTGGGCCCGATCGATTTCACCCCTCGCCACCTGCTCTGCGATACGGGATATCCCATCAGAGACGACAGGTGTGGCCTCGTTGGCTTCGGCAATGTCTCCGGCTGCCTCAGCTGTTTGAGACGCGTCGTTCACCGCGTCGATCGACCCGCCCTCGGGCGGTCCAGATGGAATTTTAATGTCCATAATAATAGACTCCCTGACAAGTAAGGTGTGTCGGTCCGGTCATGATGACCCGATCGGCATCGTTCCAGTGGATGCGAAGCGGTCCACCTGGCAGGTGAATGGTGATTGGCTCTCGTGGCAAGCGGTCTGTGACCGCACCGGCCACAGCCACGGCACAGGCGCCAGTGCCGCACGCCTGGGTCGCGCCGCAGCCCCGCTCCCAGACCTTTACGACCGCTTCTTTGGCATTGAGAATTTTTACAAACTCCACATTGGTCCGATTGGGAAACGCAGGGGCGGTCTCCAAGGCCGCACCCACGGCGCGCCAGTCAAACTCCAGGCTGTCAACAAACGCGATGACGTGGGGATTGCCCATTGATACAAAGGTAAATTCAAAATCGTGGGATCGGATGGCAATGGGCACCTCGCCTGGCGCATCCACATCAGCCGATTTCAGGGCAGGGGTGCCCATATCCACTTCCACATCGCCGTCGGCCTTGCGATCCGTGCGAATGATGCCGGCCAGGGTTTCGATATTCAATGTCGCCGTGTCTTTCAACGACGCATCGGCCATGTTTTCCCGCACAACATGCTGGGCAAAACAGCGAGCAGCATTGCCACACATTTCAGCTTCGGACCCGTCTTCGTTGTATATTTGCATTTTAAAATCGGCTGTTTTGCTGCGCTGCACCAGGATGAGGTTATCCGCGCCAATACCGAAGTTGCGGTCGCACACTGCGGCAGTCAATTTAGGGAGTGCTGCGGCCGCGCTGACTTGGCCGTCCCGGTCGTCCATCAAAATAAAGCAATTACCCAGCCCGTGCATCTTTGTAAACGGTAGTTCGATCATAGGGTCCTTCCATTTGGCCCCGCGGCTGTATTGTAAGCTCAGGTGCCCGGTCACACTGTTAGAATTTATCATCTATTGGGGAATTTGACATCTATTTGTACGTTGCCTGGGCGAGCGGACGTCACAAGTAGCACTGCGGGTCGTGGCCCAACAGGTCACCTGTCAGGGCCTGGACAAGCGCGCGACATCCCATACACCCATCCCTGTCGCACTGCCCGCACCCCTCACCCGCGATATGGGGACGCAAGGCTTTGGGCGCGAACCGAGCCAGGCGCTCTGCAATGGCATCCCATGGATCTGAAACCACATTGCCCATGGCAGTGGTTAGCCGGCGACAGGGATACACCGTGCCGTCCGGCATGATGGCCATGGCAAAGGGCCCCAAATTGCACGGTGCCCCCCTGAGCACCACGTCAGATCCGCCGCTCGTATCCAGCCAAAAAGCGCGATAGTCAACCAGGTCATCTGGTGTTGCATCGATCTCGCTCGACCGGATGATGTGATCCACTGCATCGCGCCACCCGTGGGCATCGAGGGTTTCTCTGGCCAGGGCCTGGCCCACACCCAAGGGCACGAATCGCTCAAAGATGACACCACTTGCTCCGATTTGACGGGCCCACGCCACGGTCTTTTCAATCGAGCTCAGATTGTACTTGGCCAGGGTCATCATCACTGCGACCTCGAGGCCAGCGTTGAGATAGTTCAACATGCCACTTGTGGCCCGCTCAAATGACCCAGGGCCTCGGATGCGGTCGTTGATTTCGGGATCAGCCGATTCGATCGATACCTTCACAGTGCCAAACCCAGGTGTTTGGCCCAACTGGCGTGCCAAATTTGAATCAAATATAGTACCATTTGTGATAATGGTTACCTCGTCCAAGGTGTCGAAGGTGCAGAGTCCGGCGATCAACTCGCCGAGATAGGGCAGCAGAAGCGGCTCGCCACCGGTGAGGTTCACTGCAATCCGGTGATGTTCAAAGGCGGAGAAGATGCTATCAGCAATGCGCGTGATGTCTGAAAAAGCCAGGGGAGCGTTGTTGTCAAATCGGTCCTGATAGCAATGGGCGCATCTCAAGTTGCAGCGATGGGTCAAATGCCATTGGATGCCGACCGTGGTCATGGGGAGGGCGTGGTTCTGGGTTGCAAATCCACCAGGGTTGCTCCCCAGCTGCCAGAGCCGTGACCGGCCAAGCGGAAGTTTTTAACCGAGGGGTGGCGCTGGAGCGCGCTGTGCACGATCCGTCGCAACACACCGGTTCCCTTGCCGTGGATGATGCGGACTTCAACAATATCCCGTTCAACGCAGGCATCGATGTAGTCTGCAACCAGGTCTTTCACTTCCTTTGGTTGAAACCCATGGAGGTCCAGCACCCCATCGATAGGAAGTTCGACCACATCCCCCTCCCACGCATCTACGCCAGCGTCTTTAGCTTTCCCGTCGACCCTGTCATTATTCCTGTTGTCAGTTCCCATTGGTATGCTCAGTTCATATTCAGGGTGAGTATATTAACTTCATCAAAAATAATCGACATGCCACAGCCGGAAAACAAGTTTTGGTCGGTGGGTATTTGCGGGATTACTGGACTTAAACGGCGGATTGAGACAAAAATGGGCGGAGCAATTGAATGCTCGGGTGATTTGAGAAAGGATGCACTTTTGATTGAAGGAATATATACGGCCCTCATTACGCCGATGAAGCAGGGCACCGTCGACAAGGATGCCCTTTTAGGCCTTGTGGATAGGCAGTTGGCAGCCGGGGTCCACGGACTGGTGCTATGCGCGACCACCGGAGAGGGATCAGTGCTCACGAACGATGAGCGGCGCACTGTGATCGAGACGGCTGTGCGACGCGTTGATAAGAAAATTCCCATTTGCGTCGGTACCGGGTGCATCTCGGCCTGGGCGACCGTGGAGCAGACGCGCATTGCCAAAGATCTGGGGGCAGATACGGCCCTGGTGGTTTCGCCGGCCTATGTAAAACCCTCCCAAGAGGGCATGATCGATTTCTTTCGGGAGGTGGCAGACAGCGGTGGATTACCCATTATTTTGTACAATGTGCCGTCCCGGACCATGTCGGATATCGCACCATCCACCGTCGCCAGCCTTTCGACCCATGAAAAAATTGTGGGCATCAAAGAGGCGACCGGATCGATGCTTCGCGCCCAACAGGTGATTGCAGCGGCAGAGGGTCGCATCGCTGTTCTATCTGGGGATGATCCCATCACACTGTCGTTGATTATCGCCGGTGGCACCGGTGTGATTTCCACGGCAGCCAATGCGGTGCCAAACATCTGGGTGTCCCTGTGGCAAGCGTGTCAGGACGGCGATATCAAACGAGCGGCCCAGATACAAAACAACCTCGTGCCCTTGCACGAAGTACTCTTTTCCGAGGCAAACCCAGGTCCGGTCAAAGGCGCCTTGCATCTCCTCGGGCATATCGCGCCGGAGATTCGCCTGCCCCTGACCTGGCCCACCCCCAAAACCATGTCCCGTCTGGCCGAGGAGCTCGGGCGCTTGGGGGTATCCGTCCCAGGTGCTGCCCAATGAAGGGTCTGGTAAACGCAGCCATCGTGGGAGCCGCCGGCCGCATGGGGCTCGAGGTGACCCGGGCTGCCCAAGGGCGAGAGGATGTGCGCATCCGTGCGGCGGTGGAACAAAGCGGGTCTCCGCACAAGGGTCGCGACTTGGGTGAGCTCGCCGGCATCGGCTTTCTCGATGTGTCGATCGATGACGACTTGGCCTCAGCCCTCGAAACAGTGGCCGTGGCCATCGATTTCAGCTCGGCTGCTGCGACTGAAACAGTTGCCCGCGCTGCTGCGGCAACAGGTACAGCGCTTGTGTGCGGTACGACGGGCATCGACGACGCGGCCCTGGCGGCCTTTGAAACAGCTGCGGAAAAGATCCCTGTCCTGCATGCGCCTAATTTGAGCCCGGGCGTGGCTGTCACGGCCGCGCTGGTAGAGCGCGCTGTCTCAGCCCTTGGACCCGAGTACGATGTCGAAATTGTAGAAATGCACCATCGCAACAAAGCAGACGCACCTTCGGGCACGGCCCTTTATTTGGCTCAGGCCGCAATGCAAGGGGCAGGTACCCCGGCCGCATCGACCCTGCGATTGGGCCGCGGAAAAGATGCGGGCTTGCGGAGTAAGTCCGAGATAGGCGTGCACGCAGTTAGAGGTGGCAGTGTCTTTGGCGACCACACCGTCATTCTCGCGGGTGCCCACGACCGCATCGAGATCACCCATCGGGCCGGCTCACGGACCCTCTTTGCAGCGGGGGCACTTCGCGCGGCGGTTTTTTTAGCCGATAGATCTCCTGGGCGGTATAAAATGACAGACGTGCTTTCAGCCAAAGAATGAGCGTTGCTTAAAGGCTTAAACGGCAAGTGGGTTAGCAAAAAGGGGGGACGACGAGCAAGGGACGCGACAAAAAACAAGCACTGGCGGCGTGCGATCGAAAAATAAGCGTGTATAAATGATGCGATGAGTCGAACGATGCGTCGGATAACCAACCTAAAAAAGAGTGAAATCGAGGATATCAATCCGGACATCATCGCCCTCATACCGGCGACCCTGGCCACGCAACTCAAAGTCTTCCCAGTGACCCTGTATCAGGGCGCGCTCACGGTGGCCGTCATTGACCCCTCCCAGACCCACATTTTAGAATCGGTGGCGCTTAAAACAGGGTTAGAGGTGCTCCCAGCGCTCGTTGCCGAACAGGATATGGACGATGCGCTCGCGCGCTATTACGGGTGCCAGGCAGCGGGTGGGAATGCAGCTGCAGCGGATGATGCACCAGCCAGTGCCATCTCCAGCGATGCACCCAGGCCCGGCCTTGGCAGGGATGAACGTTCAGAAGAGGTTGTTCTGGTTTCAGAGGACGGCTGGGTGATGGGACAACCCGATGAGCCGGATCTATCGCGGCCGAGCATTTTCGAAAAGAGCGCTATGGCGCTATCCCCTGACACGGGGCTATCCCCTGACATCGAAACGCGCTCGACCCGCGAGCCGTCGGTCACACTGGATCGGGTGAGCAAGCCGGCAATTATCAAACGCTCGACCCGCGATGCGTCCTCGGTCCCCGCCCCTGCTTCAAAACCCTCTAAAGCGGCCTCGGTTCCACTGACAGCCGTTGGCACTGACAATCGACTGAGCCCAACCCATATCTTGAAACAGTTACACGCTGCATCGGATGGGGCTGCTACCGTGGATTGTGCACTGCAATTTCTGATGCACTTTTCAGATCGGGCAGCTTTCTTTGTGATTAAAAAAACTCGGATAAACGGATTTGCCATCAAAGGAGACCTGACGAGCCAATCAGCGATACGATCGTTTTGGATGCCCCTCTCTGCCCAATCGACCTTTCGGCAAGTCATTGAGGCGGATAAAATACACCTGGGACCGCTCGGCAGCGAAGCAGCCGATGCAATCCTGGCCGCCGCCCTGGGAGGACGACCAAAGCGCATCCTTGCCATTCCCGTAAAAATAGGCCATCGGGTTGCCGGGCTGTTCTATGCGGACAAACTCAACGCCGCTATACCGCCCTGGTATCGCTTGCACCAATTCGCAGAAGGGGTTGCAAAGCAACTAAAGCGCCTGCTTTTCGAAAGCGGAACATTCTGAAAATCCCCCTAACCCCCTTTTTCAAAGGGGGAAATCGGAATCGTCACCCATCGAAGTAGGCCTAACTAGATGCTTGCTTATATCACCGCGTTTCTACGGGGGTGTAGGTCCGGTCAAAGCCCCCGGTATAGTTCGACCTGGGCCTGATGAGGCGGTTGTCCCTGAACTGCTCCATAATATGGGCCATCCAGCCGGCGGTGCGCGCCGAAGCAAATATGCACGTGTAAAATTCCTTTGGAATGCCCAAGGCGCGCTGCACGGTTGCCGAATAGAAATCCACATTGGGCCGGATGCCCTTGTGTTCCAGCACCAGTTCTTCGATGCGGTGGGACATCTCGTACAAATCCGCAGTACCTGCGCCATGGCTGAGCTTTTCGGAAAATCTCCTCAGATGCCGGCTGCGCGGGTCCTCTGTTTTGTATACCCTATGACCAAATCCCATGATCCGCTTGCCATTTGAAAGCATGCCCTCGATATAGGACTGAACCCGGTCAGGTGCGCTTATCTGCTCGAGCATTTCCATGACTTCCCGATTGGCACCGCCGTGCAGCGGCCCCTTGAGGCTGGCCAGGGCTGAGGTCAACGCAGAGTGCATGCCCGCCAACGTGCTCACCGTGGCACGGGCTGCGAATGTCGACGCTGCCAACCCGTGGTCCGCATGAAGTACCAGTGTCGTATCGAGCACCTTGCGCTCGAGCTCGGTCGGCGGCTTTCCGTTGAACATGTACAGATAGTTTTCGGCAAATCCCATGCGGGCGTCCGCAGACAAGGCCGGCTTCTCGTGTATGCGATGGAGCGACGCCACAATGGTCGCGACTTGCGCGAGGATGCGTCTTGCCTTGCGCTGATTGGCCGCTTCCGTGTTCTTTCCCCCGTCCGGGTCGAACATGCCCAGGGCCGAAACAGCTGTGCGCAGCACCACCATCGGATTTGCGTTGGGTGGTGCCAAGCGAAGCAGGTCAAATACTTGCTCTGGGAGGCGCATTTCAGCGACGAGCTCTGCCCGAAAATCGTCGAGCTGGGATTGGTCGGGAAGCTCCCCATACCACAGCAGATGGACCATTTCCTCATAACAGATTTTTCCGGCCAGCTGGTCGAGCTCGTAGCCCCGATGATAGAGTTTACCGTTTTCCCCATCCACGTAGGTGAGGGCTGTATCTGCAGCGACAACGCCTTCCAATCCCCTAACCGGTGTATTTCTCTTATTAGTAGTCATTTTTATATCCTCCAGCGGGCCGCCACAGATCCAGAAAACCTGATGCTGCCGACCGCGATATTGGGCACGCCCAAAGGCGCGCGAGGTTGAGTTGAGTTGTTTCTCCCCTCAAAGTACGCGCGAGGAGAGATCAGTACTAAGACCCCCCTTTCTAACCCACAGGATGTCGAAAATCAACAGAAATATTCACTTGAATGATAATTGTTTCATTATTATTGCTTAATTTTAACAAGAATAATTGGTAAATGTTGATAATTTAATATTATTTTATTGTTGAAATAGAATGCACCTTTTGTCATAAACTTATATTTATGCAGACTGTTCGTAAATGCCAGTCTTTCAATCCACCGCGCACGAAGGGGCGGCGTGTGAGGAACACATCGATAGCAGCGTGCCTTAACCAGTCCCAAAGAATTGTCGTCAAAATCGGCAGCGGTGTTCTTACCGAGGAACAGGGGCTGAATACGGGTGTGCTCAAGTCCTTAAGCAGGCAAGTATGCCGGCTGATTGATCTGGATCGGGAGATAATCCTGATTTCATCGGGCGCGATGGCAGCGGGCATCAAAAAAATCGGTATTGCGCAGCGACCGGATGAAATTCCCAAGCGCCAGGCAATTGCCGCAGTCGGGCAGGCCGGGCTGATGCACGAATATGAAACCGCGTTTCGCAGATACGGCAAAAAGGTCGGACAGATGCTGCTGACCGGCGACGGCCTTTGGCAGAGACACCGGTATTTGAACGCGCGCAACACGCTTTACACACTCTTGTCCTGGGGGGTCGTGCCCATCATTAATGAAAACGATTCGGTATCGGTCGATGAAATAGGGCTCGGGGACAACGATAACCTCTCGGCCGTGATTGCACTGCTGATGGGCGCGGATGTCTTGATAAACCTCACCGATATCGACGGCCTCTTTACTGGGGATCCCCGGCGAGATGAAAGGGCCGAACTGATCCCCACAGTGTCGCGAATAGACAGTGACGTGGAACGGCTGGCCAGCGATATTCCCGGGCCGCTTGGAAAAGGCGGCATGGTGAGCAAAATCCACGCTGCCGGAAAGGTGATGTCCGCGGGCATTCCCATGGTTATTGCAAACGGCAAGAGAAGGGATATTCTGCTGAAGCTCTTTGCTGAAAAGGCGGTGGGCACCCTTTTTGTTCCGAGCAAAGAAAAACTGTCAAACCGAAAATGCTGGATCGCGTCTCAGTCCAAGACAATGGGCCGCATCAAAATCGACCGTGGCGCAACAGATGCCCTCCTCAATCGGGGCAAAAGCCTGCTGCCCATCGGTGTTTTAAAAGTAGAGGGCGCATTCGACCCTGGCGCACCGGTGGAATTTGTGGATCAGAACAATCGGGTCATTGGTATCGGCCTTGTGAACTACAGCGCAGCGGACATAAACAGGATTAAGGGGCTAAAATCGGGTCAAATCAAAGAGGTGATCGGCGCCAAACCATATGATGAAGTGATTCATCGCAACAACCTGGCGATCACCGGAGAATCCAGGGTGTAAGGACCGATTCGTTTCTTAGCAGGAGAGTTTGGGAAACTTCGGTAGGAAACTGGGATAAAAAAACAGCCTCTCCAAATTGGTTCCCGGCTCTGCCGGGTTAGGAGCAGACCGATGTCAGTTGAAGCGACGATTATAAAAATGGCCAAGGCAGCGCGTGCAGCCTCGTTGGCAATGGCCAGATGCCCGACTCAGCAAAAAAACGATGCACTGCTGACGATCGCCCATGAGATCGAGGCCAGCACTGCTGAGATAAAAGAAAAAAACGCAGTAGACCTCGATATCGGAAAGAAGAACGGCCTGTCAGATGCAATGATCGACCGCCTTGCGGTCAAAGACGCTACAATCAAGTCCATGGCAGATGGCCTTAGGGAAGTGGCGGGATTGAACGATCCCGTCGGATCCACCGGTCGAACGTGGATCAGGCCAAACGGTCTTCAGGTTTCAAAAATGCGAATCCCCCTGGGGGTAATAGGTATTATTTATGAATCAAGACCAAATGTGACCATTGATGCGGCGGGACTCTGCCTGAAAGCGGGCAACGCGGTCATTTTAAAAGGGGGCTCAGAGGCGCTGCATACGAACCAGGCCCTTGCAGCATGTATCCAAAAGGCCCTGGGCAAGACCGGTATATCCAAGGCAACGGTTCAACTTATTCCCGTGAAGGATAGGGAAGCGGTCAATATGCTACTGCAGCAGGAGGAGGATATTGACCTCATTATTCCAAGAGGAGGAGAGGGACTGATCCGCTTTGTGGTGGCGCATTCGAAAATACCTGTTCTCAAGCATTACAAGGGGGTCTGCCACGTGTACGTAGATGACCGGGCCGACCTCACCATGGCCGAGGAGATCTGCTTCAATGCCAAGGTTCAGCGGCCAGGGGTTTGCAATGCCATGGAGACCATGCTCGTGCATCAATCGATTGCGGATGCGTTTTTACCGGCCATGGCACTGCGGTTGGTGCAGGCCGGTGTGGAGATACGGGGGTGCAGCCAGACATGTCGTGTGCTTAAAAGTGCGGTGAGCGCCACCGAAGCTGATTGGGACGAGGAATACCTGGATCTGACGCTTTCCGTGAAGGTCGTTGCGGACATAGAGCAGGCAATGGCTCATATTTCTACGTACGGGTCCCGTCACACCGAAGCAATTATCACGTCGGATATCGCACGAGCAAAGCGGTTTTTAAGGGAGGTAGACGCTTCTGCAGTGTTGGTCAACGCATCCACCCGATTCAATGACGGCGGCCAGCTCGGGCTCGGGGCAGAAATTGGCATCAGCACTTCCAAGCTCCACGCGTTCGGTCCAATGGGGGTTGATGAGCTTACGACAACGAAGTTCGTCGTATACGGCGAGGGGCAGGTAAGATAGGCTAGGGACGATCCTCGATCAGGTTCTTAAGCGCCCGTTGGGCAGCTGCGACTGCATTGGCTGCGATTTGTATGCGCTTTTCGGCTTTTTCGAATTGCTCGACGAGGTCTTTTTCCTGGTCCTGCAGACTAGTGACTTCTAGAGATATGCGGCGATGATGGATACTGAGCACTTCGAGCGCTTCGGCTGTGCAGGCTTTTTTGAGAGGCAGTCCACGGCGTTGCGCCTGGACCTCTATTATTCTTTCTCGGATCGCGTGGAGCGCCATGGCCGTGTCTCGACGGGCCTTTTCTGCTTCCCGCAGCTGATCAACGGCCCGGGCACGGTCTCGTAGGCGGAGGGATTTCAATGAGGTGGAGCGTTTTGAATCGAGTGTCACGATTTAAATAAGATCCCCTGCAAAAGAAGCGGATATGGGATCGAGCTCAGTGAGTTCACCCTCAAGGGATTCACCATGCCACGTTAGGGTTACCTGTCCGTCTACAAGGGTTTCAATCTGGTTGCCGATGTTTGGGTCAGCAACGTAAAAGAACCCCTCTGCCTCGAGACTGCCAAATTTGGCGTTCAGAGCTGCCGCGCCAAATGAGAGCTTGGCACTGGCATCCACCGTTGCCTGCTCACACCCGGTCCGTAGGGTTTCTGCAGTGGCCACATCCCCAAGCCAGATGGCCAGAAAATCGGCAACCGCCTCGCAATCGACAATCATATCGAGTGCTTGGGCAAAGTCTGCGGTTTCGTACGCCTGGATCAGTGCGTAGTTTGATACCAGGTGGTAAAGAACGTCCCCGAGTCCGAGATTTATACGGTGGGCGTGGAGGCGTATCCGATCTTCATCAGGGGGTGATGGATCAGCTGTCCCAGGGCTGGATTCAGGCTCGATCACCTCGTAGGAGAAAGCATCGCCGAGTGCATTCGAAAACATCAGGCGATCGATGCGATTCTCTGTTGGATACGCTGCGTCGCTCATGCTGCCGATTTCCAACACGCCAAAAAACCAAACCTCATATAGGATATCTTTTACAGTAGACCAGACCGAATGGAGGGCGTCGGACACCGCGACATTGCTATTTTGAAAATATTGGGCCAATTGCCCATCTAAATCGTTGTCGTTTCTGACCTCATCAAAGGGAACTTCGGACATGGGATTCTGCTCGATAACGACCTTGCGAATGCCGTCCAAAATTGCTGTTTCCGGGTCAATATTAAAACTCGCCGGGGCGATATCGGTCGCTTCATCGAGCGCAGCGGTCATTTCATCCAGGGTGCCTGCAAGTATTTCTCTGGGTGCGGTCTTTGCTCGGGTTTCATACTTGCCGCTCAGGTTAAAGGGAATATTTGACAGGACGACATCTGGCACATCCGTGTTGGGTGTCAGACCCTCGACGCACGTCTGCGCCCGTGACGCACCATCGGCATTTAAACCGGTAACACGAACCGTGTAGTCGTACCTATGACGCAATCCAGTGAGGGCAAACAGTGCGGGCGGCGATCCCGCAACCGCCGTCTCGACCGGTGGGTGGGAAGGGGAAGTGATCAAATCCGAACAGGTAATGTGCTCGAAGAGTTCGGTCCGGATATAGGTCAATGGGCGATCCCCGTGGTACGTGACCTCGAAATGCAGCTTGAGATGGTCCGGGTCGACCACAATATCGACTGATAGGGAAGCGCCCTCGATGGCCGGGCTTGAAAAGCGAATGGCAAAGCTGGCAGCCAAGTCCGGAGCCCTAAACAGCACGAGTGCTGTGCCGGTTTCGTCGGTATAGAAATCGTTGCTGGGGGTAACGGCGTCAGCATCTGAGTAAA
The DNA here is from genome assembly GCA_030065855.1 of Myxococcota bacterium. Lineage (GTDB taxonomy): Bacteria > Myxococcota_A > Polyangia > JAAYKL01 > JAAYKL01 > JASJCT01. The sequence goes on from JASJCT010000022.1 coordinate 106,840, forward strand.
GGGGTGTCACATGGGCATTGTGGGCCGGTCCTTCGAAGCTGATGTCAATGGGCTCACCGACAAGTGGGGTTCCATACCCATCTGCGAGGGTGACCTCGAACACTGTTTCTTCCAAGTAGCCCAGCGTGACTTCGCTGGAAGGGGAAACCAAAATGCTGGCATCCCAGAGCTCGTCAAGAGCGATCTTATCCGATGATTGGACGCACCCCCAAACGCCAGATAAGCACGTGGCCGCAACCACTAAGAAAGCGCAATACTTATACCGATGCATCTCAAACATCGCCCGAATGAAATAAGCCAACCCAACAGTCCCGGTCAATTTTTTTTAATAAGCGCACACCACCTATCGACCGTATGGGCCCATTATCTTAATAATAATACTACAGATTGTTATCTAGAATTTAAAAAAGTTATATTTTTTATAAACTTAAATGTCTAATTCCTCTGAATCGTCCTTGACAGTTAAAAATGACTGTGGTTTCGTTCACCTCTTTCAGAGGGGCTGTTTGGGGTCCCTTTTACTCGGAGGAAGGACGTGAAACGCACCTATCAACCCCATCGGCGTAAACGTCGCAATAAACATGGTTTTAGGGCGCGAATGGCCACTGCGGCCGGCCGCAAAGTCATCAATAGCCGTCGTCGCAAAGGGCGCAAGCGCTTGTCTGCTGTTACGTATCGCAAGTAGCGCGCACCCTCACCGTCGCCTCGATGAGCACTGGATGTGGCGAGCGCTTTCCCAAAGGTGTCCGGCTTCTCAAACGAACCGGGTTTCTGACGGTTCAAAGCGCAGGCCACCGAGTGTTCGGCCGCTCGTTTATGGCCCTCGTTATGGTTCGCCAATCTGGCCCGACACGCCTCGGCATTACGACGACGAAAAAAGTGGGCAATGCTGTGCGCCGAAATCGCATCCGCCGATTGATTCGGGAAGCCTTTAGGCGCGGCCGGATGGAGTTGCCAGAGGGAATCGATGTGGTCATTATCGCCAAAAAAACAGCTGTTCATCTGGAGTCGGCAGCGGTGTTTGAAGATCTCGATTTCTTGGGTAAGAAGGTAAAAAAAGTCGTGGAGAAAAACCTGTGATTCGCCGCATTGCCCTCAGTTTGATCTGGTTGTACCAGATCTTCATCTCTCCTATGCTCGGTCCCCACTGCCGGTACCAGCCCACGTGCTCCACGTATGCCCGCGTTTGTATTCACCGCTTTGGCGCGGTTCGCGGTTTCTGGCTCGCCTTGCGCAGACTCCTAAGATGCCATCCGTGGGGGTCTTTCGGGTTTGATCCGCCGCCTGTCGTCGATATATCCCCGATCCCCCACCGGAGTTTAAAGAGGCCGTAAGATGGATTGGAAAATCCTCGTTTTTGTGCTGGTCCTGCTCGTTGTTTTTGTTTTGGTCCAAAAATGTGGCGAAGACGACGCCCCTGATTTCGATCGCATTCAGGCGCAACAAGAAGCTAACCGTCGCGCTGCCTTTAACCAGAAGCGACAACAGGAAACCCGGGACCAGATTAAAAAGCTTCAGGCATCAGCGCGCGAAGCCCGCAAAGATCGCCCTGAGCCTGAGACCATCGATTTGGAAACCGAAGATTTCAAAGCTGTCTTCACCACCCGCGGGGGGGGCCTGAAAAGCCTGACCATGAAAGATCCCCAATACCTGGAAGCCCCGAGGCGTTGGGAAACAGGCCTCAAGGATGAAGATGCCGAGGAATACGTCCCAGTCGACCTGGTGACGACCAATACGGAGAAGTTCGAGCTGAGCACGCCGTTGCGGTTCGATCTCACTGGGGACGAGCGCCTGGGCGGCTTGCTGTCGGACGCTGATTATGAGATCTACGACCGCACGGGCACCTCTGTTGTGTTCCGGTATGCCCAACCCGGGACGCCAGTGGAGATATACAAAAAATTCGAGACCACAGACACGAGCCAACCTTACCTCTTGTGGGTGACCGTGCGGGTAACGAACATCGGCGACCAGAAAGTAAGCTTCCGGGGCAGCCTGACGCAGCACGGATATCAGCACGAGAGCGAGGCTGGCGGCAGCATGTTCGCCCAGCCGCCCAACCTGCTGCAGGGCATCTGCCGCCACGGCGGCGAAACCCGGTCTTTTCCCTGGAACGACGATGATTTGAACCAACCGTTCACAGGTATCGGGGAGATCGGATTTGTCGGCGTTCAGACCAATTACTTTATCGGGGCCATGATACCAGAGCAAGGCACCCCAGCCACTTGTCAGGTCTCGAAAATATTGGACAACAGGACCCAATATCCAACCCACGATATGCAGCCCTGGGGACATGTGGTGGCGTCTCTGCGCTTTGGCGAGGTGGAGCTCAATCCAGGGGAATCCAAAATTTTTAGAGTCAAAAACTACATGGGCCCCAAGCGATACCAGCTTTTGCAGCAGGTGGGCAATCGCCTCGAGGAGTCGGTTGACTTCGGTTTCTTTTGGCCCATTTGCCAAGTGCTCCTCAAAATGCTCTTCTTTTTCCAAGCATACGTGGTCAATTGGGGTGTGGCCATCATCCTCCTCACGATCGTGGTCAAAGTGGTGCTGATGCCCCTGACCCATCGGAGCTTTGAGTCTTCTAATAGGATGAAGGCCCTCAAGCCAGAAGTCGACAAGATCAACGAAAAATACAAAAATGATATGCAGGCAAAGCAACAGGCCACCATGGCGCTTTACAAGCAGCACAAGATCAACCCCTTGGGCGGATGCCTGCCCATGTTGCTTCAGATGCCGATCTGGATCGCCCTGTTTTCCACGTTGCGCACCAGCCCCGAGCTTTACCGAGCGCCCTTCTTTGGGTGGATCACCGACCTGTCGTCGCCAGATCCCTATTTTGTCACGCCCATCGTCATGGGGGCGATGATGTTTTTACAGAACAAGTTTACACCGATGGCCGGGGATGCCATGCAGGCCAAGATGATGATGTACTTTATGCCGGTCATGTTCACCGCGATGATGCTCTTCTTGCCCTCGGGTCTGACCCTGTACATACTTGTCAATACGGTGTTATCTATCGCGCACCAAATGTTTATCCATCGGCGATCCCGCCAAGCAGCGGGCGCTTGAGAAAGACGGCCCACCCTGGGCCGGCCGGAAGAAAGGCCTAAATGACTGAAGGAATAGATACTGAGGTGTGGGTGGAGGAATTCCTCACCGACCTTATAGAAAAAACCGGTTTAGACGTGGCAATAGAAGAGCTGTCCCTTGATAATGAGGATGTGCTTCAGGTGCAACTCGGGGGCCAGGACAGCGCGCGGATGATTGGTCGGGAGGGGCAGGTGCTCGACGCATTGCAGCACATCGTGGTAACAGCGGCGATTCACAATGGGCTCGGACGGCAGCGCGTTGTCGTGGATGTCGAGCGATACCGGAGTCGCCGGGAGCTTCGGCTGCGGGATGACGCACAGCGGTTTGCCGAAGAGGTCTTGAGCACGGGCAGGCCCCTTGATTTTCACCCCATGTCACCGCGGGATCGACGCCTGGTCCACATCACCGTGGCAGAGATGAACGGGGTCGTCACCGAGAGTCTCGGGCAGGGAGCGGATCGTTTCGTACGCATCAAACCGGCTGAGTGAGGCCATTGGTTAGTCCAGTTTACAATGTCAGGTAAGACTTCTCCCCCCTTTTTCAAGGGGGAATTTGCTGAGACCAATCCGTGTTGACGCGCACAGATACCATTGCGGCGATCGCCACTGCACCAGGGGCCGCTGCAATCGGCATCGTGCGCATTTCCGGGAGTCGCGCTGCTGGCATTGTCGAGCGCGTGGTGCCGGATATCCAGGTTGGGACCAAACCGAGACGAGTGGTTTCTGGATGGGCGCGGGATCCGATCTCGGGCAACCCCATCGACGAGGTGCTCTGCTTCTATTGTCCGGGCCCGGCCACAGCCACTGGTGAGGACACTGCTGAAATCCACGGACACGGGGGGCCGCACGTGATGCAGCAGCTGCTCGCCGCCACCTATGCGGCGGGTGCAGTACCGGCTGAACCCGGGGAGTTCACCTACCGCGCCTTTCGACACGGGCGACTCGACCTTACCCAGGCAGAGGCAGTGATGGGTCTCATCGGTGCCCAGTCAGAACGAGCAGCCCAAGTGGCAGCCCATCACCTAAGTGGGAGCCTGGGCGAGGCCCTTGAAGCAGAACGGGACGACCTCACCGCTGTGTCAGCCCATATCGAAGCTGGCATCGATTTTCCAGATGAAGCCCTGCCTATCGATACCGCGTGTCACCTGGCAGAGCGGCTAGAGACAATTGGCAGGCACCTCAAGGCCTTGTGCGACACGTTTGCCCTGGGCGCCCGTCTTGTGGGCGGTGCCCGCGTTGCCATCGTCGGTCCGCCCAATGCGGGAAAGTCCAGTTTGCTCAACCGGTTGGTCGGACAAGATCGGGCCCTCGTCGACCCGGAACCTGGTACCACGCGGGATATCGTCGAAGCCCAGGGGGAGGCCCAGGGGATCCCGGTTACCTACTCGGACACGGCCGGGCTCAGATCGAACGCAGGCCGAGTGGAAAAAATGGGTATTAAAAATGCCCTCAATGCATCGCGGGCAGCTGATGCAATCATTTTTGTAATAGACGGATCAGTACCCCTTGATCCCCATGTCGATGACGTGCCCATACCTGACAGTGCTGCGGCTATCCTGGCCGTCAACAAATTGGATCTTCCCCACTGGAGCGAGCCGCCTCGTCGGCCGCCCCAACTGAGCGGTGCGCTGAGCATTCCCATTTCTGCGCTAACAGGCCAAGGCATGGATCGATTGATCGATGGGGTTGCTGAACAACTGACAACAGGGCGCAACGCAGACACCCATGTGCTGACCACTGCGCGCCAACACACGGCCGTAACGACCTGCGCCAAACACGTGACCACGGCGGCCCGGCTGCTTCGACAGGGGGGCGACGTGGAACTCATCGCCGCGGATCTGAGATGGGCACGGGAACACCTCGCTGCCCTCTGGGGTCGCGATGCCACCGAAGATATGCTGACATCCGTGTTTGCCCAATTCTGTATCGGGAAATAGACATCCCAAGGAGGCATCCATGAAAGCATTCGGCTTTTATCTACCAACGAAAATAGCCTTTGGCCGCGGCCAGATACGGAAATTGGGTGCGCTGATCGACCCAGCAATACGCCGCGTCCTGGTCGTCACGGACGAAGCCATCGCCAACCAAACGACAGCAGTAGCAACTGTCACGCGGCAATTGGGGCAGCGGTCGGTGTTGGTCTACGACGCGGTGGAGGAGAACCCGTCATTTTCAACCATCGAGCAGTGCGCTGACCAGGCCCGTCAGCAAGGTGCAGAGCTGATTATCGGACTCGGCGGCGGATCGCCCATGGATGTGGCAAAGGGCACAGCCGTGCTCGCGACCAATGGCGAAAAGATGTCCGAGTACATGTCGGGCAGGCCCATTGCCGCGTCCCCCCTGTCGATCATTTGTATTCCCACGACGTCGGGAACCGGCAGTGAAGTCACACCGTTTGCCGTGTTTACCGATAAAAAAGCGCAAACAAAAGGGGGCCTGGCCCATAGCGCCATCTTTCCTAAAGTCGCACTGGTCGATCCAGAGCTGACCTACACCATGCCCAAAGCCGTTGTCGTAAACACCGGCCTCGATGTCCTCACCCATGCCGTCGAGGCGTATTTGTCCAAAGACGCTTCAAAGATGAGCGATGTGTTTGCCCTCGAGGCAATCGACATTGTGCTCAACCAACTGCCACGTGCGGCTGTCCTTGATCGCAGCGCGATGGACTTTCTCTCGTACGCCGCAACATTGGCCGGCGTGGCCATTGCCCACGCTGGCACGATCTTGCTCCACGTGATGGGATACCCGCTTACCGCATGCCACAACATCGCCCATGGCAGGGCCACGGCTATCTTATTGCCGGCTTTCATGGATTTTATGCGCGAGCGGTCCACAGCAAGAGATAAAGTTACCTATCTCGAAACCGCTTTTGCCAGGGTTGGCGGTATTGAAACATTTGTCCAGGCATGCGGCGTATCGACCCGCCTCTCTTCCTATGGGGTTACGACAGGTGATTTTGATCTGTTTGCCGAGAAGACGATAGTGAAGAGCGATATTGGCATCACACCAGCAGTTGTAACCAAAGAGACCATCGTCGAAATATTGCGCGCAGCCCTTTAGTCATCTGGATCAGGGGGTGGTTTCATTCCGGTGACAGATATCAGCAAGTGGGGCTCTTCGCAGTCCCAGCCGCGACAGGTACCTAGGTAGACCTCGCCAGCAGGTCCGATATGGGGCCCTGCAGATAGGCGGCCCGGGAGGGTTACCTGCCATATCACGCTCGCATCTTGAGAGCGGTAGGAGAGATCAGTCGTATCCCCTGTCGCCGCGCTCGCTAGGATATATCCACCGGCCGGATAGGGGGCGACATTGAGATGTCCTTGAACGTGGCGAACCAGGGGGCGAAACCCGTTACGCTCGGTAAGGGTGACAAATGCGTTAAAAGGCCCCCGGGTGGTGCCAGGCTTGGAACAGGGACTGGTCACGTCCGAGCAAAGGCCAATGGCCTGGGGTGTCATGCCAGCTACAGACAATACATCTGTATGGGTGAGTCGGCCGCTTACAGGAAGTTCGGTAGCGATAATCACGCCGCCGTGATCTGTTATCACTTCCAATCGCGCGGGCAGCTCTGCCCGGGCTCTCACAAGGGCAAACCCACCTTGAAGCCGCTCGACAAACGGCGTCTCAGGGCTCCTCCGATGCCAAATAGGGTCGCCGGCAGTATCCAGAAGGGCGATGCTGCGTTTTACCCAGACAAGCGGCGCGCATTGCGGACCGGCGCCGATCAGGATTGCACCCCGCCCCAGGGGTGTTTTCCGGATCGCGGTGCCGTGCGCTGAAATTCTCACGGCCACGCGTTGGAGGCCACTTGTTCCTTGAAAAAGCACACTGTCCTCACAGGTGAACGGGCCTTCTAACTTTCTCACCCCCTCGAGGGCTGCCCGCCATTTGTCCGTACCGTCTTCATTTATTGCCGTGACAGTCGAAGCGTCCAATAGGTACAGGCCGCCCCGCTCATCGCGGGCGAGCTTGCCTTGCCATTTGCGAACCCACCCTTTTCGGCCCCTACGGAGCAGTTGGCTTAGCCGACCAAAAGCCGGGGACCAGATTACCTCTGATGCCCCAAGTACGAACAACCGATGACCTGCCCCTGCGACAAAGGGCCACCGTATTTCCCCCAGGCTCGTGGCGTTGTGCACCACCGGGCCGGCCGATACGATGAGTCCGGCCAGCGGTGTGGAGCGGATAAACCCAATCTTTTGGGGAAGCTTTCGCGTCCACCTGACCAACCCCGGCGTTGCAAATCGGGTCGCGGTTCGGCCCTTTACGAGGTGGGCTTCGTCGATTTCGGCTTTGACAGTCGAAGATGGGTCCTGCTTTGGCATCGCGGTTGTCGAAGCCACGCGTTCCGGAATCGGGGTTCTTCTGGGGGGCACGCGCGGCCTGGGCGGATCCGGTGGATCCACGCAGGCGGTTGCGAAAAGCGCAACTCCCCCAAAAAACAAGATCTTAAAGACGTGCGTCTTCAACGCAAATATCGAGCAGGCGAACGCCCCGACGCCGTTTTTGTTTTGCTGCTGAGACACAGGTAAATCCCGGCTCGCAGATCTTGGTTTTTGCGCACAATACCCGGCAGCGCTTTTCGTCGTCCTTGTAGGAATAGCAAACAGAGCCAGCGGCGCATTCCGAAGTTTCCCGGCATTTCTCCTGGGGCATCTTATCCCCGCGCGCACGCTCCCGACCCCCGGATTGATTAAAAAAAATCATCGATCCGACGATCAGCGCAACAATGAGGCCGACGACGATTTTAACCACACCAAAACCGCTGCCTGTTTCCCGAGGCCGTGGTGAAATGCGCGGTGAACTCGACCCTTTGGGTGTGGGTCTGTCCTGCTTCTTTTCTTTTTGGCTAGGGTTCCCGTCGAAGCGGCTTAGCTGGCGTTTTTTTCCGGGTTTTTTCTTCTTCATGGCTGCTGTCGCTCCTTTGCCCCTGGGGCACCTAGGTGCAAAGTTCTGGGATGAGGCAAAAATATCCCCCCAGGATTTCCCCACAGCAACCGCTTTCAAACGCCGGTTCTATTTGACAGTCCGCATCGCCGTTTATCGGGTCACACCGATACGTGCAAAAAGTTTTTTCTTCTTCGTATTCAGCACATATTGTCTTGTGCAAGGTGACAGTACCGTCGCACACCGGCGCACACCCTTGGTTGTCTCCGGTCCATTCAGTGTCCTTCTCGCAGGGTGCGGCCAGGGGTGTGACCAGGGGAATGCAGTTGAAGTCCATGGATGCGGGCAGCCAGAAGCGCTTGGTGGGGTCGCACGGTTCGAACAGCTGACCGCAACACCACCCGATGAGTCCTTCGTCTGTTTGGTTTGTAACCCCTGTGACCTCGCATTTCTTTGTGCACCACGACTCGTCGTTATCGCCGATACATTTTAGCTGTGAGGTGCATTCGGGTTTGTTGTAATTGGGGTGCCAGATACCATAGGTCTCTTCCAAGGCATCTGACCAGCAGGGCTGACCAGCGGTTGAAGTGGTATCGCTGCCCGTGTCGCTGTCCGTGTCTTCTCCTGCGTCAGGGACGCCACTGTCGATATCTGTAGGTGTATCATCGGTCTCAGACCCTGTATCGGTATCGATCGACGATTCCGAGTCGGTAGACGGTGAGTTGCTCGTGCTGCTCTTGCCGCACGACCAGATACACATGGCCACAGCGAGTCCAATTACCCGATAAAGCGCGCATTTATTCCGGCTGATGGTTTTCATCCCATTCCCCTTTTTAACGATCAATGCGGTTTTATCTGCATCGAATCGCCTACTGTTGCTGCCATTTTCTATCCTACCGCCACGGCCGTAAGTGCGCAAATATGGCATGCGTCAGCAAGAAGATGTTGTCCTTTCGGCGGCGGTCTACCTGCGCCAGTAAGCGCTCCCATCCCGTTTTCGGTCGAGGAATCCGTAGTCAATTAAGTAGCGCCGGAGCGTGGTTTGGTCGAAGTAGAACGCTTTGAGAATGCGATCAACCTCTTTTTCAGTGTAGTGTTTCTCGCGATCAAAGCGTTCGATGATCCGGTTGAGAATTACCAGTTTCGATTTTTGTTTGCGGGGAAAGTTATTCAGCCGCAGTTGTCCATCTTCGGTGGTGAAGTATTTTTTTTCAATTGCCGCTGCCTCTGCGGTAGTAACGACGGCGCGATCGTCCTGGGCCCGAATATCAGCGTTAAAGGTGAGGAATGCGTCGGCATCTCGACTGGTTTGATCGAGCAAGGCCATCAGGGCGAGAAATATCTTGGCCTCCTTTTTTCGTTTGCGCATTTGGAAACGGTGGTTTCGCACAGTAGAAGGAGATTTTCCCCCGAGGGCACGAGCGATTTCCCTGTCGGATTGCCCCTGGTGCATTTGCGAAAAAAGCGCCTGTTGCAGCTCGGAGAGGCCGGTGTGCGGTTTGCCCAGCCCGAGCAGTGCCTGAAATGCCCCGCCGTGAACGTGGGCCACGTGGTGCTGGGCCGCCCTGTCAGCAAGGAGGAGTTTTTTGTCCACGGAAAACACCTGGCCATCCTCAAAGCGTTGACCGCAAAACAGACAAGTGTAGGACGTGCGTTCCCGATCGAAAAATAAACCAGCCGCCAGGTCTGAAATCTCGACAAAATCTAGATTTTTTATTAAAAAGTTTGACATAATAAGGACTATTTTAATTTTTGTTTTATTTATGTCAAGGATCAGTATCAGCGTTAAGGGCCTTGTTCTGCTATTGGTCACTAGCGTAAGCGGGAGTCCCCCCAGGCTTTGCCGGGGGATACTTAGTTTACCACTTGTGGGTGATAATCACTTCGTTCTTCTCATCATCGAATGAGACGGTTCCCCCATCCCGACATCCCCAGCAGGGTGCCCAATACACGTCGTCCCGGTGTCCCTCCCTGTAGACGAGAGCCAGGGGCGTGGGTTGATCCCAAAGCACCAGGCTCGATGCGTGCGCGTATGTCTGATTGTCCTCGACCTCGTGCAGGGCCACGATAAAGGAGTGTCGATTGGACCGCCCCACAGCCACCCAAAGCTCGGTGCCCTGCCTGGGAATCCATCGCAGGGGTTTCCACCTGAAGTGGATGCCTTGCTCGGCAAGGGCCTCCCGGTCGCTCCCCCGTCGGGCCAGCACGGTCCGTATGTCCCCGTCGCTGAACATGTGGGGATTATCGTGAATCATAGCGAGTTCGGGAATGGATCGAATGACGTGGGCAAACTTTTCCGGCTTCATATTGGCATATAGGCTGTGCGGGGGCCGTGTGGGCTCCATTTGGTATATCCCGCGATTCACCTCGCCCCGGCAACATCGAAACCCCAGGAGTGGGTGGGTACCGTCTGCCATGCGCCGCCACCGTTTGGCGCACCGGCGTCCTGACGCTGGCAGCTCTCCCAGCCCATCCACATACCCCCTGGCCACGGCCCGCTCGACCTGGTCTGGCTCAACCCCCCATGCGCTAGAGGTCCATTCGAGGATACGTCCCTGAGCAAACACGCCAAAAGGAGAGGGGGGCTGCCAAATGTCTGATTCTGGGTAGGCTGCGGGGTCGTATGCATTGCCATAGGGATATCGCCGCGCGTCATCTGTCTTGCACGCCCATTCCCATTCGAGTTCTGAGCACAATCGCTTGCCTGTCTCGGCGCAGCGCGCTGCGGCCTCCTCCCTTGTGACGCCCGTTAGAAAGGCCCGGTCTGGATCCCCGGGATAGGGCAGCCTATCCATTTCAAAAGGGGTCATCTCAATGGGCGTCATATCGCTCTCGGCGTACTGAACCCGAAGCCGATCCTGGGGTGGGCTCCCGGCGAGCAGGGTACCGCCGGGGATGACAACCATTTCGCCCGGGTCTGGCTTGAAAAAGGCCGGACGCTGCACAGTCGGGTCGCGCGACAGCACACCTGGCGGCCGAACCGCGCCTTCGTCCCGTTGCTTCCGTTGCTTTTCACTACCGTCTCCGATGGTCTCATCGGCGGTTGTGGAAATTGTTTTTTCGTCAGGTCCACCTGCGTCACTGCCGATGGCTTGGAAATTCATGGCCACGGACGTTGGCTCTGGCCCATTACCCGTGCATGCGGCAAGTCCAAAGCTGACGAGTAGCCCCATGGCAGCGACCCATTTCATAATTAATTCTCTGGGGTTCCGCCATCTGCAGTCGGTGGTCTCTGATAGCCCTCGGGGAGAAACTGGGCGTCTAGGCCGTATTCGACGCCGGGCTTTGGCATGTGGTGTTCGATGGGCACCCGCTGCTTGCCGCGAACGCGACCTGTGAGCACGTTGATCGGGAGGGGGTCGGTGAGCTCGTATCTGTACCCTTTGGAGTCGAGGACAATGGTATGTGTCTCGTCCTCCGAAGTGGTGAATTGATGGCTGTATCCAGCCGGCACTTGGCCGATCCGCGTGTATTTTTTGTGGCGCAGCACGAAATCGAAAAGCCGTATGGCAAGGTGGTTGTATAGCCGGTGACAACCGTGGGAAAACCGCCTCAAAATCGAATTGTAGTCAACCGATCCGTGGGTTCGAATGCCATTGTCAAAGTAGTCAATATTGCCGCTCTTTCGTTCGACCGGCCGCACGTGAAACGCAGCCACCAACCCATAAGCCGAGGCATACCAGGGCCCGAATTCATCGTAGTTGGGTACGGATATTTTGCGCCCTCTGTAGACAACTGTCTTTACAAGGTCATCGACAGGTGTGGTCCCTGGGGGCAGCCAAACCGGCCCGGCGACAATATCCTTCCATACCCGGGGGCCCACATCTGAGTTCTTGTATTTGTAGTACTCATAATTGTCCGGCGCGCGCTCGCTGCGCCAGCCACCAATGGTGGTGCCCATGGTAGCCAGGGGAATGTCCTGCCCGTTCCACTTTACGTAAAGGGTCAACTTGGGCATATTCTTTCTCGGCTGACCCCTGCGGCTACCATCTTCGTTAAAGGGATACTCGTACCAAACATCTCCGCGCTCGAGCTCGGCGTGAAGATCCATTACATCACTGTAGTAAGGTGGCTTGGTCGGTAGGGGGACTGCCACAAATAGTTTGTTGAAAAACCCGTCGTCGTGGCGCGTTAAAAACCCAATGACCTTGTCCGGCGTGCCCAGGTCCATGTGCCTGATGACCGCGGCTGTGTACTCGGCGACGAGGTTTGGCACAGGGTGGTCCTGCCCCTCGAGGTCTTTGTACGCAGCAGGCTTGCCATCGGGTCCTTTTGCGGATCCATCTTCGATAATCCCAGTGGCGTCGGCGATGCGCTCTGCAAGAACGCGCAAAAACCCATCGAACAACCTCTCTTGGGGGGATTTTCTGAGCGCCTCTAGGGTTTTCCTGCCAATAAACCCCCATCCGAAAATGCGGTGCTTGTGCTCAAAGGCCACAAGGGCCTGGTGGGTCTTCCAGTCAATCGCACCCTTTCGATAGGTGGTTTCCGCACCCTTTCGATAGAAGCCCGCACACACGAGGAACTTCTGCACTTCGACGATCGCCTCGTACCTGAGGGCGATGTCGACCAATCCCCTAGATACTTTGGCATCCAGGTTGTTCGTCAGCTCCAGGGGATCTGTCACATTGAGGCGTTCCATTTCCCGGCGCATCTTGCGCGCAAACGTTCGCCCCTTGAGGGACTCTGAGTTTGCCACGTCGTTATTTTTGTAAGAGACAAATCCGTCAAATCGCTTGATTTTTTCTAGATCGATGTCGTTAAAACAGGGGCGGTTTACCTCCTGCAGCGCCCGCTTTCGAAGCACGGAAAGGCTCGGCGGAATGCCGTACACTTCGAGAAAATTGTCCACATCGCCAAGCCCGCCTTCAAACGCCTCCTCTGGATCTTCCCCAGTCGGGGTCGCGGGTCCACCGTCCCCATCTGTTGCCACTTCTGGCGGCGGTTCAATGCCCAGGCGCTCTCGGATGTCTTCCTCGGAAACACCCGCGTCCCGAAGCTCCCGGATCTTGGCGTCCAGGGCCCATGCGATTCGCTTGTCCACAGTGGCCCGCGCAGCAGCCATTGTCCTGGATTCATAGGGCCAATCATTGGCCAGCTTTCTGAATATGGGGCGAAAATCATTGCGCAGGCGCTCCCCATCTTCGCCATCCTGCTCTGAAAAGATAAACGGCACCCAGAAATTCGACAGGTCGATAACCGTATACACCCCCTTGGCCGTTGCCTGGGGTTCGGTCATCTGGGTTTCCACGCCGTTCTCGTAGACCACTACAGGCCGGCCCTCTGGCGGCGGGGGCGGGGGCTCTGCGTCACTGTCGACCAGCTCGGTGGTTTTTTTATCGGCTTGCTGGGCGGCCTGGCGCTTTTGCGCTTCCTTTTCAGCATCGGGACGCGTCTTGCAACCCGCTATCGCTAGGATTGCAATTGGGAATAGGCGAAAAAAGGGGTGTTTCATTGGGCCTCGCGCCGGTTGTTTACATAACATCTACTGGCACTTTAACCGGCTGAGACCGGTTGCTCAAGTTCCAGATGATGAGACGTATGCGGTTATCGCCCCTGCCAACGGCGTTTGTTGCCCGTGTCGATGTGGACGAAATTATCCCTTTTGTACACACCCACTCCCCCCTCAAAGTGCGCCCATAACCAGGCACCGACCTCTCTGGCAGTAGCCGACGATAGGCTGAAATCAATGGCCCTTCCCTGGGTGTGCTTGCTCTCAGCTGCAACGCGGCGTCCCTTTTTGGCCAGGGCGTCGTTGAATTTCGGAGAACGATACGCAGAGATAATATCGACCCTTGGTGCTTCAAACCTGTCAGCAGCAGCGATGATCGCGCTCAGAAGCTTTGGATCGACCGGATGGGTATCGCCGAACCCTCGGCATCGAAACAGGCCATCGATCACGTCGTCAGGTGGCGTCCGTCGCTTGAGCACAGGCACTGACTCGCGACTGTGAATATTCACCAGTGTGGTCACCACTTTGTGCGCTCCGCGACGCTTAGAGGGCCGCCAATGGGCCAATGTGGGCTTTGGCAGCTTCGGCCCCCCCCTTAGGGGGGGGTTGTTTTGGGCGGTGTTCCAAAGAAGTGAGTCATTGGCAAGTTCGGGGTCATTGGCAAGTTCGGTGACCCCATCACACGCTGCTTTTGCGGGAGGTGTGCTGGCGTATGTCATTGAGACCAGCATCCCCACCGCAGCAACTCCGGCCACACCGATCCCAATCGGGGTTCCCCATCGACCCATCTATTTTTTTACCCGCTCCACGTAATCGCCAGTTCGCGTGTCAACCTTTATCCACTCCCCCTCATTTACAAACAGGGGCACTTGAATCGTGTAATTCGTCGAGAGGGTGGCTGGTTTTGTCGTATTGGATGCGGTATCGCCCTTGATGCCCGGATCGGATTGTACGATTTCCAGCACCACAAAATTGGGCAATGTCAGGCCAATGGGCTGACCATTGAAAAACAGCATATCGACTTCAAGATTCTCGTAGAGATAGTTCACCGCGTCCCCCACCTGATCCTGGTTGAGGGCCACCTGCTCGTAACTCTCGTTATTCATAAAATGATAGTCGCTATCATCTGAATACAGAAACTGCATGCGATGTTCTTCCAGATCGGCTTTTTCAAATTTCTCACCAGAGCGATAGGTACGATCGACGAGCGAGCCGGAAACCATGTTCTTCAGCTTGCACTTGTAGAGGGCCTGGCCTTTTCCCGGCTTGACGAACTGGTACTCCACCACGACCCAAGGATCGCCGTCTATCACTAATTTAGTTCCCTTGCGAAGCTCGCCTATCTCCATTTGCATACCGATTCTCCTCGTGCTTGCGATGGCGCAACGATTGCCCGATTTTTCTACTATCGCTGCAGCGGTTCGTCAATCAACATCCCATCTCCCCAACATCGACATGCCCCAGCCAGACCTGGCATGTGCCTCCCCTCGGGTGGCCCATGGATGGGAGTACTCATCAATTCCCTTCCCGGAGACCTAGTTGCAAATCCCTTCCCAAGTAAATATATGGCTAATGTATCATGGCCGATCACCCTAGCAGAATCGAACTCATTTCATCGACGATTGAAGATCTGTCCGACTTATTTCGCAACATATCCCAGCCAGCTTATCGGAGCCGTCAGGTATTTGGCTGGATTCACTGCCGCGGCATTGCAGATCCACATAAAATGACCGACCTGCCCAAGGATCTCAGGCGCAACCTCGTCGACCTCGGTCTCTCATGGCCGGCACAGGTAGGCGAGGTCCTTCGGTCAGAAGACGGCACCCGAAAACTCGAAATGATACTCCCAGACGGATGCGCAGTTGAAACCGTATTGATCCCCGAGGGCGACAAGCTGACCCAATGCGTCTCCAGTCAGGTGGGGTGCTCGGTGGGGTGCACATTTTGCCGCTCAGGTCATGCCGGGCTAAAGCGCAACCTCACAGCCGGAGAGATCGCTGCCCAAGTCCACTTGGCTCGCGTGGCCCATCTGCCAGGGGAACGATTGCGAAATATCGTCTTCATGGGGGTGGGTGAGCCCCTGCACAATGTTCGGGCTGTGGGACGGGCCTGCGAATTGCTCTGCCACCCACAGGGACTCGACCTGTCTACGCGGCGGGTCACCATCTCTACCGTGGGCATCGTTCGGGGTATTGACCGGCTGGCCCAGATGACAACAGGCCACGTCGCATTGGCGGTCTCTCTCCACGCTGCAGACGAAGCCACCCGCCGTCGACTCGTCCCTGGCGCCAGGGATACCATCGCCGATATTGTGCAAGCCCTCGTGAGATATCCCTTGCCCAAGAGGCGGCGGTTTACCATAGAGTACGTCCTGGTCAAGGGCGTCAACGACTCAGAACGCGCTGCGCGACAGCTGGTGCACCTACTGCGGCCCATAAGGTGCAAGGTCAACCTCCTCCCCATGAATCCCCACGATAAGACAGACCTGTTGCCACCAAGTGAAGATCAGGTGCTCGCATTTCAAAAGATACTGGTCGAAAAAGGCGTCTCCGCATTTCTAAGGCGCCGCAGAGGTGGAGATATCAACGCCGCCTGTGGACAGTTGCTTTCTGTTGACAGCAAAGGCGGGCGCTAACGCGACGGGCCAAAGCCACAGGCACTGGCGATTTGGGCGGTCAGCGCTGCTATTCCCTCTTTGGTGACGGCGCTCGTCCCCAGCACCGGTGCCCCAATGTCCTGGCGCAGAGCTTTGAGAGCGGCCATGCGCTGATGCTTGCGCAATCTATCGAGCTTGGTCGCCACCAATAGGGCCGGCACCCCCACTTGATCCAGAAAATCGAGTAGGTCGGCTTCTTCGTCTTCTGGCCCCCGTCGAATGTCTACAAGCAGTGTGACCAAATGCAGCGTGTTTCGATTGCTGAGATATCCCTGTACCAGGTCGCCCCACGCGGACATGGCGTCTTTTGACGCACGTGCAAACCCGTAACCCGGCAAGTCCACCAAGAATATTTTCCCTCCGCCCTTTAACGTTGCCGCCACGTGTACAATGGTCCGGGTGCGCCCGGGTGTTTTGCCCACTTTAAAGAGGTTCCGACGGCTGCATAGGGCGTTCAATAAACTGGACTTGCCCACGTTGGATCGCCCGGCAAAGGCAACCTCTGGAAGGCTCGGCTCTGGCAACTTGTCCAACCGACCCGCAGTGCTGATCAATTTGGTCTCGACAATGGGCATGGGGCTCACCTCGCGCGCTTGGGTCGTATGGCGTTTGCTATCTCTTTTAGCTCCGGGGACCTGAGTAGATATGAGAACATGCAATAAACAACCACCCCGGTAACGATGGCCAGGCATAGGACAGCCACATTGCTCAATGAGTTGCCACCCTCATGCCACTTTCCAAGGGTCGATACGCCAACTACGGCAATGGCCATCCCCCCTGAGGCCAGCAGCATGCGAAGCCAAGAGAGCATCAAACCGCCGATGCCGAGGCGCCCGATCTGCTTTCTGAGCGCCGCTACAAGACCAATGCCCTGCACAGTGGCTGCGATAGATAGCGCCATGCACAATCCCACGTGCAGAAACGGCCCTTTGAGCATCCATCCGGAGCCAATGTGGACAAAGATAAAGACAAAAGTCATGATCACCGGAATCCTCACTTTTTCGAGTGCATAAAAGACAGGCACGGTATTTCGGACGATGGCAGCCGAGCAAATACCAGCCGATGCAAAGCGCAACCCGGCTGCTGTGCTCAGGGTTTCGCTATGACCAAATAGCCCCCTTTGATAAAGCACGGCCACGATCGGCTCTGCCAGCGCGATAAACGCCACCATGGCCGGCGTGGCCACAAACAGGGCCAACCGAAGTCCATGGGTGTAAGTCGCCTTCATTTCACCGATCTTTTTTTGGCCGTGCAGGGCCGCGAGGCTGGGGAGGCTGGCCGTGGAGATGGCCATAACCACCACGGCAAGGGGCAGCTCGACGAGCCGATTGGCAAAGCTGATGTACATGACAGAGCCGTGGGGCAAGGTCCACGCCAACGAATTATTGACATAAATGCCCACCATGTACGCGCCAGTGCCAATAACCATGGGACCGGTCAGGCGGAGGACCCGCCGCAATCCAGGGTGACCAAATGCCAACGATGGCAGCACGAGGAGCCGTGCCTGTCTTAAGGAGGATAACTGAAGGGCGATTTGCAATCCACCGCCAATGAGCACACCGATGGCGAGCGCAAAGATGGGCTCAAGCCCCAAGGACGGCATTGCGCCCGATAGCCCAACCGCGCATCCGATAATGGAGAGGTTCAAAAAAACAGGCGCAAACGCGGGCGCAAAGAATCGGCCAGTGGCGTTGAGCAGCCCCATGGCAAGCGCGGTGAGGCTGATGAACAGAACATAGGGAAACATCCACCGCGTGAGCCGGGTTGCAAGGGCGAATTTTTCCCCGTGGCCGGCCGAGCCCCAACTGGCGAGCCAGGTAAACCCCTCTGCGCCGAGCATGCCCACCCACGTTAGCACTGTCAGGAAAATGAGCGCAAATCCCAGCACCGACCGCACAAATGCACGGGAGGCAGCTGGGTCGCGCTTAGCCCAGATTTTTGAAAAAACAGAGACGACGGATATTGAAAAAGACCCTTCAGCCGTGAGCCTGCGAAACACATTGGGGATCATGAACGCAGTTTGATACGCATCTACAACTGCACCGGGGAAGAGGGCCGCGATAACGGATTCGCGCACCAGCCCAAGGATGCGGGATGCAAAGGTCCCAATGCTGACAATCCCGGCGCGGCGGGTTACGCGGGTGCTGGTATTGCCCATACATGCCTTCTATATTTACTCACAGACCATGCGACCGTAGAAAATCTGGTATCGATAATTCCGGGGAAGCTCCCATAGGGCGGTCCATCCACTGCCGTCCCACGAAAATGCCAGGTGGTTGGCTGGGTTTGGATCCTCTGATATCTGCACTGGCACACTTGTTATCGCACCTTCCGCATCGAGTATGGAAGCGAACACCTGTTGATCGCAAGAACTCACCGCGCATTCCTGGTCGCCGTTGGCGTGGGGGCTCAGCCACGCTATGGCGTAGGAAGTGCCGTTCCAGGCCAGGGACGGGTCATAGACATTCGAGGTGGTCCAACTAACGCGATTTACCGCGTCAAAGGGAACCCCGCTTCCGCTCAGTCTCCTGGTGTAGACCTCGAAGTCTAAATAGGCCTGCTTGCTCCAGGAAACCATAAAATCGCTGCTCCCTGCTGCAACCTGTGGGGCCGAGCATTGATCTCCTTCGTCGATGACGATTGGGGCACCCACAGGCTCTGCGTTTCCGTTCAGGGTTCTCAATATCACGGATCGCTGATTTGGCGGCAACCAGGTCACAACCACGACGTCCCCGCGCGCAGCAACGGCCGCAGGGGTGTTGATATCCACCCCTTCGTCGGAAGAAATTTGCTGGGGCATACCTGGATTACCGAGGGGATCGAGGGGGACGCCGATAAGGGATGCCTTGGTCTCTTCTCGTTCTATCCAGACGACGATGTAACCGCTGTCTGTGGCAGCGATACCCGGCCGGCTCGATACGACCGCGTCGTAGGTCACTTGCACCGGGACCGGGCTATCAATGGGTTGGCCGGCTGTATCGACCCGCATAAAGGCGATCTCTGGGTCGCAGTCGTTGCTGTCTTCCTGGCACGCCGGACTGGGATCCCAGCGCCCGTCCAGCCATGCGATGCCGAATGCTTCCCCTTGTGGCACCATGGCGGGAAACTGGGCAATCGGTCCCTTGACCGCAGGTTCGACCACTGGTCCGGGCTGACCGCCATCAATACCTGGCAACCCACCGTCTGGCTCAGGATCATAGGGTGCGGTTTGAATTTCCCAGGCCGCATCGTCTTCTGCGGAGAAATAGCCCCACACGAGCATCGTGTTTCCGTTAAAGGCGATGTCTGGATAGCGCGCATTGCCATCGTCATCAGAGACCCAATCGTCTTCCTCGCTGGCCGGGCTTTGGCCGACCACAAGGGTGCAGAGCGAGGGCAATTCAGGGGGGGTTTCGTTCTCACCCGTGTCCGAATCGGTATCGGTGTCCCCGTCGGTGTCGCTCGTACCGGTATCCATATCGGTGTTGTTCGCCGTGTCGGATTCAGTGCTCTGGGTATCAGCCCCATTGTCGTCGGAGCACCCGACCCAGGCGACCACCAGCGCAATGCCGACGACCCTCAAACACTGAGGATATGAGCGACACATCTCAGCGATATCCCATCGAATATATTTCATTGACCTTTACCCTTGCAGTATGTATCTCCAAGTGCACTTTTAAAGGAGATCGTTTCACTGCTTTGTTGAATTTCACAGTTATATTATAAAGAATATTTATACGGCGGCGTTTGAAACGCAAGTAAAGAGTTTTATTAATTGGAGAAAGAATTCATGACCAAGACGTCCGGCGGCATTGCATCGATCTTTATTCTGATGGCCGTTTCGATTGGCACCACTTACCTTGGATGTAGCCCCACGACCATTAGTTGGACCGGCAGTATCGACGCTGTTTTCAAGTATCGTACCAAGGAGAAAAGCACCCTGGTTCACAAAATCAAACCCAATTCCCTAAGTGAGCAGGCCGGGCTCAAGACCGGGGATCGACTGCTGGCGGTAGACGGTCAGGACCTAACCACTGCCTCGTATGAAGCAGTTCGCCATGCGCTTCGAGGCCCCATCGGAACCTTCGCGGTATTGACAGTAAGACGCGGAGAGCAGCTCCTGGAACTAAAGGTCGAACGGCTACCTGTCAAAGACGAAACCGAAGAAACCGATGAGCGCAACTAATCCCGGCGTCACAGACATAGAAACAGTACTGGCACAGACAATTTTTTCGCCATGTGGCTGAAATATCAAAAATTTTGGGGAATAGCCCTAGTCGTTATTGTCGGATTGATCGCCGCATATGTCACGTACATCAGTCCAATGCGCAGTGGACTGGATCTCGCGTCAAGACAGCCCGATGCCTTTAGCAGTTACACGCGCGGCTCGGCACCCTCGAAGATGGGCTCCCTTAAGACCCTGTACCGCACGATCAATCAAGTGCAAAAGCGCTACATCGACGCGACGAGAATTGATGCCAAGGCCATGTTCGTCGCTGCCATGCGCGCTGTGCAGGTACAGGTGGCACGGGTCCTGGTCCAGACCACCGAAGATCAAATCACGATTCAGGTAGACAACGATGAGCGGCGACTCTCCTTGAACGACATCGTTACGCCGTGGATTCTTCTCCAGCGCATCAAAGAGGTGTTCGAGTATCTATCCCATCGATTGGTGGCGGACAACGTGGATTTTCAGGAGCTCGAGTACGTCATGATAAACGAAATGCTCCGCACCCTCGACCCCCACTCGGTTTTCCTAAATCCAGACCAGTACCGGGAAATGAAGGACAAAACCCAAGGGAATTTCGGCGGTTTGGGCATCGTCATTTCAATTCGGGACGGCGCCTTGACCGTCATTTCCCCACTTGACGGCACCCCAGCACATCGGGCCGGCCTGCAAGCCGGCGATCAAATCGTAAAGATAGGCGATATCTCCACAGTAAACATGGCGCTCAACGACGCGGTCAACCTCCTCCGGGGAGAGCCGGGGACGTCAATAACCGTCCACATCTTGAGAAAAAACTGGGAAACATCTCACCCCTATGAAATCGAACGCGCCATCGTCAAAGTAGAAAGCGTGGAATCCCACATGCTGCCCGGGCGGGTGGGGTATGTTCGGATCAGAGACTTCCAGGGAAACACACCCAAGGATTTTCAAGATCAGCTCGCCACCTTTGATAGGAGGGGCATTCAAGGGCTTGTCATCGACCTCAGGGGGTGTCCGGGCGGCCTACTGGAGGCAGCGATTCGCGTCTCCGACTATTTCATTAAAACCGGCGTCATCGTCACGACCGCGGGCCAAGGCCCGACCGATCGGGATGTTCGCCGCGCCCGCGAAAGCGGAGAAGAGCCGGATTACCCGATTGTCGTCCTGGTCAATCGGGGCAGTGCATCAGCGTCGGAAATCGTGGCCGGTGCCCTCAAGAACCACGGTCGCGCCATACTGGTAGGTGAACGCACATTTGGCAAGGGATCGGTTCAGGTGCTGTACGATTTTCAAGACGGATCCGCGCTCAAGTTAACCACTGCCCAGTACCTCACCCCAGGAGATGTATCCATCCAATCCGTGGGCGTGGCCCCCCACATCGAGTTGCTGCCGATGCGGGCAGACGCAGATGTCATCGATCTGCAGGTCCACCCGGGCTACCGGGAAAGTGACCTCGACCACCACTTCATCCACGTACAACCCCGCCAACCGAACCAGGCCGCGTCACAATTCCGCCTGAGCTACTTGAGGACGCTAGCAGCGCCGGATCGACCAGAACCGCAAAAACCAACAGACGGCAACCCCGACCCACCCGAGGTAAAGCCCCAGGATAGCACCTTTAAACCGGATTTCGAAATATCGTTTGCCAGACAACTGGTGACGCGAATGGCCCTTCATCAGGGAAAAGAGGTCGACCCTACCGCCCTTGCATCATTGGTACAGGAGAAATCTCGAAGAGAAGACCAAAAGCTCGTGGCTGCCCTGGCCGCGCTTGACATTGATTGGCAAAAAAAGGAAGCAACCGAGCCGGTCAAGGCCGTGGTCGCTGCCCGGCTGCGCGACCCCTCCCCACTCAAGGCAGGTGAGGAGGGTGAGATCATCGTCTCCGTAGCAAATCGGGGCCCTGGAACACTGTATCGCCTCCTCGCCACCTCGAAGTCGGATTTTAGACCCTTGGATGACCGGGAACTCGCCTTTGGCAAAATCGCTCCGGGCGAGACCATCGAGCGCAAGATGACCTTTCGGGTACCCAAGGATGCCTTGGACCGTACAGACGACGTGCTTTGGTCATTTACCTCTTTTAATGACCGGGTCAAGGAATCCATCGCTATCCGAAATACTGTCTCGGCACTGCCCCGCCCTCGTTTTGCCTATGGATTTCGAGTGGATGATCGCAAGGGCGGGAATGGGGATTCCCGACTTCAACCCGGGGAAACAGCGACGCTCATTGTAGATATTGAAAACATCGGCCAGGGGGCCTCTATCAATACGCTCGCCACCCTCAAAGGGTTGTCCGGTAAAGAACTGTTCATGATCCAAGGCCGAGAACAGCTGAAAGAGATGCCCCCTGGCGAGGTCCGGCAGACGGCGTTCTCATTTGAGCTCAAGCCGGCGTTTTCAGATACTGCAGCGCGGTTCCAGCTCGGTATTGTGGACGTTGATTTACGGGTCTATTTGACCGAGAAAATCACACTGCCCATCGCACCGCCGATCCAAGTCCAACCGAAGCGCGAGGTCGTCACGGTCACGGTGACCGGAGACAGGCCAATCCCTGTGCGCCCCGAACCGGTGACAACATCCCAGGCCATTGCAATGATATCCAACGGCACGAGCATAGAAATTGACGGCGAGGCAGGTGATTTCTACCGGGCCCGCATCGATGAGACCCATATCGGGTGGATTGCCAAAAAAGCCACGACGCCCGGAGAAACAGGGATTCGGCGACCGGCCGCCCTACTGCTGAACGCCCCGCCAAAGCTCACCATCGAGGCCCACGATCGGGTGGTCCGCGCCCCCAGTCTCATATTTCGCGGTATTGCTACAGATGAAACAAGCGTACGAGACGTCTATATTTTTGTCGGGGACAAAAAAGTATTTTTTAAACCAAACGACGATAAACAAAATCTCGACCCCAAGCAGCTCGCCTTTGAAGCTGAAGTGCCACTCGAAAACGGTCTCAACTACATTTCCATCGTGGCTGAAGAATCAGCAGAGCTGGACACGCGCGAGATCATTATCGTTCGCCGAGATCGGCCCGATGGCATGTCGTTTCTACTCCCCAGAACATTTAGTGGAAACCCGGAGCCGCTGGGTGTTATCCCACAAGCCGGCGATTTTGCGCTCGCCCCGTAGGTAGAAAAACAGCTAACCCTTGCAAATAGAGAGAAATCCATGAATGAAAAAACACCCTCACTCGAACAGCACTGCATAAACGCCATCCGCTTTCTGGCCGTAGACGCGATCCAAAAAGCCAATTCCGGACATCCAGGTATGCCGATGGGCGCGGCGCCCATGGCCTTTGTGCTTTGGGATAGGTTTTTGAGGTTCAATCCAAAGTCTCCACAATGGGCGAACCGGGATCGGTTCATCCTCTCGGCTGGCCACGGTAGCATGTTGCAATACGCCCTGATGTACCTGACGGGTTTTGATAGCGTGTCCATTGAAGATATCGTGAATTTCAGGCAGTGGGGCGCTCGCACGCCCGGTCACCCGGAAAATACCGTAACCCCCGGGGTTGAGGTGACCACCGGTCCGCTCGGTCAAGGGATTGCCAACGCGGTGGGCATGGCCATTGCAGAAAAACACTTGGCCGCCCGGTTTAACAAGCCGGACTGCACCATTGTCGACCACACCATCTATACCCTGATGGGGGATGGGTGCCACATGGAGGGTATCTCTCAAGAGGCCTGCTCTCTGGCTGGTCATTTGGGCCTGGGCAACCTGATCGCGCTTTACGATGACAATCGCATTTCCATTGACGGCCCCACTGATCTGACCTTTACCGAAGATGTGGGCCGGCGATTCGAGGCCTGTGGTTGGCAGGTGCTATTGGTGGAAAACGGAGACACTGATCTCGAGGCCATTGCCAATGCCATTGCATCTGCGAAAAAGGAGACCGCAAAGCCGTCGCTCATCCGGGTCCGCACCACCATCGGGTTTGGAGCGCCGAACAAAGCTGGCAGCGCAGATACCCACGGCGCACCCCTTGGTCAAGATGAAGTGGCTGCAACCCGCAAGAACCTGGGCTGGGAGGCCAGCCCCTTTGAAGTTCCCGAAGATGTGATGGCCCATATGCGACAGGCGATCCAGCGGGGCAGCGATTGCGAGGCCGAATGGAACGCCGCCTTTGCGGATTACAAGCAGCGCTACAGCAAAGATGCAGCCGAGTTTGAACGACTGCTCAAAGGAGAGCTGCCTGAGGGCTGTTTTGATCAGCTGCCGAGCTTTGGACCGTCAGATTCGGCTGAGGCCACGCGCAGCGTTTCGGGTAAGTGTTTGAATGCGCTCGCTGAAACCGTAACCGAGCTGATCGGCGGGTCTGCAGATCTGTCACCATCGAACAAGACCGTGCTCAAGTGTTCGAGTGACATCAAAAAAGACGCATTCTCGAACCGCTACATTCGCTATGGCGTGAGGGAGCACGCAATGGGCGCCATCTCCACCGGCATTGCCCTTCATAGGACCGGCCTCATTCCCTTTGCCGGTACATTCATGGTGTTTGCCGACTACATGCGCGGTGCCATGCGGGTTGCTGCGGTTTCCGGGGCAGGTGTGATCTACATCATGACCCACGATTCAGTGGCCGTGGGAGAGGACGGCCCCACCCACCAACCAGTGGAACATATCGCGTCTTTGAGGGCGATTCCAAACCTCATTGTGATTCGGCCGGCCGATGGGAACGAGACCGCCGGTGCCTACCGCGTGGCCCTTAAAAACCGCAATCAACCGACAGTCCTCGCCCTTACGCGGCAGAAGGTCCCACAACTGGACGGCTCTTCAGCAGAAGCTGTTGCGCGGGGTGCGTATGTTTTATCCGATTGTAAAGGAGCGCCAGACCTCCTTCTAATCGGCACGGGATCCGAGGTCAGTTTATGTGTTACCGTAGCTGGGCTGCTGACAAACGAGGGGGTTGCGGTGCGGGTCGTATCCATGCCATCCTTTGAACTCTTTGAGGAGCAATCAGCAGCCTATCGCGAGTCCGTGCTACCGGCCAGTGTCACCAAGCGCCTCGCGGTTGAGGCTGCCACGAGCTTTGGCTGGCATCGTTATGTGGGCAGCAGCGGTGACATCGCAAGTATCGACCACTTCGGAACCTCTGCGCCGGGCAATACATGTCTGGAGCGATTCGGTTTCACTGTTGACAAGGTGTTGGAAAAGGCCAAAAAACTCTTGTAGGGGATAACCGTGGAAGAAGGAAGGCCGTTCTCGATTGCATTTATCGCCGCTTTGGGGCTTGCTCTCTTGGCAGCGGGATGTGGAGATCAGGAGAGCGGCACTGACGTCGACACCGATACGGGAACACTAGACCCTGGCGAGGGTGATGCGGCGTATGTTTTCGACGATACGGTCATTCGCACGCTGCAGGTGGAGATCGAGCCATCAGACCACGACGCACTGATGGCCCATCCCGAAACCGAGCAATACGTCCCGGCAACGGTCCACTATGACGGCCATCGGTTTTTGCGCGCTGCTATTCGCTACAAAGGCGGCTATGGCAGCCTGTACTCCTGCCTAGAAGGGGTATGGCCGGACCTTATCGGCAGGGACTGCGACAAGCTTAACTTCAAAATTAAATTCAGCGAGTACGATGATGACAGGCGGTTCTACGGTCTTAAGCGCATCAACTTGCACGGCATGGATAAGGATTATTCGCGGATAAGAGAGATCCTGTCCTATCGCATCTTTCGCGCATTTGACGTGCCGGCCTCTCGCGCTGCCTATGTCCGCCTGCACATCAACGGCCAGTTCATGGGGCTCTACCTGGCGTTGGAGCAGGTGGACGGCCAGTTTACCCGGTCTCGATTTGAAGATGGCGGCGCGGGAAATCTATACAAGGACGCCTGGTTCGATGACGTGTATCCCGAAATTTGGCTAAACGCGCTGCGCACCAATCGGGAGGAGAACCCGGTCGTAACCCAGATGGTCGACATGGCCACAGCGCTCAGCAGTGCACCCCCTGAGACGTTTGTATCCACACTCGCGGCATGGACAGATGTGGACCAATTCATGCGCTATTTTGCCGTTGAGCAGACCATTGCCCATTGGGATGGCATCTCGGCGTTTTATTGCGGCAGCTTTGGCTGCCACAATCACAACTTTTTTATTTATGAGTTCACCGATCAGCAACAAGTGGCCCTCATCGCCTGGGATCTCGACCTTGTTATGGCCAATTTTGGTGTGCCCAATATCCTGACCGATATGAACCAGGTGCCCCTGTGGAACGATCTAGACGCGGCATGCGACCCTATCGAAATCAGTTGGGGGCTATCGATGGCGCCGGCATGTAACGGCATTATCCACGGCATCGCGGCCCAAATGTTCGATGCCTATGCCGCGGCAACCCAAGTCTTTCTCGACACAGTTTTTGATACGGCCGCCATCAATGCATGGATAGATCAATACAGCGCCCTTATCACGCCTGTTATTGCAGAGGATGCCCACGGTCCGACTGCCGAGGAATGGGCATCGGAAGTAGAAACCCTGCGGGCTCAAATCCCCCTACTTCGGGAGCGGGCCCTGGGGGCCATTGCATCAAATTAATGCGAGATAACAATGTGTCATAATGGATCAATTCACTTTACAAATGTCGGGCTACTATGCGCGATTGTCATTGGCATCCCTTGCTTCGGCGGCTGCAAACATCCCCCACCCCCTCAGACCAGAGAGCCGGCAGTGCCAGAGGTTGATTTTTGCGACCACATCCAAGATCGCGCCACAGGGGTATGGAATATCAATGCCCGCACCGAGATGGACATGCCAGTGCAGATTTTCGAGGGCAAGCTGGCAGCCGCTGAGGCTGAATATATCGTCTCCCAATTGGATCGGTTTACAGTCGATTGGATTTTGTTGAGTGAGGCGTTGTGTAAGCCACGGGCCAAGGAAAATTCGGATACCCCAACAGATTTTCAAGCGACGACTGCCTGTTTAAACGACATTCTGGCAGAGCAACAACACATCATCCAAGCACTTAAAAGCGGCAACACTGCAGCAGCCCAACAGGTAGACGGCCTCCATCCCAGGCTGGTGCAATGCTATCCCGAGGCCTACGAGACCATCAAGAAAAACCCGTTTGGTGAGTAGGGTGCGGGGGCAGGTGCCGCTACTTGTATGCCTCGACAGTGATGGCGATGTCATCGATGAACCATCCGGTTCGGTTTTTGCCCGCGTCTGAAGCAAACAGGAATCGAAACCTAAAATCGGTTGTCCGCATGGCCTCACCGATGTTCACGACAACGGATTGCCACGCGATTGGGTCCATCCTACCAGCCCATACACCGTGTCCGACAGCTTCAGACGACTCATCTTGGCAAGTTCCCGCAGCCACTGGAGAGAGCACCCCTTGATACGGCTGTGACGGCACCACGTCCTGCCAGGATTGACCACCGTTGTTGGAGAACTGGACCAGGCCGCCGTCATGCCAGTTGTTGTCTGTCTTACCAAAGAAACGGTAGATGTGCTCAAACACAAGCGTCACGCTCATACCTGAATCAGCACAAGCAGATAAATCAAAAACCGGCGAAATGAGCTGTGCTGATTCGCACCCTTTGTAGTGACCCTCGAGTACGGTTGCCCAACAGGTGTTCCCTGAGTAGCAGGTCTCATCGGTTGGATTCCCCAGTTCCCACGGATCCGCCACATCGGGTTTCAATGACCGGTGTTCAAATCTTTCAGCACCAGATTCAAAATCAAACAATACGGCCACATCCTCACAGGAACCTTGTGTCGTATCGGTCTCCGTCTCCGTGTCCGTGTCCGTGTCCGTATCAGTATCGGTATCGGTGTCTGTGTCAGTATCGGTATCAGTGTCGGTGTCTGTATCAGTGTCAGTGTCAGTGTCCGTATCAGTATCAGTGTCAGTGTCTGTGTCAGTATCGGTGTCAGTGTCGGTGTCAGTATCGGTGTCAGTGTCAGTGTCAGTGTCGGTATCGGTGTCAGTGTCTGTGTCAGTGTCAGTGTCGGTGTCTGTATCGGTATCGGTATCGATGTCGGTATCAGAACCCGTGTCCATATCAGTGCCGGTGTCGAAATCGCTATTTTCACTGTAACAAAGCCCGTCACCCGTGGCGTTACAGTACCAATCAGGGGGGCAGTCTTCATCCCGCTCGCATCTCAGTTGACCTTCGGGTGGTCTCACTTTGCATCCCAGTGGAGAGAGGACCAATATTGCTAAACTGATATGATACAAAAAGCATGCTTTTAAATATCTCATTAGAATCGCCCCTCCAAAACCAACCCGGCTGGCGCGGGAACAAGGGACAATGCAATATTAGCCGCTGGCGCCTCTTTGCCGTTGGAGACCAACGTCAACACAATACCAGTCCCTGCCAATACACCTCCTGCAATGAATCCAACATACGCACCCTTTTGGAACGCACTCATCTTATCCTCTTCTTTTAGGAACTGCTCATAGGTCGCGACCTCTTGGGCGTTTTGCTTTTTTGCGCCGGCAAGGCCTTGTAAAACAGAACCGGTAACCAGACCTGCTGCACCGGTCCCGATCAAAACCCAGCCAATGACCTTTGTTTTGTTTTTCCTGCTCTTTTTCGTATCGCTGCTAGGCGCAATGGCCTGTTTGCCACCCATTTCATTATCCGAGGGGTCATCTGTTTGTGATGCTTCGAGGTTCGGACCTGGCTGGTGCGCCTCAGCGTGCTTGATCTGCTCGGTTGTCGCGTGCTGTAGGGCCTTTTCCAATTCAGCGATGATTTCGTCAATGTCTTCAATCGTGCTGGTGCCTACTGCCCCAGATCTGTACCTTTTGAGGGATGCCAGAGCGCCGGCCTTGTCACTGGACAGCCTCGCAACCTGGGCAATATTGAACACTGTATTTTCGTGTTCTATGACACTCAACGAGCACAGAAAACTTTGGAGGGCCTCGTCCATTTGACCTGCTTGATACTGCTGCTCTCCTTTGGCAAAGAGGTCGCCGGCAAGTGCTTGAGCTTCAGTTTCGTCCTCAGGACGTTCAGGGCAGGCGTGGGCCTGGTTTTCTGCCAATGCTGGCAGCGGCAGTATAACGATCAGACAGACCATCCAAATTTTGCGGATAACCATGCTATTCTCCAAACGGGTTTGAGGCCAGGTCGGTTTTTTGCTTTTCGGCCGGTTGTCTTGTTACGTCAGCTGCCTCGGGTGCACCTTGCAGTGGCTGTTGTTTTTTCATCCATACGTTGATGGTTTGGTCCCGGTCCGGCGTAATTTTGGCTTGATACGCCCTATATTCTGTGGCCACGGCCCTGATCTTCACTGGTGCACTTGATTTTGGCAGGACGATGGGGTTGGCGACCATGTTGTTATTGACAAAAATGCGGGCCCCGGCGGGTACACCTTTCAATCTGATAGTTACCTCTGGGATGGTCTCTGCACCTGGGGACGCTGATGACTTGACCGCCCCGGTCGACCCCGTCGCCCCGGTCGACCCCGTTGCCCCGGTCGACCCCGTCGCCCCGGTCGACCCAGCCGCCCCCGAGGGATTGCCAGTGCTTCCTTTTGACTGTGCCTTTGATGGTTCCGATGTTGAGTTACCAGAATTCGGCGTTACTTGAATCGGTGCATTTACAGAGAGAACAGCATTCTGACTATCCTCCCCACTACCTTTGTCGTTGCCTTGCATGATACTGAGGCCTGCAATAACCAGGCATAATAGGAGCCCGCCAACCCCGTATCGAAAGAGGTGCTTTTGATGGGTGGTTTGGGCAGTGTCGGCCATTGGAACATCTGGTGTTGCAAGCGACACAGGGGTATCTGAGCGTTTGATCAGGCTGACGTGTATCTCCTTCACAGCCCGTGGTTCCAGGTCCAAACTGGTTTCTTCCCGGGTTGGGTCGGAACGGGCCAGGGCAGTTGTGAGTGGCACTGGATCAGGGGGGATGGCCTTTGCCAATTGGGTCTCTTTCGTCACCTCCCCCTTGGCTAATTCGATGTTAAACTGAACAGTTGGACACTCCCGGCGGTTGTCGTCGATTGACTGAAGGTGTGCGATCGGCTCGATATGACCTGCCGTCTCTAGGTTCTCTTGCGGATAATTGCGCGGCGCAGGTATGGTCGTGCGGTCATACTCACCGCCGGCATCTTCATCTACTTCTTCTTCGGATATAGCGGCCATTGCAGCGCGATCAATCTCGGACATATTGGGAACTTTGCGCGTGATATCGCCCTGGTCGTCAACCCGCGGGTCATTATGTTCCGAGAGCAAGCTGTACAATACCCGTGCCATCTCATCGGCAGATCGGAACCGGCGACTGGGGTCGCTTTCCAAAGCTCTTTCAATGGCACTGACCATCTGCAGCCGATGCGCTTGGATATCTTTTGGCATATCGGGCGCATTGGATAGCACCCGGTCCTTTATTTCGTCTTTGGTGTACCTGGAGAACAACCCAGTGCCGACGACCAATTCGCTGAGCAGTGCACCGACCGCCCAAATGTCTGTCGCTATCTTATCCGTTTGCCAGGTTTCTATCACTTGCTCTGGAGACACGTAGGGCGGATAGTTCAAGGTGCCGCTACTGCCGCGGAGTGCGACGTACAGCACCATCACGTTGAGTTGTTGCTGCTCATTGCGTACCAAGAACACTGTTTGGGGATTCAAATTGCCGTGGGCTTCTTTGGCCTTGTGAATGTGATGCAATACGGACAACAGCCGCCAACAAATCCACAGTGCCTGCTTGGGTTTGAGGTTGCCCTTGGTCATCATCGCCTCGAGACTCACCCCGCGCGGCAGGTCCGTCACAGCGAATTCCCCACCATCGGTCGCTGTCAAAACATCGTGCACGCGAAGGATGTTGGCGTGATTGACATCGGATATGGCGTGGCGATCTGCGGTGATGTTTGGCGCCAATATCTTGATGCCTACCGGGTGCTGATCACTGATCCGCTCTGCTGAAAAAAAACCGCCTGCTGCATCTTGGGTTAAGAGAGCATCGAGACGATACTGGGAATGGATTTTCCCTTGCATTAGGCGTTATCCCCCCGACATCCAAACTTACTTATCAATCAAAAACGCTCCTTTAAAAATAGTGTCGGTTGAGAAGCCTATTTCTTTAAAATAAGCGTAGTCCAAAAACGCCCGGCAACAAGTGGCACAGTTTACGAAAACCCATCCCCCAGCCCCCTTCCCTGCGAGGGAAGGGGAGGAGAAATCACTCTGAATCATTGGATTATTTAATTTGGGGGAGAGGTCTCAGGGACGTGCACTAACCTACTGATTTAGCAACGCATTGCGCCGGTCAGCTTCTTCGATTGCATTGAGGCGCTCTTTTACGGTCTCGTTGTGCGGGTCAAGGGCGCTCAGCTTTTTCAATGCCTCGATCATCCGACGTTCATCGCCGATGCGCTTTGCCAAATCAGCGATTTCGATGAGCACACCGCTGTTGGTCGGATCGACGATATGCGCCTCTCGAAACCTGGCAAGGGCCGTCTGTATCCTGCCGGCAGCCTTGGCCAGATTGCCCTCGAGCACGGCCACGTCGGCGCTGCTTTTAATACCGCTGGAGATGGCTCTTAGCGCAGATGTGGCCTCGAGTGCACCGGCGTAGTCGCCTGCCCGCTGCTTTGCCCAGGCCATTCTAGTAAGTAGTCCGCGATGACGGGGCGAAGCCATCAGCGCTTGTTTGAGCGCGGCCACCGCCAGATCCGGTCGCCCGCGCATTTCAAAGATATCGGCCTGAATCTGAACACCAAGGGGACCCAGTCCAGGTAGTTTGGACAGGGTCGTCGCCATGTGCAGGGCTGCTTGCGTTTCACCGCGCATTGCCAGACGCCTGGCTTGGCGCGCCAGGGAATCCGGTGCCTGGGGATCTATCTCGATCACTGCACGATCAGCAGCTTCCGCTTCTTTTGGGTGACCCCGGGTCTCAAACGCACGGGCCAACGCGCCAAAAAGCAGCAGCTTGTCTTCCCGAGCCCGCGCGATGGTTCTAAGGGAAGCAAAGCGCGGGATCTCAGCTACCAATAGGGTTGCGACCGGGTCTGCGAATCGAGGATTGAACACGGCTGACAACCTGAGCTCCAACAGGGCTTGGTCGAGCTTACCTGCTCTCAAAAACGCCCGACCCGCGTAGAAATGGGCTGGGGCCGAGGCCGAGTTGAGCTCGATGGCCCGGGCCATCCAGGGCAGCGGGCTCTCCTTTTCCAAGTGAAACGTGCGAACCCCAACGACAAACGGAATGTACCAATCAGCCGGGTGTCGGCTCAGGGCAGCAGCCAGGTTCTCTTTGGAAAAGGGCGCATTATCCCGCTCGGTCCAGGCTCGGTAAAAGAAGTGCTGCTCGTTTTCCACGGTATAGGCAGCGACGTGCAATCCAATAATGGCGGAAGTGATCAGTGTACCGCCTGCGGCTGTGATCAAGATGGGCCGAGAAATTGCGTACTTCAGGGTCGCGCCCTTGCGACTGCCCGTTAGGGTACCTAAGAGCGCGGCAGCCAACACGGCGACACCGGGGATTTCCATGTTGAAATCAACCAGGTTGTGCAATCCGAAGGCGACGAGCGCGGCCAGTGCAGCTGCCCGATCTATTCGCGTCGGGGGATTTACGAGAAACCGACCGACGGCGATGCAGCATACCGCGAGTGCGGTCAATCCAACCACCAGGCCGTAGTCGGCCAGGATTTGCACCACAGCATTTTCAGCATGTGTGAACGTTGCACTCGTGCTGATATCACTGACCAAGGGCAGGCCAACCCAAAACGCACCCCGACCCACGCCAGTCGTCCAGAACTGACCGATGAGGGGCACCCCTTCTAGAGCGAGGTCCAGTTTTTTGACGTCCCCTGAGATAAATTCCTCAAAAATAACATCCTGTGCGACAAAAAGGCCGAGACCCAGGGAAAGAACCAGGCCCAGGGGTAGCCAGGCCAGGTGGAGGGGGGTGCTTGGGCTGTGGTCCCGGGTGCGCCTGGTAATGACCCTCAAGACCACAAAGAGACATTGACCTGCGACAAACGCGGCAATACCGCCCCGCGAAATCGTCAGCAACAGCGATCCCCCGATGAGACCGGCCAATCCAATCATCAGGGCGCGTTCACTGCGTTCCCGGGTTGCCAGGGCGCGCCCGATGGCCACGGCTGCGCACAGGCCCAACAGGGCGGCCATGTGGTTTTCATTAATCAGGGGTGCGGTGGAACGGTCAGATCCAAAAGCGCCATCCATCGGGGTGTAGATCCCGTAAATCTTATCTAACAGAAGAATTTTGTGGGCCAGAAAAATAGCAGCGGCAGCGACCCCTGTGGCCACGATAAGACCGAGAATGTAGCGCGCGCCCTGTTGTTTCACCCATCGTCGACACGCCAGGTAGACGGACGTGTAAATGAGGAGCTTACCCAGTTCCAAAGCTGTGAGGCCGGCGTCCAGTGTCAGCTGCATGAAGCTCGGTAGATCCCCGCCAAGGGGTGCCAGGGCTCGGGATCTGACGTCATACACTGCTGGAGACAGGAATTTTACCACGACCGAAGGCAAGGGGATGAGCTGAAAAAGTGTAAACAGGATCAACCCGATAAAGACAGCCCCCACCAAATCTATCCGAACCGGCTCGTAGCGCCTTAAAAAAGCCATATGTGCGAGTAATGCCGCTGCCGGGATCAGAAAAACAGCGAGGATTGACGCGTGAACTACGCCAAGGAAAAGGGCGGGCCCCACAAGGAGCACTGCAAGCAATCCTCTCATCAAAATTTCGCGGCTACGTCTCACTGTTCTATTCCACAGGACAACCTGCGGTTGGTCCGGTGGAATACCCCCCATTCGCAAAGAGAATTCAGAAGGTTTTTTCTTCTCGATATCCCATTGTCCACGTTACAATAAGTGCTGATCACTTCATTTTCGCAACAGTATTACAAGACCCTACATCAGCTTTAAAAACGTTACAAATCCTCGGCAAAAATTTGTCGTTCGGTGTTGCTGAATGCAATGTCCTTGAGATTATTTTTAGATCTATTGTATTTTTACTAAAATCATTCTGAAAACAATGGAAGTTAAAAGAGGATCCTCATGAAACGAGCCAGGTTAGGAAGCGCTGTGGCACTGCTGGGCGTTCTTTTTCAGTGCACGCTGGGCTGCGGTACGAAACAGCCGGTCAAGGAAATCCAGCTGCCCACACTGGTACTGCCCGAGGCAGGGACCTGCCCCGGGGCACTGCCAGGGGGCAATATTCAGGTTACCACTGCGATTGGTGAGTCAAATGCACCTGTGGTCGCGTGGACAGGTGATGCGTTCGCTGTTGCCTGGTGGGATCTGAGGGGACAATCCCCTGAAGTACGGCTGATGCGCATCGACAAAAACGGCGTAAACCGATCCCCGGCCGAGCGCGTGCCGAGCAAAGGACCATCAAAGGGACAGCGCCTTGCCTGGGATGGAAAAGAGGGCCACCTGGTTTTTCGAGACGGCGAGGGCATCGCCGCCATGCGCGTAGGATCTACCAATACTGCGCCCACCATACTCGCAGAAAAAGGAGCTATGCCTGCTGCAGCCGGGTTCGGTGCAGCTGTATGGGTGAACACCGGCAACATCTTTTTCCGTTCAGACGGCATGATGAGGCCATCAAATCGCCCGCAAAAGGATCCCAACCCCGTGGTTATCGCCTCCGGTGGGATTGAAGATCCAGATATTGCATTCAACGGACAATTCTACGCTGTTGTTTGGTCGACCTCGGTAGCGGGCGGTAGGGATATCTTGCTCCAGCGGGTTTCCCCAGCCGGGAAGAAAATAGGAGGGGTGGTCCGCGTATCGTCTATCGCCGGCAGTTCCAGAAAGCCACGGGTGGTCTGGTCTGGCAAGCATTTTGGCGTGGCCTGGACCCATGCAGCACCTGCCACTGAGAATCCGCGGGATCGGTTCCAGGTCTTTTTTGCCATTGTTCCAGAGACCGGCGATACCCCTATCCTCACTCGACAACTGGCGTTTAGAGGGTCAGCTGATCAGGTGGCCCTTGCAGCTACTGGAGAAGAGTTTGGCTTGGCCTGGGTCGGCAGCCGACAGCCCATGGGCACAGCTGTTTATTTGCAACGCATCTCGCCTGCTGGCCAGCCTTTGGAGGAAACCACTGAGGTCACCGACGGTGTCCCCTTTACCTGCGGCCGGCCGGATTTGGCTTGGGACGGTGCTGGCTATGCCGTGGTTTGGCACGACGACCGGGCGCCAACCGGGACAGAGGTATTTTTCGCATATGTGGCGTGTGGTGAAGCATTCGCGCCAGCGCCACCACCCCCGCCAAAAACACCACCAGACCTCAAGGACGCTTTTGACGAATCTGAGGATATGGTAGAGTAGGCCGATGAACATTCGCCTCCTGCCGGCGCTGACCTTTGCATCACTGGGCGTTATGGTTGGGATCGGCGCTATCGCAATTGATTATGGCGAGGCGGTATCGTATCTCAGCACCGATCCTGCTGCGTGTGCCAATTGCCACATTATGCTGCCCCAGTACGATGCTTGGCAAAAAGCGAGCCACCACGCGGTCGCCACCTGTGCTGACTGTCATTTACCCGCAAGCTTTCCGGAAAAGTACATCGCCAAATCCGAAAACGGCTGGAACCACTCCAAGGCGTTCACGCTTCAGAATTTTTCCGAACCGATTATCATTCGGCCTGTAAACGCGGACGTACTTCAAACAAACTGCCTGCG
The DNA here is from genome assembly GCA_030065855.1 of Myxococcota bacterium. Classification (GTDB taxonomy): domain Bacteria; phylum Myxococcota_A; class Polyangia; order JAAYKL01; family JAAYKL01; genus JASJCT01. Next base: position 142,723 of record JASJCT010000022.1, read on the forward strand.
CTGCCACGCTGATATCGTCCACCAACAGTCAATAGGGTATACAGAGGGTGCCCCCCGTTGCGTTCACTGCCACGTTGCTGTCGGACATGGCGAGCCAGTCGGATTGGGCGGGCCGATGCGCACTGACAGCAAAAGAAAAATGGAGGACCGATGACCAACGCACAAATAGCGAAAAAGCGTTTGTGGCCTTATCTCGCAGTGATGCTGGTTGCCGTTGCAGCGAGTGCTGGTGTCACCGCACTGCTGTTAAATATATCTGAGCGAAAGGCAGAACAGCGCAACCAGTTCGTGCGATTGGTCGAGGTCACCGAGGACACGACCGACCCGGCCAAGTGGGGCGTGAATTGGCCTAAGCAGTACGACACCTACAAGCTGACTGCACAGGCGACCCGGACCCGGTTTGGCGGCCATGGCGGCAGTGAAGCGTTGCCCGAGGAGAAGATAGAGCGGGATCCGTGGCTAAAGCGGATCTTTCTTGGATATGCCTTTTCCATTGATTACCGGGATCGGCGCGGGCACGCCTACATGCTTCAGGACCAGGAGCAGACCAAGCGGCAGACCAAGCCCCAGTCGGGATCTTGTCTCCACTGCCACGCGTCTGTCATGCCCCTTTACCGCAAGCTCGGCGATGGAGATGCGAACGCCGGTTTCGAAAAAACGTATAAAATGTCCTACGCAGAGGCCAACAAGGCGCTCCACGATATTGGACACGCCCATCCCGTGTCCTGCGTTGATTGCCACGATCCGCAAACGATGAAAATCCGCGTGACCCGTCCGGGGTTGATTCAAGGCATGGAAATGCTCGCCAATGGGGACGGGCCGGTTCCCCCCCTACCTTCAATTGAACGATGGCGCAAAGGACCGCGCAACCAGCCCTACGATGTCAATCAGGATGCCACGCGCACTGAAATGCGGTCGCTTGTCTGTGCCCAATGTCACGTTGAATATTACTGTTCGAGCGGTTTCAAGCTCACGTTTCCATGGGGAAAAGGCCTGACCGTTGAAAACGCAGAGGCCTTTTGGAACGAAACCACGCTGGGTAATGGCGAGCGCTTTTTCGATTACCGGCACAAGGAGACCGGCGCGCCGATCTTAAAGGCCCAGCATCCGGAGTTCGAACTGTGGAGTCAGGGTATCCACGCGCGAAGCGGCGTGGCCTGCGCGGACTGTCACATGCCATACATGCGCGATGGCGCGACCAAGATCTCAGACCACTGGGTGCGCAGCCCCTTGCTCAACATAAGCCGCGCATGTCAGACTTGCCATAAGTTTTCTGAAACCGAGATCAAGGCTCGGGTGGACCGGATTCAGGATCGCAATTTTGAGCTACTCCAAAACGCCGGCGCTGCTGTGGTCGACCTGATAGATGCGGTGCTCGTCGCAAAGGAAGCCGGTGCAACCGAGGATCAGATTGCGCCTGCGCTGGCATTGCAACGAGCTGCCCAATGGCGCCTGGACTTTATCGCCGCTGAGAATTCAATGGGATTCCACGCACCCCAGGAGGCAGCGCGCATCCTAGGGCTATCAGCGGATCTGGCGCGGCAGGGGCAGATCGCAGCCCTGGGCCTGTTGACCCCTCCCCAGGAGGAGGCTACTGAAGAAACCGCCGAACAGGAAAAGCAGGAGACACAGCAGTAAATGGAGCGTTTTGAACGGAAATTGAAAGACCTTTGTAGGTGAGCGACTACAACAGTTTGTAGCGCATTTTGACTTTTTCTCCGTCTGTGGCCACGATGCCCTGCTCCCGCAAGGCTTTTAGATGTAGGCCAATCGTACGGGTGGGCAGTCCCAATTCCAGGGCCAGGGCCGAGCTTTGACTCCAGGGATGCTCTTTCAGATATGAGAGGATCTGTTTATGAAGCTCTTCTTTTTCTTTACTCGTCATGCGCTTGCCATTGCGCGGAATAACTGAGTGCCGCCTTCCCCCATGCCCACTCAACATGTCGGCAAAATCGCCCAAGTTTAGTCCTTTAAGCCATTGCTCCCAGCCATCCCTCTCGGCTTCGTTAATGAGATCACCCACTGTTTTAGATTTGGCATCCATGTTGGATATTTTGTTTCTTAAGAAGTCACTCTTCACGCGGTTTTCACCGCCGAGTTTATCTACCATGAAGTTGAAGAGTTCCTGAGTATTCCCTGGTTCTGGTTTTTCCATTACAAATACCTCTCCTTTCAGTGTTTAGTACTTGGATATACAAACCAATCCCGAATGATAAATGCGCACAGATACGTAATGCTATAAATGAGATCAAAGGTCAACTCTAAACCACTGGTGCATCTTAGTTTAACTGTAGAACAACAAATCAATACAGATGGCATTATACTCAACATGAAATACTATGCTGTCATAGTAACAATGATGCAGTAAAAATTAATAATACAGTAATTTTTTATCAACAAACGCCGGTATGGTGTATGAATATTGCTACTACAGATGCCTTAAGCGGCTCCAAAATTACTTTCAGAATAATATTTGGTCTAACGATATCAGTCTGTTAAGCGCTTTTAAGAATAGATTCTACTGTTTACTGGAAAAGAAGATTGCCCCATTTTGCAAGGACAGGAGCGAGGACAAGGGAGACCACACTCATCAGCTTAATGAGGATGTTCAGAGATGGGCCCGCAGTATCCTTAAACGGATCGCCAACTGTATCACCGACCACAGCAGCCTTATGCGCGTCTGACCCCTTGCCGCCATGTGAACCACCTTCGATGTGCTTTTTTGCATTGTCCCACGCACCACCCGCGTTTGACATAAACAGTGCCATTAAAACACCACTTACTGTCACACCGGCGAGCAAACCACCAAGGGCTCGAATGCTGACAAAGCCCACGATGACTGGTACGAGCACGGCGATCAGGCCAGGGGCGATCATCTCTTTAATGGCAGCCGCAGTGGAAATATCCACACACTTTGCGTATTCAGCCTTGGCCTTGCCTTCCATCAGGCCGGGAATAGAGCGGAATTGCCTGCGAACCTCCTCAATCATCGCCTGTGCCGCGCGACCCACCGCGTTCATGGAGAACGAGCTGAACAAGAACGGCATCATGCCGCCAATGAACAGCCCAGCCATCACCACGGGATCGGAGATTTCAAGTGACAGGTTAATGGTTCGGCCTAAATCTGACGCCACCTGGCTAACCTGGGTGCGAAACGCAGAAAATAGGGCCAAGGCCGTTAGCGCTGCGGAGCCGATGGCAAACCCTTTGCCAATGGCTGCGGTGGTGTTGCCCACTGCGTCGAGCTTGTCGGTTCGACCGCGAACTTCCTTTGGCAACTCGCTCATTTCGGCGATGCCACCGGCATTATCGGCCACCGGACCGTAGGCGTCTACGGCCAGCTGGATACCCGTTGTTGAGAGCATGCCCAGGGCACCGATCGCAATGCCGTAAAGCCCGGCAAAGTTATAGGCGAGGACAATGGCAACGGCGAGTATCAGGAGCGGCCAAGCAGTGGAAACCATGCCCACGGCCAGCCCTTTAATGATATTCGTCGCCGCACCGGTCTCGGATGCGTCAGCGATTTGATTGGTGGGTGTCTTGTTTTCACCGGTATAATACTCGGTAATCGTTCCGATGAGGACACCTGCTATCAATCCGATGATGGCTGCCAGGGCAATGCCCCACCAGGTGTAAGTCGTGCCATCAACCGTCCACTGGGCCGGCAGCAACATCTTGGCGAGCCAAATCGTCGCGAGTGCGGTCAATGCGGCCGTTAGAAACGTGCCCGTGTTCAACGCAGCTTGTGGGTTGCCCCCCTCTTTTGTGCGCACAAAAAACGTACCGATAATGGACAGCACAATACCTACACCAGCCACGACCAAGGGGAATACGATGGGGTTGTACTTCATGGCCTCACCACCTGGCTCCGCTGCAATGGCGGCGATCCAGGTTGCGCCGAGCACCATGGCGCCGACAATTGATCCAACATATGACTCAAAGAGGTCTGCCCCCATGCCAGCCACGTCGCCCACGTTGTCACCCACATTGTCGGCAATGGTTGCTGGGTTGCGCGGATCATCTTCTGGAATGCCAGCCTCGACCTTGCCAACCAGGTCTGCACCCACGTCAGCGGCCTTGGTGTAAATGCCGCCACCCACGCGGGCAAAGAGCGCGATAGAGCTCGCACCAAGGGAAAATCCAGCAATCGTGTTCAGCACGATGGTCGTCTCATCCCCTTGGAAGTTCCAAATATTCATGTAAACGATTAAAAGAAGACCCAACCCGAGGGTTGCCAAACCGACCACGCTCATCCCCATCACAGCGCCACCGCCAAAGGCAATTTTCAGCGCCTCATTGAGGCCAGTACGCGCGGCCGCTGTGGTGCGTATATTAGCAGCCGTTGCGACCCTCATACCGAAGAATCCAGCCAAGCCCGAGCAGACCGCGCCGACGACAAAGGAAACTCCCACCAGCCAACTCGAGCTCTCCATTGAGCTGTTCGCAATGGCCAGCAGGATCGCCACAATGACAACGAAGATGGCGAGAACCTTGTACTCGCGGCCGAGAAAGGCCATGGCCCCCTCTCGAATATGGCCGCCGATTTCCACCATTTTTTCAGTGCCCGCGTCTGCCTTGTTGATGGATGTCGTCTTCACGAACGCGTAAATCAGCGCCAACACCCCTGCCACAGGCGCGACATATACTAACGTCTCAAGAACCATCTGCATCACCTCCACGCTTGTTGAATTTATTCATTGCCGCAGTTAATCCACTGCGGACAACACACTCCAATGCATTTACACTGCCATCGATGGTATGGGTCAGACCTCCTTCCTCTTGCTCGGAAAAATCGCCGAGTACATATTTTGTTACATCTGGTTTATCTACGACATCTGCGGAACGCACCGGCGTGGGACGCCCGATGCCGAGACGCAGTCGGACAAAATCCGGGCCTCCCACGTGTTGCTGGACAGAGGTCACGCCTTTGTGACCACCTGCGGATCCGCCTTTTTTTAGTAGTATTCTACCGAACGGTAAATCCAAGTCATCGTGAACAACAATAAGGTCATTCATTAAAATGCGATAAAAGCCCATTGCTCGGTTCACGCTTTGGCCGCTTAGATTCATGAATGTCTGGGGCTTGAGCAAGATCGCCCGCTTTTGGCCGAGCTGTGTGCGCACAAAAAGGCCGCCGAACTTTTCCTGCCATTGCACAGGTTCGCAGCATCGATGGGCAAGCGCATCCAGCACCATAAAGCCGAAGTTGTGCCTGTTCTGCTGATATTTTGGGCCGGGGTTGCCCAATCCAACGACGAGGACGTTCGGTGCCACGTGCTTTGCCACATCCTATGAGGGTTGTTTTTCAGTCGTACTCTCAGCGGTTTCCTCACCTTCTCCTTCAGCAGCACCTTCCTCGTCTGTTTCCTCCTCAGCAGCTTCCTCTGCCCTGGCGGATTGAATCAGTACAATCGATGTCTGCGCTGGCAGTGTCACTGAGACACCTTCGGGCAGCGTCACCTCGCCAACGGTTATCGCTTCGTTGAGCTGCAAATGGGTGACGTCCACTTCAATCGCCTCGGGAATCTGCTCTGGCAAGCACTCCACTGGCAGGGTTCTGTAAACAACTGCCAACTTTCCACCTGCTTGCTCGCCAGCGGATCGGCCGGTCCATCTTAATGGAACGCTTACACTTATCTTCTTGTCTAGCTCTACGACGACAAAATCCACATGCAAAAGATGGCGCGTTACCGGGTCAAATTGGTGATCCCGTACGATGGCCTTACACGCGCTGACGGCTTCATCCGGCGCATCGGCAATACTCAAATCGAGGACCGTATTTGTATGCAAGGGACCTGAAATCGCCTTTGAGAGCTCTGCCGGAGAGACAGATAGGGAAAGAGACTTGAGCTTTGATCCATATAAAATGGCTGGTGTGCGCCCCTGCTGTCGCAAGCGCCTGGCCGGGCCCTTACCAGTTCTGTTTCGAAATGAAACCTGTAGTTGGGGGAATTCCATTGCGTACTCCTTAACCTCCAGTAAATAGGCTGCTTACCGAATCACCCGTATGAATTCTCTTGATGGCTTCACCGAGAAGAGATGCACAAGTGACGACCGTAATGCGCCCGTTCTTTTTCTTTTCTTCGGAAATGGGAATTGTATCCGTGACAATGAGCTCTTCGATGTACGATGCATTGAGCCTGGAGATCGCCGGGCCCGACAAGATGCCGTGGGAGGCCGCTGCGATCACCTTGCGAGCGCCGGCATCCATGAGCGCTTTGCCACAATTGGTGAGTGTACCCGCTGTATCGACCATATCATCCACGATCACACAATCCGTGCCGTCCACATCGCCGATAATATGTATCGCCTCGGATTCATTGGGCTTTGAACGGCGCTTGTCGATAATGGCCAGATTGGCGCGAAGCCGCTTGGAGTAGGCCCGCGCCCGTTCCACACCACCCGCGTCCGGGGAAACCACGGTTACTTTGTCACCCACGCGGGTTCGGATGTGTTCTACCAATACATCTGACCCGTACAGGTTATCGAACGGTACGTCGAAAAAGCCCTGAATCTGCCCCGAGTGAAGGTCAAGGGCAACCACGCGGCTAACCCCTGCTGATTGCATCAGATCCGCTACCAGCTTTGCGCTGATGGGCGTCCTCGGAGAGACTTTTCTATCTTGTCGCGCATAGCCATAGTAGGGGATGACTGCAGTTATGGAGGCGACCGACGCCCGTTTTAACGCATCGATAATGATGAGCAGCTCCATCAGGTTATCGTTGACCGGCGGGCAGGTGGGCTGGATCACGAATGCGTGCGCCGCGCGGACGTTCTCCTCGATTTGCACAAAGATCTCCCCATCGGAAAACCGCCTAATTGAGATAACCCCCAGCTCGATACTGCTCGCCCGACTGATGGCTTCAGACAAGGGCAGATTGGCATTTCCAGAAAAAAGACAGATCGTCTTAAATGCCATTGATCACCTCCTAAACGACACCACCTCGGGCAAAAGAAGAGGGTCGACCTGCTGGGGCGGTAGGATTCGAACCTACGATACCGGGTACCAAAAACCCGTGGCTTACCACTGGCCCACGCCCCAAAAATATACTGAGTCAAACCAACAGACACCGAAATGGAAGGCTGCCCATGCCGGGCCCGCCTTCCCTCAAAGGGCCTTCGGTTCGCTCCGGCTCTCGCCAGCGCCTATCTAGCATTGGGAATTCGCTGTGTCAACGGAGCAAACCAAAAAGGGGTGCGTAGCCATTTTTGGGGTCCCCTCCCAAAGCCCCCCTCCTGGCCTCCCCCCGGTGGAAAAATGGTCATTGGGGGGAGGGATCGGAAAGCTCAGCGCTCCCTCCCCCAACGTCGGAACGTCCACCGGGGGAGGGTTGGGGAGGGGGACCCCAAGACTGTTAAGTGCCCACCAAAAAGCAGGGACGCCAGGACTGACGCGGGCAATGGTCCCTTACATCGCGGCCATTTCTATAGTATAGATTTGCGCCATGCTCAGGTACGTATCCAAGGGTGGCCTCGTTTGGCTGTGGAGCATTATCCCAATAGTTGTGCTGTTGGAGACAGCGATCCAATGGCAGATAGGTCAACGCGTGCCCACAAGTAAAGAGTGGACCGCAGCAGCCCAGGCCGTTCGGGCGGAAAAAAAGCACGGCGACCTCGTTGTTATCGCACCCCATTGGGCCACCCAGGGGCGCATGTATTTAAAGGATCTTCTTCCCTTAAAAGACTTCGGCCGGTTCGATACATCTAGATATGACCGCATCTTCGAAATATCGGTCAACCAGGCACGTGCACCCGAAACAAACGGCCTGGATGCGCAGCGCGTCCAGAGGTTCGGCCGGCTATCGCTAACCCAATACCAGACAAACGGGCGTGCTCATGTGACGTATGATTTCGTCGATGCCGCCCCATCTGCGCGCGTGACAAATGGCACCCCTATCCGCCCGCGTATTGTCATTGACCATTGGTTTTTTCCCAGGCTGGTCATGCCAATAGCACTTAGAAGAGACGGGGTCACCATCACGTTCAGCAATGTTCCCCTCCGTAGTGATATCATCAGAGGCTACGGTATTGTCGGATATCGCAGCGGCCGATTCAACAAGGGCGGGCCCATCACCCTGTCGGTGGTTGTGAATGACCAGCCCATCGGTCAACACCGGATTGAGAATTTCGGTCCTAGGGAGCCTTTTGAGTTTCAGCTTCCCCAGGGGGTAGATGTGGGGGAGGTGCGGTTTGAAATTCGAGCTGCCAGTGGCCTCAACCGGGAATTTGGATTTGCCGCAGATATTCGCAAGGCCAGACAAGGACGCAACTAATGGGACGCGGCCAACAATTCCGATCCATGGACCATTTGATCGGGCTGGCCATCGCCCTTGTTTACCTGGCTGTCCTACTGGGAACCGCCCGGGACGTGGGGTTTGCCCGGGACGAGGGGTTTTATTTTACCGCGGCGAGATCATACCAGCGGTGGTTCGACATTCTGCTCGAAGATCCACAGCAGGCGATTAAAGAAAACACTATCAAGCGAAACTGGCGATACAACAGTGAGCATCCAGCCCTGATGAAGGTGTTATTTGGTTTCTCCAACCGCGTGTTGCACCAGCGGCTCGACCTGCTGTCACCGGCCACGTCGTTTCGGTTTCCCGGTATGGTCGCCGGCGCCCTTGCGGTGTACCTTATCTTTCTGTTTGGCAGTGTTGCCTTGGGGCGCGTTGCAGGGGTGTTTGGGGCGCTCGCATTTGCCCTGATGCCGCGGGTGTTCTACCATGCCCATCTCGCCTGTTTCGATGTACCCATTACGGCAATGTGGTTGCTCGTCACGTATCTCTATTGGCGATCCTTATCGTCGTGGAAATACGGTATCGCCACCGGCATTGCCTATGGCATTGCCCTGTGCGTCAAGCTCAACGCCTTCTTTCTACCCCTCGTACTCGGCGGCCATTACATCGCGGTTTGGATCCATTGGCGGTATCGCCGCCAACAAACCCCTGGTATACCGGCGCCCAAACCACATGCGTTTTTATTTGGCGCTGTGTTGGCGCCACCTATCTTTCTATGCCACTGGCCGTGGCTTTGGTACGACACGGTACATCGCATCCAAGGGTACCTCGGGTTTCATTCAGACCATGTCCACTACAATACGGCTTGGTTTGGAGAAAACATCATTCAAGCGCCAACACCTGTATTGCTGCCGTTGGTGATGACCGCGTTCACGATACCGACCGTTATCATCGCCCTCGCTCTTGCCGGATCAGTGCTTCGGATCCGGCATCGCCAGCGCACTCCCCGTGAAGATCACCCGTCTGAACAGGGCCTGGACCTCTTGCTTTTTATTTCAGCTGTCTTCCCGATCGCCCTGATCAGCCTGCCCACCGTGCCGGTCTTTGGCGGTACCAAGCACTGGATGCCTGCGTTTCCGTTTATCGCCCTATTGGCCGGTGTCGCAGCTGCCAGGCTCGCCGATCGCGTGGCCGCTTTACTTCACAGCCAGGGCCGCGTGCTTGCTAAAGTAGCGGTCATGGGGGTTCTCCTGGTGCCGCCGCTGCACCAGACCATCGCCTCGCACCCGTTCGGCCTGGCGAGCTATGTGCCCCTTATCGGAGGGGCGCCAGGCGCTGCCACACTGGGCATGACGCGCCAGTTCTGGGGATATACAACAGCTGGCGTGGCCCCTTGGCTCAACGCACGGGTGCCAAAGGGGGGGCAGGTGGAATTCCACGACACAGCCAGACCGTCGATACGGATGTTTCAACAGGAGCAGTTGCTCCGGCCAGATATCCGTATCGGAACTCTCAAACAAGCGTCCTTTGCCCTGATGCACCACGAGTTGCACATGATTCGAAACGAAGCGTGGATTTGGAACGCATTTGGTACGTTTATACCATCCCATGTGCTGACCTATCAGGGGGTTCCCATTGTCAGTATCTATGAGCGACCCCCAGGTTCTAACGGGAAGCTCGGATCAGAGGCCACACCATGACCGCTCGATCGACCTATTTTCAAGAGATGCTGCATCGCCGCGTTCTCATTCAGTTTATACCCATCGCTGCGCTGCTGTTTATTGAGACCATCGCTTTCAAGGCCGTGCAAATCCACCGCTTGACCGACCATCTTTTGGCCGGCCCGATCCTCGCGTCAATGGCTCAAGATATCATCTTTATCGGCCCGACCGTGTTGATCGCCGCCTTTTTTTACAGCAATGGCTCGACGTGGCAAAAACGGCTCGTCAAGATACTGTTCTTCGCAGTGATGGGGTGTGCGCTGCTTGTCACAACATTCAGCAATGGCTACTTTCACGCCACCGGGTCCCTGCTGTCGTGGCATACAATCCAGTATTGGCTGAGAAACACAGCTGTCACAAACGAGATTATGGCCAGTGAAGCCGGCGTGGGGCAGGTCGCGATTATCGCCTTACAGGTCGTGTTTCTCATCGCCGCGATACTCATTCCCTTCCATGCCGGTGTTGCGAGATGGGCAAAAAATAAAAAACCCCCATCCCCGGGTCAAACGCGCGGGGTGCTCTGGGGGTGCCTGGTGGTGTTCGTCGGTTGCCTGTTGCTGCCAAGCCCCAGGGGGAAGACCGCTGCCATCTCCAGGTCTGTTCCGATCACTATTGCCACAGGCGCCATTGGCGAGATGATTGAGAATTTCGGCAGTGTGGAAATAGCAGCAGAAGAACGCCAGGGCAGCCCCCTGAGGTTCACAACCACCCCGGGCGCGCCACGGCCCAATATCGTCTTTATTATATTTGAATCGCTCAACTGGAAGCTGTCTGACATCCACACCCCAGGTATCGGGACCACGCCGTTTCTCGCCAGCCTGGCAGAGAAGAGCGCGGTTATCGAGCACATCTATTCCATCGTGCCCCATACCACCAAGGCGGTGATGCCCCTGTTGTGCGGCATCTATCCCTATTTTCGCACCAAGCCAGTCGAAGCGACGCCCGGGATCCTACCGCGGCGATGCCTGGCCCATATCTTGGGCGATATCGGCTACCGCACCGCCTTTTTTCAGCCCGCAAATAACTTTGAAAAACGCAGCGGGCTCGTGGCCAACATGGGCTTTGATCTGTTTAAGGGGGCCAAGGATATGCCCACCACGGGCTTTGAATCGATCAGCTACTTCGGCTTTGAGGACAAGGTGATGCTCGGGCCGAGCATGGATTGGGTGGATGCAGATGATACGACCCCTTTCTTTTTGACCTATCTAACCCTGGCCACACACCACAACTATGTGACCCCACAGTCATTTCCCTATGTCGATTTTAAGAAACCAGATAAGGACCTAAACAACTTTATGAACGCGGTGCGGTATGTGGACAGCTTTATCAAAGATGTCTTTGACGCTTTTGAAGCCCGGGGGCTGATGGACAATACGGTATTCATCATCGCCGGGGACCACGGGGAGGCGTTTACCGAGCACGGCAGGCGTCAACACGACCTCATTATGTGGGAAGAGGGGCTGCGTACAACCGCGCTCATCTACGCCCCCAAATTCTTCCCAGAGGGTACGTCCATCACTGGCATTCGATCGAACCTGGATTTTGTCCCCACTGTCTGCGATCTCCTGGAGATGACCCTGGTCCAGGGCAAGTTCATCGGCCAGAGCCTGCTGGGACCGGTGCCCGAGGATCGGGCGCTGTTTCACTCCTGTTGGTTTGAAAAAGAGTGCCTGGCCATGCACAACGGGCCGATTAAGACGATCTACCACTACGAATCCCAACCAATGGAAGTCTACGATATCTTTAAAGACCCGCTGGAGCAGGACAACTTGGCCGGGACCGGGCCGTATGACCAAACCTATTTGGATGAAAAAAAGCAGCAGATGCTGCGGTTTCGAAGCGTCACCAACCAGCAATACAAGGAGTGGCGAAAAGACCTTTCAACAGCACGGGTCACCAGGAAAAAGCCGGCCATGAAAACCGATCTCCGCGCCACGTTCGGAAATACCGTTCAGATCACAGGGGTAAACGCGCCTGAGCAGGCAATGGCCGGTACAGCCATCAAAATGGCCTACCTGTTTAAAAGCATCAACAAGGCAGGACTGCACGATCAGATCTTCGTACACGTGGTGCACGGCCAAAAGTACATCAATGCGGACCACGTTCCCGTGAGGGGGACAATGCCGATGCACAGATGGCGACCCGGGGATTACATTTTGGACGAGCAGGCCATTCACATTCCCGGCACCTGGCCGGACGGCGAAGTGAAGGTCTACCTGGGCGTTTGGAACAAGAGAAAAAATAAGCGGTACCCCATAACAAATGCGTCAGGGGAAACAGACCGGGGTCGGCTGCTCGTGGCCACGATCCCGTTAAAGGGCGCTGTCCAACGCCAAGAGATATCCATTGATGAGACGCGAAAAAAGATAGCACAATGGATAGGATTTGACCCGCCACAGTACGAAAAAGAAATGGGCGTCGTGTTTGGCGATGCGATCTCGCTCGAGGGGGTGACCCTAGAGCGGACAAATGTGATGCTGGCCGGTACCGTGGAGATGACCTATGTATTCAAGGCCCTTGGCAAAGCACTGCCCACCTGGCGCCTTGCGGTCTACCTGATACGAGAAGACGGCTTTACCATGGGAAAAGCCCACACACCCATTGGTGGGCTCTATCCACTCCACCACTGGCGCGAGGGGGAATACGTGGTGGACCGGCATCGCATTCACATCGACATGTACAGATCAAAAACCGGCACCTACGGGGTCTGGCTTGGTATTCGCAATGGGTCAAAGCCCGTGCCCGCTGTGGGTAGCGGAGAGATAGACACAAGGGGCCGCGTCCGCATTGGCACCGTTACCATAGCGGAAAAAGATGCGCGTCAGTGACGTTAAGAGGAGGCGCTGACCCCGAATCCCAGCGGTCCATGATTGTTGGTCCATAATTATTGGTCCATAATTATTGGTCCATTAATCATAGACCCGCGAGAGATTGCGTGTTATACACAAAATGATGAACGCGTCAGACGACAAACGTTTTTTGTACGATGTTCTCATCGACGAAAAGGACGTTTGCGATCGAAATCGGGAATTGGGCGAGATGCTTGGTGCCGCGAGAAAAAACAAGCGCATCGTGCTGTTGGCACCTCGGCGATATGGTAAAACGTCCATCGTTAAAAACGTTATTGGGAAGGCAGCTTCCGGATTCCGACCCAAACGTCTCGTGCTCGCCGTTGATTTCATGTCGGTCAATTCACTGCGCTCGATTGCATTGAGGCTAAACCACGGCATCGGTCAGGGGCTGGCGCGTCGATTTTCTCCGGCCAACTTGCTCGAGCAAGCGTCTCGATTGGTCAAGCGTTTTTCAGTCGGTATGGAGCTCAATCCGATAACCGGGGCGCCAACCGTTCAAATCAACATGAATCCGGCCCGGGATGAAGAAAACATCCTTTTACTCTCCGACACTATCGTCTCAATATCGAACCATCAACCACTCATGCTGATTTTCGACGAATTCCAGGACATCGGTTTGGTTCCCGAAGCTGAGGGACTCCTGCGGTCGATGCTGCAGAACGTTAGCCAAGCGTCTGTCTTTCTCCTTGGTTCCAAGCGGCATCTGATGGAACGTATGTTAGGTGACGCCAATGCCCCGCTATTCGGCTACGGTGACGAAATGACGCTGGGGCCGATCGCACTCGAAGCCTGGGAACCGTATTTCGACGAGCGACTCGCTCCGCGAGGAGCCGCGATAAGCCTAAGCGCCCTCAAATACCTGGTGGACCGGATGTGCGACGTACCCAACGCTATCTGTGAGCTCGGGGCATGGCTTCAGGACTATCACTCCGGGCAGCGGATCGACGAGGCCGCAGTGGAGTCCGCTCTCGATAACATGGTGGAGCGCAAACAGGGTTATGCTTATCGTCTATCAGGACTGACGGCGATACAACGCCGGCTCTTGTACAACGTGTCGATCATTGGTTTTGTTGCCGAACCCGCTGGGAAGGAATTCGTCCAGATGACCGGCCTTGCGAAATCCACTGTGGCGAGCGGGCTCAATCAACTCCTCGATCGAGGCATTGTCGAACAGGAACTAAACCGCGGTTGGCGGCTTTCGGATCCGATCCTCGCACACTACATGAGGCGCCAACGTCCGATATAGCAGGGACACGCGCCGGTAGCGGTCACCGTGGTCTAGACTGTTCTTCTGTCCCCATTCTGTCCTCTTGATCCATGGGATCCAGGGTGAATCCCCTGCCCATTACGTCTCCACTCTCTGTGATCGAGACAAACGCCACGGGATCGATACTCAGTATGAGCTGTTTTAACTTCACGATTTCGGATCGGCTCACAATGACGTAGACAATCTGGCGCGGCGTGCCAGTGAATCCGCCCATCGCTTGTAGCAGCGTTACGCCGCGGTCCATCTCCGCCATAATTCTGCGGGCGATCTCGTCGCTCTTCTCAGAAATGATGTGGGCCGCGCGCATTGTGTAGGCTGCCTCTTGTACGAAATCAACAGTGCGGGTGCCGATAAATATGGCCACCATGGTGTACATGGCCTGCTCCAGGTTCAAGTAGAAGAGCGATGCAGCGACAATGGCCAGGTCTGCGAAAAACAGGGTTCTACCGATTTTCCAACCAAAGTACTTTTCTAAAATGCGAGCGACAATATCGACCCCGCCGGTTGTACCGCCAAACCGGAACACAATGCCCAAGCCAATGCCGACAGTGACGCCGGCGTAGAGGGATGCGAGCAGGAGATCGTCGAGTACCAACCGGTACCGCCCAAACAAGGTCAGGGCTGCGGCCAAGCACACGGTCCCGAAAATCGTATAAATCAGGGTGTATCGACCCAGCACTTTCCAACCGATGAGGAGCAAAGGAATATTGATAACGAACGTCGAGAGGCCTGGATCAAGGCCGAATGCGAGCTTTAGGAGAATCGCAATCCCAGTGACACCCCCTTCGGCCAAGTTATTGGCGATGTTGAAGTAATTCACCCCAAAGCCAACGACGACCGATCCGAGCAGAATCGCCAAAAAATTCTTTAGCCTCAGCTGTCTCATAGCGACCTCCTGAATGTCACAGCGACCTCCTGCCACAGGTGTAGCGGTCGGGCAAGGGTATTTTAAACTACGAAAGCCAGCAATGATCCATATGTGGCAAGGGGGTATTCAGCTGAGTCAATTACCTGTCACATGACCATGACCCCCAGTGGACATTTGGGGGAGGCGGCTGAAGATGAAACTAGTCCTCTCTTCGGGATTGGATGTTGTAATTCGCTGGATCGACGCCTTCGACGAGGCAGCGGGTGGCCTCCATATCGGCGTCGACCATCATTTTCACGAGCTCGGCAAAGGTCGTGCGCGGCTCCCAGCCCAGCAGCTGCTTTGCTTTGGTAGCATCGCCCAGCAGGAAATCCACTTCAGCCGGTCTGAAATACCTGGGATCGATGGCCACGAGGACCTTGCCGTCTGTCTCGGCAACCCCCACTTGGTTGACGCCTGTGCCGTGCCACTTGATGGGCATGCCGGCTTGGGCAAATGCAGCCTCGCAGAACTCCCGCACCGACCGGGTCTGGCCGCTCGCAATAACAAAGTCGGTGGGCTCGTCCTGCTGCAGGATGCGCCACATGGCCTCGACGTAATCCCCGGCAAACCCCCAGTCCCGCTTTGCGTCCAGGTTGCCCAGGTACAGGCGGTCTTGCAGCCCGTACTTAATATGGGCGATAGCGCGGGTGATCTTCCGCGTGACAAAGGTCTCGCCCCGCCTGGGGGACTCGTGGTTGAATAAAATGCCGTTGGTAGCGAACATGTCGTAGGCTTCGCGATAGTTGACCGTGAGGTAAAAGGCATAGGCCTTGGCGCAGGCATAGGGGGAGCGCGGGTGAAACGGCGTCTTTTCGGTCTGGGGCGTCTCCACGACTTTTCCGAATAGCTCTGAAGAAGAGGCTTGGTAAAACCGGGTCTTGGTACCGGTCTCCCGGATGGCCTCCAGCAGCCGTACCGTGCCTAGGGCCGTGACCTCGCCCGTGTATTCCGGAACTTCAAAGCTGACCCCCACGTGGGATTGGGCGCCGAGGTTGTAGATCTCGTCTGGGGACACTTCCCGCAGAATGCGGTTTAGGCTAGAAGCGTCGTTCAAATCGCCGTAGTGCATGACGAAGCTGCGGTTTTGGGCATGAGGATCCTCGTAGATATGGTCTACCCGGCCTGTGTTAAACAGGGAGGATCGGCGCTTGACGCCGTGTACGATATAGCCCTTGCTGAGCAACAGCTCTGCCAGATAGGACCCGTCTTGCCCGGTAATGCCTGTAATCAGCGCGTTTTTCATATGTTCTCCATGACCTTTTTTTATTACAGCTGATATTGCAGCAAGTTAGGCCATGCAACAAGGGTCTGTTCTCCACTTAGGCATCTTTCAGCTGACGTACATTGACCCGAAGTGCTGGCATCACTATCCTAGGGCTATGTTGAGCTCGGACCGATTGAAAAGCTTGAGCAGGCGTTTATTACCAATGATGCTAACATCAGGGGCAGCGCTGTGCCTGGCCCTGCTCCTGCTGGTCGGTTGCGCGTCCAAGCCGTTTAAGGCGGGAAAGGGCTGGGACCCGGATGAAGCGGCGTTCTTCGACGATGGGGTCGATTTGGTAGAAGATCTCTCCAGCCTGTCCGGAAGATATGCCTATGCCCAGGAGCGGGCGTACGAAGGGAGGATATACCTCTCAGACCTCATCGCCATCGTAGACATCTATTCAATCCAGACGCAAGCGGACTTCGAAGGGGTGGCGGCCAAGCGAATCCTAGTCCGGGTCGAAGAGGCGCTCTACGGCAGCGCGCCCGATACCGAGATTCAACTCGCAAGTGCTGCAGAAGCCCCGGGCCACGAGCTCATCCTGCGCAACGAAAACAGGTTGAAAGGCAGGTTTCTGCTGTTTGCCAGGTGGTTCGAACAAGAAAACAACGCCATCGGGCACCACTTTCACCTCTCTCCCGCATCTGAAGCATTGATAAACGAGTCAAAAAGGCGCCTCCAAGAGAGAAGGCGAGAAGAAGCGGAAGCAGCGGTAAAGAAGAAGTAGGGCAGGGCATTGCCCCACCACGGGCATGTGTGCCCACCACGGGCATGTGTGCCCACCACGGGCATGTGTGCCCACCACGGGCATGTGTGCCCACCACGGGCATGTGTGCCCACCACGGGTTTCGAGCCCCCACCGCGGGTTTCGAGCCCCCACCGCGGGTTTCGAGCCCCCACCGCGGGTTTCGAGCCCCCACCCCGGCCCTCCCCCGGTGGACGCTTGGACGTTGGGGGAGGGGGAATCAGAATTGCGCTTTATCGTGATGTTTGGACGTTGGGGTGGGGTGAGCTATCATGGTCGGATAATGGCCGGTAAATCTAGAACTCATCGAACCTCGGATAGGGGAACTATTGCCTTTGCCCGAGAATTGCGTAAGCACCTGACAACTGCCGAGCAGTTGCTTTGGGCACGGTTGAGAAAAAAATCATTGCTGGGTTTACGGTTCCGCAGGCAGCATCCGATAGGTCCTTTTATCGCTGATTTCTATTGCGCTGAGGCTGGGTTGGTGATCGAAGTGGACGGCGGAATTCACCACAAACAAGAGCAACAAAAACGGGATAAGCTGAGAGACCAGGCCATTAGCGAACATGGTCTGGCCACGCTACGTTTTGACAATCGGGACATAGAAGCCGAATTAGACCGCGTTGTCGAAACAATAGAAAAAAAGCTGATTGAACGAGTCCAAACCCAAAAAGTATTGAAAACGCCAACTAAAAATCACCCCTAAGGGCGCTATTCCGCTTCCCCCTCCCCCAACGTCCAAAAGTCCCGATAAAGCGCAATTCTGATTCCCCCTCCCCCAACGTCCAAGCGTCCACCGGGGGAGGGCCGGGGTGGGGGCTCGAAACCCGCGGTGGGGGCGCACATGCCTGGGTGAGGCCGAAAGCCCTTTATCTTGCCTATGTCTTTTCAGACAGGGAATTTTTCAAAAAAGAAAAATTTTTTTGGTATTAATGAATTTTTTTAATGACACGGTTGAATTAGTTTGATAATGTCTACCTAAACATTTTACTTTGTGCTCCAAAGCCGGATACATACCCTTCCAATGGTGGGGGGGGTCGGGGTGATGCGAACCCAAAATGGAGCTATCTCGTGGGGGCCGGGCTGAGACATGCCCGGCACCTGCGAGGTGCGCCCTAACACCCGCCGGATCTTTGGATGTGCGCTGAGTAGTTAGGATGTAGACTCTTGGGGTGGCAGCTTCCCAATAAAAACGAAAATGTGATCCTCATCGTACCACCTACGTTCTGGGTCGAAGCGAAGGTGCTCTTATACTCTCACAAGCTATTCGCATATCCTTTTCTAATACACCGACTCTTTGACTGGCTCTCGTCCATTTCTAAAACCGCAACTTTAATCGACTGTTTGCGAGACAAAAAGACCCGACTTTTGCCAGCTGGGCCACGCACGGCTGGGCCCCACTCGGCCCGGCCCTTGCCTGTAGCCTGCTGGTATATTGGCCTATTAAGAGCTGATCTCATTGAAAAACTGAGGGCCGCTGGAAAACCCGATCAGGTGTGGATAACCAGTACGTTTACT
Source organism: Myxococcota bacterium (assembly GCA_030065855.1). GTDB lineage: Bacteria > Myxococcota_A > Polyangia > JAAYKL01 > JAAYKL01 > JASJCT01. Next base: position 161,237 of record JASJCT010000022.1, read on the forward strand.
TTTGATCAAGAAGGAATAGTCGATGTCATCAAGTTGGTACGTGAGGTCTATCCAGATGTGCCCATCATCCTCGGAGGCACCTATCCGTCTTTTTTTCCTGAGGCCGCTAAGCGCATGGGTGCGGACCATGTGCACGCCGGTCTGATCCGCCAAGCTGAAGATCACATGGGCACCAGTATTGATACGTCTGGGTTGGCCATGGCCAGCCGGGGATGTCCCAATGCATGCAGTTTCTGTGGGTTTCACATGGTGGAAAATCTTAAGTTCATGCATCCTGTGGACCGCATTCTGGCAGAGGTGGATCGCCTGATCGCGGACGATATATCGCTGATCGTCCCATACTTTTCCAATATTTTTGCCGGCAGACATGCACGAGCTGCCGAACAGCTTTTCCAGGCCCTTGGGGAACGAGATGTCTCTTTTTTGCTCTGGACCGGGTTGGAAATAACCGCCGTCACGCCCAAAAGGGCGCGCCTGCTGCGACGCGCCGGGTGTCTGGACATCCTGGTACCGCTCCAGACCCTGAACCCAGCCATTCTCGCGGAATGGGGCCGACGAGGAAGTACAGCAACCTACAGAGATGCGGTGGCAATGTTCAAGGATGCTGGATTTGATAACGAGCAGATTGGCACTGACGTGCTCATCGGTCATCCAGATCAGTCCCTTGAGGAGGTCATCCGATCTCTCTGTTTTGTCTGGTCCCAAGGTGTTTCTCCGTTGCTGCTGACTTACACATCTGTCCCGGGAAGCAAAGATGAAAAGAAGTGGACCCACCGGATCGCAGGGATTCCCATTGAATCGCGCCATCCGTTTTTGTTTCCCTTGGCAGATCCTACCTACCCGGCAAGTGATTTTCGGCAGCTATTTGTACTCAGCCGGGTGCTTCCTGAGCATATCGAGACCGCCCTTGGTTACTTGGATCCAGACAGTCCGGTGCCAGGCATGATCGAGCGGGGTCTTAATGAATTTGGGTTTGACATTCCCCAGCGAAGCATAGGGGCTGATCTACCATCAAAATTAGTCGATCGGACTACAGCGTTTCTTTCGTTTTCGTGGGAGCTCGTTCTCACTCTCCTCGAGCTCGGTTCGACTGCCGCTGCTCTGCCATTAGTGGATCGGTGTGAGCGTGTACCAGTGTGCGAGTCTAGGTATTTGGAAGTGCCCAGGCTGTTTTTTGAGGCCAACGAGGTAGATGCTGCGGTTCGTACTCTGCAGTTCACTGCTAAATGGCTGCCTCCATCCAAACGGACCCAAGTGCTCGAGATACTAGGCAATTCTGACGAAACTGTTGCGAGTCGCTTTCTCGCAGCAGTGCCGATTGTGACCAGGGCCCTCGACGCCTGGGGCCACAGTCGAGAAGCAAGCGCCTGGCAGCAGTTACTGCCGGGCTATGACAAGGCCGTGTCGTCGTAGGGACGCGGTCGCCTATTTGGCCGCTCCAAAAAGGAGCGGAAAAAGGAGAACCCCATGGGAGAGAACAATGAAATGTTAGCTGCAGTCCAACCCTGGTTGGCTGCCCTTTACGAATCTGGCGCCGCAACCCTTAGTCCGACAGGTGCGGTGAACATGAACCCCGAAGTGCGGAACCTCTTCAGCGCCATTCACGCTGTGCTGGCTGGCGGTGAGGTAAAGCTCGAAGTAGTGGATACCGGCGGTGCCGCATATGCCACCCTGGAATCCCACATGGACCGGGCCATCGGACAAGTAGGCAAGCTCGCTGCCGAGCTCGGCGGCGCCGATGGAATTGCCCCGATGGGCGCCTAGTGAGTAAAAACCCATTCCTGGCCCCTTTTTCGGAAAGGTCGAGGAGACCCATCCCCCTGGTCCCCTTCCCTGCGAGGGAAGGGGGAGGGAGTGTGCCGCGAAGCGGCTGCTGTTCTGGATTCCCCCTTTGAAAAAGGGGGGAAGGGGGATTTTGTCACCTCACAACGCACGAGGGAGAGACGAAATCCCCCCAGCCCCCTTTTTCAAAGGGGGAGAATGCGAAAACCGCTGATCAGCCGTGCATCCGGCGTGTAGGGCCGGGGTTTATCCCCGGCCGTGTATTGGGTGCAATGAATAGGAGGCGGCGTGGGATAAACCCACGCCCTACAACCATGTTTTCTATTTCTAGCAATCCGGTCATTAACCTAGCCACCCGCAAGTGGCTAGGCCGCCTGGCCAGGCAGGGAGAGATCCTGGACCCACCATCGTGGGACATTATCCAGCGCATGATAGACAGATGCCACCAGGTCCACCCGGGCGGGGTAATCCACGACCTGGCCCTGGAATTGGGCGCAGCCCAGGAACCCGCGACCATTGCAGGGTCTTCAGCCCACGTGTTCTACGCAGTCTGCTCGGTTACGGACGACCTGCAAGACGGGGATACAGATGACTATCTGGCAGATGTACCCATGTCCCTCAGGATCAATGCCCAGTCCCATCTACTCTGCCTTATGGCAGATCGCCTGGCCGAGCTGACAGAAAGTTTGGGTACTGCGGATTCTTCCGTACTCATAGCTGCGGTGTATCGCACTGGAGCGACCATGCTCACAGGCCAGCGCCTGGAGATCGTGCGGGATCCCTGGACCATGGAAGCGTACGAGCAGGTGGCCCGGCAAAGCGCAGGCGCCCAATTTAGAGCGTACTTTTGCCTGGCCGCGATGGCTGCACAAGTGCCCCAAAACCCATGGGACTTATTTGGTCAGGCGTTTGGAGCTCTTCTTCAAGTTGTGGTTGACATTGAGTCCAAAGACGAGCGATTATTGGCCCTATCGAAAAACGCCAGGGCAGCACTGCACAAGAAGTTCGCCCTTGAGCTGACTGAAGTCGCTCAAGAAGTAGGTGCTGCCGGAGCGGCCATTGCTGCCGCGTTGTTGAGGCGGGGGAGCCAATGTCGTGGTTGACATCTACTTTTCGGGCATATGTAAATTCTTTTAAGACGCAAGAAGCGATAGATGCGTGCAGTCCGAGTAGCGTGGCCATCGCAGTGGGAATTATTTCCGGATTTTCGCTCGTGGCTCGCTACGTGCCCAGCATCCACGAAACGATTCAACTCACGAGCGCGTTTTGGCCCATCCTGCTCGTGTCTATGGCTGGCACCAGCTCGCTTATCTGTTGGCTACTTTTGCCTGAGCGCAAGTCAGTGGCTGCCCTTTTTCAACCATTTGAAAATTCCCTATATTGCTCATCTGTAATCGCGATTGGGGTACAGTCGAACGAGCCCACCGAGTACGTCTGCTCATTGTTTTGCATGGTGGCCTGCTGGTACTATGGGCATTGGTATGCCCTTACCCTGCTTGGCACCCTTTCTGTATCTGCCGGACCGATCATAGTGGGTCTGGTATTTGGTGCGCGTCCTATTAACTGGTGCATTATTGGGGTGTGTATTGGGATGTACATCTATTTTGCAGACAGAACCCGAAAGAAACGCATCCAAGAAATAGTACAGACTAATTCACCCAAAGAGGTCATGAGTAAGGCAGAGACAATTATCTCGGCAGTCCCTGCAGTCCCTTCTGAGAGTCGTGATCGAGTACGCAAATGGTTAAATGATCAAGTAGATATGCTTTTTGGTTCATTGCGAGCTGCTCCCCTGCTACCCAAGGCTTTTTTGATCCCACTTTTTGTGTTCTTGATCGGGGCGAGTATTCTCTTTTTACCCTTGCCTGGTTTGGGCCATGTCCAGGAACCGCTCAGGTTGCGTCCCTCCCTTGTCCCAGTAAGTGCCGCCCTTGTTTGCTGGCTTTGTTTTCAGGGTTTCTTGCTTAGAAAGGCCCGATTCGCGGCGCTAGCCCGAGTATCCAGGTTTGCGGGCTGGGTGCTTTTTAGCACATTCATCGTGATTCTGGCAGTGCTTTCAAATCCCTCGGCCCAGTACATATTTGCCGGAATCTACGCAGCGTTTGCCTGGTGGTGGGGTCGGTTTTATGCCTTTTCTTATATCGGAGCTGCAATCGCCATGGGCGGACCTATAGCGATTGCAGTTCTGGGCGGCGTGGAGCCCGTTACCCTTATCATAATAGGCCTTGGTGTGATGGCGTTCACTATTTCATCGAGACACACTTCCAGCACCTTTGCCGTAAACGACCGAAAAGCCAGGACTGACACGACGCTTGAGCAATTGGATCAGTTGTTTATTGTACAGCAAAAGGCAGCCATGCGAACGGTGAACTCGGAGTACTTGGCTGCTTGTCATGACATGAAGAACGCTTTGGGACCGATTCATTGGAACCTGGACTATTTCCTCGGCCAGCTCGGGGTCTACACAGAGGACTCGATGAAAGCGGTTGCAGAGGCGAACCAATGCGCGGTAAGGGCCTTGGACACCCTTGAGAATCTGCACAACACCTTGCGTGCGCGCACCAAGGAGATAGCTGCGATTGAGAATTTCGACCTTCCCTCGGTCGTGCCTGGACCCCACCGGTTGGGCAAGGAAGCCCAGCCCGTTCCGGGTATCGAGATCATCACCACGATTCCCCCTCCTGCTGTGCAACTGAGCGGCAGTGCTGAAAATTTCCAGATGGTGGTGCGCAATTTGATCGGCAATGCAAAAGACGCGGGCGCAAAGACCGTAAAGATCGGAACCGTGCTCGTGGATGGGGGGGCTCGTGTGGTGCTCAGCCTATCTGACGACGGGCCTGGCCTTCCAGAAGAAGTGCGGGAGAAGCTATTTCGTCCGTTTGTCACGTCGGGCAAGCCCAACGGCACGGGCCTTGGCCTGTACCTGTCGCACAAGCTAATCGAAACCATGGGCGGGGACTTAAAACTCGTCAGCACTGGCGAAGACGGCACCTCGTTCGACCTGGTTCTACCCGTGGCCCAGGTAGAGTCCATACCCAGGGGATCGGGTCCCCCGAGTTAGGGGGTGTCCCGTAATTCATCCAAGATCGTCATTCCCGCACAGGCGGGAATCTAGAATACGATATAAATACAATAGGTTACATGGGTCCCCGCCTGCGCGGGGACGACGAAAGTGTTGCAACTACTACTTCCAACCCCCACCCCGGCCCTCCCCCGGTGGACGCTTGGACGTTGGGGGAGGGTGAGGGACAATTTTTTCTTGGCATTCCTAGGTTTCTTTTGGATTCGGACTCTTTCGATCGTTTCTCTTTTTTGCTAGAAAGTTGTAAATTAACCGGCCTGTAATGGTCCCTAGTTCACCCGCCCCCGATGTCCTTTAAAGCGCTATTCTGCTTCCCCCTCCCCCAACGTCCAAGCGTCCACCGGGGGAGGGCCGGGGTGGGGGCTGGAAGTACGGTGGGCTCACATGCCGGGGTGGGGGCTGGAAGTACGGTGGGCTCACATGCCGGGGTGGGGGCTGGAAGTACGGTGGGCTCACATGCCCGGGACGAGGGCTGGAAGTACGGTGGTTCAGGAGGGCCGGGGTGGGGGCTGGAAGTAAGGTGGGGGCCAATAGCCGTTGCGGGATACCTAAAAAAGCCGCACGGTATCGCTTGAAGGGACCGGCGATGCGTGTAAGTTTCTACTATGGTCGAGGAAAAGCGAATAAAGCACCGGCGGTATGAAGATAGACGCGTGGCGCTGATGCTGGCGATCCACGAGGTGTTGTTCGATACCCCCCACGGTGACAACCGAGATGAACAGATACTCAACGCCATTTGCCAGGACTTTGGTGCGGATCGCGCTGCGTTTTTGCACCCACTTACCAATGGCAACGGGGTTCAGCTCGCTGTGACCGCTGGTGGTTGGGAGGCAGTCGATGCGGGCGGTCGGCAGCTCGTGGGATCTGGCATCAACACCCTGTGGCAGTTGCAACAAGACGCCCCTGGCGCGCTCACGTTGACCCGGGTCAAGCGGCCGACCGTGTTTCCCGCTGAGGATTGGGACGATCTGTGGCGTGGTTCCCTGGCCGATTCAACAATGGCCCTGCTCAGCGTTCACCTGACGCCTAAAACGGCGCCGGTCGAGATTCTTTGGTTGTTGCAATCCAGCTGCTCGCGCGAGTGGAGCAGCCAGGATCGGGACCTGGCAGAGGAAGTCGCAGCCCTTATTTCTCGGGTGCGGGACAAGGCTTCTTAAAAAGGTGATGATTGAAACTCGCTCTAGAGCTCTACCAAGTCTACAATGTCGAGGAAGAACTCTCCCCCTTTCACAAAGGGGGCCGGGGGGATTTCGTCAGTTCTTTTGATGTTGCGAAGTGACAAAATCCCCCTCCCCCCCTTTTTCAAGGGGGAATTTGCAAAATTAAATCGACAAAACTCGTATGGCGTAGCACTAGCCGTTCTCCTGATTTTCTCTTGCGGCGTCCTTGCATGTCACCGCCGGCCTCCACTCGAAGTTCCAGAGCCCCAGCAAGACGATCAATCCACCCCACCGGACATGGTGTTGACCCCCCTTCACTTTCGAGCAGTGCCAGCTGAGGATCATTTTGACATAGAAGCGTACGACGCTGCAGGATTGTTCGACCGCGCGCGCAAGTACCAACGCAGCAACGACTGCCAGCGGGCAACCTCGATATACCATCGGCTCGTGGCTGAGTTTCCAACTTCGACCCTTGCCGCGCCGTCCCTTTACAATAGCGGGCTATGCAACACGGCGATGAAAGCATACCGCCTCGCAGCCGAGGATTACACCCGGATCGCCACTGCATATCCCGAGTCCGAGGATGCCACAGCTGCCCTGTTTCAAGCAGCTGAAGCGTATGAAAAACTAGAGGACTGGGACGCGGCCTTGGCTGCGTTCGATCTCATCCTGACCGAACGCGCCGATGTATCGGACATTGAGCGGGTAGAGGCCCTGGCTCGAAAGGGATCTGCCCTGATGGCGCTCGACAAGCAACGCCAGGCCAACACCACACTCAATACCGCGGTGCTGGTCTTTCGAACGGGCAAGGGGATCCCAGCAACCGCGTCCACCTATTACTACGCCATGGCCAGCTTTAAGCTGGCTGAGATCATCCACGGGGAAATGCAGGCCGTGACCTTGCCCGGGGAGGAGGCCCTGATCAAGCCAGCCCTGGAGCAAAAGTGCCAGCTGCTGATCGACGCGCAAGCAGCGTATACAAAGACCATTCGCGTGGCCCACCCCCACTGGGCCGCAGCTGCGGCGTTTCGCATTGGAGATCTCTACCTGAACCTGTGGGAGGATATGGTGGCCGCGCCCCCGCCGGCAGATCTGGAGCGAGAAGCGCGGGAGGTGTATGCCGAAGTGCTAAAAGACCGCATCCGCGTTCTGCTGAAGAAGGCTATTTTTCAGTGGGAGCGCACCTTAAAAATGGCCAGACGGCTCAACCTGAGCAACCAGTGGGTCGAGCAGACCACCCAGTCGTTAAAAGAAATCCGCGAGCGGCTCGCTATTGATGTGACCAATACTGCCACCGAATGATATAACGCAGGCAACGGAGGTTACCATGTCTGTACTTTGCCGAGCGTGCTGTTATGTCCTGTTTTCACTTTTTTTAGCCAGCGGATGCACCCCATCGGCCACCCTGCCGCCTGTGCACGAGCCAATCGACAGCCCGGCCTGGCAGCAGTGCGCTGGAGAGCTCGCAAAACGGGAGTCGATCGGCATGATCGACGACCTCACCCTCGATGCCAAGACCCTCCTTTGCCAAGGTGTGACCCTGGCCGCTTCGGGCAAGGTAGACGAGGGGCTAGAAATGCTCACGGAATCGGGCGTGCGGGACAAGGAAGACCACCGACCCCACTATATGGCCGGCCGAATTCTGGTCAGGGAAGGTCGCTACGAGGAGGCCATTTCGGCGTTCAAGCGCTCGGCCACCCGCTTTCCCTCGATCGAAGTGCCTGCAGAGCGCATGGGACGACGGCTAATGGAGGAAAAAGGCACAGACGCTGCCATGCGCTTTCTGTCCATTGCCATGGAGCGGGGCCTGTGCCGCTACGGGTGCCAGGGGTTGATCGCCAAAATCCACCAAAAAACAGGTGATACTGCAGCGGCCGAAGCCATGTACCGCAAGATGATCGCAGCCGATCCAGGAGAGCCGTCCGGCTATGTGGGTCTGGCAGGGATAAAAAACGCCGGTGCTAAGTACAGGGAGGAAGCGACACTGCTGAGGCAGGCAAAGCGGGCCAAACACTTTGGGTCACTAAACCCGAACCAGCAGGCGGGCATCCTCTACAGCCTGGCGTTTGCCGAGTACAACGTCAACGAACACACGCACGCGGCCGGCAACATTGCCCAGGCAATTGCGCTCCAGGACGACCGCGCGGACTGGTACGTGCTCGCAGGGTGGATCGACCTAAAGCGCACCCGCTACGAGACTGCCCTGGCGTGGTTTGAAAAAGCCCAGGCACGCAATGCGGGGTTGAGCGCCGCATACCAAGGGGCAGGGGATGCGCGGATAGCCCTAAACCAGCTCGGCCAGGCAGAGAGCGCATACCAAATGGCGCGGGATAGGGATCCCACGAGCGGGGTCATCGCACTAAAGCTCGCCCACGTGGCCGCACTTCAAGGCGACAAGGAAAAAGCAAAAAATTTCATCACCGATGCAACCCGCCTCGATGCAGCCGGCCTACCAGCCGATCTCATGGACAAAGTAACCAGCCTCCTCGAGTAAGCCGGGGCATGCGAACTACCCCGGCTTTGGCCCCGACCCCGGCCAATACATTCATCTAATTATTGCTGAGTCGTATAAATCCCATACAATTTTATTTATGGCGGATCGAACTGATGCGGGATTCATCTGTGGCTGTTGTGGTCGGGATCGGCCGCTATCGCTGCTCTCGAACGCAGGCCTTCGCCACACCAGCGGCCAGATAGACCCGGTTTGTGCCCAATGTGAGAATTTTCTCACAACCGGGTTGCCGTGCCTGGTGGAAAAAATCGCGGCCCAGAAAAAAGAATTTTTAAAAAAAAATCCATCCCCAGGGGTCCAGCGCCCTGCTGCCAAACCAGCAACCCGCAGGGGTATTACATCGATCCCTTCCCCCATCGCAACGCAGAGACCGGGCAAGGCCAAAGCCAAAAAGAAACAGCGGCTCGCTTCGGCCACCGAGTGCGAGGTGTTTTTTAATCGCTCCCTGGTTTTGACGCGCTACGTCGAGGGGTTCATTAAGGGGCTGGAGGCAGCTGGCCTCGAGCGTTCAGCCCTGTCTCAAGAGGCTCTGGCAGCGGTCAATTTCCTACTCCGCATCTGCCAAGAGCTCGCTACCGAGCGGCTGCGGGTAAATTCAGGTACCCTGGCTCGAAGCGAGGTGCGGCGATTGTCCCGCCACATCGGAGAGACAACCCTCATGGTGGACGAATACATCGCCGCCATTACCGAGTCTTGTGCTAAAACTGGGACTTGAGCAGGTGGGTTTGTCCTAGTAGACCCTACATATGCACGAAACAGTGCGGACATCCAATGGGGGTAATGCAGCGGGTAGCGCCAAACAACGCATCGAGCGCCCGTGGCGGCGCATGGCAGTTGCCGTTCCAATTTCCGTGATCTTGCACCTTGTGGTGGCTATGCTCCTTAGGCCTAGGTACCGAGACGTTGCGGATTATGCCGTTGACTTCAATGTGGCAGAAATTGCACCGGGCACCCCCAAGCAGCCGCCCAAATCCGAGTCCAAAAAAGCCCGACAGGAGGAAATCCCATCGCCGCCACCTGAGAACGAGCCTCCAGAGGAGCGGGTTCGAGATATTGGATCATCCCCATCAAAAAAAAACACGCTGACTGAACGCACGCCTCAACAAGGCGCTGGGGGGCCGATGGGGGATGGCGGTCCGTCTGATGGGGGCACTGCGATTGGGATGGACGAGGGCGCGTCACGGGACGGGGGCGCTGGCGGTATCTGCATGCCCGACCTGTTTCCGTTTTTAGCGCCAGATCCGTCGTGGCTGCTATGGGTATCGGTAGGGTCATTTCGAGAGACGTCGCTACAGCGATCCATTGCAGCAACCCTCTCCCACTACACCCAGGGACAGATCCTTCGCACTGCCACTGGTTTTGATCCCGAACAGGACATCATGGGGCTCCTCGTTGCGGCAAAAAGTGTTTTTAATGAGGCCTCTTACAGAATCGTCATGGGGTATGATGCTGGGCAAGCAGCCCTTCGCGAGCACCTGACCAGGGCGCTCGCACCCAATCCGGCATTCCAATGGACGCGGACAAAACAGGGGTGGGAAGGGGGCACTCAGGCTGGGCCAATCGTTCACCTGGTGGGTGCTGGGGAAGTTCTCGTGGTCGATGGCCCAATGGGCATGGTATCTCCTGGCACAGGGACTGCTGCGACGGTTGAAGGTGGTGGGGGAGCCCCCGTCGCGCCCGAAACCGCCGTGCCACCAGGTGCGTTTCCACTCTGGCCCCTGCAGCCGACCTGTCTCTCCCGTTTGAAAAAGCCGGTGCCAGGGTCGTCCCAGCTCGTTCGCGCGGCCAGGTCTTTTTTGGCCCCAGATGCAAAAGGTCATTGGCCGGTTGCCCTTCTCGCCACGAGTGATCCGCGGGCCATCGGCCTTCGCAAGGGCTCAAAAAGCGCTCCTGGGTTTGAGATCGCGTTCATCCGCGCGTATTTTAGCGACCCGATCCGCCTGGAAGGGGACGTGCGGTTCTCAGGTGACCCCGCAACGGTTGCTGCCCTTGCCAGCACATGGCAGCGCATTGCGGCGCGCACGGCAAAAGACCCGCTATTTGCCCTGGCCGGGTTGCATCGCTTGTTCGACGCCTTGCACATTGTGCCCCAGGGGACGACGATTCGGTTTACATTGACCCTTACAGAGGGACAAGTCCGAGCAGGGCTTCTGTTTTTGCAACTGCAGGGGGAGATATTGGAACGCCATCTAAAGCATCAATAGGATCAAAGTTTTACACAAAAATAATTTTTTTTAAGATGGGCCGCTGCCAAAAAAAACCTCGCCAACATCTGGACACGAGGACAAAAGACAGGCTATCAATCATCGATTCCTGCTGTAGCGGCAAAGCCGTCGGCACCTGTCGACCTGCTGCCATGCCGGGGTGGCGGAATAGGCAGACGCAAGGGACTTAAAATCCCTCGGGCGAAAGCCCGTACGGGTTCGATTCCCGTCCCCGGCACAACATGCAATGTGGGGCTCATGGGGCTGTTTCCCCTCTTTACGGGATAGCTTGACGCAGCGTTTTTTCCAATTTATTAAGAGGGCGAAACTGCTGTGACGCGTGCTATCTGATGGCGAAGATCGAGGGCGCACATGTGGAGGAATTGGCCTCTGAATGAGTATTTGAGTGGAGAGTACAACGATGAATGCTGATGACCTGTTTACGGCCCCCCAGGTGGCTAAGATCTGTTCCACAGATCTTAAGACCATCCACAATTGGGTGAACCGAGGCGAAATCAAGTCCTTTAGGACACCCGGCCGCCATCTCCGTTTTCGGCGGCAGGATATTCTCGAATTCCTGAATAAATTTGGATATCCTGTACCTGACGGGTTTTCCCCAGCGAGACAGCGGGTGGTGATGCTCGACAAGGACGAAGCGAGCATGAAGCCCATCAAGCGCGTATTATCACGCGACTTTGATGTAGACGCCTACACGGACCAGGTGGACGCGCTGCTCGCCATCGGCAAAGACCGTCCCCATTTGGTATTGGTTAGTGCTGCGGCCGGCGATGAAGACGAGCTAACCCACTTGGTGGCCCGCCTGGCGACCAAAAAGGAGACCTGTCCGGTGGCAGTGTACACCGAAGACAGTTCGGGCAGAGACATGGCCGTCAAAGCAGGTGCCAGCGACATCATTCCCACCTTGGACGGAAAGGAAATCCGCAAGCGGATATTTTCCCTTCTTAAATAATGAGCAATCCCAGCTATTGGGGGGTCGATCGCAGGGCCAGCCCATGGCGCTCGAAATCCGCTGCCAACCAGGCGTAATCCCTTTGAATGCGGTCACTGGCGGATTCAAACGCCATCTCCTCAACACGGGTGCGGTCGCCAAACCGCATCATCGTTACCGACATTTCCTCCAGATCCTGTCGTGTGGGTGAAAACACACACACAGCCACATGGGGATAGGTCTCCTGAGCCCGGCCGATGACCTCAGATAATCGGGTGCGTATGAGCGCCTTGACGGATTGAACCGAATTGAAAAAACCACCGCGCTGGCTGACGTATCCGGGTGTTTCAACCCGCATGGGGGTCAAGGGGTCGATGCAAATAATGAGGCTCGCTCCCCGTGCAATGGCAATATCTAAATTTACAGTCCGGGTAAAAATGCCGTCGATGTAATATCGGTCCTTGATCTTTTCCGGCGGATAATAGGGCGTCATTGCAGCAGAAGCCCGGAGTGCGTGGGAGATTGGGATATCCCGAAAGCCCTCGTCGCCAAACGTTACATGGGCGCCGGAATCCTGGTCTGTGGTGCCGATGAAGAGTTCTTTGCTCAGTTGACCAAAGTCGTTTGTCATGCCCGGCTTGCTGAGCTCTTTTTCGAGATGCCACTTCATGCGATCGCCTGAAAACAGGGCACTAGGGGTGATCTTCATGGCCGTGTCGACCGGATTTTTGAGCCAATTTCCGCGTAATAGGTCCCCGGTAGATTTGATGATTCTCGAGGCAATCTCCCCCACATTCGGGTCGAACAGCATACTCCTCGTAAAAGGGGCGACGCGGCTCGGTTTGCCGTTCATCGCGTCAGTGAGCTCATCAGGCCGAACCCCGTTGGCGAGAAATGCGCCGATGATCCCGCCGGCAGAAATCCCGGAAAAAATATCGAAATCCACAACCGACCCCCCCATCAGATGGGCATCGATGGCCCGCAGGGCTCCCATTTCGTAGATCATGCCTTCGATACCCCCGCCAGCCAGGCACAGGGCTACTTTGCCTGGTTTGGGGGGTTGAACGATTTTGGCCACGGCAGTTAGGGCTGTTTCGAGGGACGGGGGATCGACAATCACACCGCCGAGCTGAAAGGCGCCAACGGCAAATGCATGATGTGCTGTCGTGTCTGCGTCCGGCAATATCACCAGTATGGCGCCCCGATTCAGGGCGCGGTTAGGATCCGTGTAGGCCAGAAGCTTCGGAATTGTCTGTCCGGCCATGGTTTCGGCAAATGCGCTGGATTGCGGGGATGATGCCCTGTTATCGATAAGCAGGGCATGTACCGGTGACTGGCTGACCGCCCGGACGGCTGCGCTCGGTTCGTCATAGACATCGATTGCCAGGCGCGGCAACAAGGAGGCCAACGGCCCGCTGGTATCGGGGGATGTTTGTCCCTGGTTTATTTTGGCGGTCAGGGCTGCTACTTCCTGACGACGCGCTGCCACAACCGAGGGCGAAACAACGACGATGACCCGCATCTCAGCGATGGGTTCTATTCTCTCTGCTCTTTCTTGCCGAGGGTCGATTTTTGGTGTGCGCATCGGACCTGACTTTGTTTTATGTTTTTGTTTTACAAAATTGTATTTTCGTTTTTATTTTTGTATACGTATTTTTTATAAGTATAAAGTTACACTTAACGAACTTCATAAAAGTTTGTAGCGAATGTTGTGGAGGAAATCATGGCCGAAGACAAAGTTGTTGCCACTTTCAAGCGAAATCCCACGGAAGAAGTCAGAGCGGGCATCAAGGAATTCAAGGGCCGACGGTACATCGATCTGCGAATTTACTATATGGATGATAAGGGAGAGTGGAAGCCCACCCGCAAGGGCATTTCACTTGCTACAGATTTCATGCCCGAGTTGAGACAGGCGGTCGATGCCATCGAACAAGAGCTGCAGGCGAGCGAACAAGAGGCGTAATCGTCACCGCGCCCCTTCGCCTTATTGCTGCTGCTGACTGTCAATCGATAGCAAGGCCAGTGCCATGTCCTATGTATGTTGTCGGGTGAAGGCAGCTCCTCCCTCTTTGAAGAATGGGGATAGGGGGATTTTCAAACCGATGAAGCGTGCACTATTACAGTGACATAGAACTCAACTCACCTGTCGAAGCCGCGCTCACTCAAGGGATCTGGTGTGGTGTCCGAATAGCGGGTTTCCCGACCGGCATCCCTGTGGTATTTCCACTCTCGAAATAAGGCGATTTCTCAATATCGAGGAGGTAATAAATGGCGCATCGTATCGAGATATCCCTCAAGCGGGGACATCGCGACGCCTTGGGTGCCCGGGTTGCGGCGCGCATTAGAGATGACCTCGAACTGGACGTCAAAAAAGTGCGCACCGTCGATGTCTACACCATCGACGGGGACCTCGATCCCAGCAGCCTTAACGAGCTGGCGACCGCGATTTCAGACCCTATTATTCAGGAGTGGCACGTCGACGCCCCTCTCAAGCGAAGCTATGACTGGCTGATAGAGATCGCCCTGCGTCCCGGGGTCACCGACAATGTGGGGCGGACAGCCACCGAAGCGGCGCAGCTGGTACTCAAGGACAACTGGCCGTCGCACGGGGTGATGTATGCATCCAGACAATACCTCGTCACTGGAGAACTGGTCCGCTCCGAAGTCGACCGTATTGCCACGGGACTCCTGGGAAACCCACTGATCCATCGGCACCGGGTCCTGGATCGCCACTCGGCTGAAGCTGGGCAGTGCCTCGCTCCGGAAGTACCGCGCGTGGGCGTGGCAGCGGATCCAAAAGTCGACACCATCAGTTTGGAAATCCCCGACGATGCCCTCGTCCGTCTCAGCCGGGAGCGAACCCTGGCCCTTACCCTCGAGGAAATGCAGGCCATTCGGGATCATTACCGGGACGAAACAGTGCGGCAAAGGCGCGCTGAAATGGGATTGTCCACAGATCCAACAGATGTGGAGCTCGAGGTATTGGCGCAAACCTGGTCCGAACACTGCAAGCACAAAATTTTCAACGCGCGCATCACTTACAAAGAAACGCCCGGCCATACCGAGGAGATCAACTCCCTCTTTAAAACCTACATCGAAGGCGCGACCCGCACGGTTCGGGCCAATTTGGGATTAGAGGATTTTTGCCGCTCCGTGTTCGTCGATAACGCGGGTGTCTGGAAGTTCGATGGGGAAAACAACCTCGTATTCAAAGTCGAGACCCACAATTCCCCGTCTGCCCTCGACCCCTATGGCGGCGCGCTCACGGGCATTGTCGGCGTTAACCGGGATCCTCACGGCACGGGCCAAGGTGCGCGCCTGTTTTGCAATACCAATGTCTTTTGCCTGGCCTCACCGTTTTTTAAAGGTGCCATACCCGAGCGGCTGCTTCACCCCCGACGGGTTCTCGAGGGCGTGCGCGAGGGGGTGGAGCACGGGGGCAACAAGAGCGGCATTCCCACGGTGAACGGCTCCCTGGTCTTCGACGATCGGTACTTGGGAAAACCCCTGGTATTTTGCGGCACTGGCGGCATCATGCCGACCGAGATCAACGGCCAGCCATCCCATTTAAAAGCAGCACGGCCCGGAGATCGGGTGATGATGGTGGGAGGGCGCATCGGAAAGGACGGCATCCACGGCGCCACCTTTTCGTCTGAAGAGCTCCACGAAGGATCTCCAGCCACAGCTGTTCAAATTGGAGATCCCATCACCCAAAAGAGAATGACGGATTTCCTGCTGCGCGCGAGAGACGAGGGGCTGATGACCTGCCTCACGGACAACGGCGCTGGCGGCCTGGCATCTTCAGTGGGGGAAACCGCTCAAACCCCTGGCGGTGCCCGCATTGATTTGGCCCTGGCACCCCTCAAGTACCCAGGACTTCAGCCGTGGGAAATATTTTTGTCCGAGGCCCAGGAGAGAATGACCGCGGCAGTGCCTCCTGAAAAGGCGGAGCGATTTGTGTCCCTGGCCGCGGAAATGGGGGTGCTGGCCACGGATCTGGGTGCATATACCGACAGCGAGGCCTTAGAGGTTTGGCACGGCAGCGCCCTGGTCGGCCTCTTTGACATGGGGTTCTTACATGATGGCGTACCCCAATTGGACCTTAATGCGGTCTGGCCGCCTTTGTCCGAGACTCCGGCCGATCTACCGACGTCGGTAGATGTGGGAGAAATCCTAAACACCCTGCTCAGCAGCCTGAATATCTGTTCCAAGGAGTACTGGGTTCGCCAATACGACCACGAAGTCCAGGGCGGTGCCGTCGTAAAACCCCTTACAGGCGCCGATGATGACGGACCCTCTGATGCAGCGGTGATCCGGCCGGTCCTTACGTCCATGCAAGGGGTTGCCGTGGGACACGGCATTTGCCCTCAGTATTCGGAAATCGATACCTTCCACATGGCCACTTGTGCCGCAGACGAAGCAATGCGCAATGTGGTCGCAGTGGGGGCGAATCCCGACCGGGTGGTTGCGCTGGACAATTTCTGCTGGTGCGATCCCGTAAAATCCAACGCCAACCCGGATGGCGAGTACAAACTGGCCCAGTTGGTGCGGGCAAACAAGGCCTTAAAGGAAATCTGCGTGGCCTATGGCATGCCCCTCGTGTCTGGCAAAGACAGCATGAAAAACGACTACGCCATCGGCGATACCCGCATTTCCATACCGCCGACCCTGCTCGTGTCCGCAATTGGCCAGGTCGAAGACGTGAACAACGCTGTGACCATGGACGCCAAAAAGCCAGAGGATCTGGTCTATGTCGTGGGCATGACCCATGGGGATCTGGGCAGCTCAGCGTACCTCAAGGCCGGGTCTATCAACGGCGGCACTGTTCCAAAACTCAGGGATCCGTTAGCGACGATCGAGAGCTACAGATGGCTGCATCGAGCCATGGAGAGCCGGCTCGTCGCATCGTGTCACGACATTTCCGAGGGCGGCCTGGGGATCTCACTGGCAGAAACGGCCTTTGCCGGTGGTTTGGGAATGGTCGTAGACCTGGGCCAAGTCCCGGCAGCAGGCGTGGACCGGGACGACGTTTTGCTCTTTTCAGAATCCCCGGGACGCTTTGTGGTCACGGTATCGCCCGGGGCAGCACAGGCCTTTGAGATACTGATGGCAGATGCGGCAAAAAAAATCGGATTTGTGACAGCGGATAAACGACTGGTCATCACTGGCAGTTCAGGCAAGGTGGTCGCGGACATGGATATCTTCGCGCTCAAGCAGTGCTGGCAACAGCCGCTTCTGTTCGAGGAGGTGTTGTAATGGCAACGTACGTGCGGGCCATCGTGCTGGCGGGCAACGGAATTAACTGTGAGATGGAGACGGCACACGCGTGCCGCTTGGCCGGAGCAGACCAGGTGGACATTGTCTACCTGTGGGACCTGGCGTCTGGCAAAGCCAACCTGGACCAGTGCGATTTACTCTGCATGCCAGGAGGATTCCTCGACGGGGACGATTTGGGATCTGCGCTGGCATCTGCCATTCGCATCCGGCATACCGAGGTCGGCGGGGAGCGCCTGTTCGATAAGTTGGTTGGGTTTGTGAATCGGGGCGGCCTCGTCTTGGGCATGTGCAATGGGTTTCAACTCCTCGTAAAGCTCGGCCTTCTCCCGGGTGTGGACAGCCAGATGGGCAAGCAGCAGGCCACCCTGGCGTGGAACGATTCTGGTAGATTCGAAGATCGGTGGGTTTCGCTTGCCGCAGATCCGGAATCACCGTGCGTGTTTACCAAGGATATCGAGCACATGTCACTACCGGTCCGCCACGGTGAAGGCAAGCTGGTACCCAGGGACGATGCAGTGCGCGAGGCCCTGCTCGCCAACCGGCAGGTGCCCTTGTTTTACATCGATCCCGAATCCGGCCGGGCCACGACCCGCTACCCCCTCAATCCAAACGGATCTGCAGACGGCATTGCCTCCCTGACCGATCCCACTGGGCGCGTCTTTGGCCTAATGCCCCACCCAGAAGCATTCCTCCACCGCACCAACCATCCAAAATGGACCCGCCAGCGGCTAAGCGAAGCAGGCGACGGCCTGGCCATCTTTGTAAACGCCGTCGATGGGGTTCGAAAAGGGGTATAAGGATCTCTTTTTAGGGATGCACGCCTGCACGGTGACTGGCTCTCAGGACAACAACCGAACGCCTCGCTGCTAATAAAGAATCATTTTCAAGTTGAGATGGGAGCGCATTTCTGGTTTGTTGACACTGGACCATTTTACCCTATAATACCCTTAGTTACACCGAATTTCCAAGAATGAGGAACGATAATGGGTGAAACCGCAATGACCGTGCGAGAGGTCGCCTCTTATCTCAGTGTCACCGAGAAAACGGTCTATCGTCTAGCGCAAAAGGGCAAGCTGCCCGGTTTTAAAGTAGCAGGTGCCTGGCGATTCCGGAAAAGAGATATCGAGGGTTGGATTGAAGAGCAAAAACAAGTCGTCACGCAGCAAGATACAGACATCTATCAGAGCCCAGGGGGTAGCGAATGAGCGATTGGACATGGAATGGTGCGCGCTGGTGGAAGTTTGACTTCCATGCGCACACACCGAGCTCAAACGACTACGGCAATGGGCCGAATCAAGAAGCTCTCAAACAAAGATCTCCGAGAGAGTGGCTTCTGGATTACATGAAAGCCGGTATCGATTGCGTTGCTGTTACGGATCACAATTCAGGTGCCCAAATCGATGCGCTCAAGACTGAGTTGCAGAACCTGAGGCATGACAATGGTAATGATTTCCGAGAGCTCGTCATCTTTCCGGGAGTTGAAATTTCGGTCAACAGCAATGTTCATGTACTTGCTATTCTTGACAGGGATAAATCAGGCTCGGATATCGATTCACTGCTTGGAGCCGTTGGTTTCCGAGGAGAAAAAGGGGCGTGTGATACTTGCACCGACAAGTCTTTGAGCGATGTTGTTTCTGAAATAATCAAGTCAGGTGGCATTGCGATTCCCGCACACGTCGATGAAGCTAGGGGGCTTTTTACAGAACTGACCGGAAATACGCTCGGTCAGGCGTTGGATATCGAAAATATTCTTGCCGTGGAGATCCGCGAACCGGGATATGCAAAACCCCAATTATACATAGATCACAAGCTACAATGGACCGAGGTACTCGGATCGGATTCGCACCATCCAGCTGGGGAACGTTGTCCCGGCAGCCATTATACATGGGTTAAGATGAGAGAGCCGACACTGGATGGGTTGCGGCTTGCCTTGTCAGATGGTTCCCTATCGACCAAGCGGTCTGATGCGTATGACAACGATCCCAATGATCATCCACCTCTGGCGATCGAATCAATCGAGGTTCAGAGTGCTCGCTACATGGGTCGATCCGAAAAATTCAACGTGTGTCTCAACCCATGGCTCAACGCGATCATAGGCGGCCGCGGAACAGGCAAGTCGACCATCATAGAGTTTCTCAGACTCGCATTGAGGCGAAAGGAAGAGATTCCAGAATCTCTCGCAAACGACTTCGCGAAGTATTGGGAGGTCTATCTCGACAGAGATAATGGCGGGTTGTTAACAGAAAACTCTTCAATTAAGGTCACGTATCGAAAGGATGAAAATCTGTTCCGCGTTCAATGGAGCCAGAGTGGCGATCTGGAGCCTATCGAAGTTCAGACTCGTAGCGGTAAGTGGACACGCGAAGAAGGAGATATTCTCAGGCGTTTTCCTGTACGTATCTATAGTCAAAAACAGATTTTTGAATTGGCAAAAACGCCGCTTGCTCTCCTTCGAATTATCGATGAGGCTTCGGACCTGGATCGTCGCTCATTTGAGGAAGCCTGGAAGGATGAGGAGGCGCGCTTCCTCTCTTTGCGGGCCAAAGCGAGGGAGGTCGAATCCGGCCTTGCTGATGCGCCTCGGTTACGCGGCGAATTGGACGACGTGAAACGCAAACTGGCTGTCTTCGAGGCATCCGGTCACGCCGAGATATTGAAAACTTACCAAAGATGTCGGCGTCAACTGCGAGCAGTCGAAACCTGGGAGCGAGAATGGTCGGACGCTAGCGAGCGGCTGGAACAATTTGCTCGGGAAATCGTGCCAGATCCCATCGACAGCAACCTCTTCGATGAAAAAGAAGCTGCCGAAGCAGCGCTCTTAGAAAAAGCCGCGACCGTTCGGCGACAACTAGTCGAAATTAGTGCAAGCATCGAAGAACAAGCGACACAAACGGATCGCGCGATACAACAATGGCAAGCTAACCGCGACAGCTCGGCATGGAAAAAAGCTCACAATTCTGCGGTGCTCGCATACGAAGAATTACAAATAAAGTTAGATGCCGAAGGCGCTGGTGATCCGGCGGCATATGGAGAACTCGTTCAGAGACGACAGAATATCGAGGGCCGGTTAAAAGCGATTGAAGAACGGCGCAAGCATCTGGTTCAAGTTCGAAAGGACACGGGTGAGAGTCTGCAGCGTCTTCAACACATACGACAGAAGCTAACTGAGCGACGATCTCGATTTTTAGAAACTGTATTGGCGAGGAATCCGTTTGTGAAAATAGAAGTTGTTCCGTACGGAAATCAGGAGGCGGTTGAAACAGAATATCGCCGACTCATTCAACGCGAAGATCGTAGATTCGACAAAGCTATTGGCCGAACCGGCAGCGGGGAAGGCCTTCTCGGCCAGCTCTATTGCGACAGTAGCGATGGCCCTTCGGTCGAGCAACAGCTCAGCGAACTAAAAGATAAAACAAGAAAAATCGCTTTTGCTTCGCAAGATGCGCCTCAAGTGCAAGACATTAAACGATTCGCGGCACATCTGAACAGCCTCCAGCCTGAGACTTACGATAGAATTGATCTGTGGTTCCCGGAGGATTCCCTTAATGTACAATACAGCCCGACAGGAGATGGGAGGAATTTTCGATCGATTCAAGAAGGCTCACCCGGGCAGCGTACCGCTGCCCTACTCGCGTTCCTACTTTCCTATGGGAGCGAGCCGATCGTGCTCGACCAGCCCGAAGACGACCTCGATAATCACCTCATCTATGATCTAATAGTAACTCAGCTGCGAGCCATCAAACAGAAGCGGCAGGTCATCGTAGTAACCCACAACGCTAATATCGTGGTCAATGGCGATGCCGAACTGGTGATTGCGCTCGACGCGCGTGGAGGTGAGACGCACACCGAATGCGCGGGAAGTATGCAGGATAAGGATGTGCGCAATAAAATCTGCGAGATCATGGAGGGGGGACGTGAGGCATTTGAGCAGCGTTACCGTCGTATCGCCATGGAGGGCCGCTATGTATGACACTCCCGAGGATTTGCTGAAAAGAATCCGCCTTGGTGAAGACACGGCATTGGAGCTCAAGGCAATCCGCCTGAAAGGAAAGCGCGTTGTTGAGCCGAAACGAGAGGACCTCGCCGATGAAATCGCAGCCATGGCCAACACCGCTGATGGCGTGCTCGTCCTGGGTGTTGATGATAAAACGAAAGACATCTTGGGCATTCCCCGCGAAGGATTGGAGGATGCCGAGCGTTTCGTATTTGAGATCTGCAATGACAGTATAAGGCCACCTGTCAATTTTCGAACTTATCGCATAGAGATTCCTGATGACACAGGTTTGCTTCAATCAGTGCTGAGGGTTGAAATTCCCCGCAGCCTCTTTGTACATGAAAGCCCAAATGGATACTTCCACAGACAAGGCAGCTCCAAACGAAAGATGCAACCGGAAGTGCTTGCGCGTTTGTTTCAACAACGAAGCCAAGCGCGCCTGATACGTTTTGACGAACAAGCTGTTCCTCAGGCGACATTTGCGGATTTGGACGAGGGACTTTGGAAGCGTTTTCTAGGACCACGAACAGAAGATGCAAAGATAACTCTCAAGAAGCTGAGCATTCTAGCAGAAAATGAAGCAGGAGGAGAATACGCGACCGTGACTGGGGTTTTAATGTGCTCCAATAAACCGCATCAATGGCTGCCAGGTGCGTTCATACAGGCGGTTCGCTATCGCGGGATTAAGCAGGACTCGAACTACCAGATCGATGCACAGGAGATAACCGGACATTTGGATAAACAGGTTAGTGATGCGATGGTATTTGTCAGGAGAAATATGAGTGTGTTTGCCAGCAAAGATCCCGGGCGAACAGAAATGCCACAGTACAGCGACCGGGCTGTCTTTGAAGCTGTGGTGAACGCTGTTGCCCATCGCGATTACTCTATTCACGGTTCAAAAATACGACTATTTCTCTTCGATAATCGTCTTGAGCTCTATTCACCGGGATCCTTACCGAACACCTTGACAGTCGAGAGCATTGCGCTGCGCCAATCAACTCGAAACGAGCTCATCACGTCCTTGCTCTCGAAATGTCCAGTCGACGATCCTACGAGCCAGCTGGAACGACAGTTTCTCATGGAAAAGCGTGGTGACGGTGTTCCGATTATCATGGAAGAGAGCCGAAAGAGAAGTGGGCGTGATCCGGTTTATCGCTTAATCGATGATGCTGAGCTATGTCTCACGATTTGGGCCGCAATGCCGGAATGACTGTTCTGTTTAGTGACTTGTTCAGCGATACACGTCTCTCCGATGTCCGACTCTGACGACCACTATCACCAGCACGTCGTCCCGAATCTGGTAAATGACCCGGTAGTCCCTCACTCGGATTCTATAAATATCATCTTCTCCGCTGAGCTTCTTAACGCCAGCGGGGCGAGGTTGCTTTTCCAGTTTTAAAATGGCCTTGATGATTCGCTTCTGGATATCAGCCGATAGCTTTTTTAGGCTCCGCTCTGCGGCCGGGCCGATTTCTATCGCGTACATTTTGCGATTTATCTCTCGATGCCTAGCTCATCTATGAGTACGGACAACGGCTTGGTCCCCTTCTTTTCGGCTTCCTTGAGCGCTGCTTTGGCCGCTTTCAAGTCCTCCTCATCCTCCAGTCGCTCCAAAAGCACCAGGTCTTCAATCGATATTATCGCTGCCACATCCCTGCCCCTTCGATGAAGAACGATTCTCTCTCCTCGGTACGCAGCGCGGTTGATGACATCTGCAAACTCCTGTCGCACTTCGCTGGCATTCAAACGGACCATGATCCCTCCCTTTGAGTACATCACGTATCTAAAGTACATGATGTACATTTCTAGCTCACCTGTCAAGAATGCCGATTAATGCTCATATGCTGTTTTATCTTCCGCCATCCGCACGCCACTTCAGCTGGGCCGGATGTGGGGCTTGGTAGATCTTAGTCGATGGGATTGGAAAGGGGGAGTATAAACGGCCCTTTGGTCACCGCCACCGGTCCCACATGTAGAGCTCCAGGTGTTCCCGTTCGGCAAGTACTTCTAGGATTTGCAGCTCTTTGCGCACGGTTCTTTGATAGTGTCGATACTTGCCGAGCTCTCCTTTTGCCGCAAAGAACAGGGATCGCTCGATATTTTCAAGCACCAGTAAGAAGTGGGGATGAAGCCCTGCGTACTGGCTCGGCGGGGTCATTTGCTCAGCTGCTGATGTGTTTTTTTCCGCCATGGCATGGGCATATGCTGCCAAGCCCTTGTCCAGCAGGCGTTGACGGATATATTCGTTGGTCCGCACGGCATAGTCGAGCATAAGCTTAAAGCGGTGCTGGTATTCCTGTTTTGTCTCAGCGCCGGCCGCACTTGCGAACGAGATGACCAGCGCCATCGCAACTGCAGTGGATAGAATTCGTTTCATTCTGCCTCCAGTGCAGCCAATGCCTGTTTGGCCGCGTCTTTTTCCGCGTCCTTTTTGCTCCGTCCCCGGCCGCGTGCCAGGCACTGGCCAGCGACTGAAATCTCAACCTCGAAAACCTTTGAATGACCCGGTCCTTCTTCGCCCACGACACAATAGCTCGGCATCTCCCGATTCTCAGCCTGCAGGGCTTCTTGCAACGCGGTCTTGACATCGTCTGGACGTTCGCTGGCTGCAGCCACCTCATCCAGGGTGCTCCCGAGCCATTGCAGCACCACATCCCTGGCAGCTTCGTACCCGCCATCCAATTGGACAGCGCCGATAAGGGCCTCTACTGCGTCGGCCAAGATGGACGGCCGATCGCGGCCGTTGTTCATCTCTTCCCCGCGGCCGAGCAACACCATCTCTCCCAACCCCACGCGCCTGGCCAAGTCAGCCAAGGACGCCTCGCACACCAATGCGGCCCGCCTTGGGGTGAGCTGCCCTTCTGCGGCAGTGGGTATGGCGGTCATCAATGCCTCGGCCACTGCCAATCCAAGGACCGCGTCACCCAGGAATTCCAACCGTTGGTTATCCGCGTGAACAGCGTGATGTTCATTGGAAAACGACTTGTGCGTCAGCGCCTGCATGAGCAGGCTCTCATCTGAAAACACATACCCCAAGTGCTTTTCGACCATCTGCAAAGCTTCTACGTTTGGGCCGGACATCAAAGATGGCGCTCCTCTTAAGCTCGTCAGGGCCACCGGAACCCGGGACCCCATATTTAATGTCTGTCGATTAACATATATCAAATCTGATGTGGTATTTACAGAATCTCTGGTTTCAAATAGTTAGTAAATCAATGGCCACGCCCAAGCTGGCAGAAAGTACGATGAGAACAGGTACGAAAGATAACGCGCACCCCGCTCCTCCCAAATCGAGCAAATGGTATTCCGTGGTTTTCATTTGTCTCTGCCTGCTGGGGGTGGGCGCGTCCATCGAGTTGACCCGAATCCACTATCTGACCCACACCGATTCCAACTATCAATCGATCTGCGCTGTTAATGAGCAGGTGAATTGCAAAACCGTTGCCCAATCCCCCTTTTCCGTGTTCCTCGGGGTACCGGTATCTGTTTGGGGAATTGTGGGCCATGTGTTCATGGCTGTGCTGGCAGCCTGGGGACGCTGGGGCAAACGCGTCCATCCCACATGGCCGCGGGGTTTGCTGTTGGCGTTGACCACTGCCTCACTCGCAGCGTCGGGTGTTCTCGCAGGCATTTCTTTTACCCGTATCGAAGTCCTATGCCCCTACTGCTTGGCCTTGTACGCCATTAGCGGACTGCTCTTTGCCACCAGCCTGACCGAGGCAATCCAACAGCGCGCCAATCCTTTTTCCAGTTTATTCACCGATCTGCGCGCCGCGTTTGCCCGACCGGCATTGCTCGTGGTCTTCCTGGGGGTCGGTGGCGGAACAATCGCGACGCTGATGGTGAGTATCGAACCGTATTGGCAACACCCGGGGTGGGCAGACCTGCCAAAACTCCCCCACGGCAATGACGAAGATGGGTGCCACTGGATAGGCGCCGAGGATCCGCTCGTTACCGTCATCGAGTTCTCTGACTACCAGTGTCCATACTGCCGGCGCGCCCACAAGTACATGCGGCTCCTCGCAGCCGAACACCCCAAAACAGTGCGTTTGATCCACAGCCACCTGCCCTTGGATAACGCGTGCAACACAGCGATCAAAAAACCCTATCACAGCCGTGCCTGTGAGTTTTCAAAGGCAGCCGAGTGTGCAGCTGAGCAGGATATGTTTTGGCCTATGAACGACGCGCTCTTCTCGGTTCAAGAAACCATCCCAGCCGATGACGTGGATATCGGAAACCTAGCGGTCCAAATAGGCCTGGATCGGTCTGACTTTGAAGCGTGTATGGCGAGTGCTGGCATGCCAGACTGCATACGAGAAGACATGAGGGATGCGAGAAAGCTGCGAGTATCTGGAACACCCACGTTCTTTATCAAATCAACCGCTCATCCAAAGCTCAAGGCACTTCCCAGATCTCTCCCCCCGAAGGTCTTGGAAAACGCCATCGCCCAAGCTAAAAAGAACCAGAAAAAAGACTAACAAAAAGGGATTCCAATGGTAACGTACAGGGCAACGTTGCGAGGTAAGTAATATGGACCAATACCCAATGACACCCCAAGGTCTCAAGAAACTCGAAGCAGAGCTCAAGAAGCTCATAGAAGTAGATCGACCTGCCAATGTAAAGGCCATCGAAGAGGCCAGGGAGCACGGCGATCTATCGGAGAATGCAGAGTACAAAG
Source organism: Myxococcota bacterium (assembly GCA_030065855.1). Lineage (GTDB taxonomy): Bacteria > Myxococcota_A > Polyangia > JAAYKL01 > JAAYKL01 > JASJCT01. The sequence continues at coordinate 186,875 of JASJCT010000022.1, forward strand.
CTGCCAAGGAAGAGCAGAGCCTCATCGCGAGCCGAATGGAATATTTAGAGGACCGCATTGCCCGGGCAAATGTCATCGATCCGACGAAGCTGTCAGGAGACCGGGTGGTGTTCGGTGCCCGGGTATCTCTAGAGGATTTGAATACAACAGAGGAAAAAACCTACCGAATTGTGGGCGAGGACGAAGCTGACATCGACGTTGGGACCATATCGATTTCCTCGCCCATAGCCCGCGGATTGATAGGAAAAGAGGTGGGCGACCAGGTAACCATCGGCACCCCAGCAGGCCCGCGAAAATTCGAGATCGTAGACGTGGAATTCTAACCTATCCCCTACCGTGGCATATACCCAGGAGCAGCGCATGACCGCAGCGGAAACCGTCGCCCGGCTGCGATCCGCTTTGGCTCGTGGGATCATTGGAGAATGCAATCCAAGTGAAGACGCGGCCGTGCTCACTGACCTCGCGTCTTTGGCAGCAACATACACTGGGGAACAAGAACCGCGGGTCCTCGCCTTTGTAGCTGCGATACGCGACCCTGAGTCGATCCCCGGGGTCAGTCGAGCTGTCTTGTACGCCCGGGGACAGCGGTTTCTGATGTCCCTGGCCATGGAAATCGAAGATGTCGTCAGAGAGAAGACAAGGAAAGACAGGACTGAAGATAACGCGGCAACGCCGTACGACAAGGCCCTGCTCGCCCTCGATGGCATTGGTCAAAAAACAGCATCCCGACTGGCGAGCCGGGGCATTGGCAGCCCGCGAGATCTGCTGTTCGTGCTGCCCAGCCGATACGAGGACCGGCGGTCTGTAACGCCCATTTCAGCCCTGGTCCCGGGTGACCGGGTTGTCACAGCGGGCGAGGTCTCGACAGTGCGGCTTTTTGGACACCCCAAAAGGCGCATCATGGAAGTGACATTGATCGACGGGGATGCCGCGGTTTCAGGCATTTGGTTCTCCAATCGCCGCCCTCGGGCCGATGCGTTCGCAAAGGGCCAGCGCATCTACTTGGCCGGCTTGGTAGGCGCCTACAAAGGCCGATGCCAACTGGCCCATCCGATTGTTTTCGAATCCTTTGAGGAGACAGATCGGGCCGGTCGGATTGTGCCGGTCTACCCCGTTGTGCCAGGTGTTGCCCCTCGAACTGTGGAAAAGGCGATTCGCGCGGCAGCCCTCAAGAGCGAGACATTGTTATCCGACCCACTGGGTCCTGAGATTCGAAAACGTCGGGGTCTCATGGCCCTACCCACAGCGATCCAGATGGTGCACGTGCCGCCAGATGACATCCCTATGACAGCGTTGGATGCTTGGGTGGCTGGGCGATCTCCTGCTCACCTCAGGTTGGCATACGACGAATTCTTCTTCTTGCAGCTGGCCCTTGCACTTCGGCGCGAGCAGTACCAGCAGCATGCAGCGCCTGCTGCGCAGAGCGAAACCGATCTCGCCGGGGATATGGGCGATCACCTTCAGATCACACCGACGCATGCCCAAACCCGCGTGCTCGGTGAAATTTCAGGGGACATGGCCCATGGACGGCCCATGCAGCGACTGTTGCAAGGGGATGTGGGCTCGGGAAAGACCTTTGTCGCCCTTGGGGCAATCGCAATGGCGGCGCGGGCTGGATTGCAGTCAGCCCTCATGGTGCCCACGGAAATTCTGGCCGAGCAGCACATGGAAACGCTCTATCCAGTACTGCACCGGTTGGGCATTCGCGCTGTGCTGCACATCGGCCAGGCCAGGTCTTCAACCCGCAAAAAAAACCTGGCTGCCATTGAAAGTGGCTTGGCCGGGGTCGCCATCGGCACCCACGCATTGATCCAGGAATCCGTACAGTTTAGAAGGCTCGGCCTGGCCATCATCGATGAGCAGCATCGGTTTGGCGTTTCTCAGCGGCTTAGCCTGGTGGGCAAGGGCCCAAACGGAACCTCGCCCCACCTGCTCGTGATGACTGCCACACCCATTCCCCGCACCCTGGCCCACACCCTCCACGGCGATCTGGACGTATCGATCATCGACGAACTGCCCCCTGGCAGGGCTCCTATTACGACCCACATCTGGTCCCGTAACGACCGCCACTTCGCCTTAGAATCTGCCGCTGATGCCATGGCAAAAGGCGAGCAGGTATACGTGGTCTGCCCGATCATCGAGGCATCGGAAAAGCTCGACGTAAGCGCTGCCGAAGACATTTACCCGGAGTTGTGCGATCGCTTTGGCGCGGATCAGGTGAGATTGGTCCACGGCCGGCTTGCCCCAGAGGAAAAGGACGTGGCCATGGCGGATTTTGCGACCGGCCGGGCACAGCTGCTGGTCGCCACAACGGTGATAGAAGTAGGCGTAGATGTTCCCAATGCCACGGTGATGATTGTCGAAAATGCGGATCGGTTTGGACTGGCCCAGCTTCACCAACTTCGGGGCCGGGTAGGCCGGTCGACCCGGCCGTCCTCATGCCACTTGATAGCCGATACCCAAAACGAAGACGCGCTAAAGCGATTGCAAGTGCTCGCCCAGACCACTGATGGATTTGAGATCGCAGCAGCAGATCTCCAGATACGCGGCCCAGGCGAGCTGTACGGCCGCCGTCAGGCCGGGCTACCCGGGTTTCGCTACGGCGACCTGGTGCGGGACGCGGACCTGCTCGCAGCTGCGCGAGAGGATGTCCAGGGGATAATGGCAGCAGATCCCCGGTTGGGCGCACCGGAAAACCAGGACTTAAAACAAGAGCTCGCCCGTCGGATCATGGCCGAAGAAGCCCCTGTTGGGGAAGAGGCCGGCTGATGCGACGCACGTTAGCTTGGGGCATTGCCGGTGGAATCGGGGGCTTGGTCGTCGGCCTGGTCGAGGTACTGGTGCTCGTCCTGTTTGCCTCAGGGATGTTTTTCGATGCACAGGAGCTCGCGGTGACCGCCCTGTTCACCGTGGGCATCTCTATTGGCGCCGGCTGCTGCTGCTTCCTACTGCTCGCCTCGGCCAGGGCTGGTTTTAACTGGGTCCGCAGGCGATGCGCATTAGCTTCCTGGCAGCGGATCAGTTTATGTGCTGCCCAGTTTTTCCCATTGGTCTGCTACGTGCTCTGGCAGCTCACCAAAGGTCCCCAGGCCAGTCAGGTGCCGGGAAGAACCGGGTGGGTCATCGGCCTATCCCTGGTCAGTGCAATCGTAGGTGCCTGGACCGCTGATCGGTTACCCCAATGGCTTGCCGACCATCCGGGCCAGCAGCGCTGGGTCGCCCTCACCAGTGGCCTGCTGGCAGCTGCTTGCTACTATGTCGATTTGGTCGTCCTCGTACGGCTCTACCCCATTTTTCACGCGTCCCTTACCATCTTTACTTATCTCTTTAGCGGGTTGGGCGTGGCCATGGCGTGGCGTATCGATCGGGAGCGGATTCCCTTTAGCTGGCTCATCAGTCCAGTCGTGATAGGAGTGATGCTTGCGTGCTTTTGTATATTCTCGGTTATGGGCACCCAGAATCCAAGATTTGTCATGGGTGAGCGCACTGCTGCAGTGGCCGACATCCTGGCGCTCGCACAGCGTATTGCACCGTCCGAGTCTAACATCCCCCTTGAAGCCACACCTATCAGTCCCACGGCGGTATTAACCGAGGAAGTCCACGGACCGCGTATTACGCGCCCAGCATCAAATATCATTTTGCTCTCGGTCGATGCCATGCGCTGGGATCGGCTGGCCCTTTTTGGGGCAAATCCTCAGATTGCACCGACCCTCAACCGCCTGGCCACCCAATCGGTGGTGTTCTCTCGGGCTTACACGCCCATTCCCCACACCTCCTATGCGATAAGCTCCCTACTCACTGGAAAGTTCACCCACGCCCTTGCTCAGCTGCCCGGCGCCACAGAGATCCACGAGACATGGCCTCAAGTGCTGCACCGGTTTCGATACGAGACCGCGGGTTTTTTTACGCGCGCGATTTTCTTTATCGACAGGCATCGCTTCGCGCCTTACGAACGCTCTGGGTTTGGATTCAAACACCACAAAGTCGACTACCGGGTCCCTGCTGATGCGCGCGCGGATCAGCTTATCGCCTACCTAGAAACGGCCAGGACCGGGAAATCGCCGATCTTTGCCTGGGCACACTTTTTCGACCCCCACGAACCCTATGATGAAACGTGTACCCGCTTTGGCCCCACGGATGAGGATCGCTACAACTGCGAAATCTGGCGTGTGGATCAGGCGATCGGTCGAGTACTCGCCTATCTCGACGATGCCTTTCCCAATGCGCTACTGACCGTGTTTGCAGATCACGGCGAAGAATTTGAAGATCACGGCGGACAGTTTCACGGTACCTCACTTTACGACGAGCAAGTCCGGGTACCGCTGTTGATGCGCATTCCAGGCGTCTCGCACCGCATTATCGAAACGCCCGTAAGCCTCGTGGACCTGATGGGCACCCACCTAGCGATCCTCGACATTCCCATTCCTGCCAGGTGTCGCTCCAAGGATCTGACCGGGCTCATTGCCGGCACGACAAAAGACGGAGAAGCGTTTGCACAGGCACACGGCGCAAACATGATCGCCACAAGGGCGTTTAAGCTCATCTGCCAACACGGGCTCGACCTGTGTCAGCTGTACGACCTCGAAAAGGACCCCAAGGAGCAGCGGTCAGTGGCGGTCGCACATCCGGACTTGACCCAGGCATTAAAGCAGCGCTTGCGAAACTGGCGTCACAGCCACGCCAAATTTGAGCTTCGTCCGGTGACAGGCACATCTGAGGCAGACCAGCGGTGGCCCAAAGCGGTGCGCGACGCCATAGCAGGAGAACCAGCTGCGATACCCAGTCTTATCGCGTTGATTCAACAGGACGAACGAAGTACTGTGCGCCGAAAAGCAGCCCAGCTCCTCGCCCGGTTGTGGGAGAGCGTGGATACAGGATCCATCCCGCGGATTGAAGCAGATGAAGATCCCGAGGTGGCCGCGTGGATCGCAGTGCTTCGAGTCCGCTTGGGAGACCATGCTGCCACAAAGGATCTCAAAGCGCTCATGGAACAGCTGAATTCGGGATCAGACGCGTGGCAGGCTGCAGCCCTGGCTAGGTTCGAAGCAGGAGACAGAAAAGCGCTCAAACAAGTACTTGCGGTCAGTACCCAAGCGGACGCGCCGATTGAGGAGCGGCGGCGTGCAATTCGCCTTCTAGGTCAAAGCGCTCGCACTAGGATTGTTCCTCGATTGATAGACCTCATCGATAATTACCAGCTCACCCTGGATATAGCTGAAGCCCTGGCCCACCTCGGGGATCGCAGGGCGACCCAACCCCTCATTGCACGACTCAAGAGAGAGCGGTTCAAGGAGCGAAAGGCAGCCATCATCCAGGCCTTGGCAGAGATCGGCGACAGGCAAGCAGCCCCCCATATTGCCGCGGTCCTCGGCCTCGACGACCCACCAGAAGGAGCCCTCGAGGCACTTGCCCGAGTCACCTGGTCGCGCGAGAACCGCTTTGACATAGGTGCGACCCACTCAGGGCGACAGGCTGTGGTCTGGACTCGACCCCTGCCTCCGCTCCTGACGCCCGGTTTGGCCACAATTGATCGCATCGTCATATCTGTCTCAGACCCAAAAGCCAGGGGACGCGTGCACATCGCATGCAATGGGGAAGAAATAGCCACCGCGTCATTGACACCTGGCAAACGAGAGGTCCGGGCGGAGATCGTCGCATCACCCTGGTATCCCAAACACGCCAAAACCCGGTGTCGCATTGCTATCGAATCTGAGACCTCAGATGCCCAGTTAGCAGCCATCGCAATGGTTGGAAGTGTCCAAATCAAAAGGCGTTTGGAACGTCAAACGCCTACCAATACTCATGTTGAAGACTGACGCCCCGTGCAACTAAAGTCTATAACAGAACATCAATGCAGAGATATGTGATATTTGTGCATTGTGGTAGCGAGGTACATCAACAAAGTTGGATGTCGGCCGTCGCGTAACCATCGCAGAAATTCAAACCTTGGTGGCAGCCCAGAGAAAAGCCGTGTGACCATTGCGTTTTCAAATTGATCAGCGGTTTAGAGGTTCATTAACAAAAAGACAGTCACCATCTACTATGGTGCAGGAGTCGGCATCTTGACACCAATCTGGATAGTGGTTGCCTTCAATATCAACCCTAAGCAAGACCTCATGGCGCCAATCTCTGATGCGCTCGAACATATCCAGGCCGTGGCCAGATTCCATCAGATGTTCAACTCCCAGGAGCCGCATGATTTACGAATTTGCCAAGGACAACCCCTTTGAGTCCAAAAACGTAGACAAATAAACAGAGAAAACCCTCAAAAGTGCTTTTATTCCAACTATGTTTTTCCTATGGATTCAGCCATTGAAAGCTGGCCGTTTTTTCACCCACAGTTTCTTTTGGAGAACCTTTAATTTTTGTTTGTATCTTCATTTTTATTAGAATATATAGGCTAAAGTGTACCAAATAATTGAAGGCGTTGGCAGTTCGACAAGACCAGAATAAAAGTGTCTTACCGGCAGAAAGTTAACGGCTGATTATGGAAACATGTAAAAATTTACCCTCCATGAAAAAGAAACCTGTTCTCTTCTTGATCCACTTTGCAGGAGGCAATCGATATTCATTCAATTTTCTAACTGATTATCTGCATACTTTCGACTTTGTTCCGCTTGAATTGCCAGGACGAGGTAAGCGGTTTTCAGAACAGTTGTTATTTGATTTTGAGGACGCAACAGAAGATATAGCCCAGCAGATTCTTTACCTACATGAAGGAAGGGAGTTTGTCGTCTATGGACATAGTCTGGGTTCACTGCTGGGATTGGCCGCATGTAGTCGATTGAACCATGAGAATATAAATCATAGAGCGTTGATTGTGTCTGGAAACCCTGGACCGGGAGCTTACATCCCCAAAAAAAGACACGATCTGCCCAAAGATGAATTTGTTCAAGAGTTAAAAGTACTTGGCGGATTACCGGAAGCAGTCGTTAAAAATGCCGAGTTATTCGATTACTTTGAACCGGTGCTAAGGGCCGATTTTAAACTAGCAGAATCCAACATTGAAAAGCGGGGGATGATCATTTCAGCTCCTATTTATGCATTGATGGGGAGGAGCGAAGAGAACGCAGATAAAATTGAAAACTGGCGCAACTTTACTAAAACAAAATTCAGTTACGAGGTATTGAATGGTGATCACTTTTTTATTCACGATCATCCAGCTACCATAGCTTATAAAATTACCGAAAGTTATGAAGAAAGCACAGGAATATAATCTACAAATTATGTAAAAAAGCAAGAGAATACAACAAATACCATAAAAACAAGTATGAAACAATTTTCGCACTATATTCAATGATGTAGCAAAGAATAATCAAAAAAGCAGAGAGGGGAAGCATGAATAAGGCATCGCTTGTATCAGCTATGATCGTGGGACTTCTGGTGTGCATTGACTGCGGGCATATTAAAGGATTCATGTATTCCGGTATCAATCGCGATAGATGGCAGGAGACAGAAAAGGTTATGTCTGTTTTGGGAATAAAAAAGGGGCAGCACGTAGCCGATATTGGAGCTGGAGCTGGATACTTTACCTATCATTTCTCAGAGGCTGTGGGACCGGAAGGACAGGTTTATGCCGTTGATGTCGATTCGGTCATGGTCGATCTGCTGCGGAAGAAAACAGAAGACAAAGGAGTTAACAACGTTACTGTTATCCAGGGAAAGTACGAGGAATCAAATCTACCCAGGAGTTCTATAGACCTAGTTTTTTTGTGTAACGTGTATCATGAAATGTCAAATCATGTTAGCTACTTCAAGAACCTTAAGCCCGCGTTTAGAGAAAAAGGTAGGCTGGCCATAATCGATCTTAAGCCCCAGGGTAAATTTGGTTGTTCAGGCGCGCACGGAACTGAGAAGGGAAAAATTGTGTCAGAAATATCAAGGGCAGGATACACACTGGACAAGGAATATAATTTTCTGGAGGAACAGAATTTTCAAGTGTTTGCTGTCGATAAGTGAAACATGTAGCCGTGAAAACTACGCAGTCCCCAGTCAATGGCTCCTACCCAATAAACTCTGTCAGTGACCTTTATTGCTTACATTGGACTTCACAGGCCGGGGACATTGTTGGCAACGACGGAGGGATTATTTATTTGAACTACAAGAGCCTCTTGTACGATCCGGATAATTCGGCTGAAACCGGATGCTACGGAAACCTGGAGGACTTTGCCGGGGACCTCGGGCTGACCATCGGTTTGCCGCTGGTTGCCAAAGTCACGGGACGGTTTTGCATCCGCACTTTGTATCGGGGCTTTGGCGTGGAAATCTTGGCCCAAGGCAATGGCGAGCATCTGGAATGGCCCCTGCACACGGGCAGTTTCGACGTTCACGTAGAGGAACACACCATCCGCTTTGCCGACGAATCAAGATCCAGCATCATTCCATACTTTGAACTGTGGGGATTTAGAATAACAGAAGCCGTAAAAGAAATGGAGGTGTTTGAAGGCACGTCCGAGTGGCTACCGATGAGTTCTTATACTTCAATCGAACTGAAACAATCCGAACCAACCAAAAAGTCTCGTTTCATTTCAACAAGAGTGCTGCCATTCCAATTACAACCTCCCTCGGAATGGACAGTGCCGTGCCACTGAGGTCGATGCCAAACGCAAATCACATCCATCCGCAGTTTTCAATAATAGAACTCAAAAATAATTGGGAGGGCGTCGACAAAAGAAAGCTTTTGGAGTCTGGCTGCGCGGTCGTTTGGTATTCTTTGTCTGATGCGTGGGAGACAGAGCAACAAAAGAGGTTTTGGAGAATGGTTACTAGCAATGAGGAACACGACCGTGCGAGCCGCTTTTTTTGGGAGGAGGATCGAGATGTGTTCTTAGCAGCCCATGGACTTCTTAGGATAACGCTTTCGCGCTATACAGATAGAGAACCATTGTTTTGGCGGTTTAAGAAAGATCCGCTGGGAAAGCCAAGGATTGTAAACGCTTCCGACAGGTTATCGTTTAGCTTAACTCACACTCGTGGATTTGTGGCATGTGTAGTTACAAAGAATAGCAGCGCAGGAGTTGACGCGGAGTGTTGTGCTCGGGCAGCACCACTTGATGTCGCCGAGAGTTTTTTTTCTAATTTTGAAATTATGTCACTTAAAAAATTGTTCAAACAGGATAGAAATAGACGTTTTTTTGAATATTGGACTCTCAAAGAATCGTATCTAAAGGCTATAGGCACGGGACTCAACTTACCGCTTAACAGGTTCTATTTCGTACCAACAACCGATGGAGATTGGAAAATTCATTTTGTTGATACTTCTTTTTCGAGCGGCAGCAAGAAGTACAGGTTTCATTCACGAACTATTGATAGTCGTTTTCAGCTTTCAGTGGCAATAATTAGTTAGCCCAAAAATAAATAGTAACCGTGCAGAGATCACACCCTTACGCCGGGAATCGGATGAGCTATTCGACCTCCACTCTAGGAAATTCAACATCTAGGGTCTCTCTAGAAAGCCGGTTCTAAAGTAAGTGTCTTTAACGTCTGGATTGAACTCAATTTTCAGTGTCTTGAGTATTGAACTACGACCATTTTTAAGATTTTTCATCTTCATGTACATTGGACGATATCGGTTCTTTTGGGGATCGAGGAGTTTGATTTCCTTGATATTCATTTGTTTTAATTCATCTCCCTTAAGATCGAAATAGACCACTTTTCTTACAGTGAAATCGGACTTGGCCACCCAGACGATCTTTTTCGCATACCCTTCATCCCGTGCTATTTTCTCGTCCTTTGGTTTATTTTCTACGGCGTAACATAGTTCTCCGTCCACAACTTCTTCTTTGAGTATCTTGTATGCATAGTTTTCAAGCTTGGGAATATTCAAATCAACGTAGGTGAATTCACTACCCATGAAACTTTTAGATTGTTGCGCTCCAAGAATACGGCGTGTTTTCCTGAGGGCGGGAAAATATATCCAAACATCATCCGATTTATCTTCATAGTCAAAGGTTAGTATTCCGGTCCCTTTCACGTCTTCTGGAGAAATGAACTTATAGACTAGTTTTTCGGTCTTGCCTCCATCATAAAGTTTGGAGGCAAGCGCCATTTTCCGCACCCTTTTTTTCCCGTTCTCGGAGATATTTGTCAGTGTAATCAGTGATTCTGATCCATCGAGCTTTCGAGTTAGAGCGACTCGATCCATTATCTCCGATCCGGAGAGTTTATCACCTGCCTCTGCGTTTTTACACATAACGAAAACACATATCAGAAGGCCTAACAAAACTGGCAGCCTACTAGCGGACACATTATAAATTCGTTCAATATTTACAGTATGTTGACCCACTTCCATCTCCTTTGTTGTTGATTGTTTTCTCATGTTTTGACGATTTGTCCTTAGTTCCATTCAATCTAAGAAAATAAAGTACGTCGCCTTTTTTCATAAGGTTGTTACATAGAAATGCTTTAGAATCCAACCCTCAACTCGGCGTACCCCGCACTATATTCTGTCTCTAGAAGATCAAAAAGTGTATCTTTGGGTCCTCTGTAGATTTCACCGCCTACTGAAAAAGCTACGCCGTCGGCAATTTTATACACAACCTCAGGATTGAGCAACCATTCGCGTGTCGTAAAATAAGTTAAGCCAAAGACCGCCAAGGACAAAGTGTCGTGCAATGTATTCCACTCGATTCGCAAGGAAGCACCGTGCTGAACTTGCTCGGTCTGACTGTGTAGAAGTCTATTGGTTGATATAAGTTTTGTTGTAACCATCGCCTCAACCTTTTCCGGCGGTAAGTTTCCGAGGTCAACCAACATGGAATCTAGTTCATTCAGATCAATATCAAATACCGGATCCAATGCTTTCCAGTCCAAGACGTAGCGTCCAACATATTGTGCGATAACGTTAACCTCGCCGAATGCGCGGTCCACACCGACCACATAGTACAAATCCGGATTGGGGGCAGAAAGCTCTTCTTCATAGTTTGCCGGATATCGATAGGCGACCTCCCCCCGAAATCCCAGCAAATCTCCTAATGCTGTGGAAAAGTCAAAGCCGACCACATGGTGATCATAGGCCGCCAGCTGTACAGTTATATTTGGCGGGCGTCCTAGCAGGTCAAAGCTTCTAAGCGCTATACCGGTTTGTGGAGCATGACCCTTGAGGTAAGAAATCGAGGCTTCAAAACTCGGTAGTAGCAAGTGAAATCGACCGGCAAATAAACCATTCTCTAGATTCAGAGCTGGAAAACGAGGATTGGTGATCACAATTATTTTCGGAAGTGTAACCGGTGGTAGATATGAAGGAAGAAATATGGGCAACCAAATTCCCTCGACACGCACTAGCTCCTGTTCGAAAGTGAGTTTGATAGCAGCATTTCCCAGGCGTTGATCGTCTCGTTCTGATGAGCGAATGCGCATGTCGATGGGTGTTAGATTGTCAGTGGGGTTCAAACCATCTGCTCTTCCCCATACGAGAATCTGCTTCCCAGCTCGGATCTCAAGTGTTGACAGATACACACTGACATATGCCTCAGTTAGCTTTGTTTCTGCTGACAATCCCTTTTTGTATTGCTCAGTAGCTGCTTCTGTTGGCTGACCCAAGAAGCTGGGATCTCCGAGCAGTCTAGTCTTTAATCTGATATCAGCAAATCCACTTACGCATTCTATGGAGGTTCTTAATTTCAGTCCCAATTCAGCATAGGCACTTTTCAGCTCAGCCCGATTCTCACCATCTTTTTTGCCGACAAATAGACTTGGTTTAACGAAACCGTTTGAGTCAATATTCCATTTATTGGATAATTTCTCACTTTCACTAGAGGAATCTCCTTCTAAACTTTCTTCGAACAAATCTGCTTTGGAAGGCGTTGCGGTCAAAAGCAGAATCGAGCTTGTAAGTATCGATAGTTTATGTAATATTTCGGTCATTGTTGATACCGTCAATTATTTCTGATTGTAACTTTGTCTTTCTACCTAATTCTCTGAGATACAATAAATTTTGGTTTAAATGCGGAGATAACCATTGGCAAAAGAACAAGGGTACCGATCCCCACTGTGAGCATTGTAAAAGAAATCAACCATCCGAAGGTTCGGATTGGCAAGAAGCTTGAACCCATGAAAACTGCGAAACCCAGGACATTGGAGAACATGTCGAAAATGATGGCTTTGCCAGCAGTCTGTCCTGTGTTGCACAGCGCTTGTTCTAAGTTTGCACCGCTTCTGATTTCCTCTTTCAACCGCAGAATGTAATGTATGGCGAAATCGACTCCTATACCAACAGCTACGCCTGTGATAATGGCTGTTGCCATATCGAGGCGTAGGCCCAGCGCTCCCATGAGGCCAAATGTAGTCAAGGTTGCAAACGACAATGGGATGACGCTGCACACGCCGGCTACCCAAGATCGATATATTAATGCGCAAAAAAGGAAAATTAAAGCAAATGCTATAGCTATATTCTCCATCTTACCGGTTACTATATATTTTATCTGAGCAATCCAGACCATTAACATGCCGCCGACTTTGATTTTGTATTCGGATGGTAAATTCTCGGCATACTGTGCAATATTGTTGTATAGTCGTTTGTGTATTTCTTGATCGGCGTTGTTGATCATGACAACCATTCTGGCAAAACGTCGATTAGTGTCTACAAAGTCCTTTGGCGGATCATATAACAAAAAGTACTGTGAAATTAATTGTTTGGTTTCCGGCAGACCGTCGTAACTCTTATCTCGTGAATTTATCTCAAAATTCATGTGCTTCAGAATATTCGCGTATGAAAGTGTATAACCGACTTCATCAAATTGCTCGATATATTGCTGCAATTCAAAAACACTTTGCAGAAACTTCGGTTCAGTAACACCATCGTCTTTGCCACTATCCAGCACGACATCGAAAGTTCTGGAGCCTCCTAGTTTTTCATTGAATAAGGAAAAAGATTCTCGAAGGTGGTGGTCCTCGGGAAAGTATTCGATAAAATCATTGCCCACGCGAATGAGACTCATTTCGTAGACACTGCATGCAGCTACGGCGAGAAAAACCATACTAGCTGCACGTTTTCTTTTTATTGAAAATTGAGTGACCTTCCCCAATAGTTGTTTAACATTTCCAGACGATTTCTTGCTTTTCGAGGGCTTGCTCCCACTGCCAAATGACAAAATCGCAGGTACAACTGTCAATGAGATAACAACTGCGGTCAATATGGCAATCGCTGCAATTATACCGAACTCCTTAATAGAATTGATACGGAAAATAATTAGAGAAGCAGCTCCGATGGCCGAGGTTTTTCCGGTTAGCATCACCGGCCAGGCGATGTTTTTAAGCGCTATCCTAGTTCCTTCTCTTCGACTTTTTGTGCCCACTTCTTCGTAATAACGATGTACCACATGGATGCCATAAGAACTAGCTATTGCAACGGTCATCATCGGCAACGCCGATGTTACCACCGTGATTGGAAAGCCGATGAATCCCATTATACCCATTGACCAGATTATACTGAGAACAACTACTGAGAACGGCAAGAGGACTCCCCTCAGGGTAAAAAAACAGAGAAAAAAACCTACCAAGATCAAACCTATGGCCAGTGGTAGAAGGACCTGCATATCACTTTGTATACCAACATCGATTTCTTGCTCCATAATAGGGTCGCCTTCGGTATAGATCTTCTCTGGACCTACGTATTTTTTTATTGTTTTCTGTATGCGGTCGTAAAATTCTTTCTGGTTGTAACCCTTTTTTAATCGAGCGAGAATGATGGATGTTGTTCCGTCATCGGAGACGATTTTTGATCTGGCAATACTGTTGTTTTCAACGGTTTTTTTGAGTTTACGTGTTTCAGCGTCAGTTTTTGGTTCCGTCTTCATAAATGGGCTAAAATCTACACCAAAATCTGAACCAACAATATTGTCCGATGTGGCAAGTGAGAAAATTTCGTCATCCACGACTTCGTCAAAATCTTTTATTTCGTTCGTCAGTCGGTAAATCTTACTTAACGTATTGACACTGTATATACTGTCGCTTTCGATTGCTATAAGAAGAGACTTGCGGGGGCCAAAAATATCTTCAATAGAATTATTGGTCGAAACGATGGGGTCGTCAGGAGGAAGGTCATAATCATAACTGTTCTCAAGACGTAGTAAAGTCAATCCATAAGCAAGGGCAATTGTAAGTATAGAAACAAAAAACAATATCGTTCGCGGTCGTTTTACTACAAACTCTGAATAAGCTGATAGCGCCTTATCTGACATGACCTTCCTTTCGAATAATCTGCTGATTTATACTCCTTGCTCAATTTTGCATTCTCGGACGCATAAACTTCCAGCCTGGTTTAAATTTACAGAGCAAGTATAACTGTAATCCTTTTTAGCTATATTAGCACGCTGTATACCATGCTATTAACCTTTATCATTTTAAAGGGAAACTGTCTTTCAATTGGAAAAGGAAAACATAGTTCGTCTTCTGAAATCAAGAAAAAATAGCGGTTTTGTAAACACAGGCCTGCTCACCAGAATCTGTGTATGAACTCCGACCAGGGTATCTCTGAAGTCTTTCGCTGGCAAATCCAATCACCTGGGCGCAACAGAACAGCGGGAATCGTCCCTGCATTACACTCTCGCAAGTTAGCAGAGTCGGAATTCACTCACAATTTCTGGTGAGTAGCTAAAAAAAGGCAATTTTCTTTTCATGATGCATGGTATACTTTACCAAATACAGTTCATTGATATTGAGGGACGCAGAACATGGTATAATATTCGTTATTACCATGCTATAAACTAACAGAAATTAGCTATAATGAGGTGACTACAATATGAAGATAGTAAGATCACTGACGAAGTCTATAGCAAAACTAGGATTTGTAAAAAAAGCAATTGAAGACCGAGCAGATCTAAGTGAAATTAAAGGAAAGCCAACTGCTAAATTCTACATAGGTATATTTCTTATGGCTTTCAGTTACCTTCTCGGACTCCCCGCCATTGGTGTATTGAGTGCTTTGTCCATCTACTGGAAAATACCGAAACTAGCGATCATTGGAGGTCCCTCTCTTTTTATAATAGCTCACGCCGTATTCTTTGCGGGTGTATATTTATCAGGTGGCAAGTACCTTCTTGTATTTTTTAGATGGGCCACTAGAAAGACCCTTGAAAAATTGATTAAGGACAAGGTTACCTAATTTTTAATATATATTATAATACATGTATTATATACAACTTAGAATATTTTCCTATTCTAAGCAGCCTGCGGGGTAAATAGGAAATACAGCCGGAGGAGCAATTGAAATGAAAAAAAAACATTCTGATATTTTTTTTGGAAAAAACAATG
This sequence comes from Myxococcota bacterium, assembly GCA_030065855.1. Lineage (GTDB taxonomy): Bacteria > Myxococcota_A > Polyangia > JAAYKL01 > JAAYKL01 > JASJCT01. The sequence continues at coordinate 202,127 of JASJCT010000022.1, forward strand.
AAATAATACCAAACATAGCTTTCCAGGCAATGTCGGGGGTTATGAAATTAATGGATCTCTTTGGAAAACATTCTAGCAAAAACTTTCAAACACTAGGTTTGAAACCGGGACAGGTTGTAATCGATTACGGATGCGGCCCAGGTCGGTACATTAAAGATGCTTCACACGTTGTTGGAGAATCAGGTAAAGTGATAGCGGTTGATATTCACCCTCTTGCTATTAAAAAAGTCCAATCAATCATCGATAAATACAAATTGTCAAATGTTGAAGTATCCCTTGCTAAAGGATACGCCTCCGAGTTGCCAAGTGAGACAGCGGATGTAGTCTATGCTTTAGATATGTTTCATATGGTTGAACGTCCAGTGGAGTTCTTGTTAGAATTATGCAGGCTAATAAAAAAAGACGGAATACTTATTATCGAAGATGGGCATCAGTCGCGTAGCGAGACAATTCAGAAAATCAATAAACCTGGCTTGCTTGTGGTCAGTCAAGAAAAAAAATCCCATGTAGTATGTCGAAAGCTCTGAACTCTATATTTTTCATCGAATAGCTAGTATATATTTTTGACAATTAAGCTGACAGTTTCCGCCTACAATAAAAACAATACATTACATAACTTGAAAAGATACAGTAGGCTCAATTAGAGAGCCCTCCTACTCTAGAGAGATGCCAGTTTTCTGCCCAAGAAATTGTGTTGATTTTTTTGTAGATATTCAAACTGCTTTTCACAATATTTTTCATCTAAAATAGGAAATGAATCATTTAGTTCGGCTAGAAGTCTTTGAGTGCTTCCAAGCTCAAATTGATGTTCCAAGAAATAGTGATCGATCAATCGTCCATATTCAGTTCTTATAAAAAAAGGTTCTATCAGAGAGCGTTGTACTTCAGGGGCCTTTTCCTCCAGGTATTTTCTGCTCAACTCAATCCATTCTTCGAATTCTATGGTTTGGAGGCCATCCGGTTTGTCAAAATATGTTATAAGAGCATTGAGAAATTTAGTCATTGGCAGGGGTTCTGGATGGATCATATTAAACACCTTACCATCTAGTGGCACTGTGAGAGATGATTTCACTACGAAATTGCTTGCAAAATCTACCGGCAGTGCATCTACTACTGCGCCAGGCCAATTTGGCGATTGTCCAACATTCAGTACTAATTCAATTAGATTGTAAATCATGTCAGAAATATTGGTTGCACCATCTTTTGAGGAGCCAATGAGAGTAGTTGGACGATACACTGTGGCCGGTATTCCCATTTTAGCCGCATTGAGAACTAATTTTTCAGCAACCCACTTACACTGCGCGTATCCATTGAGCATTCCTGTTGGATCATCTGAAGGAGTTTCATCGCCCATAATCTGAAAGCGTCCATCAAAGTATCTCATATTGGGAGCTACGGAAGATACAAAAAATAGGGCCTTAGTTTTGTTGCTACCAGCCATTTCAACAAGCGTGTATATGGAATTGATATGTGCATCACGTAAGTATTCATAATTTCTGTTCAGCACTGGTGTAAAAGCCACATGGTAAATCGAGTCAAGAGACCTGCATAATTCATCGTATTGTTTTTCTTTAAGCCCTAACCGTTGATATCCAAAATCCCCTGCAAGTGGTTGAATTCTACTACTATATGAGTTTTCCCATAAACTATACTTTTCTAGATTATCAATAATACGCTGTCTTGCATGTTCTTCGCTTCTAGCTCGAACCAGGCAAAAAACATCTGAATGTGTCTGATCCATCAGCTCTCTAAGAATATATGCACCGAAAAACCCACTAGCGCCTGTAAGTAATATTTTTGATGGTTGTTCGCAAAAAGCATACTGGCCTGTATCCAGATTTCTTACAGACTCAATATTCCACTTTGTATCGTTTACTAGCTGTTGAGAATCTTTATTTAAAGCGGTAAATATTGCTGCTGCCGGTATTATACTTCCATCGATATTTTCCTCCTGCTCATCATCAATTTTTTGGATTCTCTCAACAAGTTCTGCTACTGTTGGTGATTCAAATATGTAACGCAAAGGAAGCGTAACCCCAAATACCTCCAATACCTTTTTACTAACTTGTGTGGCGTTAACAGAGTCTCCGCCTATCTCGAAGAAATTGTCATCAATCCCGATATTTTCAAAACCAACTACGGACTGCCATATCTCGATCATCTTCGCCTCTTGTTCGTTTCGAGGTTCCACGACATAGCTTTCCTCTTGCGAATCTTCTTCTAATATTTTCTCAAGCTCTCTGTAGTCGATTTTGCCGTTGTTTGTAACAGGCATCTTTTCAAGAAAGACGAAGTTTGTAGGAATCATGTATTTTGGTAGTCTATCTTCAACAAAGATCTTGATAGAATCCACATCTATTTTTTCTAGGTCGACCGAATTCGGAACGATAAAAGCTGAAAGCCTTAGTGGTTTACCGCTTGCAATAGCAACAATCTCTACGACATCTTGGTGCTGCTGTAAGCAATTCATTATCTCACCAAGTTCTATTCGATGGCCATTGATTTTTACTTGCTTATCTCTTCGTCCCAAAAACTCAATGTTTCCGTCATCAAATAGTCTCCCCATATCACCGGTTGCGTATAATCTTTCTTTTGTCAACGGGTGCTCAAAGAAGTGTTTTTGTGTCTCCTCCTCATTATTCAAATACCCTTGTGCTACACCGTTTCCTCCAATATGTATCTGCCCTGTGACGCCGATAGGGCAGTGATTTTTGTTTTCATTCAAAACATACATTTTCTGATTTGTCAGGGCCTTTCCATAAGGAATGCTCTTCCATTCGCTTTCTACTGATTCTATTGGATAAATGACAGACCAAATGGATCCTTCTGTTGCGCCACCCAGGCTAATCACTTTATTATTTGGCCAAATTTTCCTGACTTGGTCTGGCAACTCCAAGGGAATCCAATCCCCGCTCAACAATGAAAGGCGAAGATCTGACGAAACCGACTTCTTGCTTCCTTCTAGATAATTTACAAGCATCTGCATTAAGGGTGGAGCGGAATTCCAAATTGTTACCTTGTATTCAGACAAATACTTGTACCAAAACTCAGGATTTGGTAGATCTGCAGGATCAGGTACTACAACACTCCCACCTACAGCAAGTAGTCCAAAAATATCATATATGGACAAATCAAAAGACAAAGAAGAGATTGCAAAAACTCGGTCCGCGGAATTTACATCAAAGCGTAAATTCATGTCAACGATAGTATTGACAGCATTTTCGTGGTTGATCATCACTCCTTTTGGAACACCAGTGGATCCAGAGGTAAAGATAACATATGCCAAGTCAAGAGGATTTAGATTTTCTTTGAAGGAATCCAGCAAAACAGAAGGCTCTTGGTAACTAACTTCAATACAATCAACGTGATCCGGCCACCTGTACATATCTTTCTCTTTTTGTGTTATCACCAACCTGACATTGCCTTCATTCAACAGCTGCCACCGCCTAGCTTCTGGATTACTCATTTCCAAAGGAAGAAACGCTGCACCGGCCATCATTATGCCATATGCCGCTACAATCTGCTCCCAACCCTTTTCCATTCCGATCCCAACAAGGCTATTTTTTTCCACATTCCACTTTTTTATTTCGAGCGCAACTTTCTTACTGAGATACAATACTTCTCTATAACTCAGTTTCCTTTGCTTTGTATAAACGGCGATTGAGTCAGGAGTCCTCTCAGCTTGTTTGGTGAAAAGTGAGTAGAGGCACTCTCTATCTATTTTTTGTGTTTGACTATTTGATTCTCTAATCAGGTTCATCTGGTACTCTGGTAGAGTAGCTAGCGTGACTGTAGTCCAATCGTAGTCAGCGCCGGCAAGATCCGATAGGCACTTCCAGTAACAATCGAACATGTCATCCAGCATTCCCACTGGGAATATTTCTTCAACTGCATCCCAATTAAATACCAGTTCTCCGTCAATTTCCATGACCTGGTGATCGAGCCAAACTTGCGGTGTCTGACTCACACCGTATACCATTTCTCCAAACCCCTCAACGACACCGGCATCTCTTTTATCATCAGCGCCAAATACGAGAGCACTTGTAAAAACGACTGGCATATTCGCTTTTGTGGAACTCCCTCGATGCTTGCTCCATTCGCGTAATACCTTAACGCCGCTCATTGAACGGTGGTCCAGATCTTGCCAAAGTTGTGCTTGGACGCGAGTTGCTCGATCAAGAAATCCGCCAGATGTAGGTTCGCCAATTTCAAGTAGTGTAAGAGATGTAAAATCACCAACTACTGAGTCGATCCCTTCGTGTAATGGAAGTCGATTAAAAAGTGTAACATTGAGTGTAAAATTAGCATTTGTGCTCCATTGAGTAAGAACTTCTGAGAAGACTGTTAGAAGAAAAACCGAAGGTGTAATACCCGCTGCTTTCGATTTTTGCTTGAGGATTTGCCAACTATCTCTGTCCAGTCTTCGTCGCCTTCTTATAAAATAGTACTTTTTATTTTTTGTTACTCTTTTGACTGGCAAGTCAGGTGGAGGAGGCAACGTTTCAATCCTATTCATCCAATAATGAAAGGCTTTCTGATACATTTCGCTCTTTACTAGTTTCTGCTCTGTCAGTACATAATCCCGGTATGAAATATTAATCGGTGGAAGCTGCCGATCAGGCTCGTTATACAAAGCCACCCACTCTCCAAAAAATATGAACATACTCCAAGCATCCATAATCAATAAATCAAGGCTAACATGAAGCCAGATTGATTCCTCTGGCCCAAGTGTGGCGCGAATCTCAAACAAAGGCCACTTGCTATCGGACAATACTTGATGCGACATTTCTGAGCGAGTTTTTAAAATAGCCAAATTTATTATGTTTTCGTTTTCCTTTCTTAAGTCCGAAATCGCTATTTCATAGTTTGGTACACTGGATAGTATTATTTGCTGTCCATTGGCATCGATTATAGCCCGCAACATCTCGTGACGCTGTATTACAGATTGTAAGCTTTTGTTTAGTCTATCTATATTGAGTCCCTTTGTATCCAGCTCAAAATAGAAATGGGTTGATATGTTGCCCAGTTCATAACTACTTCCTCTCCCTGTCCAATAAGCGTGTTGAACATCTGTCAAGGGAAACGGTTCAAAGCGCCTATCATCATCGATTTCAATTAGCGGTAGAGATCTTATTTCCTGCTCGTTCTTGCGGTTGTGTAGCAACTCAATCAGCTCGCCTTTGTGGTCTTTTAAAGATTTTTTTAGCTCTTCAGTCAAAGCGTTTGGAGGAGCCTTGATAACCAGCTTATCTCCATTTAGTCCAAGTACAACTTTACGCTCTGCTAACTTATTCAACAGGTGTTCCATAATAACTATTCCTTTTCTAGATATCTTCGAATATTCGAATTGATGATTTTCTTTTTACAGAGTTCAGACTGGTACTACCCAGCTACTTTTCATAATGTAATCTCACCATGAATACTCGCTCCTCAATGGGGGCATAGGGTTGCTGAAAAGGTCTCGATTATTCAGCATCGCACTGTAGTAAGAGAAGGCGTTGGAGGTTGCCTCGTTAGCTTTTCTGGAAGGCGATTTTTTTGCTCCCAACGCAGTGTATGAGTGTTTACGAATGCCATCGTCTTTAAGAGTGCATAGTGTCGCAATCCATTCCATGAGCGATCTTCGAAATGATCTAATTCGATTTCTTTTTTGTTGTTTGTGCGCTTACTCATTGCTCCAGCGCGCTATAAAGGCCTAAGCAGACGCCTTTCTTGGCTTGGGATATTTGCGTGGTCTTCCTTTGTCTTTGCGCATATCTAATCGAACATCGGCTGGATATAGGCCCTGCTTGGGCATGATGCCGATAGTCCGTCCAAGCTTGCGTTTTTTAAGCTATGGACGGAAATCAGAGCTTTTTCCATATTCACAATCGGCCAGAACATCACCGAACTTGGTACCAAATGCAATAACTGGATCAATCTCCTCAAGGACAATACGCCACATCGGTCGATGCCGGATTTCTTGGGGAACACTAGCATTTTTCCAGCATTCACCATCTTCAATACACAACTTTGGCATATACAACTGTATACTGATAGTAATGTATACTGATAGTAACCGGAACTTTTTCGTGTGCCAATGTCAACGATACCAAGCTTAGGCAATTGCTCTTATTCCTAACTCACCACATTACTGATGAGAAACGCCGATTGAACACTTGCCTTTCTTAACTATTGCCATGTCATGGATAATGAGATTAGCATCCGGAATGCCTACCAACTCATTCACTGCTCGTACCAACTTTTCTTTTAAGTGGACCTGGAATCCAACTCGTTGTCGATTCGAATTGATGTATCTATTGCAACTTTTGCGGCGTAATGATAGTAACAACACTCTCTATTTTTTTCGCCGACTAAGACCGAATAGTCCCCGAAAGTAAATCGGGGCCATTCATTACCTCTACTTTTGCCCGTAACCTCTTTAAAAAAGGCTTCAGCAACTCATAAAAACGTTCCTCCCAGTCCTCAATATTTATAATCTTTGTGTTTGTCAAAACATCAGACTTGCACACTTGATTCAATGGCGTCCAAAAAAGTGGTAGAGCAGTACTAGTCAAAGTTTCTCATGTAATCAGCCATTTTTTCCCCCAACATCATACAAGTTAAGTTTATTGGTGCGCGAGGAAGTTTTGGAATAACTGAAGCATCCACAACAGATAAATTCCTCACTTCTCGAACGGTGCAATGCTGATCCACCACGGCTTTTTTATCACTATCTTTTCCAATGCGAGCAGTTCCCGCTGGATGAAAAGATGTTGTTACAAATGTTTTTATAACACTGCTAATCAATGCATCAGAATTAATTATCTTTTCATTCCATATAAAAAGTCTATCGACAAATTTTTTGAAATGCTCTGAATGTAGTACGCTCCAAGCGACCCGTGCGCCTTGTACTAATCGTCTCGTGTCCTCTTGTTCGCTAAGGCAGTTTAAGTTTATTAAAGGTTGATTATGTGGATCGACGCTGCTAAAAGTAAGGCTACCGCTAGAACGCGGGCAACTCAAAATTGCCGATATTGCAAACGCACGTTTCACACCCATCATACTGCTTAGAGGAAGCAAAGTTACATCCACATCGCTTAGCATGAACAATTGCATATCGTTTTCTATTTTTGAGCCATCTGATGTAAACCGAGCAAACATCTGATGATACGGTTGATTTCCTATACAGACACGAGGCCTTGGAATAGCCCATAGTACTATTGCTGGATGGTCCAATAGATTTTGCCCTACGCCGGGAACATCAGCCACTATCTCTATTCCCATCTTGTTGAGATCAACCGGATTTCCGATTCCCGAACGAAATAGAATCGATGGAGAGTGAACAGCTCCGCCACACAACGTGATCCGATTCGCAAACAAGCATTCAATTCTGCCGTTTCGAATGAATTCTACTCCAATTGCGCGTTTTCCCTGAAATAGAACACGGTTTACCAAACATCCGCCTCTAACAGTTAGATTCTTTCTATCTCGAAGCGGCAATAGATAACCAAGCGCTGACGAAACGCGGACGCCATCTTTAGCGTTTAGCGGCACTGGACCTACACCAGTGGATACTGGGTCATTGTGATCGTTTGTAACTGGCCAGCAAAGTTCTTTACACGAATCAAAGAAAGCTTTTTGTAGCGGAATCAGTTCTTCGTTCTTTGGACGAGTTATCGTTATTGGTCCTTTACTTCCATGAAATTCGTTGTGGACATCTGTATCAGTTTCCAACTTTTTAAAGTAAGGCAAAACATCAGACCATCCCCACCTTGTATGTCCACCATCACGCCATTCATCATAGTCTGCTGAAAGTCCCCTTATAGCTACAGCTCCGTTGATTGCTGACGAACCACCAATTACCTTACCCATAAAATATGGCATTTTTGCAAGTTCCGGACGGGTCTTCCCGGAACCAAGCATTTTGCTTTTTACCATGCCGACACCATCTCTTATCGAGACGGATTTAATAGCTCGTGTGGCAGTCATTATTTTTTTTCCACCTGAGCTTTTTCCACTCGTAGAGGCAGTGTACCCCCAATCAAAATTACTTAATGCAGGAGCTTTAGCATCAAGTAAATCATTGGGCATCTCTTGCATAGAATTATAGGCTGGTCCTGCTTCGAGTAGTATTACATTTCTATTGCTATCCTCTGATAACCTTGCAGCAAGAACACTACCTGAAGATCCTCCGCCTACAATTAGTTCATCATATAACATTCTATTCCCCAGTGCTTCGCCCCTCATCTTTTTCGCCTATTCGTTCCATTATTTTATCAGCGATGAATCGCATATTTTTCTGACTAAGAACTGTGTAATGTGAACCTTGAACACTATAATTTATGACCTTCCCTCTAGTGAATGAACTCCAGCCCCAATCAGGGTCTTCTAGAGCCGGATGCTGCATAAACTCGCTCACACGTCCATCCAACGCCTTTATAACAAGTATATCAGAATCTATTTGCCCAGCCATGTACTTCCGAGTCGCCAGAACTACAGCCTTAAACACCTCAAACACAGGGCTGAGCGCAGTGCTGGTTAAACCTGATTTTAAACCACCTATCTCGTCAATTAAGTAAGATAACTGTTTGGCGGGACCTACGCGCTCAAGTTCTTCAATAGTAAATCTATCTATAGGGATTTCTTCATTCAGATCTTCTAAGAACCAAAGAGCCAAGCGTCCATTGGATACTTCACCGTGAAGTAGTGGGGCTGGGCTATCCAATTGGATAACACATTTTACATTTCTTCCTATGTCTTCCATTCTCCTAGCGATCTCAAAAGCAATTATGCCTCCCGAAGACCAACCCCCAAGTATGCATGGCTCAACTTGATGCTTTTCCATGATTGCCTTTAGATAGATATCTGCCATACGTTCGATACTAGTGATTGGCTTCTGTTTCCCATCTAGGCCTATAGCCTGCAGGCCATAGAATGGATGCCTCAGATATCCAGCCAGTTCCCGGTAACACAACACATTGCCGCCCGCGGGATGAACAAAAAAGATCGGTGTTCCCCTTACATTCGTTCTTATTTTAACTAATGGAGATATTTTCTTAGGGTTCTCTTCACAATCATTTTTTAATTTATCAGCTAAACTTTCGATAGTTCGCCCTTCGAGGATAGTAGCGAGATTCAACATCTTTCCAAACTCTTGATCTATCTTTGCCAACATTCTCACAGCAGTAAAAGATTGTCCACCGAGCCCAAAGAAATCATCTCTGACACCAATTGGATGAATGTCTAATAAATCCTCCCAGATTTTTACCAAGCTTTCTTCTGTAGAGTTTCTAGGTGCAATCTGCATTTTTGCTTCGACATGGATGTGATTTTTGGCTACAGAATAGCTTAGCAATGATTTGCGATCAATTTTCCCGTTCGCTGTTATCGGAAGTTCTTTCAGAGAGATGATAACCGGCGGCACCATGTAAGGCGGTAATTTCTTCTTAAGGAAAGTGCGGTAAATTTCTTCATTATTAATATCTTCAACATAGTTTTGAGGGACAACATATGCTACCAACCTTTTTCCGGGGCCATTTTCGCCCTCTGCCAATACTACGACTTCCTTCACATTTTCATGAAGTAATAAATTGGCTTCTATTTCTCCCAGTTCTACACGAAACCCTTGAATCTTAACCTGAAAATCCTTGCGCCCAAGAAACTCAATATTCCCATCCGGCAAGTATCGTCCCATATCACCAGTTTTGTACAAGCGAATATTTGTTTTGGGATCGATAATAAAAGATTCTTCTGTTTTTCTGGGGTTATCCCAATAACCTCGCGCTAGGCCAACTCCCGAAATATAAAGTGAACCAGGCACCCAGTCCGGGCATTCCGAGTGGTTATCGGACAGCACTTTCCATCCCTGATTGCTCAGAGGCTTTCCGTAGGGAATACTCTGCCATTCCGCTTGAATCGCATTTATTTTATAAAAAATCGACCAGATAGATGCTTCTGTGGCTCCACCCAAACTAATAACCTCTGCGTTTGGTGAAACTTTCTTTATTCTCTCCGGTAGATTTAACGGTATCCAATCGCCACTCAACAACACAAGTCTCAGATCTGGAAGAATTGTTGAGGTCGCTTCCTGTTCATCAACCATAAGCTGCATCAAAGCCGGTACAGAATTCCAAATAGTGACTCGGTTTTCTTTCATTATGCTCAACCAGCGCCCCGGAGCATGCGACTCTGTCTCATCCGGAAGAACCAGCGTGGCACCCGCGGCTAAGGCACCAAAAACGTCGTAAACAGATAAGTCAAAGCTGTAAGAGCTTATCCCAAAAACTTTGTCATCTGACCCAACGTTAAATCGTTGATTAATATCTAGAATAGTATTCAGAGCACTTTTGTGTTCTATCATTACTCCTTTTGGTTTACCCGTAGAACCTGATGTATAGATAACATAAGCAAGTGCTCTCTCAAAGGATCTCGAAGTTGTTTCACTTCGTGAGAACTTCTTTGTATCGAAATTTTCTTGGCATAGGATTTTGATATCTTTAGGCCAGAGCTTTGAGCGAAGGAACTCTTTTTCAGTAATAGCAATTTTCGCCTGCGTATTATAGAGAAGATAAGAAAGCCGTTCATCCGGTAAGTCCGTATCGATCGGCACATATGCGGCTCCCGATTCAAGGATAGCTACCATAGCAACAATCTGATTCACTCCCTTTTTATAAATCACTGGTATGAGTTGATCTTGCTGTGTGCATATTTTACTCAGAGCGTAGCCGATCGCATTAGCTTTTTGATATAGTTCTGCGAATGATATTTTTTCTTTCGGTGTGCTTACAGCAATTCTCTCACCATATTCGAAAGCTGATTGTCTAATCGGTTCGTGAAGACCCATATTGCTTGCTGGCTTGGTTGTTTCGTTTACCTCTATCCTTTTTATTTCCTGCTGTACCGGCAAAGATATCAGTTGCGATTCATACCAATATTCATCATCATCCGCAAGGTTTCGAAGGAGGCCATTGTACTTCTCCAACATATGGTCGATTAAATTTTCCGGATAATACTCTTCAAGAACGTCCCAAACAATGTACAAACCACCGTCTTCGAGCTCCCAATATTGGTGGTCTAACAAAGTTTGGGGAGTCTCGAGCCAACGATACCCTTCCTTAGTCACTGGGGCCATAAACAATCCACTACCATTTACGTAAGGACATGGTGCCTTACCAGGGTAACCGTGAAGTCGGTTATATTCTTGCATCACTTTCATTCCAGGCCAATATAAATGTTTCATATCTGCAACTAATTGGTCTTTTAGTCTTTGAGCTCTTTCGATAAAGCTTCTGCTATCTCTATGGTCTATTTCAAGCGGGTACAGAGATGCGAAGTTTCCAATTACTTGTTTGATATGTGGATGCAATGGAAACCTGTGAGTCACCATGTTATTGATTATAAAATGAACACTATTGCTCCAGTAAGCCAGGATCTCTACATACACTGCTGTTATAGCTGCAGTGGGAGTTAACCCGAGTTTCACTGCGTTGGCCTTGAAGGATTTCCAAATATCCGCGTTGTGCACCGAAACTCTTCTATTCATTTTTGATCTTTTACAACGCTCATCGTTTTTTATATTTGGTACAGCAGGTGGCGAAGGCAATTTTGGAATCCGATCCATCCAATATTTTTTTGAGCGTTCGCCTAATTCACCTCTTTCAAGGTATTCCAAGGCTAGAACACAGTCTCTGAAAGTAATTTCTATTTTTGGCAATTGCCTATTTGGATCTTGATATAGCAGATCAACAGTCGCGAGTAATTTCTGGGTTCCGGGACCGTCGCTAAAAAAATTGTTATTATTGAAGTGAACTCTAGCTATATCCTGATTTATCATGGAAATTTCTAATCCAAACCACGGCCACTTGTCTAACGGAAGCTCCTCTCGTTTTATTCTCTCTCTAATCTCCAATAATCGTTCCTCTACAACCTTCCTAGGCAATTCTCTCAAGTCGTGTACAGTAAAATTCATCGGAGGAATATTATCTAGCGGCTTCAAATTAGCTTCTTTAGTAACTACTGAAATGCTTCCAAGATGCCTTAATAAAGCTTTATGCCAAGCTACTTCGTATCTCTCTACATCCAGACGTTTATATGTAAGTTCCATATAGTAATGGGGCCTAACGTGGTATTCCATAAAACTGCTATCTCCAACTAGGAAACCAGTTTGCAAATCAGAAAGTGGATAAGTAGAATACATTTCCTCTCTATTGGCCTCTATTTGATGTAACAGCGCTAGAGTATCCGATTCATTGTCGTGTATCGAAAGCCGGTCTAACAATTCCCGTTTGTGCTCTTTCAGGGCCCTGTGCAATTCCTTGGTCAATACGCCCTTAGGAGCAGCCACAGATAAACGACCATTGTCCATCTTCAGCTTGGCACCTACATTCTTTAGTTGTGTCAACAAATTTTGGATGTTCATAGCGTTATAACTTCCAGTTCTTCTTCATTTGGATTATTGGATTCTGAATCGTCCATGATAGCGGCAATTCTAATTTTATCGAGAAAATGACTCGCAATCTCTTCAATTGATAAACCTTTGACAAAATAATCAAGGGGCAAATCTATGCCCAATTCTTTTAATATTTGTCTTTTCAATTCCATCGCCATTAGTGAGTCAAAGCCATACTCATTTATCGATTTGCTCGAATTAACAAATGTTAGCTTTTCATATCCGAGAATTCTACCTGCCTTTTCAATTAAGTACTCTTTCAGAACGTTTTTCGCTTCGTCATTTGTAATATTATCTATTTTATCAAGTATGTTATTTACAATCGAAAAATCCTCAGTTCCGCCTTTTTCTTCTGAATGCTTAGAAGCAAGTTCAGAAAATACACTTGGAGAATTCAGTATCCATAGGGAATCTGAGAACATACTCCAATCAAAAGTAAATACTCCAACCTGAGTCGGAGAGTTCAGAATTATTCGATCGAGCGCTTCTGAACCAAGTTCAACTGAAATATCTCGCAAACCGCTTTCTTTTCTCATCTTGAAACTTTGTCTGTTGGCAGCCATGCCAACACCTAACCAAGCTCCCCAGTTCACACTTGTTGCAGTTAGTCCTAGGGCTTTTCTAAAATGGGCGAACCCATCCAGCCAAGCGTTCGCTGCGGCGTAGTTTCCCTGTCCTGGTGAACCTATTAAAGAAGCCAAAGAAGAAAACATTACAAAGAAATCTAACGATAGGTTCTTGGTTGCTTCATGTAAGCAATAGGCACCCAACAGTTTTGGAGCTAAAACTGTTTTCATTTGGTCAGTCGAAAGTCTTGTCAAAACGCCATCATCGAGAACACCAGCTGCGTGAATTACTCCTTTAATTGGCGGCATAGAACATCTTGCTTCACTAATAATGCTGTTAACCTCTCGTTGCGAAGTAATGTCTCCTTTTCTAACAGCTAGCTGTATACCTTTTTCTCTTAGTATTTTTACCCGTTCCTGAACTTTCTCATTTGGATTGGATCTTCCTATTAGTATGAGGTTGCGAGCTCCATTCGCTGCAAGTCTTTCAGCAACCAGAGCTCCCAAGCCACCTACTCCACCACTTATCAGATAAGACGCATCTTTAATTACACCCGTATCATTTTTATCGATTAAATCTAGCTCTACACTGTTAGTCAATCGACCAACATAACGGCCTCGACCTTTTTCTCTTAGAAGTACTTGGCCTTCATTCGAATCATGGTCAAGCTCTTCATAAAGCATAATTGCATCTGTCTGTTTGAGGATATCAATCATTCTCACATTTAATTCTGGATGTTCGACTGAAATAGTTCGCCCTAGACCCCAAAGACTTGCATGTACGGGCAAAGGAAAACTTTTCTCAAGCTGAAAGGCAACCGCCGAGTTCGTGACTATTGACAATTGAATCTTGCTTTCGATGGATCTTGCAGTCAATTCCTTGACTAAAAACAGCACATCACTGCAAATGCTCAAAGTCGCAGCGAATGCACTTTCTCCATTTTCCACCTCAGAATGTTCAATATCCAGACCCCAAAGATAGACTATTTTTCTAATTGCTGCAGTCGAGTCGAGTTCTGTATCAATAGTAGACTTTATAGTACCGGACCAGAAGCTTCTATTTTTAGATTTTCTAGAAACACTGTTTATTTCTTCTTTATCTTTGTAAAATAGATGGACCTTTTCATCTTTGTCCTTAATTATTTTTGACAGATCACTTCCTACACCTTTTTTGTCAGCGAAAATCAACCAGGAGGTAGCCTTTCTATCCCTTTTTTCTTTTTGTTTCTTTCTATTGTTACCCCCTGAAACTATTTTAGATTCAATCCATTTTAATAAATGGAAAGCATCGTTATTAGTAACTGTTCGTTTTTTAGCAAGAAAATCCTTTGATAATTTCCGAAGTTTTAGATCATCTATGCTGGCAAATATCTCTCCGAATTCATCGTATATTGCTATATTAGCAACAATAACAGCAGGGTCGTAGTCACCATCTTCTAAGGCTTTATCATTGGGAGCGATCCGGCAATGTGCCCAGAAATTGGTTTCTTCAAATCGACGATACTGTTGATATCGGCCCATAGACATGGGTACATAGAGGCCGATGTTTTTTTGCCTCTGAATGGACGCCGCTAACGTCTGAAAGCAACTGTCCACTATTGTTGTGTAACTTTCAAAATTACTCGGGTTTTCAATCTTCTTAAGAGAAATGCAACTTACCGACTCATCGTGCCCACTCCATATTCGTTTAATCATTCGAAAATTTGGTCCATAATTAAAACCGATTTTATGTAGTTCTGCATAGAATTTCTTTACTGACATCTCCTGCGACATATTTTCAATTATTTGCTCGATACTCACTCTGTCAGAGTTCCCCGCTTCTTCATAAGGTATCGCAAAAGCAGACACGTGCAATTGCCAGGAGCTCTTATTCTCAATGTTGTTCGTGTTGTTACTGTAAAGGGAAACGACACGTTTTTTATTTCCCTCATTCGAATATACGATCTGTAATCTATAATTCGAGTTATCGTTAAAAAGCAAAGGTTGTTCAATCGCAATATTATCGAAACACAACTTACTTGAATCGAACACTGAGATTGAAGATTCGCTCAATAGATACAAAAATCCCGCGGCCGGCATCAAAACATTGCCTGATATTGCATGATTTTTTAAAAAATTCAGGTCGTTCTGATCTGGTTGTAGTTCGTATCTTTCCTTTTCAGATTCAGCCATTAGGGACAGACAGTTCTTCATATGGCAAGTCAGGCCTCTAAAATCTGTTGTTCTTACGGGCTGAGAAGTTGTAGCGGCCTGATCAAACCAGTACTTAAGTCTCTGGAACCTATATCTTGGCAAGCAGACTTCAGGTTGCTTAAGTTGCGTAAAAATCTTTCTCAAGTCAACTGAGACCCCACGAACATAGAGTTTGCCAAGGCCTTCGTACATCTGTAATACAGCTGATGTGGCTTTTCTCATACTTGGGATGCTTTCAAAAGTACCCAGTATCGGCCGTGCCATCTCTAGGAGAATCGGTTGAGGACCAACTTCAACATAGATCTCACACCCACTTTTTTTGAGCGTTTTGATGCCGCGGTAATACATTACAGGCTTCCTCACGTGATCCACCCAATAGTCGACAGTGGCAATTTCATCTCCGGCTATCTGTCCGTGCACATTAGATATTAGTTTGACCTTTGGAGCTCTAAGTTTATATTTTTGAATGAAATCGCCAAATTCATTCATTATTGGTTCCATCAAATGCGAATGAAACGCGTGAGATACGGTCAGCTTTTTGGTATTGTAACCGCTTGATTCTAATTCCCACGCCAAATCCTTAACCCCCAACTCTTCTCCCGATAATACAAGACTCGATTCCCCATTAATGGCTGCAATATCAACAGTTTTCGACCGCCTGCCAATAGTTTTTTCTACGACTTCCAATGGCGCTGTGACCGCGTACATCACTCCCCTGGAAGGAAGATCGCTCATTAATTCGGCTCGTTTGGCAATAATCTTTATACCGGTTTCAACATCAAAAACTCCTGCTATGCATGCTGCTGAATACTCCCCCACACTATGTCCTAGCAAAATATCGGGTTCTACCCCCCAGCTTTTCCAGAGGGTTGA
The DNA here is from genome assembly GCA_030065855.1 of Myxococcota bacterium. Classification (GTDB taxonomy): domain Bacteria; phylum Myxococcota_A; class Polyangia; order JAAYKL01; family JAAYKL01; genus JASJCT01. The sequence goes on from JASJCT010000022.1 coordinate 218,189, forward strand.
TAGCGCAACTTCCAATGCGAACAACGCAGGTTGCGTATATAATGTGTTATCAAGGTCAGAATCTCCTTTACTCCTTTGCTTCAATACAGTCAGTATGCTCTTGGGAAGCTCATTGGCCAAGGTATTATCACAAATGTCTATGATATCTCTAAAAATCGGCTGAGTTTTATATAGCTCCATTCCCATTTCTGCATATTGAGAACCCTGCCCGGTAAATATAAAAGCGATCTGTGGGTTATCATTTTCTGTGACACTTCCCCAAACAGCTCTTCTTGACTCACCACCTCTCCCGAATCTGCTTAGTTCATCGATTAGCTGAAGTTTACTTTTCACAGGGACAGCCAAGCGTTCCTGTAAATGATTTTTGCCTAACACGGCGGAATGACAAATCTCTTGTGTGGATATTTTTTCGTCAGTACTCTGAATAAACGACGCGCAGACATCAGCGTTCTGTCTCAGTGCTTCTTGACTATGGGCGGAAAGAACAAAAAGAGCACCTTCCCCTCTATCCCTATTACTGATGCCGTCACTCTCGACTGACGAATCTTTTGAGTAATCCTGCAAAACGATATGAGCATTGGTTCCGCCGAAACCAAAAGAACTAATCCCGGCCGATAGCGGTTCCCCGTTCCCATTCCATTCTTTTAAATCAGTCGGTATTTCCATAGTTGAATGATCCAGATTTATAAATGGATTCAATTTTGTAAGATGTAGACTTGGGACAAGCTTTTTGTTTTGCATACATAGAACAACCTTGATTAGAGCAGCTATACCGGCTGCAGCCTCTAAGTGACCAAGATTTGTTTTTACTGATCCCAGGTAACAGGGGGAATGGCGATCATTGTTTTCGTCAACAATATCTTTTAACGCATTAACTTCAATTGGATCACCTAACTTTGTACCTGTGCCGTGTGTCTCAAAATAACTAATTTGATCCGAAGTTACTCCGGCGTTGCTCAAAGCTCTGCGTATAACTGCCTTTTGAGATTCGCCATTTGGTGCAGTCAAACCATTGCTGTGACCATCCTGGTTGACGGCCGAGCCTCTAATGATGGCCAGAATTTTGCTCTTACGTTTCAATGCATCACTGACACGTTGAAGAACAATCATGCCGCAGCCTTCACTGCGCACATAGCCGTCAGCCCTTTCATCAAATGTTTTGCAACGTCCATCCGGTGCCATCATTTTGGCTTGAGACAAAGCTATCGTTATGTCAGGTGATAGTATTAGATTCACTCCGCCCGCCAAGGCGATGTCACTTTCACCTGACTCCAGGCTTCTGCAAGCGTTGTGAACTGCAACGAGGGATGATGAGCACGCAGAGTCCACGGCCCAACTTGGGCCGCAAAAATCGAACACATACGAAAGTCTATTTGCAGCAATGCTCAGAGCATTGCCTGTGCCAAAGTATTCATTTAGCGCGCTGTCTTGTCTAGACTGCACTCTATCGTAGTCACTTGTGCAAATCCCAACAAAAACACCGGTTTGAGTTCCTCGTAATGTCGAGTGCGGGATATGTGCGTGCTCCAAAGCCTCCCATGTGACTTCCAACAATAGACGTTGTTGAGGATCCATGTTTGACGCTTCCTTGGGAGAAATACCGAATACCTCTGCATCAAAAAGATCGACTTCTTTCAAAAATCCACCGAAACGTGTGTTCATTTTCCCAGGCGTACCGGCCTGTTTGTTATAATATTTTTCTATTTTCCAACGTTCCGGAGGTACCTCTGTAATCGCATCTTTTCCATTGCTTAAAAAATTCCAGTATTCATCTGGATTACTAACGTTTCCAGGAAAACGACACCCAATTCCAACTACGGCTATTCCTTCTTCAGCCAAGGTCATTTCACTCTTTTGGCTTCGGATTATCGAGCTACTACTTGCGAGATACGATGAAAGCGCAGCAATATTTGGGTAATCATATACTATTGTCGGATCCAACGAGCGATTCAGCCACTTTTCCAGCTCGCTTGATAGCTCAGCTGCAGCGACTGAATCAATACCGTAGTGAGCAAAAGAATCCTTGACATCAATTCTATTAAGCTTCAATTTTGATTTTTTTGAAATCTGTTTCAGTAAGAATTTTTCTATTTCATTCCTTGTATAATTAAGCGTTGTATTTAAGACTGTAACTTTTTCTCTTTCCTGGGTTATGTCAGGATTTCGGTATTCTTTTTTGTTTTCGAGATATCTCGCTATCTCCCGAAGCTCCATTTTCAAATAACGATTTTTACACTCCCTGCGTCGCACCTTCCCGCTTGTAGTTTTGGGAAGTGCTGCTGTCTTTAATAGAACGATATCGAAAACCTTGAAGCCGTGTGCGGATGCAACCGCGTTGCTTATGTCACGGAATACTTCGCTCGTATTTATTTTTCGTATCTGACTGCGTTTGACCTCCTGGACAACTACTGGCTTTTCTACGCCGTCGCGTTCGATGCTAAATGCAGCACTTCCGCCACGCTGAAGCGCATGATGTGCTTTTTCTACTGTGGCCTCAATATCCTGTGGATAAAAATTTACACCATGGATAATTATCATATCTTTTAGACGGCCTGTAACAAAGAGCTGGTCCGAATAAACAAACCCCATGTCTCCGGTACGTAAAAATGATTTGTCTTTTCCATTTAGAATGGATGCTTGGAACGTCTCCTTGGTCTCCTTTTTCTTGTTCCAGTAGCCGTGCGCGATATGTTTGCCCGCTACCCATATTTCCCCTATTTCGCTCTCTGCGCATAGCTCAAACGATACGGGATCGACAATCGCGACATTCTCTTCGATTAACATCGGACCGCAGCCTACTAAGGGTTGACCCAATTCTTTATTTTCTTCTGGAATTGCTTCTCCCAGCTTAAGAGCCTCTGTGTTGAAATATCGTATTAGGGGCTCATCCGGCATTCGACAAATAGAAATCCCCAAAGTCGCTTCGGCCATACCGTAACTCGGCGCGAATGCAGTTCTTTTGAAACCACACGTTTTGAATTCTTCAGAAAAGCGATCTATAGTGTCTGCTCGAACCGGCTCTGCGCCATTGTAAGCAAATATCCAACTACTTAAATCTATTGTTGTTTTTTGTTGTTCATCAATTTTTTCTAGACATAACTCGTATCCAAAATTGGGGCCACCGCATGCGACTGCTCTATATTTTGAGATTGCCCACAATAGACAAAATGGCTTTTGAAGAAATACTACTGGTGGAATCATGACTGTCGTTGAACCGTTGTAGATAGAATGAGTAATCCCAAATACCAACCCCATGTCATGATAGAGCGGCATCCACAATATCTGGGTTGAGCCTTCAGGGAGTTTAATACGGTTTCCTATCATTTCGTTGTTCATCATCAAGTTACGATGAGTAATTACAGCTCCTTTGGGAAGACCGGTTGAGCCAGATGTGTACTGAAGATACGCCGCATCGTTATCATTAAAAGCCGGCTTCAAAAAACTAAATGGAACCGACTCGAGAGAATCTATATCAGGTACAACAAAAATTTCCGGGCGTGAGCTTTCTTCGAATTCACGCTCTATCCACGCACTTACTTTTTTCAAATATGCCTGGGTTGTAAGGATTACCCTTGGCTGAGCATCGATTATTATATTCTTCAATCGACTTGTGTGTTGATTCTGTTTGTTGAGCTGCGGAGGATAAGCCGGTATTGCGACGGTTCCTGCGTACAAGCACCCAAAAAAGGAGATTACATATTCAATCCCGCTAGGACACGCAATGAGCACTCTGTCTCGTTCTTCAACACGCGTTCGAATTTGAGCCGCGAGAATACGCGATTTCAAATCCAGTTGACCGTAATTAAGTTTACCTGCTTCAATCTCACCGTCTTGCAAAAACACAACCGCTGTCCTATCTGGATGTATTTCCGCTCTCTGACTCATTAAATCGATAATGTTCGAAAAACTAGTACGAAATTTGACATTTGTATCCATATTCATTTTGCTTAATCTCACTGGGCTGGATGTTTGTTACCCTATTTCTTCTTCCACAATCGTATTAACGACAGAAAGATACTGCCATTTATGCTTTTCTAGTATTTTGAAATTATTATACTAATTTATTATGTTATCTACCTCTAAAACCCCAAAGATCCTTGCTAGCTTATAGCTCTACTGGCTATCAATGCTTATCAAGTGCGTAATCCGGTGAAGCCGATTGCTGAATCCGGACGATGCCGATCGCTTGTTCCGGAATTCGTGATCGTTTTCACCGGATTCGGTGATCGACTTCATTCGGAATCGTTGATCGATTTTGACCGGAATACGCATCAAGCCAAATCGCTTCTCTGTTATTTTTGCTACTTTTCAGTCAAGATAGAACAGTTCCACCTAGGTTATCAACAGAAAAATCGAAGTCCTATCGGCACTCGCTTATCGTGCATCTCTATAAGGGGGGCTTATAGCCGCTAGACAGCCAAACTCCCACTGTTACTAGCTCAGCTCCCCTCTGTGTAGCGTTGTCTCTTAAACTCCTGTTTAAGGAACATACAATTCAAGATCTGTACGATAATCTCGCGAAATGAACTAAAGAGCTGGCCACCAATGGGAGAGCAATCTTGCCTGCTCTTTTGTCTTTTGTTTAAGTCCTAAGTAAAGGTGATCGTTCTACGTTCTAATTTGTAAATATTATAAACAGACAAGTCTCGTTGGATGCACAGTTCTCTACATTAGCGATGTTGAAAAATAGCGTTCAGCACGATCCGGCAGAATCGTCACGACTTTTGATTTGGGGCCTAAAAAAGCGGCCTCCTTCATTGCAGCGTAGACATTCGCCCCGGATGAAGTGCCGACTAAAAGGCCCTCTTGACGCATGAGCCTACGTGTGACTTCAAGCGCTTCTTCGTCTGTAACTTCCACAACATGGTTGAGAATTGTCGTATCCAAAACTGTGGGCACAAAACCATCACCGATACCTTGTATCTGATGAAGACCTGGTTCATGCCCCAACAGCGCTGAAACGTTTTTCGGCTCTACCGCAACAATGCGGATATTCGGGCGCTTTTCTTTTAGATAGCGACCCACACCTGCAAGGGTTCCCCCAGATCCGACTCCCATAACAAAAGAATCTAGCTCTCCATTCACTTGTTCCAGTATTTCTGGGCCAGTGAAAAGATAATGCGTTTCTGGGTTATGTGGGTTTTCGAACTGTTGCGGGATCCACGCGTCTTGAATTTCTTCTTTCAACGACCATAGTTTTTTAAGGGCACCTTCCAAAGAATCTTCCGCAGGAGTGAGGATACACTCACCACCAAACGCAGAAATGATTTTTTTACGCTCAGTGCTCATATTTTCTGGCATGACCAGCTTGACCTGGTAGCCTTTTTGACAACCAACAAAGGATAGACCTATTCCGGTATTGCCAGAAGTCGCCTCGATAATGGTTCCACTTGGTTTAAGAAGACCACTAGCTTCAGCTTTTTCAATCATATACTTGGCTATCCGATCTTTAATGGAGCCACCGGGATTCAGCATTTCAGCCTTCGCAAAAATATTCCCATTACCTAGCGTTCGAATATTAATCAGAGGAGTTCTGCCAATGTTTTCAAGTATAAAGCTTCTATCTGTCGACATTTTTTTCCTCACTGCCGAGTTTGGTAGTCTTTTCCTGTATTTCAAAAAGAGAACATTTCGTACTTTAAGTTTATTTTAAACACGCCGCAGGCTGCTGATGCCGCACTACTGCGCACCAGAGAGGTCATGTTTTAGAAAAATGTTAAACGTTACCTGCTAGCTACGGATGAATCAAGCCTTTGTAGATCCGTTTCGGCGCTTAGAACTACGGAAACGCCTACTCCAAGCATATCTACCCACACCGTTAGCTTCCTAGCTTTTCCTATGTGTATTATTGTCCCGGATACACCTGTCAGTGATCCGGATAAAATCTTAACTGTTTCACCAAGCTTAAAATCTGTCTCAATTGTCAGTGCAGTACCGTTATTTGTAAGACTCCATACGTCTCTTATCTGATGATCTAATAATTCCTCCTCCAACTTCGTCGTTGCTCTTATAACCTGCAATACGCATCCCGACTCTTTGAGCGACTGTTTACTACAGATCCCTTTAACAAAAATATATCCCGGGAAAAGAGGATTCGAGGTGGTACGGGATTTTCTTCCGCTACACGTGGTTCTATATATAGTTGGCATGTAATATTTTATCCGCTGGGCATGCATGATTCGAGCCGCCTTCTTCTCCCATCTGGGACGTACTCGAACGCAGCTCCATGAAGAGACAAGTGATTCTCCTTCGCTACAAAACAGATCCGGAGGGTATATGTACTGTTCTTGAACCATTAATTACACTACTGCAAAGCTAAACAGAATCTGTCTACTTTGCGACTCCTTAAAAAAATGCATCTGTGAAGACGAGCATGTACGTTCTACCGTCATCACACTGAACCTGAATGCCAACACTACTTGAGTGCTATCAATCTTTTTTCGAGCTTCTCTTCAAATTCTAACCCCTTACAAAAGATATAATTTTCACAGTAAATATCTCATAGGCTACTTACGTATTGAGAGTCAACCCTTTTTTTATTTTTTTTGATAGAAAAGCTACTTGTACCTAAAAGTTTCGAAAACTACGCCCTAAGACTGCGTTTTTCCCGTTCCCGCAGCGTCCTGATCTTCTGAATTCTCGATTTGAATTGATCCCAGTCTTAGATGCGAGCGCATGATTCCGGAAGTCGCAGGCCAGATTCGTTGACCGTATGCCCGGGTACGTAGATGTACGGGAACCGCAAACTCTGCGAGGTTCTCGTCGCGAAGAGTCGTGTGACTTTTTTCGTGGCATCGCGACGCCTTGTACCGCATATCACCTCGGTCGCAAATCCGACCATAGGGCGTGGGCAAGAAGGGAAAGCTGCTGCCATACACCGTTGGCACTGTACTTCCGAGACAGCAATACGTCGAATAAGAAACCACTCTTCAATTCGCCGATGTCTTTCTCTTGACCGCCCCGCCCGGCATAGAAAGTATGCATTTCTTCCATCGGCATTTCTCCGTGCTCGAAGTTGAGGCAAAACAGCATGTACCGATATTCCTGGTCGTTCGGCTGGAACAGTTCGAGCTGCTATCCTTTGTGCTTGGCTATCTCCTTGTTGCTTAGGCGAAAACGATAGGCCACAAAATCCCTAGCCTCTGACCAGCTCTTCATCTCCCAACTTAACTCGAAGGCGTCTACTCCATCTAGAATCTCGATCCAGCCCTTGCGATTCTTCACGTTGAGAGCAAGGTCTTCGTATATTTTCGCAACCATCACATACTTGAAACTCTCTGACTCGTACATTCTTAGCAACTTGTCGTCGAAAAATGCAGAGTCTTGGCGCACACGGATCCGAACTCCAGGAATCTCTGACTTCAATCGGCGGATGACTTTATGCATAAAATTGACCACTGCATCGATGTCCGAAACGTTTTCGGGCCTGTTTAGTACTGCTAGGAATTACCCCGAAAAAAATGTCTCAGAGGACAGGTCTTGGGGCATTGCCGGTGGAATCGGGGGCTTGGTCGTCGGCCTGGTCGAGGTACTGGTGCTCGTCCTGTTTGCCTC